>NZ_JACYVQ010000005.1:0-525690 GCF_014842675.1 Paenibacillus sp. CFBP 13594
TCGGGTCATTACCAAAAAGATGTAGAGATCCAGTGACGTCACAAAACAGCTCGTCGATACTATAGGGCTCAACTAAGTCGGTAAACTCCTCAATAATGGACATAATTTGGGTCGAAACTTCAATGTATTCTTGCATATGTGGTCTCACAATTATCAGCTCAGGACACTTTTGAAGTGACTGCCATAATGGTTCAGCGGTTGACACGCCTTTTGCTTTAGCTAGAGGACATGCAGCAAGTATTATTCCCGAACGTCTTGCTGGATCTCCTGCAACTACCAATGGTTTATTTTTGTATTGTGGCATTTTAGCCTTTTCAACACTGGCATAAAACGACTGCATGTCGATTAACATGATTGTCCGCTCTTTCTTAGCCATTATTATCACTCCCATAATCAAATAAGAACGTTTGTTTGTATAAGTATTATACACCGAACAGACGTTCTTTATGCAACAGGAAATTTTTGTAGTTCAATTAAACATTAAAGTTATATAATACAATAAGCAATCTATTTCACATAACAAGGGAGCATTACAATGAAAGACAAATTAAAAGGATTAGTCATTGGCCTTCTAATCGGATCAACAATTACAGGGGCAACAGCATTTGCGGCTACTACTACACCAATTAAAGCAGTAATTCAGAAAGTCAGTCTTTATGTAGATGGCAATAAGAAGTCCACAACTGATGCAATAACGTACAAAAACACTACATATGTACCAGTTAGAAGTATGAGTAATGCAATTGGCGAGATCGTTTCGTTAAAAGGGGACAATCTTTTTATAGGCAAACAACCAAAGTTTATCGTAAATGAGGATAACGCGTACAAGTATGTATATGCAAAGATAAAGAAAGACGTAGATAAATACAACCTTGGAATGATGGATGAGGGTTATAGCGAAGATGGGAAGTATTTTATAATCAGAGTATATGAAAATCATCCTGAGTACATTGTCACTTGGGGATATTACTATGTAGAGCTCACTAATGGAGCAGTCTACAAGTATGATATACCTGAGGATAAGTTGGTAAAACTATAGGGTGGGTTTCCCCACCCCTTTCTTGTTGTAAAACTTGTCTTTCAGCAACTATTGAATCCGTAAGTTACATCTAAATCGAAATCATACTGTGGTTTTAGATTGTATAATGTCTTACCTACTTTCCTCACATACCTACAGCAATTACCCGTACCACCTTTTGTGCCATCCCAAGTTGAAATAATGATTCTACTCTTATCTACCATATACTCATTACGTTTCTGCATCTTTGCAACATGATAGTCACCAAGAGGTACACCCTCGACTTTGTAATCAGATAGTTCATCCACATAAATAACTTCATCGGCTACATCAATCATCTTCTTATACCAGTGTTGAGTTTCATGATCAGTCCATTTGATCGCTTGTTTCTTGAAGGGTACAGCTACAATATTCTTGATATTTGAATGTAATGTGTTTTTTAGTCCCTGCACAGTCCAAAAGGCTATCTGGTCGAATCCTATTGCTCCACCAGACAAAAAACGCTCAATTCCATCATTCTTAATAAGTTCTTCTAAAACTGGTTTCAACTTGCTGCTTATGTATTTAGATTGACGATCTGCAAGGCTATAACAGTTCCCCAATTTATTCGGACGATGACCTGTAAATGAAACAGTTTTACGCTCAAGCTCTTCCTGTATTCTTCGCTCTTCACGTCTTCTGTTCATCTCTTCTTTTCCTTCAGGCGAATTGAGATATGCAAAATTAACTATGTGTTCCATCTCCTTTTCAAATGACATCGAGTCTTTGCAGTGTTGCGATTACTACAAAAGATACCATCATTACGTAGAAGTATGCTTTGTGTGAAAATTTCGATTTGTTAGTGAAGCTTATCAATCGGCTGGGGAGATAAACTAGTGCCATTGTTCCCACCATCCCTACTGCTGTGTTAAAGTAACTTGTCAGAATAATTTGTATCTCCTTTCTACATCAAATGTTCATTTCATATTAATCTCTATTCCGATTTCTCGAAATTCTTTAGCATATTATCCTCTAGAGATTGTTCATAAGCATCTACACTTTTCACCATTGAAAGAATACGTCCAACTTCATATAAATCCAGCTCAACCGTAACTTTGTCATTTAACTTCATTGAATCAAAAAGCTTTTGAAATTTCTCTTTCATCTTTCCTCTCTCTCCTTTTAAATCAAATATGTATTTTACAGACTTTTTAAATTTCTACCACAAACAGGACAGTAGTTTATCTCTACACCATAAAGTGAATGGAGCGCAGATCCTCCGATAATGCTGTCTTCCAAATAATTGACACTATTAATCGTTACACTATAGTCGCTTAATTGAGCCTTCATTAAAGGCTCTCTATCTACGAATGGCTTACCACTGCAATATTTACAATCTTCTTTTAGTTCTTTATTTCGAATAAATTTTAAAACATCTTCTACAGCCTGAATTCTTCCTTCAGCCCTATAAGAATCCTCAGGCATGATTTGATGATAGTTAAGCACCTCAACGACCTTTTTAGCATTTTTTGTGTAATTTACTGCCCATTCAATTATTTTTTCGATCTGAATTCACTCCGATTCTGATACTTTTTTATTTTTTCTCGTCTTGATTCGAGTATCATTTAAAGGAATATACTCGCTCGAAGGCATCCAGACCCACCTTTTGGTATATTCATCAAACAAAAGAAATTGTGTAAGTCCATTTTCAAGCTGTTGTGCACTGTAGACTTCTTTAATTAAAGTTAAATTGTAGGTTGGTGTAACTTTAAACATTCACACATTCCTCCTCTTTAGTCGCCCAATCAAGGTAATTGGTTTGATTTCTGTCCTTCTTATGCTTGAAACCTAGTTTCCCCAAAACATGATCATAATGAGACTTGTAGTTATTATTATCTGTTCTGATATCTTTAGTTAAGTATGGTGACATATCTGAAGGGTGTTTATAATAATGAACTCTTAAATAATATCGTTCCCCGTAACTATCTCCTCCAAGTACTCTTATACACAATTCAGCATATTTATTTTCTGCTTGAGGAATCCAAACGTAGTGATACGAATGAAAACTTCCATCTGGATCATTTCTCATTTTCTCAAATTGATAAAGACAGTCATCTTTAACCTCATATGTATATCGTTCATTATCTGGAGCATAGTTGAAGCTCTTTGGGATTTCGTAGAAAACACCATTAATATCTGCTGTTTTAAGTTTACTATTTAATCGTCGTTCTTCCTCGTCCATCTTATGCTTTAACTTGTACATCTCTTCGCCTATGCCCTTTTTTGCTGTTTTGCTATTTACATTCCCGTAATCCATCTTTGCTTGTTCATATTCATTTTTCATCTCGAATAGCTGCATTTTTTGCCTCCTCTTTTTGTTCCCCTTTGTCAATCCAGTAGTCTGGGTAGTCTCTACGTAAGACTCTCATCCCTAAAGTTTTCTGTAGAATATGTATTCCCTCATGAAATTCATACTTATCATTAGGGTGACTTTGCTTTAGACTAATAAATCCATTCCATGCAGCAACTATATGATTTGCAATTTCAAACTCTTTGTCAGTCATACCACCATTACTCAAATACAATCACAACCTTTTTATATTAGTGAAACACGCATTTCATGGTCTATTTTCACCATCAATAATAAATTCTTGTTCACTATCAATTGCTTTTTGTATAATTACCATGCAATCATAAAGCGCTCTTGCTTCTTCCAATGAGAGAAAACTATCGACTCCTCTTTCGTATCCTTCGTAATACCAACCATACAACCGATCCTTTAGCTCTTTTATATCAATATTCACATTTGCCCTCCCAATCTTTCAGTAAAGTAGACCTTTCATATGCATTTAAATCTTATCTGGACGATTGCCCACAAAGCAATCTCTCACACTTTTATGTATTTTGTTTTCTAGATTCGTACCAAACTGCTCATCCCACTGATTTAAGTAAATACACTTCCAACCAAGGAAATACTTTCTTTTCTCCCAAATCTTTATCTTTTGTATGACTTTATAATAGGTCGTGCCGGATACTCTACTTGTATCAACTCTTGCTTCATGGACTTTCATCATGTACCTCTTGCCATCTTCGTTCCAGTGTTTTTTATACATTTTGCTCACCCTCACAACCTATTTAGTGTTACTTCATAATCACTGAATACTTCCCCGATAATCCCATAGACAACTTTCCAATCCCCGTTAGCTAATCCACAACCAATGTTATATGGAAGCGCAACTGAATGACCAAACTTTTTAGCACGTAACTTTAATGATTCAAGTGCGGATCTCAATGCATCATAATCTGTGTGTACAATGTTCTTATTTCTTCCGTATGTAGTCTGTCCGAATAAATTTGCAACAACTCTCTTTTCGTTTACCTTGGTCGTCCAACATAGGCCCAGCAACTTATCGCTATATTCATGACATGCCAACCGGTACAATGGGTATGCTTCTGGATACTTCTGTTTGATTACTTTTGCTATTCCTGATCCCCAGACACCTTTGGTATTTGTTTGATGACCAATAATACTCTCCGCAGCATTAAGTAAATTTCCATCGACTACTTTTATCAATCCAACTCCTCCAGTGCTTGTTCTAGATTCAGGATTTCTCCCCATCCACTCTTACTATGGAAGTGATTTTTATAATCCATGCTGTTTATTTCTAGTTCATAGTAATCTTCGCCTTCTGAATTGCACCCATTAGACCAGTACAGATCAACTTCAACATCTGTTGTTTGCTGCTCTACGATTGACTTTGTTTCTAAAGGTAGTCTATCTACTTGGATAATCATCTTCGAACCACTCCCTACGATATTTTAATAGAACTTTAACAACAAGTACTGCAACCGTCATACTAAAACTAAATACCAGCATGATTTTCCATGGATGAAAGGGAAGTCTAACGTCTGGATTTACCGCTTCGACCAATGAAAAGAACATTATTACAGACAAGCCAATTAAATTGACCTGAACCCATTTCTTTAACACTTCACCACTCCTATGAAACGTGCCTTTTACTCTGAATAATGTTTATTTAAAACCTTTAATATTTTCTCAGCTTCGTCTTCATCATAGAAAGTTGCTACTAATAGATCCTGAGTATCATGGTCATAAAAATCTCCATCTGTTTCATAGAGATCAATTTCTCCTTTTCGTGCTGCTTTAATATAGTATGCCTCTCTCAATTTTGTTACCCCTTAAGTGACTCAATCTTATCTGAAACTATTTCCATTACTCTGTCGATTGCTGAGTAGTCTCCTATTGAGGCTAAATTGGGCTTAATTTCACTTCTAAGTTCAGACAAAGTCTCATTGATAGTTCTAAAGTGATGTAAAATCATTCTCTTTTCATTTAATTTTATGTCTACATTATCAAAACGTCCCATAGTAATCGCTCCTTTTTTCTATGTAAAACAGATCTTTTATTTCATTTTCCTAATCTCAGGAAACACTGTTGCTATTATGTCGAACACTTCAAGCTTAATCTTAGTTTTACTTACTGTAACTACGTCTTTGCTCTCATGGGTCATCGGTTTCTTATTAGGTATCGACTCCCTTTCTTTCTCATCTTTAATCACGTTTATGTATCCTTCCTCTCCAACTAAAAAGGTGGTATAACAACTTATTACAGTTATCATACCACCTTCTAATACATATGTATAGTGTTATTTTATTATTTAAATTAACTAATTCTAATGTGCTTTTTATCTGTTACAAGAACGGCACCTTCAACTTCTAAGCCATTCTTAACATCCTTGAGCAAAGCTTTACTATCGATTTTAGGATCTTGTTTAATCTTATATGCTTCAGGAATTTTTGTTGGGTCAACGATATTGATTGATGGTGGATTAACTTGAAGTCTCACCTTAAACGTTCCAGCACTAACCTTATCGATTTTACTTACCTCTAGAGTGGTTTGCGTATAGCTTTTTAGCCCATCGTGTTTATTCTGAAGATATTTACGTTTTCTCTCTAGCCGTTTCTCCTCATTTTTTAATGCTTCAATATCACCTTCGATATTTTTCATGAACTTAACAATATTTTCAACTTTAACGCTGACCTCATCTTCAATAGATTCCAGAGTCTCTATGTACATTTGCAAATCATCTTCTGTCATATCCTCATCATCCCATGCCGCATCTACAAAGTCATTAAAGCGTCTGTACTTTTCACCAAGTTCATAAAGTTTAGTCATTCAATAATTCTCCTCATATGTATATTTCTATTTGAAATCTATGTTTCATCAGATCTCGCTTTCTAGTTTATCCAATTCGGACACAGCCCGTTTAATCTGCTTATTTAAACTTTCAATGCGCTCATTTAATTCTGCTTTTTCTTTTGCTATGACTCTTTCAAATGCTTCAGCACTATATGCTTGATCGTTATATATAACCCAATCATTACCTAGCTCTGAACCAGACATAACACAACTTCCTTCTTCGAACTGTTGTTTATAGAAGAGAAGTTGTTCTTCCATCGATTTGCTATCCATCTCTTTGACTCTGATAATAATAATGTTCACCACCCTTTTTCCCCTCAGTAATATTATCCCCACAGTTCCTCATTTGAAAGTTGAATGATCCTGTCTCTTCGGGAATACTCATCTTTAACAACAAAGTGATAGCACAGTATGTTTTGATAATCATATACGAAGTAATATGTATATTTCATTTCTTTTGTTAGAAGCCTACATTCATCACAAACAAGTTGAAGCATCATTTTGTACCAGTCTTTTTCTTCATATCTTGCCCATCTCCAGCCATAACCCATGCCTTCTATATCCATCCACGAAATAAAATTTTCATCATTTTTATTGTCATGATATGTTGTATTGATTTCTATGTATTCGTAAAAGGTAGTCATCATTTTAAGTTCTATAAGCGCCTTATAATCTAATTGCCCATGCTTCAGTATTTTTCTTCCCTCTTGCTCTAAATAATCATAAACATGCTTCATAAATCTCCTCCTTTACTGTTTAAGTAAAATTTACATTTGATCTAAACTTCGAAGCTATCACATTCATCCTGTGCAATACACCCGGTTTTGAGATATATCTTCCATACTTCATTTTGAATACCATCAGCATAGCAATATGGAATAGGACGATATCCCAAGCTTCTTACCTCTTCTATACTTTGTTCATCAATAAGACAATGTGGTGGATCTACATATCCTCTCCATTGTCCGAAGCCATTTTCCCACTCTACGATTTGACCAGCTTTACCATGACCACAACAACAACCCAATGTTACAATATTTAAGTCGTTTAGAAACTGAATTTCATTTGCAATACATGCGTCTACAGGAACAATATCTTTTGCTTGTTTGTTGATGATTCTCACATCTCGATACGTCCCATATTTACACATCTCTTTGACCTCGAACAAACTTATGTATATCAATCAATTCCCCAAAGTTACGTCCATACATCATTTCATCCACTTCATTAATAATCTGGCACATCGCCTCTTGATGATCAGCGCGCATAGCCGATGGGCAATCCAACGTGTTTGGAATAGCAGCATTATGCAACTCTTCACTCTCAGGACAACATTGTTCAAACGCATTCCAGAGACAATATGTATTGTTGCAATTCATATATTTCCTCCTCAGCCTACAGTTTTCATATCATTTACTCTTAAAATTGCAATATCATATTTATTTCCACAACTATGTAATGACTTTGCCTTCTTAGCTGAAAACAATGACGTGTAACCCGCCACTTTGTTATTTCTACCAATATGAACATAGCCTGTAATTACAGACGTTTTCCCATCATTTTCTCGATGTCCAAGCACATATAGCTCTGGATGATTCATTTTTTACCCCTTTCTCTGTGAAAGTCCTCTTTTATTCGCTTGTTTGATTTATGCTTAATTGATAAACTATTTATAAAAACTTGATTGGTGGCTAAGTAAAATGGATAAAAGCTATGTATTATCTGAATTGCTTTTTGTAGTACATAACATGAAAGGTAGCATAGATGAGAATGAATTTAACTCTCTCACGGTTGACAGTCTCTGGAATGTCATTAAAGAAATATGCGGAATTAAGGCAGACGGTAAATTTAGTGACCATCTCTTAAAATATGTACTCGACATGCTGGATGACCCCAAACGTAAAGGAAGTGACGACGAACCTTATAAAAAAATCATCGATTACCTGACCAACTCTAAAATTGAAACTCATGAAAACTTCTAAGCATCCATATGGGGTGCTTTTTTACTTCAAATTTCTATTTTATGTTGATTGTCATTTCATATTGACTCTTTCTAATCCATTCGATCTTTGCTCCAGCTATACCCACATATTCAATTAATTCCATCTCACTAATGTTTTCCTTAAAAGATTGTTCAGACCATATGTTACCATCCTCTAGTTTTACTAAACAGCATTCTCCATTTTCATGCCAAAGTGTAACTAGAAAGGGGTCACTGTCTATTAAAATCAAATCTCCCATCTGTAGCCCTCTAATTTCTTTCTTCTCTTTGCTTCGCTCAATCTTTATCATCTATTACTCTTTCCTCTCTAATCAATCTAGGTAATTTCTCATTTTGATTTGCCTAACCGTAAATCCATAATCATTTAATTTAGTCCATATATCCATAAACATTGTTCTATAATGTCCTCTTGCATATCGCGTAGAGCCATCCCCATAATCTGAGAATCTTTCAGGATATTCAATATTTAATGGTTCACCCTTAGACAGTACAAGCCTAATACAGTGAACAAAGGTTCTCCCATTTCCTCTTCCTCCAACCCATGTGATATCACCATCTGCTAGTAAGTAGTCTTTTTGAATTTGGGTTAATTTAACAGCCAAAGCATTTTCAATATGAGGTAAAACCAGAACATTTATCTTCATATCTTACCCTCCCACATTTCTAAGTGAAATTGCGATTTTATCTGCTTAACTTTTTAATCATATGATCAAGTGTATCTCTTAAAACAATTGCATCAGCAAGAGAAAAATCGATCCCACAAAACCGCGAACTGTCTTTGATTGTTACATAAAACTCATCGTCTCTCCCATGTTTCATCGCATTCTCAACATTGTCATGATTCCAAATTAATTGCAGCAAGTCCCCGTTGGTACTATTTATTTTAAGTTGGAGTCCTTCTTGATCTAAATATTGCTTATTAGACATTCAATCACCCTCCTCTCTATATAAAATCACGATATCACTTAATCTTCAAAGACGTGTGAGACTTCCGCTGTATAATAATTTTCAATCGATGCATACACAGAGGCTAGTGGAATTAAATAATCCGAATAAATTGGTTTTTCGGAAGTAATACAGGGTTGAACTAAAATATTTGTGACTTCGCATTCTCCGTCTTCATATTGTTTCTTTACTTCTTCTTCAAATTCTTCTTTACTATTAAAGCTGCTACTATGCCCATATACATAATCACTATCTTCTGACCAAATTAACTCTTTTGCCATCATTATCATTCTCCTCTATGATCCAAATCGATCCAGTTTATTATTCTCTAAAATCTCAATTTCCTTTTCGGTAAATCCTACACTATTCAGTCTCAACAATACTTTGCTCATTTCTTTCTGAGTAATCGTCATCCCGCGTTGAATGAAGCGTGGTACTCTCACAATAGTCCCTACAATATCTCTTGCTCTTTGCTCGTTATAAACCAATGCATTCCCCTTCAGGTACGACCAATCACTCAACGTATACACTCGCTTACTCTTCCAGTAGAATTGATTGTGCCTGAAATCGAATTGATCAATAACTTCTTGTGGTTCTCCCACCCATTGAGTAATAATTTGATACTTACCAACGGAGATCGCATTGTTTGTGATAATCAAAGATAGGTCATTGTATGTTCCACCACTTATGTCACTTCCATGGTATCCAGCATGATCAATAAAGTATTCTCTGAGTTCATCAACAAGCGAATCATTTTCCAAGAAGAAATCGTAATCCTTTGGCTGCTTGTCGTGATACAGGCTATAGATACATCCACCTGAGATATATGCTTCATTCTCAAACCGTTGCCACATCTGAGTTGGCAGTAGCTTGATTAATTCATTTTTAACTTCTCTTAGGTGTTTGCTAATGTCGTTCAGTTTTTGCTTATGTATTTCTTCGCTACTTCTATGTATTGTCTTTCTAAATAAGTTACTCTTTAACAACAACCGCTTAATTACGTTCAATAACTCATCTCCATTTCTAAATGTTATTCTCATTTCATTAACATTCTATTTAAGTTCGCTTAAACGATTCTGTGCGTCTCTGATAGATGCTTCGAGCGCCTCGATCTCTTGTTTCCTTTTCATTTCTTCAACATATGTATTTTTATTATTTTGATTCTCATTAAACTTTTTCTCATATTCCCAATAATCACGTTCTACTCCATTCCATACTCCACCACCCAATGAAATAGACTTACTGATGTGAAAACTAGGAGCTGTCCAATCGCAACCATTGCCACAACACTTGCGCTTCTCGTCATACCCATTGTGTGCAGGCTCACAACTACAATATCCCCAATATCGCTCATCAAAACCAAATTCAATACAATAGCAGTAGTTAAAGTAGGCATCATGCATCATGTCGCTTCCTCGTTCTTCTTCTGGCTTTTCAATTAAAACTCTAATTTTGCCGTTTGTGTATCCCTCGCTATCGTCAAAATCATATCCGTTAATATGGTAACCATGCTTAGTAATGTCTTCGATAAACTCTGCACAATCTTCTAACTGTTGATCCACAACTGATACCATAAAAGCGATATCTAAAGGCTTTCGGTTCGCACACCCAGAACTTTCCTCATTGAGTTCATCAATCAGATCTCTAATGAATTGATCTTTAACTGTCATTTAATCACTCCAAGTATTATTTTATTGTTTAACAATACGATCCGACTTTACGCCTAACTGTGAAACCTTGTGTATCTAAATAATCGTTCAATTCGCGCGCGCTAATGTTTCCATTAAATTTACTCTCTATATCACCAATCAAAATATCAACTGCCTTATTTGGCTTCTTGAATGGCTCTGTTGGTTCTGAAATCAATATGTATCTAGTAACTCCACCATCTAATTCTTCACTATGTATTTTATATCCACGTACATACAACTCCTGAATACGTGCATTATACCTTAGAGCAATCTTGTTTAGATCTACATTGGTTACTCCTGATTCCCCAGCACGTCTCAGGGCTGCAACGATCTTATCTCTTTGTGTCTCTGTTCGTTCTTTTGTTTCTCTATTCATCTATTCTGATTTCTTTTCTTCATGCATTTTCTTAAATCTTTCGCTGGCTGCCTGTCTTTGCTCATCGCTCATTACACGTTCTTTACCAGATCTAAATGACACTTGGCTAAACTTGAGGCCTTTGTAATAATGAGCTCCATCAGAATCTATTTTGTATGGCTCTGCTCCTGCCTTACGAAGTTTTGTAATGACAGTCTGCTGTAGTGTAAATACATCCCAAAGTTTAGTTTCATCGTTTGAAGTAATTACTGTTTCTCTTTCTTCTGCTGTGTATGACAGTTTACATCTCTCCTTTATTAAACTCTTCTGCTAGTACATACATTTTTCCATCCACTGGATCATAACCAGCTATAATCTTTGCACCTTCAGACTCTTCTACACGAATAAACAAAGTTTTACCGTCTAGATCGTCCCATTTGAAAACAGGAATATCTTTAAACCAATTCACTTTGTTCCTCCTTTGAAATAATATTATTTTTAGAACTAAAGTAATCTTCCCCGGAAACCTCTCTTGCCGTTGCTTTTCTGCATCTCAAACATCTACTTAGAGATTCTGATTCATAGATTTCTCCATCACATTTAATGCAATTATCATTCAATATTACATCTCACCCTTCTTAATTAATCTATTTTATATATATTGTCTCTTGTTTTCTCGGCAAATACTTTTGCTTCTTGCAGAGAACTAAAGAATCCAAAGGTTGTGTTTTTCCCGTTTACTTGAAACTGCACCTGAAACAAGCCCATTGATTTATTGAAGCAAACATTCCTAACTCCAGTCTTGCTATTCTTGTTTGCTCCGTTACGATTTAGTGAATTCTTTCTGCTTTCAAGTATTCGTAGATTTTCTCTTCTGTTGTTCAGAGTATTGTGGTCGATATGATCTACTTTATGTTTACCTTCGTACCCAAGAACAAACTTATGCAAGTAAACCGTCTTATATTTATATTTTTTCTTTTCGATCACGCCGAGATACTTACAAGCTTGAACATAGTATCCTCCCGTATGACTATCCCACTTAGCTGAAAATTTTAAATCAGATTCTTTTAACTTATGTATAATATCTAAATCTACAATAGTTTCTAATGGAGCATTGTTTCTTCTATCCAAAATTAATATTAGATCATTTCCTTCTATACGATAACTATTTTTCAATTTTATTTCTTTCAATTAATACTCCTTTTCTCGATCCAATGCTGTTTTATTGAATTAAATAACAGATCTTTTTAGTATGTACGTCAGAATAACTATAAATATCACATTTGAGTGTATTGTCGCTATATTCTAAATTTTCGATTACAGCGCCATGAGGAATTGTTATTCCAAACATGCTGCCTACAGAAGCTTTTCGTGTAACGGATACGTTTTCTAAAAACTCATTTCTAAAATCTTCCCAGCTAGACACTTCGATCACTCTAGATTGAAAATCATGAATTTGATCATCTACCATAGATAAGTTTGTCTCTATTACTTTCACCACTGTATAGGTCGCTCCTCTTTCAATTCTCTTGGGCTAAAGAATCAAAATCTAGTTCACTCAAAATCTTCAATAATCTCTCTACTTTCGGAGCTCTCCACGCTGTCATTGCATATGTATGTGCCTTACTTGTGTAACGGTAATGGTTTAACTCAAGATGTCGTTTTGCTTCTGCTTTAGTCAGAAACATTGTATTTGGAGCAATAAAATCTTCTTCTTTCACAAATACCGAATCAAAATATCCATCATCATTCAAATTGTTTGTTATGTATTGCCAGAGAAATTCAATATCTTCATTGTTTAAATGCCATCTCAACTCATCATCTATGTCTTCCTCATAGTGTTCCTCAATGAACTCTTTTAGGTGATTAAAGTCTTCAAATACTACATGATCGCCATCGTTAAAGTAATACTGTAGTTCTCCACTATCATAATCTTCATTTCCGGGTGACTTTTTATAATCCATAATCGTCCAGAAACGTGGTGCTGCCTGACAGTCATTCTCTTGAGTATTCAATTCGGCTTGTAATTCTTTAAGAAATTTTAAATCTTCGTTCATTTACTAACCTCTCTCACTGTAAAATGCGACCATTTCATCTTTTATCTCTTTTGTTGCCTCAAGTCGTCCACTAATGAATCCTGATAAATGTATCTCTCGCATGAAATCCAGTTCTTCCTTGCTAAAAGTATAATTCATTCCCTTTTCTAAGGTATCTATGATTTCTTTAAAATGTTCCTCTGCCATTTCTAACCTCACTTCTCAGTCAAAGATCGATTTTATAGACACTTGATTAATTCATCCAAAGTAATAGATTCTTCGTACTGCTCTCCATCTTCACTTTCGCAATACAGGTTTACCTCTTCTTCAAAAATATGATCAATCATGCAGTAATGATGATCGCCATATTTAATCTCGGCACCACACAAATCAGCAACTACATCGTCAATTTCTTCAGAAATGTCGTCTCGTTTCTTGTGTAACTCCTTAAGTTTGCTTGCTAGAAAGTACCCAACAGTCGTTTGTTCCATTTGCGTCCCCCCTTTTTTTCTGCTCTTAGTCTTGATGGTCATATATGTATTCAAGTTCAAACTTCACATCTAATGCCTCTAATCAATTTCTTACTACATCCATGTCAACATCTGTATATGTACCAACCAACCCTTCATTAACAATTAACTCCGTCCCCCATTCACCACAGCAACCATCTGAACAGCTATAGTAATATTCTCGGACTACAATTTTGTTCATCATTTTCTCACCCTTATCGTTTTATCAAAAGAAATGTACATGATCTTTCCAGTTATAATTATCATTCTTTGGTTCTCCATAAAAGTCTGGTGATCTTAACTTCATTAAAATGGAATTGACCACATCAGAAGATACAGACAAAGACTTGTCGATATAAACTGTCTGATATCTATACCCTCTACATCCTTCAGTATATTTCTTAGCTCTGTACGTACCAATTGTGGTTTTGACATGATCTTTCGTCCTCTTGATAATAGATCTCTCTGGCAAGAAACTGACTAACTCATTCATCTTCGCTTCTGCCTTTAATTGATCATCTGAAAATATCATCGTGTTAACATGTGTGGCATTCATACTCATGTCATCTCTCCTTTCTATATGAAATATCAATTTCATCAACCTTCCACTGTAATCATCTTTCAGATATAATTGTTATGTATAGAGAGGAGATGTCTTGTGGATCAATTTACAACTTTACTATCCCTACTAGGGGCAACTTCGGTAATAGCTTTACTCGGACTGCTTATTAAATCTGTTGCCATGGTAAGATCTTCATCATTGGAAAAAGCACTTATGAACGACTCTCAAAAAATAACTAGAGGAGTTCTTATTATTACATATATAACTCTTATAAATGCAATTGGAACTAGCAGCTGGCTTTTTATTATTAAAGGCTCATCAGACTGGAAAGAGGGCATTATTTTTTTATGTATAAATCTGCTACTCGGGATATTCATTTTCACACTATTGCTCTACCCTCTCATAGTTAAGAGAATGTATAATTACTACTTAAAATTTGAAGACAAAAAATATTACATTCTCAAAAGCACATCTTCTGGAGAAATAATACTTAGCAAAAGCCCAAATTACTACACTGAAGTGATACTTATAAAAAGAGAAGATCTTTACAACAAGACAATTTTTCAAGAGACACCAACAAGTCAATGAAAAATTGTCTTGTTTATTTCCTTAGAAATCTTTATTTGATTAAAACTTCTAAGGACTGACAATCTACTCATATGTATTTATTGCCTTCTCAATGTCGTTCAATATCTTTTTAATTTCTTCAGTGTTCTTCCCAAAAATTGAACCGCCGCTTGATTTAATCTCAAACTTGAAGTTGTCCTTGTTCGTCTCTGGTTCAACTGGAACAGTGTTGTATATCAACGTACCTTTTGGAAATGTCTTTTTAGTGTAGCTGTCACAATAATCTTCTTTAAGTTCAGTTAGACCTTTACATCCTCTAATTTGCTTAACGCTTTTCTTTGATCTGATCCAGCAATGACCAAGTGTTTTAAACTTATGTACTTCTAGTAGCAAACCTTCTCTGACTCTCCAGATATCTTTAATTGCGTGTGATTGTATTTTTTCCATATCCATCAATCCGCTTCTGAATTTTCTTTTTGATTCTTTTGTTTTTTGTTTTCTTCATGCGTCTATTCAAATCAGGATATTTTACAATCTCTTTTTTGATCCATTTTGGGCTAAATGGCGCTTCAATCATCTCAGCTTCTACGATCGAACTTGGATTACCTACTGTCAAATTGATTCCCTTATCTGAAGCAATGTGAACATCGCCATTCGAGTGAATTTTAAAGTTTCCCAACTCGATACTATCCTTACCAATCTTCATAGTTTTCTCATCTTCAAACACTTCCGCCGCCAACGGTTTAACTGGTGTACTAAATTTATTTGCTATTTTTTTGATGATTTCTTTTAATTTACTCATTCGATCTCTCCTTGTTATATGAATTCATATTTCCGATGAAATACAGCTTTTACTGTGATTCTAAACGCTCAATTAACTTCTGTACCTTAAGACCATATTCCGTCCTACTTGCTTTTGCTGATTCGATAACTTTATCTATATCACTCTGTTTAGAGACGATCTGTTTGACCATCTCATCTACAGAGGTTTCACTTATGTACTTTACTGTTTTAAGCCTATTCACAAACTACTCTGTCTTTCTGATATTGCTGATTTTTCAGTTCTACAGCTTGCGCGAACATTGCACGACACATAATATGTGACAGATGCTCATCAGAGGTATCTCCAGCCAAATAAGCATATGCATGAATCAACATGTGATTGATGTGATCTCTTACTTCAATGTTCATCCAATTATCTGCACCATATTTATCTGCTCCATGCTTTAAGACTTTTGTCATTTCAAACATTGCTGCTGGATTGAGCAAGTCGAATCGATACAGTACTTGAGACTGCTTCCCGCCAAGTTCATTGGTAACTGTTGGAGCGTCTTTCCCTACTCCTTTGACAACTTCATTCATATGTATTCATCCTCTACTAATCAATAATCCTTACTTTCACATTCTTTTTTCTTCCAAACTCTAAAGCTGCCTCTAAGTCTTCAATAAACAAATCTAATTTTTTACCTTTGATTGCCGATCCAGTATCTTGAACAATGCGTTCTCCTACACCTTCTATGTAAATCTTAGTCCCCATTGGCAGCACTCTTGGATCTGCACTCACTGTAACCCCTTCTTTTGTGTGAGCCCCTGAAGCTGTAATGCCATAGTTCTTGTCACCTTTTACTTTACCTGTGGACTCTTTTCCGTTCGTGTACGCAGAAATCTCAAAATACATCCATTTATATTCTTCATTACTCTTCTTGCTAACTGTTGCTTTAACTTGCTTGACTTCCTTATGAACAACTTTTTTAGACTCAACCGACTTCTCAACTTTAACACTCTCAATCTTAGTCGTGTTTTTCGCTTCTCGTGCTTGATTGGCACTTTCTAATCCTGCCTGACCAATGGACAGTGCCAACAATAGAGATAGGAGTACTTCCAACGTATCACCTTCCTGATTTTGTTTATAATAAAGCCCCACTATTTCAAGTGAGGCCATATTGTTTATAAATCTTGATAAATTCTGTCTTTCATGAACTCTATGTATTAACCCTCAAGCTTTTCTACTTCATCTTTAAGTTCATCTAGTACAACTGCCATTACTTCTACTTGAGACTTCACAAAGTCAGTAACTTTTTTGTCCTTGCCAAGATTGTTTTCAATAATCTCATTAACAATTGCACCTTTGTCATTTGCGTGGAGTTTTTTACCATACTCGATGATTTTAGCTTTAAGTTTATCGAACTCTAACTCTTCACCAGCCAAAGTTTCCTTTTGCTCATCATATGTAACAGCAGTAATGCCCTCAATCTCTTCTTGCTTCTCAATCGCTCTAACAATAGCCTCTTCCAATGCTTCTGCTGTGAATTCCTGAAGTCCAGTCTGAATGTAGTCAAAACGGCTACGTGCAAAGAACTTGTCTGTTTCTGCCATGAATGCAGATGACTTAATAACTTGATTCTTTTCATCCGTACCATTGGAGCGAACATAAACCACGATATCACTATTATCAATTACTGGTGACAGCGCGCGCTTGTCGCCTTTAGGCCAGATCTTGCCTTCTTTGTCTTCGGTTTGGTGAGCAATAAATACAACTGTGAATCCTGCACCAATAAGCTTATCAATTTCTTCCCAATATGCCGTTTCGTACTCTTTCCAAAGGCCAAATCCATCTCGACCAGATGCAATTGTATCTGCCTCATACTTATCACAAATGAACTTAGAGCAATATCGAGCAGATGCTTCTACCTCATCGAAGATAATAGTTTGATAATACTCTCTTGCTTTAGCAACAGTAGATTTATGTGTAAGTTGTTTATTTACCTTCTTAAAATCGCTCCAATTGTTAATTGCGGCAAATGGAACACCAGCAATTGCATTCAACCCTTTTTCGAATCCAAGGTAATAAGGCTTTTTAAATCGTGTCGCTTGCTTTGTTTTACCCAAGTTATTGCTACCATAGATAGTAATGATTTTTCCTTCAAGACCTTTTGCTACTTTGGAAACTGGTGGATTAAAAATATCGAGTGTTGACATATGTATAAAATCTCTCCCTATTATGTTAGTATGTTTAACTATTTATTGAGGCGGCTTGATGATTACAAACCGCCATAATTTATATATGTATTATTTAAAACGGAAGATCGTCATCGGAAATGTCGATTGGCTTACCATTGTCAGAAAACGGATCTGAATTATCACTGAATGGATCTTTAGGCTTAGATGCTCCAAAACCACCATCATTTTTCGACCCAGCTCCACCTTCTTTAGCTTTCTTCTTCTCTTTCATTGCTTCAATCTTAGCCTCTCTTGCTTTCAATGCCTTGCCTACAAGTTGAGGATCAAATGCATTCTTGTCATCCTCTTCATAAGGGGCAGATCCACCTTTTACAACATACTCACGAACCGTTTTGCGATCAATTTTCTCTTGTGGGTCTCCAAAGCCTACTTCGATTTCTCGCCGTGTAACAATCGTTTGATTGACAATGTCACCATGTAAGGATACTGTCTGTCCTTTTTCATAGTTTGAAGTCACATAATTTACAGCGTTTGGATCAGCCACAACTGTCTCGAAAGGAATAACTTCCCCGCCGTAAATTGGAATATAACCTCTGATGATTGCTCGGCCAGTTTCTTCCTCATTTTTAATCTCTTCTTTAACATTCGCCACTACCATCTCGAACGCGAAGGTCGCTTTTGGTTCAAATACATCTGAATCTTTAACACGGTTAACGAAGTTGCTATTAATTTGAGGGTATGATTTAAGGGTTCCGTCTTGACCAATATATTCATTAAGACGAACATTGCCCTGAGTGATTCTAACCTTATCACCCGGCTTATATTCATTCATAATCGTCAGAATGCCTTTATAAATACCGCTGATAGTTTTATCTTGTTTTAGTTTCATAGAAAACATGCTGACAGTATGAATCGAATCTTCATCAACTTGAATTTCGATATCTCCCTTAATAATTTCTCGACCATCGGGGAGAGTATCTTCCTCAATCTTTACTTCTACAATTGTTCCTTCGATATGTACCTTGTTTTCTGCTTCTTGAAGTTGTTTTTCGTTTGTCATTAAATTAATCTCTCCTAATATGTATTATTTTATTGTTTAATATAATCATTCCACCGTGAGTATGATTAGTTTGGTGGGCTGCGCATGGATAAAATATCTATGCTCTCACATCCTTTCAAAATCCCCATTCATTAACTTTCTCATCTTGCTTCTCTTCTTCAAATGGACTTCCCGTAATTCTATTGTCCTCTAGGTCTTCATTTGAGTATCTGCTTTGAACTATAGAGTTCGTACTTCCACCTGTTATAACTAATTCCTTTACTGCTGATCCTGTAATGACTTCATAATCATCAATGGTCTCCGTAGGGACATAGTGCTTAATGACTCCATGAACTCTAAGAGTTGAATTGGGTTGGATATTCTCTATAAAATAGTTAATCAAATCATTATCTTTAACACTAAATTCATAAGGAACAATTTCAATATCCCCATGTTTACGGTAAATTAATTTGGTCTGGATCTTACCATTGTTCGCGCTCAAGTATATAATCTCTTGATTAAAAAATGCTTCCTCATTGCTATAGCTATCATCTGAAGATTCGCAATCATATAGCTCTTTAATTACAAACTTCTCTTGTATCTTATTTTGATACTCTTCTATCTGAAGAGATCCTTTGATTAGAACAATTGTTCCATCGGTCAGATTCTCGTGAATGCTTTTAATTGAATCGTAGGGCAACAATGACATTTCACTATTCTTATCAATGTTTAATCGAACATTAAATGAGTTCCTATACGAGCTATACCTCTCACTATATCTGTCAGACCAAGGAACTGTAATCGAATCATCCTTGTCCACTCTCTTCCCAATCTTCTTATGCATCTTAACTCTGTCTTGCTTAGAACCCATCAGCTCAACATACACTATAGAGTTGTTGCTAACTTTGACACCGAATTGGATTCTGTTCCAAGTACCGTTATCACCTTCTGAATAAGCCTTATCGCTTATCATGCCAACTACTTGTCCTCTAAGTTGAAAGTATCCATATGTAGGCTCTAAGGTCATTCATAACCCATCTCATTCTTTGCTGGTGATGCTCTATTTCTCATAGTCACGCCTCCTGAATGATGTATTTATATAATCACGCTGAGCGTGTTATTTTCATCTCCGTCATTCTTCCATATACTCTTGTATGCTTCTCTTTTCAAATCAAATTTCTTAATGAAACTATTATTTGATTAACTTTCCTTTGCCTTACTTACTTAGTATAATTCAAACATTTTATTTTGTAAAGTGTTATTTTATTATTTTATTTTGTTGGAGAAGGGAACGCCTACTCCATCCCCCTTACAAATCTATTGAATCGTACCTTAGGGTTGACAACGTGCATGTTATAAATAATTTCAGGATCTTTACAAACCAATTTATCAAACTTATCTTGAGTTATATATTCCTGAAATAGTCTCTCCAACGTTTTAATTGGATCTGTGAAATATGTATCTCTAAAATCCTCAGCCGAATCAAATCTGGTACTGTCAATCAATCTTTCACGGTAGCCGTATACAAAGTCATCTATATAAAAGTTCGACTTTCCTACGCAATTATCTATAAGAGTCTCTATATCAGACTTAAATAAAAAGATTATCATCGCCTTCAATTCAATCGCTCTTTTGTCAATGTCCAAAGCATCAAAAATTTGTTGCATACCCATCATACCCTCTCGTAAAAAATATGTTATCTAGATGTAATATTTAGCTATGTAATAATAATAATCCAACTTTTGGCGCTTGACAATCATATTTGGTAGCCGACTAAATTGTGTTGACATATGCATAAATATGGAATCTGAGCCATAATGATGTCGCATCATGTCGAATAATGATAACCACAGAACTTATGTTCGTATTTATTATATCTCAAATACCTTTTTATTAAAAGTGCTATTTAATTGCTTGATAATTTATCATCTGGTGAAACTATGTATAGCTGCCTATTTACCGAACAGCTTTTTAATATACTCTCTAACTATCTCGGTTTTGCTTCTTGCTATGGTTATGTACTCGTTTTTTTCCTCATCGAAGTACACCTTCCCAGTCTTATAATCGACACTTTTCATCTTCTTTAAGTTTCCCAATACTCCAGTATCTGTTATCATCATACCCTCTCTCTCGTTCATTAGTTTTAAGAAGGCATCATTACTGTCGCAACGCACAAATTCTCCATAGTCTGTATAAATTACAACCTTATAAGACTTCGAAGTAAACATTTCCTTTTCACAACGCTTTACATCATCTGCTCTAATCCATTGTGCCTCATCACATATTTTTTTTCCTACTCGTTTCTGAACCATAATTCTATCATTTTCATTGTTCAATTGAATCACCTCGTTTTAAAGTGGCTCTCCGCTTTTCATCAAAACAGAGAGCCTCTTTACTACTTCATTTCTTCTGGTACTGGCTCATTGTGAATCACAGTCCAGCTTGCTACATTTACTCCAGCAGTAGCTACTGCCATAAATAAAAATCCAATAGCTGTCATGCTCAATTTCATAAAACGTGCTTTAATCAAATTTCTCACCTCCCTTCAATCGAATTAGCAGAGAAGATTGCACAAAGAGAGAAGAAATGACTAAGTAATTATTAGTTAAAAATCCAATTGCGATAATTAAAACTGATATCATTTTTAGATATTTAAAATGTTCAACCAAAATTTTAGTTTGGTTTTCGATATTTGATGGTGCGTAAATCAAAACCAATATCAGACTCACTAGACTCAATAACATTGTATAGTCACTCATTATGTATCCTAGTTTGGCAATCAATACAATGGTTACAGTGGAAATTAGTAAGCATATCTCTGGCTCCTTGGCGTGATATCCACCGGACACCATTCTAAGAGAAGAGAATGATATAAGGCATATAAATATTTCTGAGACTAGATTGAACATTAGGCCAATTATTAATAGGATTAACATAGGAAGTACATTTGAGATAATGAATTTAATTCCATACCTCGTTATACCTAGCGATGGCATTTCTTTGGGGTATTTCTCTACCAATCTAACTGACAATCTAGTAGAAAACTCATCAATCATATGATCCACTCTTTTCTTTTCTAATGTCCACATACATTAAATTAATTAAACATATCGCCCAAAATGTAATTGCCAGCAATATATTATCCACGGATTTAATATTATACAAGAATGCAATTATGACAACAGCAATTACCATGCTCAATATGTTTATTTTAGTAAGCTTGATTTTAAAGTTGTAATCGTGAGACATTGTTGTAAACCACACTCTTCTTTTCTGAAGGACTAAAGTTAAAAGTATTAATGCTCCATCTCCAATTAATTGAACATATGTACCAAACTGATCAGCTGCACCTGAGAAAGTTAACTTACTTACGAACATAAACAGTGCCACCACCGTGAACTGAGCAATTATCTGAGCCACGAAACCGTACAGAGACAATTTCAAACTTCCCCAAATTCTTATCCTGAAGTAGAACGTTAGTGAGGCCACCAATAACAAGAAACACAAGAATGGCATTAAGTTTACTAAGAACTCTTCATCTCTTAGCAAGAAAGTACCAACTGAAATCACTAGGTTTGTTACTAGTATTTCCTTCCAATAATCCTTAAAGCTAATTTTGAAACATCCAAAGGCAAACATGAAAATCGTAATTCCGTCCAACATGCTCATTAGCGTATATAAGATGTCCTCTTTCATTTTGTATCCCCTTTTAAATGATAAAATAATATGTATCTCTTAAATAAAATATATCATAGCACTCATTGAGAGTCAACTATAAAATAAAAAAAGAAGAATAAGTTTTTAACCTTATTCTTCAGTACCATATAACTTATGAATTGTTTCTATATTTAGAAAGTTTCTTTTAATAACATCGATATTAAATGTACCGTCCTCTTTTTTGCCTACATCATAGTGTTCACATATTTCATAGTATTCCTCTAACCCCAATCTTTTCCGCTCTCTATGAAGATCTCTAGCCATTTTAAGCATACCGCTATTCCTTAAGTTAATTGCTGTAAGCATTGGGAAGTTATTAAATTCCCCCGCCTTTTTAATTCTACGACCCAAGATTTGGCCTTGTGTTGGCCTACCATCGTCTTGACTGTTATAATTCGTAGCAGCTCTCAAATGAACAGCGGTTTTCAATATATAACCATTATCAACTAGCATATTGTATCTGGTTTTTATAGATTCCGATACTAATCCATTGTTCTTAAGGTATTTTTCTTCTTTATTGGCACTCTTCAAGATTTCATAAAGATTATCGGAGATCAGTATTTCTCTGGTAGTTACCCCATCAGGTGTGTCATTGAACAATTTTATTTTATACTTATTCTTTATATTTGATTCTGAAATATGTTCCATTTTCATATTAGCTAATTCACTCATTACGTTACCCGATATACCTTCCCAAACTCCCTGTACTACGGCTTGATCTTGAGCGTTAATTAGGCTGTCTACTATGTTTTCAACTTGCTTCTCTGTAAAGAGCATTAATGAACTATCATCCACAAACTGGCTGTACCACTCATGCGTAGTAATGGCTATTAAAGGATTTATATTATCCTTACGCAAATCCTGCTCAATGGCCCACTGTATATAGTTTCTTGCTACACTTCCCGCGTGTCTTAGTGAAGAAATCTTTGTCGCTTTTAAAGTAAATAAAAATTGAGAAATTTCCTGTAAATTAAAATCATAGAGATCCTTGTTTAAAGTAGCTTCCATTATTGCAGTTTTCCTCAAAATAATAGCATATGACTTTCTAGTTGATTCAGTGTTTAAGCTCTTGAGATATCTATCCTTTTGCTCTTTGTTAAAAAAATCATTGAAGTAAACCTTATTCATTGGCTGTTTCCCCCTCAAATAACCTAGAAAAATAAGCAATAAGCTTATCTCGAACTCTTTTATTTCCTGTCAATATTTTCTTCGCATTTAATAAGGAAAGTAATTCTTCGTCTTCAAAATCTATTAGCTCAACATATCTTTCAATTTCATCTAAACTTAATTCATTCGCTTGCATATATTTTGACATTACAATATATCCAATAAACATCAATGGATGACTCATTGTACGATTCTTACGTTGTTTGATGTCGGGTGAAAATTCGTCGGGGTAATTTCCGACCAAATACGCAAAAAATTCATTTAGATATTTTGATGTTTTGATAATATCTAGCTGCCTTTGAAGATGATAAACATTATCAATAGCATACGTCATAATATCAAAAATGGTTAGCTCACCAGCACGTTCACTGATAGAACTGGCTGATGCTATTTGTTTCCCAATCTCAGATTTTTGCTGAAGATCAGAAACTACTTTATCTGACAATCTCTCTTGAGCTAACTCTTTTCTTCTTTCCTTTTTTAAAACATTTATTGTATTTAACTGACTGAAAAATTTCTTAGCTGTTTCAAAATCATAAACTCTAATAGACAATATTTCATGAAGTTCGGCATTTGGATTGATTTGCAAAGCAGCTACAGCTCCCTGAAGACGATGAAATCCATCAAGAATAGAGATAACTGAACCATTATTAATGGTAAGTGTCTTAGATTCAGGGTTATATGTTACTGGGTCAACTTCAGTCGAATACACATTAAGGGTAATCATATCTTCAAAATATTGATTTTTAGCCATTTTCGTTGAGATCCTTTTAACACTAGCCTTATTAACTATAGGAGTTTTTACTATTCCCCCAGATTTGTTCTCTTTGTAAATTACCCCACGCTGTGTTTCTTCGTCGTAGATTATTAATTGACTATTAACCATTGCAACTAATTTTTGTAAAGATATTTTAGTTAAATAACTGTCATACTTTATTTGTATTACTTCTTCAAAGTTTAATGGTAATGATAATTTATTATCCTCTTCACTAGAAAGAGCATTTTCTGAATCTCTTATTTCTCTTTCTCCGAATAAAGATTCTGGGTCAAGATTCTTATGTTTCAATAAATCATGTAAACCACGAGTTAGTCCAATAAGATATTGCAATTCTGTTTCTTTAATTATTTCATCATTTTGAATTATTGATTGTGGTAAACCAAAGGGAACATTATATTCTGCAAGAGTCATGTTTAATTCATACAATTTTCTTCGGGAATGTTTTACTTCCATTAAAGCATCAATTATTCTTTGCTCAATTTCTTCTCTTTCAATTTTCATTATGTAGTCACCTCTAATAAACATTATAGCACAATTAATAAAAAATAATACGTACATATCAATATGTGCTAAGAACTAATTTAGAATTTTCCCCCTATCTCTTTCATTTTCTTATTAATTTCATTACAAATATACTACACATTAAATTCCAATGCAAAAAAAAGAAAAGCCCCTTCTAGAGACTTTTCCCTTCCAACCATTTATGTAAGTCTAAATTAGTTTTAATTACTTTTTTTTCTTCATTGTCATAAATTCGATATCCATTAAACATAAAATTATTTAGTTCATGTGGTTTATTTGTTGAGATGTTTGTGTATTTCCAAGTCTCCACTTTGGTTAACTGATCATAGTCAATCAACTTCATAAGTTGGTATCTCTTCATTGATTAATGTTCTCCTTAATAGTATGTACTAGTATTATGTTTTAACATTAAGGCATCATCAAGAGGTAATATATTACAAGCCAAGTGATAAAGACAGAGCATTGTTAACTGCACTTTCCAGCCTTTTTGGAATAGTGGCGATTTTGAATCCGAGTCTATCTTTAGGTATTGTAATGATTTGTTCAAGCAAAATGATACTGTCTTCGTAAAGCCCTATCTCATCCTTATCTACTTTTACGTGCGTTGGCATTGGTTTTTTAACTTTTGATGTTACAGGCGCAACCAATACTACTGGGCTATATTTATTTCCAATGTCGTTTCCGAGAACTACTCCGGGTCTCTCTCCACCTTGCACACTTCCCTTACTTTCACCAAAATCAATATTCCACATTTCTAATCGTTTTACGACTTTATTCATTGTCCGCTCCATTGCTACCGCCATTGGTCCCACTCCTTATTGCATCTCATATTTTAGGTTTGTTTTATAATCTATATATACCACAATCTATATGTACTTAATCAGTTAATGTTATATTATCATTATAAAGTCGAAACGGTTATCTTGCAATACGGAACGTACGTTCTGTCAAGATATTTTGGTAGCCGACTAAAATTTTGATGCGATACGTGAATATAGTATTGACAATTAGGATATATATGGTAGTAAAACTAATCTAATCAAATTTGAGGTGCATAGATATGAAAAGAAGTGATAGTTGGAGTTCGCAAGATGATAATCTTTTAACACAAACTGTATTATCTTATATAGAGGGTGGTAAAACACAGCTACAAGCATTTGATGACAGTGGAGAACTTCTTGACCGTACTCCTGCTGCTTGTGGTTTCAGATGGAACTCATTTCTTAGACATAAATTCAAGAAAGAGATAAATGAAGCAAAAATTATTAAAAATCAGAATAATACATCAAAATCAAATACCAAATCTCAATCCCTAGTGAATTTTGATGACATTATAAAGTATCTATACGCTCTTAAACAAGATCTATTGTTGTCTGAGGCTCAGATACAGCAACTGAAAGCAAAGATACGGGATGTATCATTAGAAATCGATTCTAGGCGCAATGAGATGTCTTTAAATACAAGCCAAAACAGAGAAGCTCTTGCAACCTTGATTACTAAAGCAACAGAACTTGGATTATTCAATCATAACAAAAAACCCGCCATTTAATTGGTGGGTTTTAATATTATCTCTATTTGAAAACTACATTTCAAAGGAACCTGACTCTTCTTCAATCCATTTAAGTACTTTAATCGTTTTTTCGTCAGCTTGTTCATGTCTGGCAATTTCAACTTTAATTACTCTATGTAGCTCTACTTCAGGTAATACAGGTACATCACTTAAATTTACGCTTTTTTCAATTAATCGTCCATTCTGACTAATTGCATAATTAACTAGAAGTTTCATTTGATATCACCTCCTTGTATAATTCTACTATAATCCAGTTTCATTTGAGTAATCAAGCACATGTTTAAATCAAACTTGCATTTCATTGACTTGTCTACCACAGTTCGAGTGATTCCCCGTACTCTCTGATATCATCATCCATTTTGTCGATTTTAGAAGCGTCCATTACAGAATGGATAAAATGTTCACCTGCTTCAAACTTACTCATGTCAACCGTAATTTGTGCAACTCTAAAATCTCCACTCATTATTCCAACAGTCACAGTTTCGGCTTCTTTTACCTTAGTTTGCTGTAAAAAGTCATACAACTGGGTGATTACATGTTGCACAGCCAGCCCTTTCCCTACATCCTCACTCATGTAGACAACTACGTCTATATGCTTTGTTATATCTAACGCATCTGTAACTTTTATATCTTGAGCATATACAAAAACTGATGTGTCGATCTGGGAAACTTCTGGCGTGCTTGCTACTGTAGCATCCTCTTTAGTTTCATTTGTTTCGCTTGTTTCCACAACCACTTCATCTATCGAAGAGCCTGTCTCATTATCGTTGGTGGGATCTTGAATAGAGTTTTCAACTGGACTAGCCTCTAGTTTAGTCTGTTCTTGTATAACAGGCTGCTCTGCACTCTTCTCTGAACATCCCGCCATTAACACCACGAGTGCTAATATAGATAAATAGAACTTAAAATTCATCATGAATAATTTCTCCCTATGCTGATAGTATTTAATTATAAAGTTCGAAACACTTCTTATAAAACATCCCTCTACTTACTCGCCAGAATACTTATTCACCGTTAGAGGATAATGGTATATCTCAATATCCTCTTCAATGAAGCCTCTTCGTTGAGCTGCCAACAGAGACTCATACATGTTCTGCCTTCCTACAGGATTATCGGTATGTATGTATATCTTATCTGCCCTCAATCCATGCTCACAGAAGTATTTCACCAAGCCATATCCATTGGGTAACTCTTTACCATCAACATCCTCGCCCAGATCATGGTCTAATGTAAGAATAGCCACTTCTCTGCTTTCAAGAATATGTATGGCTTCATAATATGTACGAGCGACCACGAAGCCATCGGGACAGTCTCTGAGGTCGTCAACGTATAGGTTGATCTTGTCTGTCATGGTCGCACATCCTTTCCTTTAATCTATATCTTTATATGTTCTTCCACTTATTATGTTATCGACAACTTTGTAGTTAAATCCTGTTTTCTTCGATATATCTATCTTTTTAAATCCTTCTTTATAGAGCTTTTTAACCAAAGATGCCTCTTGTATATTCAAAGAACGTAAAGGATGGTTCGCTAGTAGTTTGCACTTAGGGCACCTGTCTGGAAGTTTATTAAATAACATTCTACTAAACTTATGTCCTTTATCACATGTAAAGTTTATTCTTATGCCATCTCTAGTTGTCGATGTTTCTGGTGTGTAATCACCATTATTATCGCGATCCCAGAATTTCGATAGTATTGGATGAGACTTGGTAAAATTATTTCCACTAATCTCTCTGCTTCTCCAACAATCTGGACAGTTTCCTTTACCTATCTGAGTCCTACTTGAGACAGTAGTTTCCCATTCATGATCATTTTCACATAGCCACCAAACCCTCTTAATACTTCCCAAGGACAAATTGCCTATATCCATATCCTTATTTTTAGTCGGATGTAGTTGTTTGAATATATCAGGTCTCTCGTGTTTAAGATATTTTTTCTTTTGTTTTTTCAAATGTTCTGGCACACTAACCTTGTCTATTATATAAGTTAAATCATTACTTTTTACTTCGTGTTTTTCAGTTACAATTCCCATTTCAAAGCCACATTTATCTATTATTGCTCCACCTTTAAGGGCCTTATCGACAACATATCCCCAAAAAATCGAATATGAAAACTTATCCCCCACATTCATATTGACAAAAAAGTCGTCTCCTGATTTTGAAGTAACACGTCTTAAGCGCTGCATAGGAACACCTCTCTTTATCACCTCATTGTATCATCTATGATGGTGTAAATTAAATTCCATTAATTATAAAACACATCTTTTACTCGAAGTTTAAAACTTTAAATCTTTGCGGATATCTTCAGACTTGATATTGGTCTTTTCTACTTCAAGCAGTAATCTTTTTAAATGAGGCAAGTTCAATTTTTTTAGTGCACTGTTCAATGTATCCCGATCAAGACTTTCTAACTTATCTAAGATTTCTCCCTTAGTTAAGCTTGCTGTACTACTCCTCTTACTGTTTTTCAGATAAAGTTGCCATTGGCCTCTTAATTTTGAATAAATTGAAGTGTTCTTATGGACTAATATTTGACTTACTCTTTGTTTAGAAAGTCCAACTTCAGCTGCAATAGAGACGGTAGTACCACCTTCAAGAAATAAAGTTAAGATACTATTCTCTTCTTCACTCAAATGATCATTATATGATAGCCCGTTCTCGTTGAATTTTTCTACCATTCCTAATAAGCTTGCTTGTTGACTTGATATTTTATTTCTCTCATACATTGTACTCACCTTCAATTTCAGTTGAAATAGCCATTTGATTAAGAAATATTGTTTAGCTTCTTAAATAGTTCAGAGGCTTCCTTAGTGTCAAGATTATCTATATCTACATTAAAAACAAAAGAATTAAATGTATCCCATTGTTCCTGACTGAAATCGCTGTAAAAATCACCTTTGTACTCAAATTTATTTTTAATAAGGCTCAAGATTGCGTTATATCTGATAACACCATCCACCACTTGTCCATCTCTAACAGTTAGGTTTCTGAAGTCTTCATTTTGGTCACCTTTTATGATTTTTTCAATAACTTCTTCGAAGTTACCTGAAATTTTAAACATTGATGACTCATTAGTAGGCAAGCTTAGCCCCAGATTAATGAGGTCTCTTATTTGTAGTTTGAACATTGGCATATGTATGCACCATCCTTTTTATTGTTATGAAACAGTCATTTCAGCATCTTTTTAAATAAACTTACCAATTGTTAAATCCCCGGATTGTTCTAGCTTTTTGATGTAAAAGTTCTTTCTCTTTTTTTCGGTATAATACTTAATGGCTATTGCTAATTCGTCTAACTGATCCAAAGTAAACTCTCTGACATTAACCTCTATACTTCTCTTAAATCCATCGTCGAGAAAATAGGTTAAAGTTGGACTTACACGCAATGATTCATAATCATCTTTGAAGGAATTTTTATTTCAACCTTATCTTCATCGGTTAATGGGAACTCAACCCATTTCCCCGTTCCATTAGTAATAAATGTTCTAACTTTTTTAAAACTCATGTCTTCATCTCCTCATGAAATAGTTATTTCACTTGCTGGTATTCTTCTTTATGTAATCGTCAATAGCTTCATTTACCTTTTTTTCTGTACTTCATAATTAAATGTTCTTTCAAGATAAACATCGGAGTGATAACTAGAATTGCAATTACGACTATTACAAGGGTAAATATTAGAACATACACTGTTTACAACTCATTTCCAATGATTTTAAATCAATAGATACTAAAAGGTTCTGGAGATGAAAGCAGAATATATGCAAGAACAGTGATACATAGAGCGTATCCTCCAACACCAAAGTACTTCTTCTTTTTTAGCGAAATAATCATTCCAATCAATGCAATAACAATTGCAACTAAAGTCCACGCACCAGTCAACATGAGCATTCTAATTTCCTCCAATTAGTTTGATTCAAAAATATTTATCGCTTTGTTTACAGGCCCATTAAGCCGACACTCAATAAAATAAATCCTACACCGCAAAGAATTACGTCCTTTGCCATGTAACTATAGAATCTACCAAAGAAACTAATGAAAAAGGAGATAAAATTGAATCCAAACACTACTAAACCCATTACACATAGACTAATGAATAAATAGTCCATTTACTCACCTCGGTTCCTTATGAAATAAACCTTTCACAATCATATGTATGTTGCCGCTATATTTCTACCCTAATTATATAGGAGCAACGTGAAGTTTACTATGTTGTCTGTTTCTCATTACATTACAGCGTTACTCTTTTAACTGATATAATCATATCATATCCAGTATAAAATTACAATGTTATTTTATCATAATAAAAAGACGAGGAATTATTCTCTCGTCTTTGAATATGTATTGTTGTGATCTATGTTGTATCGTTCAGCAGCCACTTTTAAACTTATCCACATGCCATCATGATCTTGTACCCACATGGTTCCATCTAAGAGTCGTTTGCCACGTCTATACATTGTAATAATACGCCTCCCCTGTTTGTGCAATACGCACATCAACAACCTGTTTAAATTGACTTGTAAGTGCATAGACTCTATCCATGAGTACATAGGCAATAGTTTCCTTACAACGCCCTTGTTCCTCAACCGCTTCGATAACCTCGTTATTGATAATGATGTTGTATGTGTTCATTTATTTTATATCTCCTTTTTTTGTTATTTTATTATTTTTAATGATTATAAAGACTTATTTTACCTAGTTGTAATCATGTTTACAATCTCTTGATATCCACAGTCTTCGCAGTCCCATGCCAAATATTTTTCTGAACCGATAGGGGAGCGTACTATTATAAGTTTTATATTTCCATCCTCACAATCAGGGCAGCTCTTCTCTTCAAATATTGCAAACAACTCCCTTTTAGTTTCTTAATCTATTGATTAATATTTAACAATTCCTTAACCTCTTCAATAAACATAATCGCATTATTAATATAGTGTTCCCTATTCTCTCTGTTTTCTTCAGATTTCAAAGCGAATACTAGCTCATCTATTGCAACATCTAACTTAGCAACAGCGGACATTCTAATCACTCCTTAAGAAATACTTCTTTTACTTCAATCTCATATCTTTCGATATAACTTCATTAATAATATTTATTTTATCAATTTTAAATGCAGTAAGCGCCTCTATTGCTTGCAAAAATCCCCCGTCGTTCACGAACTCTTCCTCGAACAGAGCCACACTCCATCTATCAAATGTCTCTGGAAATTCAGCTTTCATACAATATTGAAAGCCTGTACCGTGATGTGGCTCAATAAGTTGAATAAATAAATCAACACCTTTGAGTACTGTGACACCATTCTCAGACCAACTTTGAACGAGATTGTACTTTTCGGATAATAGTTTTATATAGTCCATGGATGCTCCTATCTAAATCGTATTTCATCGCAATTAATTTTTTGAGTTTCCGTATACTTTTGTACGGTCGTTGCATCTGATTTAGATATCCATGTAACATAACCGCTTGGCTGAATGCATGTATATGAGTGACTGTTATCACTAATTACAGGAAGTTGAAATTCACCAAAGTATTTAGGATATGTAACCTTATTATCAATTAAGAAATCGAAGTGATATTTCTCAATCCAGTCATATTTATTTATGGTTGGAATAAAAACAAACCATTTCAGTTTATCAATTGATTGGGACTGCACATGTAAAACATCGTCTTCATTGACGGAGTACTTCTCACCATCAACCTCCCCGATTACAGACATAGTGCAAAGAATGCGACAATTATATTCCAATGTAAGTCAACTCCTCATCAGTTTTAGTGAAAGAATCCTTTTATCTGAACTCCATTCTTTCATTTCTTTTATGGGCTTCTTCACTGCCTTCGATAAAATATTTTAAAACTTGTACAAATCCACCTTGAGCTGCAATATGTCCTCCACCAGTTCCCTCTGTTTTTTCAAGCTTAATAACCAAAGGAAGAATGACTTGTAACTCTTTCGCAATCGTACCGCACATTTCGGGCTCAATATATCCATCACAATCACTATGTCTGAAGAACTCTGTTAACCCCGGATGAGTCTCAGTACTATATCCATCACCAAAGTACCAATGTGTCTCACTAAGATTTATATCCTTATGTGGTGGATAGCTACCTCCAATTGATTTCATTACAAACTGTCTGAATCTATTAAAAGCAGAATAAGCACCATCAAAAGCTCCATGTGATACTGTTAATCCCATAGTTTATTTATCTCCTTTTATTTTCTATTTATTATAGATAAGCATTGTATTTGATTCCTTCTTTGGTGCTCTTTGAGATCTGCCCTTCGATAAATTCAAACATGATACTCTGATCCCATTCTTCATAATAATATTCCAAGTGAATGATAGTTTCGACCACTTTTGATAACACATTCTCTAAAAAATATTCAATTGTACTTTCATAATTCTTCAGACTACATTGAAACGTCCACAGTCCCGTTTCCTTATTGAAATCTCTATGGAAACCATCTGTTGGAACAGAATTTAGCCAATCACGATCTCCGTTTTCTTTTTTTCGGTACATCTTCCCAGCAGTCAGGCATGTATGAAAGTCCACCTCTTGGGATGAAAGTTGCCCTTGAATACTCTCCATACTCTTTTAGGAACTCAATGTTTGACTCTGTCCACTCATATTGAACTTCATTATTCAAATACTCGAACTCTTGACGAAATTCTGGCTTAATAATAACTTTACATCGTAACCCTGTATACATTCCCATTTATGTATTTCCCCACATTCTTTTTTATTTTGATGAAATAATCTTTTCTTTTAGATTGGAATCCTTGTACTACTAATTAAAGAATTTAATTTATTTGCTGTCTCAGATATTGAATTTGAGTATTGATTTAAAGCTTGTATCTGCCCCGTTAAGAAAGCTTGCTTAATTAATAGTTGATTATCATGGTGGTCGCTTTGAATTATTTTCGATGTTATATCAACCAATTGAGTGTTCAATGAGTTGACTTGTCTACAAACTGTATACTCATTGGTACTATTCAAATTTTTATATAGAATGGTCAATGATTCATTGGTCTCCTGTAACACTTTTAAGATGATTTCATTCTGATACTCCAAGTTTTTGCACTTCTGCTCTAAAGAAACTTCTTTGGTTTGATTTTCTGACATTTGTCAGTCCTCCTTATATTTGAATAAAATATTCATTTTATGCCAACATGTTAGTTGGCTCAGAATCGCTATCTCCTGTCAAATAATCCAAAATATCTGATCTTCCACCATATCGAATGTCTATTTTTTCTAAATCTAAATGCTTTGCAGCCATTAGCCTATGATGTCCGTCTGTAATTTTTGCATTGGGCATTACAGAACAATGATATCTGTCTGCTACAATTACATTGTCTACCTCGACACCTTTAATCTCTTCTGGATGATTTATAAAATAAACTATTCTAGCCAGATGATAGTCATCCTCTTTATTCATGTCTACGCGATAACTCCAACCATCACCGAAACCTTCATTTGTCTCATCTATTCCGTTTCTAATTGCAACGCCCACTCTGTTTATGTTAATTGGACTATTGATAGTCCACTCAATTCCATGGGTAAGGTCAAGTTGAGCGCTCTTTAACAATCTATCCACCAATACTGTTATCAATTTTTCAACTCCTGTCTTTTTAAAAGGATCATTTTACTTTGATAATTCCATTAACTTTTCAATTAAAAGCGAATGAACTTCTCCTAGTGCAGCTTCTTTGCCTTGATACATTAGTTTCAATTCTGGATTATTAGTTCTCTCAATAGAGTTTGTTGCTTCATTCTTTTTGGATCTGATCAATATAATGAGCTCTTCGATGTGTTCTCTCACCCTCTTCATCTCCTTAGCCAAACTGTTCGCAAAGTTCATCTTCTTCAACAATTCTGTCTTTAATCATGCAATGCAGTTTGTTGTCATCTGTTGAGAACGAATTGTCGCATCCCATACAGTCAAAATACCGTCTGCTAGGGAAGTCTTCTCGTAATTGCTCAATCAAATCATCTTTGTTCACAAGGATTCCCCCCTTTCCTATCTATTCATTTCACTGCGAGGCCACTTTAAAAATGTCCTGAGCAACTTGTATTCTCAACGAAGGATTATTCCAAATAAACGTTTTCTTTTCTTCTAGCTCATCTTCAATTTCTTTTCTTTTATTTGCCTCTATTTCAAGTTCACTTTTCAACTTGTCTATTCCTGATAGTAGAGCAAGATATACACTTTCTAATTCTTCATTCTTATCACTTAAAACCAACAATTCTAACTTTTCCATAGCTGATTCAATGTTCACCGACTTCTCCTCTTTCTCTATAAAATTATAGTTTCACTTAAACTGCAACTTCTTCATGTGTGATGATAATTACATCATCATCTTCACATCACTCTTTAAATAAGTCTCTCAATTCTTCTGTGGGAAATCCATATGTATTCACTTCAATCTTACCAAAAATTTTCTCAACGACAACCACTTGATACATCGTGATCACCTCTTCTATTTGATAATCTTATTATATCCGTTTCTTATCAATTTGTATAGTGTTATTTTATAATTTAAAATTATAAAAAAGAGATGCTTTAAGGCATCTCCGATTATCGTCTAAATCTATTTGCTTTTTTTCATTGCTGTAAACAACGCTGCTGAAGCTAGTAGGCAGACAACAACTGCCTTCGCATTAACTAAGTTATTATATGCCGTATTAGCTAACCAATGAGCAAAGCCGTTACTTACTTCTTGTCCCATAAACTCCGTTGTACTTGGAGTGATAGAGAACAATATGTAAAGCACGAGACAGATGAATGGATAAACCAAGAATAAGCCTCCTGTACCACCATAAAAATTCCGCATCTTTTTCACCTCCCAACACTCTATATTGATAACACTCATTCATTTTAACACAACATGTAGATGAGTTCTATGTAAAGGAATCATGTATTTACCTTTAATTTACCAAATAAAATATAATAAAAATCTAAAATACAAAAAAGGCAGAGCCCTTATGGATTCATGCCTCACGTGATTATTAATAATAAAATTATCCTTGCATTTTAATACTCTTTTTTATGAAATCTATATAATGTTCCTTACATCTGTCTCTCATAAAGACTCTTTTTGAGCAGCTTTTCAAAATACAAACACTGTAATCATACTCGTTCATCTCATCTTTAGTCTTGAATAAAGACATCTTTTTTTCTGTTATATCTTTTTTGGTTTTAGTTTTTTTAGATGTCTTTTTCTCTGAAGCGATCAACCTACGCTCTTCACATACTAAACACAAGCTTGAATCTGTATCAATGCTCCTATAATTGTTGCAAGAGCCCTTTGAACATTTAACCAGAGCCTTATCCATGATGTCCACCGTCCAGTCAATTCTAAGATGATATATACCTCTCATTGTATCATCGATTAATTAACTGGGTAAAATTAATCTTTTACTGTCTTTATAGGTACTTCGCTTCATACTCAAGAATCAGTTCATCTTTATCAATTTCTGTTGTTGGTCTTTCCCTATAAGCATTCTTCCATACCTCATCTTGATGATTTCTTTCAACAAGGGTAAAGTCGCTTACTGAATCAATTTGAGTGAATAAATCTTCAATAAACAATTTGATTTCTCGTTTATTGTTGATCGACAAAACAGCATCCTTAATCATAAAACTATTATAATAATTACTATTCTGATTTTCGTATACTTCACGAATAACCGACCCAAATTTCCATGCTTCAAACTTTGCATTGAACAGCCAGTGATTTTTTGTGGCTCCATAATAAGCAAACAGAAAGTATAAACTCTTATGTAATTTGATTGGTGAAATATCAGGCTTTAAATGAAGCAGATAACAGGCAACCACATCAACGTGCAGAGAAGATTTAGTCATTTAATTTCTTTCTACGTGGAATAGTAGGCGTATTTTGGATTTTTTGAATCAATTCTTCATTTACTTTTCCTTTATTATGTAAGAGTTTATCGAATAGTTCTACCTTTCCGGGTGTGTTTAGCGTAATTTCTGCACTCTTAAACATTGTTTTGACTTCTCTCCTTTGCGACTAATGTATTAAGTTCCTTCTTTAGATGTTCCCAAGACTTACCCTTACTCCTACCAGTTCTTATATCATTCATTTCAATCAAGGATTGTTCAAGTCTATATGTGGGCTTCTTTTCAATTCCTTCAAAGTACTCTTTCAACCTCATTGCATTCTCTTTTGATCGTTCAGTTGGTTTAATCTGAAGCGAGTCTAGTAAACGCTTAGCGTCTTCACCTTCAAGTGTTGGAGTTGAAGCCATTTGAGTTTTCATTTTGACCTCATGCACTATTCGGAAATTTTTAAGAAAATCTTTTACAAACCAATTAATACCTTTGTGACTCAGAACAGGATCAGAGAAATCAACTTTAGAAATAATCACATCTGCCACTTCAATCGCTTTGTCTAGTGTGAGTTTATTGTCTGTGAATTTAATTAGAGCGTTAACAAGCGATTGTTTTATTGCTTCATTTGCGTTCTCTTTCTTGTAATACTGCTCCTTTTTAGTTTCAAACTGTTCAATCGTCTCTTTAAAGTCATTCATTCAATACCTCCTAGGGAATGTGTTCAGTATCTTCACAGCTTATATGCGTATGAGTTTTAGACGTGTCGATAGGAATCGCCTTTACAAAATCATCGTTTAAATCAATGGTAACATGATTGTTACGCAAGTCGATTGAGTTTCTTTTTGCTAAACGTTTAGTCATTGGAGTGTGTGAGTATGGATTTGCTAACTTGGATCGAGTCAGTTTACTAAATGATTTTCTAATTCTACTCTTCATCTTCGTATTGATTCCTAATTCGTTCTGTTTCCAGTTCTAGATGTTTCTTCATCTTCTCAATCTCTTCTTCATCACCACGCATTACTTTATCCATGTCACATCCACAATGTTCATTTAACCAACTCAAAAGCATGCTATTTCCTCCTCACAAATTCATCCATAGCACTGTCAGCCCAGTATTCAGGCCCCATGTGTTGTGACCACGCTATATCATCCATAATTTGATCGTTAATTTCATCACTGAAGGCATATTCGGTGGCTAAGTCAGGAGTGATATTGTATGTATCGACCAGTTCTTTAGCAATGGCTTTCTTAAAATTAGGATAGCCCAGTACCTGTTGTTGCATCAGTTTAGCCTCAATACTACCTACCTTAGGAATACGAACATGATTCTTAAGTCGCTCCCTAACCTTTTCAATGATCGGGTCGTAAGGTTGATTCACACCATGAGCAAAATCAACGAATGCTCTATACTCTTCCTCGCTACTAACTGTAACTTGGGTTGGACGAATCGGTTTCGCTTTGATTTCTTTCATATTCATAACACCTCCCCTAATTCTTTATCAAATCAGACTTTCATTGACTCTCTAATTATATTAGCTGTTTTAAGATACTGGCTTAAATAATCATATGATACTCCCATAGAACCTAATTTAACAGCAACATCATGATCTTGCTTGTCGTCCTTCATATTGCTATTTAGAAGCTCCAGCAGATCTTCTCGACTCATTTCCATCAGTTGTTTCAGTAGTCCCATCTTCTTCACCTTCTCCTAAAATTTCATTACATAGATCAACACATTCGTCACAAATATACACATTTGGGCCAGCAACAATCCCTGCGACCTCTGACTGAGCCTTGCCACAAAATGAGCAGCAAAGTTCTGGATTCTTACCTGAGAACTTCAATAGATCGTCATACCTCTTTGCTTTATCGGCTATCTCGTAAAATTGTTCTGTTGTTATCATTGTAAACTCTCCTTATGTATCTAATTAAAATTCAACTTTCATTTGCTTTCTTAAATTCCTTCATCATTTCTCGCATCTTATCCATACCTACACTCTTAGTTTTGCTTGAATTCACTGCGTACTCTATAAAGTCCTTGTAGTCCATTTCATTAGTGAATATTGCTTTGGTTGGGCGTATTGGTTTATTGCTCATATTCATATGCCTCTCTTTTCTGTATGGAATCAAATTTTATATGTAATATTGTCCATCATAGTAACCAATATGTTACCAATCTCTTTATTTTGTTCATTTAAACGATCCTGTTGTCTCTCCCACTCCAGTTGTTCATTTTTACGTAACAATTCATTCTCTGCTCTTAGTTCTGCCACTTCATGAACTAAGCTCACTATTGTTTCGGATCTAACCAATAGATCAAGCTCATTCTGATTCAGATAGTCAAATATTGAATCCCTCATCTTATTACCTCCATTTTTTGTTTATGTAAAATAACTGTTTCAACTGAAATAAATAATATATTTCTTTTTTGCGAATATGTAAGAAACTTCATTTAACAGATCTCTATAATACCTGTAACCTATTCCATACGGCGTTTCAGATAAACTCTCAACGGTATCGTTCTTGTCTTTATTCCATCGAATGACTCCTTCTTTTCTAGCAAGAGCTTTGATATGCTTTTGCAGTTTCATGTCGTCAATCAAGGTTCTCTCTTGTGCCATTTCTATTTGTTTTAGATGTTCTGTAAGCTCATTCCAATTAGTAATCGATTCCATTTCCATCCCTCACTTCTATGTAAAATCCTGCTTTTAAATAGTTTCCATTCTTCTTAGATATCTATACTGTGTTCTTTTCTCAACTTATTCGCTTCTAATTCTAAAAATGAAATCTTGTCTTCAATACTTATGTCTTTTGTTATAAAACTCTCGTCTTCATTTAAAATTTCAGATAGTTGTTTGAGTCTAGGTTTAGGAATTGGTCTTTTCTTGCTCAACCATCCCATTATGGTTGGTGATGAAATTCCTAATTGTTCTGCAAGCTTTTTATATTCAATGTCTCTATATTTGCAGATCAGCTCTAATCCAATATTCAACTTGTTCAACTCCCCAGTGTAATCCTGTTCTATATGCTTTCATTTTTTTTCAATGCTAGTAATTAAATCATCAATTGAGTTGAATATATTGCTAGAATTTGAATACAATAAACGCTTCACTCGTAATAATAATTTGTTGTTTTCCAATTCCCTCAATTTAGACTCGATCATGTCACTGTGCGGATTATATGTGTCATTGCTTTCAGGAACTAGCATGACATCTCTTTTCGAAAGCCTGTTAAGATAATCAAGTTCTATTTCTATTTTCTCAACTTCAGTTAGCTCTTTTTGGAATAAGTGTTTATCCAGTTTAAACAGGGCAGCGAGTTCATCGATTTTAGAAGATGAGATATTCCTCTTCCCTCTAATCCAATCGCTCACGGTTTGTGGTGTAATATCTAATCTTTTGGCTACATCTGTATAGCTTCCACCAAATATCTTGGTGATGTACTCCAGCCCAATACTCATCTTGTTCATCTCCTTATGAAATACTGTTTTTACTCAGAATCATCTATACTACTTTTTACAAAATCTTTAATGTCACCAAGGATTTCATATAACCAGCCAGAGAAATCATATCTCTCTCCATAGCGTTCACAGGCTTCAGCTTTGGCAATTACTACTCCACCTTCCCATTCATCGAACCTATGAACTGTCTGCCAATCATTAAATACTCTAATGACTGCATTCACTCTTTCCCTATTGCTATTCCACCAATCAATTTCGGTGTCGGTGTCCAACTCTTCTATGAGTTTAAAAACCAAATTCAATCCTCCTTTTCTAAATGAAATCGTTGTTTCAAATAGTCTTATGTATCGTTACAGTACGTTGTTACTGTTTGTTGTACATCGTTGCTTAACTGATACCATAATTATAAACCTTTTACAAATGTACGTATAGTGTTATTTTATTATTTATTTTAATCAAATTACTTATTTTTAGTTGTTATATGAGGTTTCTTGTAGCTCTTGATAAATTGTCTCAGTTGCAATAGAATTACTATGTTCAGTCTCTAAATATCTACTACAACTGCAAATAGACTCACCTAGATATGTGAGCTTTAAATAAAACATCTATCTGACTTTTAAGCACTCTCACCACAGAGGGTGCTTTTGTTATGTCTTCTTTTTGTTACCTGAACGGTAACACTCTTCTAAATTTAAACCATATACTGTCTGTTGTCAACTGAATTTGTATAAAGGGGGATTCTCTATGGTTTCTCGTAGATTAAAGATACACTTAGGAAATCTACTTGATAGCAAGGATATATCACAAAGAGAGTTATCGAGACGTACAGGAGTTCGTCATGTAACTATAAGTAAAATTATTAATGGTGAGGCAGTATACATATCATTTGAAAATATTGAAAAGATTTGTATTGAACTAGATATTGATGTAAATGAAATTATGTCTATGATCGAAGAAAATGAATAAGCACACATTGGTATGGTTGTCGGGTAATCTTTTGGCCCTTGTTGGTTACTATCTGTATGTTAAGACTTCTAAAATTGGATATGTCTACGCTGTTATAACATGTGCTTTAACGTTGCTAATACTATCGCTATATCTAATAATAAAAAAGAAATGAAAAAGGAGCTGCATATTGGCAGACTCCTTAACAGTTATCGAGATGTTGGCTCATCTACCTCAAAATATTCAACCCCTAATTCATCTAACAATGATTTAACCTCAGTCAGATTATATTCGTTTTGTGCCGTTTTGTTTTCAGTGCTAGTTAATCTCAAAAAACTTCCGCGCGCGTAGCCTATTGCTGCCCCAAAACTCTGCCTGAGTGTTACCAGTTCAATCTTAGCTAAAGGCCCAAAAGTCATTTCTTCTTTATTATTGAACAAAATCGTCGCGAAACCACCAATTTTAGCATCAATCAGTCTATACTTATATTCTTCCATAGTTTCACTCCTCTATGTAAAAGTAACATTTGACTTAAAGTTTCAGTTAATATTTCTCAAAATTTGTTCGATCTTATTTAATTCAGTTTGCAATTTAAACTTTCTTATTGCTTCTTCCGCTTCATTTATATGGTCAGTTTTATCCTCTGTCAACAGTTTAGCTTCATACTCAATACTTTTTAGTCCTGAAACGATAACTAATGCCTGTTCTCTTGATTTTCCTTCTTGGCTGTACAATTGCCAATGCTCTTCTTGAGGTTTCTTATAAAGTATAAAGCACATTTTATTTCTCCTTTTTGATCAAATTAAAATTTCATTCAAATCTAGTATTTATCAAGGACATTTCATTGATATTGAAGTCGTTCATGAATTTACTCATACAACGGTCATTGTGAAAATCATACTCTTTGTTGTCCATTTCTACACTTTTATATTCATCACCTTGTATAAATCGTTTTTGTCCACAGTAACATTTTGAAATTTTCACATTTTTATTGATCATCGTTATCGCCTCCATAAATTATTATCTCATGAACCTAAAGTTCAATGGAATACCCAATCTGTCTTCAATTACAATAATCCGATTCTTGATGTTCATTCTTTCTTCCCAGTTCAAATTTTCATTCATTAAATAGTCTTCTTTAAGACTTTTTAATTGATCTCTTGCACTCAATTCTGACACCTCTTTATGTATTATCTTTTCTATCTGAATATAATTATACAACAATAAATATACATATACAAGTATTATTTTATCGTTATTGATGATAAAAGTCTTGTTTTACCTAAAACAAAACAGCCCTTTAAGGCTGCTAGTTAACCGTCTCTGCTGTTGGGATCTCAACCCCTAAAGATAATCCTGTCACAATGAATGAGACGATAAAAACAAGGACATACAGCCATATAACCGTAAACCTTGATTTGCCATCCATAAAGGCTAATGCAGGATGAATAATGCCGAACAGTATCAATGGAACTGAACTCACCATAATCGTAAACGGTATAGCTGCAAAGCGATTGAATGGTGCAAACACAAAGCAGATAAAGAAGAAGACTGCTATTGTAGCAATTGTCATGTATTTGAACGTTTGAAGTTTCTTGATGCGCCTTCTAGCCTTTGGTTCTCTGTCGTAATAATCACTTATGTATTTATCTTGGATGTAGCTGTAAACCTTGTCTGATCCCCTCTTTGATGATTGTCTCTCTATCTTGCTCATTGATCTCTGAAACTTCTTCTGAGTCGGTGTTGGCAAGCTGTATCCCCCTTTTCACTTTGTATACAGAGTGTATCATCCTTTGAGTGTTTTGAGAACAAAAAAGAGCCCGATACGGACTCTAGTTTTAAGATAAAAGACTGGTTTTATTAGAAAAAGCAGTCTAAACTCAGACTGTTTCAAGATTATGTATTTGAATATTTTCTCCACGCTCAATTAGTTCTTTAAGATAATTTATACTTAAACCGTTCACATTCGTTACTAGATGTGGATAATCTTTTCGATCTGTTTCCCACATTTCTTTAATCATATGTATTTCTTCATCACTAATTAACTTCAAAGGGAACAATCCCATACCATCTCTAATTCTATTTACTTCACTCTCTGTCTTAATTAATTCCTCAAACAAGTACTCTCTTGCTTCAATAGTAACTGTTCCCTGATCTACACGAATTTCTCCTGTAGTTCTATCAACCATTGGTTTGCCGTTGCGTTTATGACCAGATTTACTTACTTTCTTTATCTCTTTATTTATCTCTCTCCATTGTCTCAAAACCTCTGATCGGTCTTTTCTTTTCTGTCCCAATGGTTTTACTGGTATATAGTCCCCAAACACTTTAAGCTGCAACATACGCCATTCAGACAGTGGCTTCATCCATGGATGAGTATCTGACATCACTTCTGTTGAGCGATCATTGAGAACAACTGGACACGTCCAGCACCCAAATCGTGCCCCACAGCTCTCAGACTTAGCTGCCTTCTTCTCTGTAGCTTTAGGATTAGTGAAGCCACACTCACCAGTAGCCTCTCTATAAAGTGTTCTTACAGCATGAGAGGAGCCCCATGGTAAACGCTCTTTAGCTAAGTAATTCCATACATCTTCAATAGTGAAGTCAACAATGGGCATAAACGTTTTACTTTGAGTAAGGTTAGCATGGTCACCAATCTTGTAACTCAAATCATTTTTACCTGTCCATTTTTCAATTGACTGTCTGCGTTTTTCACTTTCGCTCGACCTTGTGCCAATCAATATATATGAAGGATTAATCTCTTTTAATTTCTTATTTTGAGGTCGAAGCTTAAGTCGATCTGTACACCATCTACCCGCACCATTATTCTGAGGTAAAAAATATCCTCTACCCAAAATTAAGTAAAAGTATGATTGTTCTAATTCTCTTGTAACTAGTGTAACTGATATAGGTAGATCCTTTTTAGCTATGTATTTTTCTAATTGTTCTACTTGTCCATGCATATATGTTTCTAAGTTTGGATTTTCTACAACTGTATCAGACATAACAGCGTGAACCATCCTAATTCTTTGTTCTGGTTCTAGCTGTTCAAGCATTTTCGTTACCATACTTAATACACATGTAGAGTCTTTTCCCCCAGACCATGCCACAGCCCAGTCTCTTGTGTCTTGTGTGTCTAGATACATTCTTCTCAAATCCTCAGTTGACATTGAAACCAGTCTTTCGAATTCTTCTATTCTAATCACTCCTCTATTCTTTTAATAATTCTTGCTGTTTTATTCTTAAAGTCTACTTCTACTCTTTCTGCATCATGTTCCATTGTTGCTAGATCCAAGCTGTCGTACTGACAATTCACTTCTTGTAAAAATTCATCATTTTCATTAAATAGTTTCCAATCCAAAAACCCTCACCTCCTTTCATAATATTCAGGTGAGAATTATTTAGTATACATTCTATAAAACATCTCTTTGATTTCATCTTCGCTATGTATCCAATCATTCATTGCTTTCTTAATATCTGTTGGACTTGGACTAATATTAAGAACTTCAACCTCATCGCACCAATCAAAAACTGATGCTATAACCATTGCGACTCCAAAGTTAATTGCAGAATTTGTAGTTCCATCAGCTTCCTTATATATCTGATTGCCAATCTCACTAGACATTTTATTCATTTGAAATTCAGTCAATTAAATTCCACCTTTATCTTCAATAAATGTATGCTGGTTTTACTTCATACTCTATGTATCCATAAACTTGCATGCTTGATAAACCGTTAGCGGCCTTAACATAGTCTTCTTCGATAGACCATGGATCGGATTTATACCACTTTGTTACGACACAGGCATCGAAAAGATTACCTTCTCTTTCGTGAACTTCTACAGCAACATTTTCACTCAATTCAATCCATTTAGACAAACAAATCCATCCTTTCTATTTAGTTCCAATTTTGACTAACTCATATTTTACGCTTGAATTTTCACGCAACGTGTATCTAATATTGGGAATCATGAAGTAGCCACTCAGTCTATGAATCTCACCACTTGCTTCACCAAATGACTTATGTACACTTTATACAGTTGTTACCTCATTCATATTGATCACCCTTTCGAATGTAATTTTTATCCTTTGTGAAACTGCTGTTCACAGTCTTCCCAGTCAAACGGTGTGTCAACATTGGTGTTTGTTTGAAAAAGTGTAACTCCGATTTGTGTACACCATTCGCCCTGCAACTTATACTTTTCTTTTGCTTTTTCAATTGCCTCGACATGTGTCTTTACATTGGGAATAATCAATCTATGTCTGATTCTATTTCTATGACTCTCACCTGTCATAGCTACCAAGATGGCAAAAGTCTGATTAGTGTCTGTTTCAATATTGATTTTAGTAAATTCGCTTGTTAGTCTAATAATTTCGTTCGTTTCACCTACCCTATTTCCAATTTGCTTTATGTTATAGCTCATTATTTTTCCTCTTTCCTTTTATTTTATAATTTAATTATACATATTTTCATTTCTATAATCAAGTGTTATTTTATTATAATAAATATAAAATAAGCATTTCATTTGGATTAAAGATCAATAACATCCGAATCAATTTCTACACCATCAAATTCTATAGATACCTTTATCAATTTTCTACCATCGGTGTACATATCACTTGCATCAGAAACACGAACAACCATTTCTTCCTTCAACACTTCCTTCATTAGATTCTTAAAGTCAGTTTTGTCCATTGATTACACCTCCTGTTTATAATTATGCATAACTTTGGATAAAAATATCATCAATCACGAGTGATTTACTTTTTATATTAAATATTTATGCACTATTCAAATGTATTCCTTCTAAGAATTTACTATATATCAATTTCGTTTTAGATTACTTAGATTAGCAAACATCTTCTGGCGCATCATCTACCGTTCCACAAAGATAATCTAACACATCTTGCCTTCCTCCATAGAAAACTTTGACTGTCTCTAAACCCAACCAGAGCGCCGCCAGCAGTCTGTGATTACCATCAATTACTTTGGCTGATGGTAAAATGTAATTTCTCATTGTTTGATTATCAATCTGAATTCCTGTAATTTCGTGAGGATTCTTTACATAGTAAATTACTCTTCTGACATGCCATTCTTTATCTTTATATGATTTCACTTCATATCTGTATTCATCACCGTAAGGCTCTTCTTCGGGTATCAGACCGTTTCTAAGTCCATCAGTAATATCTCGCAGGTTCACAAATTCAGATTCGTTCCATTCAAACCCTCTATCTGGATTGAGACCTGTGCTTTCTCTTAGTCTATCAAGATATATTACAACCAAATCCTCATCCAAATTTATCTCCCTTTCCACAGTTTAATTGAAAGTCATAGCCTCATTAACAATCCATTCTTGTTCTACTTCTCCCCACGTATAGCCATTCTCATGTGCCAGATCCCATAGTGTATTTTTACTATCAATATTGCTGTATCCCAAACCTTCTAAAAGGTTAAGCATTTGAATATCATTCAAATTATTTCACTCCTTCAATTTTTTTAACTTCTAATTAAATTTCGCAATAAACATAATCTTTAAACTTGTCTTTGCAATAAAATATACCGTCCTTAGCTAAGTCATGGTTTTCTTCAACCGTCATGCAAACGCCTCCTATTGCCCCTCAATTAAATTAATTATATGAAGTCGGTTAAGAATTGATCTTATAAATCTCAATTTCTATTTGATTGCTATTTTCTGATCTTGGCAACATCAACGCGGATAGGTTGTTTGTTTTGTTCACTGCTGCTACAAAGTCTATAATTTCTGTAGCGCTATTAGTTGATTTCAAAGTAATAATCAATTCATCCTTCATTTTATCTCACTCCTTCAATTTGGTCGTAAGGTGAGTACATGTTCCATCGATTTTTAAATTCAACCTCATTGTTGATACTATCAACAACCTGATATTTTCTTCTTTCATTCGGTTCCCATTTGGAAACTCCGTTAGTTAGGTACTCTAATCCCGTTGGCGATGTAATTAATGCACCTTGCCAATGTTCTGTTTGAATCCAATTTTCAAATGTGTATTTCAATTTGATCACTCCTATGTATTTATATTCTTACAGAGATACATACTTCACAAATTTTCCACAGTAAACATATTCACCACTATGTAACGATACAGTTTCTTTAATTTGCCCACTGCATTCCCATCCATCGGCTTCCATAGTTGCAACATGATTTTCTCTTTCTTCTCTGGAATTATAATGATAAGTCGCGTGGGTATATTCAAGTACTTTTCTCAAATAACCTCTCTCCTCTTATGTCTTGATAAAGCAAGAATTTTATCATGATAAATCGGGATTTAGTTTCATTGCTTCGAATCCTATTAGTTCCATTTCTGCTGAGACTATAATGTTTTTGTTTTCCAAGGTCATAGCTACATTGTGAGAACAAATTTCAGAAAAAAAAGTTGCGTTAATTTTATCGTCTACTATTGAGTTGACTTTAATGGGATGAATCTTTTCGGTTATTGGGTGATGCCCAAAATAAATTGTGCATCCGTATTTTTCCTCAAGGCGTTTAATTCGACTCACGATGTCTCTATGTTTTGCTGATAATTTAAACATGTCTCATTCCTCCTTTTGATGATGAAATCACTCATTTATGCAAAATTCAACTTAGATGGTTTTCCTTCAAAATCTGTTAATACAACTTCATAATCTGAATGCTCTTTTGTTATCCCATGAAAGTAGAGTCCGTTGGAAAGTTTGTAATGACCATCCTCAACTCCTGAGATTACAGAATCAATTCGCTGTGTTCCTGCATAATAAAACACTTTTCTCCCTAACATGTTCAATCTCCCTTTCTTGATCAAATGAGTATATTATCTACATTCTTGACTTAGCGATTTGAAGCATTTCCTGATTAGATTGAATAAGTTTATTTTCAATTTGGCTGAAGTCAGCACATCTTTTACTTCCCATTAGCTTTTTGAATAATTTGATCATTTGTAGTCACCTCACAGGATTAGAATGTATGTTACAGCACTATGTTTCTCGTTCGGATACGTTGTTTATGTATTGCTTAACTTGTTAATGTAATTATACAACTAATATTATATAATGTAAAGTGTTATTTTATTATTATTTAAGAAAAGAGATCCCTTATGGAATCCCTTCACAACCCTATTTAAGTTTAACTGTCCAAATCTCTACTTCTTCATCTTCGTTGACTGGTTCAATGTAAGTGACAATGACCTCTTTGCCCTGATACTGTGTACTCAATGCCTTTGTGAATGCTATATCTTCTTTATGTAATGCGATATCAGTAACCTGTAGCACCCAGAAATGTCCATCCTTATCCTTTGAAGTGTGAGCGACATAATAACCGCTACCTTTCATGTAATACACCTTTTCAATCTTCATTGTGGCTTGTTTAACCTCCTGTTTAACACCACTTGCCAGCACCGTACTAGAGAACACAAGAGAAAAAACAAACACCATAAGAACCAATGCGAACTTTTTCATTTATATTACCTCCATTTATTTTATTATTATTGTTTAGCAATCAATGATTCAACTAGGTCAAGATGCTGGCTGAAGGATAACCCTACTGAAGAACGTTTAGTATGATTTTGTGTATGTACTCTTTGCTCTGGCTGCTTAAACGCTGCGTATGGATTAGTTTTATGTACTGGATGTATGTAATAGATTTTTATCATGTGTTTACCTCCTTCCTATGTGTGTATTATCTATGTGAAAGGCCACTTTCATGGACTCTTGATATAATTTTATTTACAGCTCTCATGAGTTTCGTCTCCATTTAGTATCCACTCTCTCACAATTGCACGAAGCTCATCTACGCTAATGTCATCCGGTAAATCCATGACATCAACAATATCATTCTCCAAAATCGCCATTTCCAATTCTTCTTTATTCATGTTGTCTACCATTTTAATTACCACCTTTTAATTTATTGTTTTATTTTTGTGTTTTATATATTAACGAAGGATCAATGCTCCTACGATTGTTTTACTTTTCAGTGCTTGCTTACGTGCCCATTGTGACTTCAATACTGCCAATTTAGATTGACTCATTTGGTTTCAACTCCTTGTTTCGTTTTCCTTTACCTTATATACTTATTATACACTTCATATATATAAATTACAAGTGTTATTTTATTATTATATGCAAATAAGCCACCTATTTTATTAGATGGCTAGATTTAATACATGTTTAAGAAAGGTTTTGAATGAAGAAGTTAAAACAAATGACATACACAACGGTTTTTGTTGTGGATGAAGGTGAACGACAGCCATGGAGTGAAACGGAATGGATCTCGTCACCTATTATTATTGTAAATATTTAAATTTGTTATGTATAAATATATACTATTTTATCTTTTAATTATTAACCTTTTTCCTTTAAGACTTACCCCTATTTTTCCCTTTATTCATAAGGGTTTTTTGAAGAGTTTATAAGGTTTGTTCTTATAAACTTATTTCATCATCAAGCCAAGACAATAAAATTGTTCTCATTCTTTCTGAAGGTATGTATATATCAATTGGTTGATTGTTTCTGATTGCGCTTCTCCATATCCACTGTATAAGTTCAGATAAAGCATACATGTCTTGATTAACTTCAATGTTTCTACTTTTAAAGTATCCATCTAATACAGGATTCAGAAACCTGTTAACAGCGTATACCAGAACTATTTTATTTTGATATTTGTTCGTGCTTCGTTCATTAACTGAAACATATCCTTTCGTATAGCCAACACCCGAAATCTTTCCTTTGAAATCTTTATATGTAGTCCACATATTTTTATCTGATCTGGAATTCATTATATTGTTAAAATAATTCAAAGTATTATTCTTTAATTGTTTATGTAGGTGTTTTTTATTTATGTACCAAGACTTTGAGAGTGAATATTTCCCCTCTCCTACCTTATTCAAACTTCCGTTATATATGTTTATCTTACTTTTAATATTGTTTTTAATATCTTTTATAGATGATGACCTTTTGTTGATAAATAAATATTTTCCTTTGTCATTATTCACTGACCAATATTCATATTGGATTTTGTGAATGTCAAAATAATATTTCTGTAATTGTGATTCAAACAAGTATGTAAGAATATAAGTATCCTTAAACAATTCAAAAACATTGGGTGGGAAACTCCAAAGTAAAATAACTCCATTATGAATAGCTAGGTTATTGTTTAATGCGTATCTTCTAACTACTTGAAACTTACCACTATATATTTCATTCTGTTTATCCTCTTTTGCTGTATCCCATAACAAAGTCCCATTATCAGACTTAACTAACCATTCTTTAAGCAACATCTTAGTGTCGGAAGCAGATATATTTACTTCTTTGACTACTTCTAATGCCTCATCTAGTATCAAAGTGTATCCACCATTGTAAATCAAATCTTTAGTTACATCTGTAGCCATCTTAAATAGTTCGTGAGTCGTTGCTATATTTTTTCCTTCAGACAGTAACTTGTGTAGCGAATCCAGTTTAAAATATAGTTCACCATCAGAAGAGAAAACTTTTGGCTCATAGAATTTTCGTTCGTTACATGATTGCTTAATTCTAGTTACCTCATCTAGGTAAGGTGTGATGTAAATATACTTGTTGTCGTCTTGCCTGTTCATTAACTCAATGGATGCGGTCGTTTTGCCCGAGCCCATTATTGAATCTACTACCTTAACTATAATGCCGATCATCCTTTCAAATTTAATTGCAAGTAATTCATTTATGTAAAACTCTATTGCTAGAGTGAAAGCGTAATTGGTAATTATAATTATACACCATATTTATACTATTAACAATGTTATTTTATTATAATTATCTAGCAAAGAAATCCCTGTGTGTTCGTTCGAGTCTTTCAAATTCTTTATAGAAGCTCTCACCGCTATATCGTGTATGGATTTTTTGTCCGTTATACGAGAATGAAGTTAAAATCCCGTTTTCTTTCTTTTCAACCCCATTTGAATATAGTTCTTCTAACATGATATTGTATCGACTAACTAGAATAGTAAACTCTTCTTCTCTTTTCTTTTTATTTTCTGCCAATTTACATTTTCTATCCAATAGATAATTACAATCACTTACACGTTTCATCTTATCTAAAGAAAATGGCAACACGCTTAAGTGACTAAGAAACAATTCTATTTCTTCATATGACATCTCATATTTTGTTTGTGTATATTTTTCTTCAAGTTGAAATAGTAACTCATTAGATATGGGTGAACTTTCTGGATGGATCATTGTTGGTTTCAGTTTGTTTTGAATAGCGTACTCGTAAGCTTCTTTATAACTGGCGTATGTTTTGGTATAAAGATGACATTCTACTTCACTATTAAACAAAGTTTTGTTTGAATCGACGTTTTTATTTTCAGCATTGTTTTCGCACACATTGTCGATTCTATAGTTAAATACATAACCTCTAGCACACGTTGAAATGATATCATTATTCTTTAGAATTGATAGAAAAGTCCAATGCTGATCAGTATCAAAGTTGTTCTGAATATACTTATGTATTAAATCACGATAGATAATATCGTCTGGCTTGAGTTCGTGTCCATTGAATTGATTATATATCATATTGTAAAAGTACATTATTTTATCATTTATATTTGAAACAATCTCTTCGAGTAGAATCTCTTTATTCTTATGTTTGGATAGTGTTAACATATATTCTTCTTTAGAAGAAAATACGGATTCATTAAGGACATAATTCAATCGAATAGAGTTGTTATTAATATTTGAATCAACGTTGTAAGAATCTGTTACATTTTCGTTTTGCGTATCTACATTATCGTCGGACGGTATAATATCTAATCCTGCTGCTTCTTTTACTTTTATAATGAATGCATTTATTTGTTCTGCTGTATATTTATTTTTATCCCGTTGTTGTTCTGCTTTATGTATTTGTTGATAGGCAATCTGACGTTTAAGTTCATCTTTCCAATCACCTGTTTTAGAGAATTCGATGATTGTCTCACACTTCTTAATTGCTTCTTGTCGGTTATCTGCAAAAACATCAAATGTAGTGATTTTTCCGATATATGAAAAGTCATATTCGCATTCATATCTCAAGCCAATTGAATCGAAGTTATAATCTTTACGACCTCTAGGACTAACAGTGAATTGTACCATTATATATTCCTCTTTTCGTTGTAATGTTATATTATAATTATATATGATTAAAAAGAAAAAGTCAAGCATAAACTTGACTTTAACTAATGTAAAATTTATTATCCTTCTCCTGTATGGATCTAAAATCAAAAACATTCTTAACTGGCTCGTTTATTGCTGATGCCACTTTAATCATCGTTTGAACATCTAAGTTATAATCGTGGAGAATCTGGTTAGCTCGCTGCTTCGTTACTGCAAGCCTATTACCCAACTCTTCTTGTGTGATTCCTTTACTCTTAGCAACTTCCTTTGCTCTGTTATCGAACCCACCTGAGCGGAATATACTTAGCTGCTTATCAATGTATCTGTTTGCTTCAGGTGATAGGTATAAATCATTGCATGTATTGCATTGTGTTGCTGGTATATTCTCTATAACAAACACTTTACCTTCTTCGTTGTGTTCCATTGTATAGCTGATATCGGTTAGACTGGTTGAGCCACATTCTACACACTTAGTAAGCTTACTCATACATTATTCCTCCTGTTAAGGATAAGCACTGTTAGTGCCTATCCATTACTGTAATGATTATAATTAGTTCGTCTTGGTTAAACTTGATGGCTAGTCTGTGGTTATGTATGCCACCTTCTATCTTATATGATGTAACACCGTCTGGATTGTTATCATCTGTTCTTAGTATCCGCTTAACATTGGTTAAGATATCTTTTACATCAGAATCGGTCATTCCACGTTCATTCATACGTTGTCTTGCATGTAGTCTTAACATGTACTTATCTTGGTGCGCTAGTGAGTGTATCAAGTTGATGATTTGTTGATGCTCGTTACTTGTCATGTTATCACCTCCAATCCCATAAGTCAATTATACACCTTACTTTAGTCAATGTAAAGTTATTTTTAATATTTGTTATTTTATTATTATTGATTAGATTACGAGATGGATAGATGGAATGAATAATGTGATGAGACAAATTGGAATTGAAAGTAGGATTGGTAAAATGGATTTGAAATTGTGAAAGTGAAAATTGTAAGTTGAATAAGATTGAATGGTGATAGTATGTGAGACGTGTTTAATAGGTAATGTATCATATGAGTAAGGATGATATGTATAGATGACAGATAGAGTGAAAGATGCAGCATAAGAGGTGATGAGTGAATAGTTAGAATGTGAGATGAGTATAATGTGAGTGACAGTGCGATAGATAGTTATTACAATAGTTATAATAAGTCATGATTTACGCAAATGCTGTTACCCACTGATTGAGATACCCCCATGGGGTATATAGATGTGCAGAAGGAAATTTGAAATTTTTTGAGCAATTTAAATATTTTTTTGAAAATATGCTTGACAATTGAGCAGCATAATGGATCAGTCGCAGCTCTGTCTAATATACTTCTATCAGTAATACAATGTATCTTATATACCTGATAGAGCCATAGGTGGGGGGTACATTTACACCCAGAAAGTAATAATTTCTGGAAAATAATCCGCTAGCACTTATCAATGTGTCATCAAGTTATTTTATCTCTTCACTCTCCCATCAATCACAATTCACCCTACTTCCAATCGTCTTTTCAATCGTAAACCCATTTAAACTACTACATTTCCCTTATTCTACTGTCTCTAATACACATCCATTTTCTATAGTTTGTTCTCCTCTAATACAGCTTTCCCTTATTTAATAAGGATTTCAACGATTCAAATTTTTATTTATCTTCCTTCACACTCTCAATCCCTTTTAATAATCTACCTCCCTGCCACTTTTTGATGTAAATTACGATTGGAAATTTAAGCACAAAAAAAGCCCATCAGACAAAACATGTCCAATAGACCTGATATAATTTTTTATTCTGCATTAATTAGCTGCTGTTTCTCCTTTGCATTTACAATTTGATACGCCTCTCTCTTGATCTGGGTTAAAGAACCATAATTCTGATTCACTATAATCCTAATTAATTCCTCCTTCGTTAGTTGTTCTAAAACTCCATCTTCAATTTTCTCTTCCATTCTAAGACTTATGCTATTAGATAGGTCTTCATTGATATGTCTATAGTAAGTTTCAGTAGTTGAGATATTGGAATGGTTAAGATGTTGCTTTGCTTCTTCAAGTGTGCCAAATCCAGCAGCAACATTCCTAAAACTGTGAAATTTAATATTCCGTTCTTCTGGGAATTTCATTTCTTCTCTAAGGCGATCCATCATATCTTGAATGGTAGTGTTTGATAAATGAAAGATTCTGTCATCGTTATATTTCTTATAGTATGGTCTCTCCTTTATCTTGACCAACTCTTTAAAAAGGTCTTTGGATATAGGAACGGTGTGCTTGATGTTTCCTTTACCAGTTATTGTTACTCTGTAGTAGCTCCCATTCGAACTTAACTTTATGTCATTCCATTTGAGGTCTCTTAGTGAACTCTTCCTGAAGCTTGTTGTATATGCCATTCTAAGAAACGCAGACTTCTCTTGACCTAGTTTTCTATCCTTGAGAACAATTTCAGCCATTTCTTCTGCCTCATTTAAATAAAGAGCTCCAGCATGCTCTGAATCATCAGAGAGTGAATCAACTTTTGTATGTTTTGAATTTATAGGATACTCGTTTATCTCTAGAAACTCATACAAGCTTTGAATTGGTGATATGTAATTATTTATCGTAATATTCGTATAATCTGCCTCGTGTTCTTTAAGGTCGTTCTGGTATCTAACCATATCAGCATTTCTTACCTTTAGATCATCCACAGTTAAAAATTCAATTTCTTTATTTACAGGTAGCCATAAAAAGAAATTACGGATACTTCTCTCGTAGTTTTTTTGAGTGTGTTTGCTCTCAAATTTTTTTATAAAAGTCATAATGTCCTCGTAGACTCTTCTACTATGTAATTCAACTACGCTCGCATTTTTAATCATATTCATTCTCCTCTCCTGCATCTATGTCCTATTATATATGAGGAAACAAAAAATGTAAATATATTTATTGACATGTGTTATTTTATTAATTATAATGAAAACACGGAAGCTCATTCCGAATACATACTATAGCTCACTGAAGCTGAAAGGAAATATTGGATGATCAATAGAAACAAAGGAAACCACTCTATTAATACTTGGGAGGATCATTACTATGATGGTTATGATGTAGACTACTATGATGAAAAGCTAGTATCAAGATGGATGAAAGAAGGAACTAAAGATTGCATTGAATATTTGGACACCATCGACAATGAAGTAATGTGGTACAAAAATAATATGAATAAATAATACATAGACAATATTATAAGTAAAGGGTGTTTGAATGGCATTGGATAAGCAAGTATACATATATAGCGTCGATACTAGCGCTTTTTTCACTCAAAAGGAAAGTTTGCTGAGAAAAGAAATCAATAAAGCTAAACAAAAGAATGAGAATGAAAAAGTTAAAGAACTAGATAAGAGTTTTCGAAATATCATTGACTCAAACATCCACTTGAAACGAAAACTAAACCCACATAGCTTGTCCATTAACAACAAAGTCTCATTGTTTGAGTCCTCTCTGACACGGACGTTGGGTCTAGAAGAAAATAATACATATGAAGATGTAATAATTGTAGAAACACACTATTATAGTATTTTCGATAGCCTCATAGAGAATGGATTTACTCTAAATGATGAAGAGTATGTTCCTTTTACAGCATCAGCAGGTCAAATAAGAACTAAAAAGACTGTATTTATGAAGAAAACGACTTGGGACAATGTTAAAGATACGCTAACATGTGGCTTATCTGAAGAAAAAATAAATAAGCACTATGATGTTAACAAAGACAATAAGAGATTTTATGGTGTAAGCATTAATAAATATTTGGCTTATCTTGCACTTTGTTCAAGTGCTACAGATGAATGGAAGGATTTCAACATTGACCGTTCGATTGTAGTTGAAGATTTTGAGACTTCAATTAATACAACGGTAGATTTTGTTGACGATGTAACCTATAACGTTAAACGCAGAAAGATGGATATTCCCATTAATCATACTGATGGGTGCGGTATGATTTTGCCAAAGAAAAGTAAAAATTCGTTCATGGTTCGACTTCCTTGGGTCAAGGGATTGCTAGTTCCCTTCCCATACGACAAATTCATAGATAAGAATAATTCCACAGTTACAGATATCTATGGCAAAAAACATGATGTACTTAAAGAAAAAATTGAAGTAATTTTCACCAAAAGCCAGTTTAAGATGTGGAAATATTATGAGAATTGGGATGAATACAAAAAACTTTACAAGCAATACAAGTGTCATGCTAGTTTAACTAATATAGAAGAAGATGAACTGAGCTCTGCTCGACTATGTTACCAGATGTTGCAAACTCTGACCCTCATCTCAGATGAGCAACTGGACAACCTAGTTTCAATAACTAGAGGAGAAATTCAAGAAACAGTTAGCAACCCCGAAGAAATGCTTAATCTAATGGGGGCATCTAAAGGACGTTTTGAGGATAAGAATAATTTACAACAAGCTCTTTTCATATATCCTGAACTGCTGTTAGATCCACATGTAAAAACTAAACTAAAAGAAGCCAAGGCTAGTCTTATGAGAAAAGTGTATACAGGTAAGATTAAAGTTGATGGCTGCTATACTTTTATTGCTCCAGATTTGTATGCATTTTGTGAGCATATGTTTAATGGAGAGGAAAATCCTCAAGGTTTACTTCACAACGGTGAAGTTTCATGTAAGGCGATAACGGGAGGTGTAAAGGTTGACCTCCTGCGTTCACCACACCTGTATAAAGAACACGCAGTAAGGATGAATACAAGAAACGAACTCACAGAAAAATGGTTTATTACTAAAAACGTCCACACTTCAATTCATGATCCAATTAGTAAAGTGCTTATGTTTGATTGTGACGGGGATAAAGTCACAGTTAGCAATGATGAGACGTTGGTTTCTGTAGCTGAAAGGAATATGGTCGATGTTGTTCCACTTTACTATGATATGAAGAAAGCTCCAGCAGAAAAAATACACAGAAAAAGCGTTAAAGAGAATTTGAAAAGAGCATTCTCTGGAAATATTGGAATTGTAAGTAACGATATTACTAAGCTATGGAATAGTGACTCAGTTGATATTGATTTAGTTAAAATTAGAACAATGGAAAATAACTTTGAGATTGATGCAGCAAAAACAAACTATAAGCCCGTCCGACCAAAGCATATCAAAGCAATGTTTAAACCTTTCAATAAAATGAAAATGCCTCATTTTTTTACTTACGAAAAATATAGGCTTAAGCCGCAAGACAGGAAAAAGAAAAAGCCGAAACGAACCACAGAACCTTGGAATGAATCCACAACAGTAAATAGAATTAAAAACCTTTTTCCTGATGTTCGTATTAAATTTAAAGCAGTCGCTGATATGTATGAGTTTGATTATAGCAATCTGATGTGCGCTAGTAGAGATAAAGACGAGCTGTATTATTCAATTAGAGATAAATATGAAGAGTTAAATAATGAGAAATGGAAGTTTTCCTCAAAAAGTAATAATGGCGACATAAACAATTCTGACCACCTTCCTGTCTATGTTTATATTAGACAAGAATTAATGAAGCTATGTAGCGATCCATTCTTAATCGCAGATGTTATTATCGAACATCTATATGCGGGTTCGAATAGTAGTTATAAGACCACACTATGGTCGAGTTTCGGTGACATAATTGTAGAGAACTTGAAACACAACTTATCTAGTAGATTAAAGCTTTGTGAAAAATGTGGCACCGTGTTCTCTAATAAAAGAGATAAAAGTATGAACAATAAGAAATATTGCGACCCCTGTTCTGTTGAAGTGAGAAAGGACAAAGTAAGAGAAAATGTTAGAAATTTGAGGAGTAAGAATTAAAATACATAATTTTATCGTGTAATCAATTCTAAAATTACTCTCGATAATGAAAGCCTTATGTATCAACGTTTTGCTAAATTTGAGTGTAATTTTAGATGGGTGTTTTAGGGGAGGTATGCTCATTGCAGCTTAATGACAAGTAACAGAAGTTTTAACTGGCATACTTTCACCAAAAACAAAAAAACAATTACAAGGGAGATTTAAAAATGAATAAAGCAGACTTGGTTAACGTGGTATCAGAAAATACAGGAATGACTAAAAAAGATACGGAAAAAGCAATTAATGAAACACTTCAAGCGATCACAGAAGCACTCGCAAAAGGTGAAAAAGTTCAGCTATTTGGTTTTGGCAACTTCGAGGTACGTGACACTAAAGAACGTAACGGTGTAAATCCTAAACTATTGAAAGAGCTCAAAGAGCAAGGCGTAGATGAAGTAACCGCCAAAGCACAAGCAAGTGTATATATTCCAGCCTCCAAGAAGCCAGCTTTCAAGGCCGCAAAAGCCCTAAAAGATGCTGTAAAGAAGTAATTTCATAGTCTCTTTTTATAATAAAATAATATTAATACATACATATAACCAGAATAATATAGGGAGACATTTAATGTCTCCTCTCATCTATTGATTTAGTTTTAAATAATATGCATACGGGGGCAATATAATATGGCAAAGAATAAAGATAGCAAAGCAGTTAATCGTACGGGTACGTTTGATATGGATAAGATGCAAATTGTAGCCGAAAGTAAGGATGGATTTCAAACATATGACCTAAAGGCTCTACTTCAAGAATTTGATGGTGAGCAACTTTCTTTCACCCTTGCTTCAGATTTTAACCCGAGCCATTTAGTTAAAGAATAAGGGGTGAATAAATGACTACAACCCCAGAAAAGCTTCTTGAAATTGGGATTAAAAAGAGAAATGGAGATATTGTAGATAGCTGGTCTTCCCTTGCAGAAAACTTTGGTAACGGAATGTTTTCTGACGGTGAACAATATCGTTTGTGGGTAAAGAATAGACTCAGAACTGAAGAAAAAAATAAAAACAAGACGGTTAATATTAAAGAAGACTTTAAAGAGTCTATTGAGATCAATAAAGATGGTTCACAAAGCAGCATTAAACTTATCAAAATGTCTATTGAAGACTCTAAAGATGTAAATTATCTACTAAAGGCACACGGTTATGATACTGACCTGTGGGAACTGACTTCTGCACGTTCGAATATTTGGAATTCATATTCTAAAAAAGATGGAATTATGCAACTATATTCTAGCAAAATCTCCGTCAAGCCTAAGAAAGATGAACTATCGCTTGAGTCAATCCGTTCTACCTTCAAAGAAATGTCAGATATGTACATTCGTCCTTCACACAATCCCATCCGCTACAGCAAGAATGGGATGATGCTCGAAATTTCTATTGCTGACATTCATCTTGGAAAGCTTGCTTGGCAGGGCGATTCTAATGATACATATAACTGGGAAATTGCAAGAGAGAGATTTTTTCATATTATCAACGATGTTCTAACTAGAACACAGTCTTATAAATTTGAGAAGATTTTATTCTGTTGGAGTAATGATTTCTTCCATTACGATGGTTTAACTAAGACTACAACTGGCGGCACTCCTCAAGATACTGATTTGAAATTCGCACAAATGTATAAAATCGGAACGAAGATGTTGATCGAAGCAGTTGATTTGCTGTCTCAATTTGCCCCAGTAGAAACTTTCTATGTTGGAGCCAATCATGATAAGTTGACAAGTTATGTTGCAACTGAGCATCTTGCAGCATGGTTTAGGAATGATCCAAATGTAAAAGTAGACACCGACCCTAAGATTAGGAAATATATCGAATTCGGTAAATGCTTAATTCAATTTTCCCATGGACACGCTGAGGGTAAGCGAATCGGTGAAGTAATGCCAGTAGAAGCCAGAGAAGCATGGGGTAGAACTGTATATCATGAGGTTCATGCTGGTCATTTTCACTCAGAAAGAACTGTTACAAAAGATAATGGAGTAATTGTTCGTTATCTGAATTCTCCTACTGGATCTGACACTTGGCATTATGAGTCAGGATATGTCGGGGCGTTGAAAGTTGGTCAATCGTTTATTTGGGACAAAGAATTGGGACTAATGGATGCAATTTATACAACAGTAGAATAGATTTTTACTATAAAATTGGCTCTAAGATTTTGCAGAATTTAAATTCTAAAAGAATACATAAATCGATTACCTGATTAAGCATTGAATCGGGTTTTTTCTTATTTATTTTTGTATGGGGAGATTCTGCCATAAGGATCTTTAAACAGGCCGCTCCCTCCTACCCCATAGTTTTAAATACTCTACCTCAAGGAAGGTGAACAATGGGAGAAGTCATAAAGAAAGCATGTACTTCATGCAAAAGAAATATTACATTAGCTACTAATTTTTATAAATCATACAACAAGTTTGATGCAGATCAATATATGTCTATATGCCGTAAATGCTTAAGAGATAGCATTGACTACAGCGATATGCAAACAGTAAGAAGAACATTAATGCAGATAAATCGTCCATTTATCCAAGCTATTTGGATATCGTCATCGGAAGAAGCTAAGAACAAAAATCAAGATCATTTTGGATTGTATATCAAGACAATTCAGATGAAAGACTTCCGTGATTTAACTTGGGATGACAGTGACAATACCGAAGCAAGTAAAATAGATTCACCTCCTCAGCAACCATCCGAAAAGACAGATAGATCCGACAATGAACCTAATGCAGTTCAATTGGAGATAGAGTTGCAAGACAATAACCGATTAGATGTTATAAAAATGCTTGGTTATGACCCTTTCGAGCTCGAAAACACTAAAGATAAAAGACATTTATACAATAAGTTAGTTGATTTCTTAGATGAGGGTACGTTAGAGGATGGATTTAAATTACCAACAGTTATTGAGATTGTAAAGACATTCAATCAACTAGATAAAATAAATAACACGATATCTAAAATGACTGCTGATGTAGATTCATTAATAACAAATGCTGGCACAATTAAATCACTTATTGAAGCTAAAGGTAAGCTTTACAAGTCTGTACTTGACCTTGCTAAAGACAATGGTATCTCAGTAAACCATAATAACAACAAGAGTAAGGGTTCAGGAACACTTAGCGGTATTATTAAGCAACTTCAGGAAAAAGGGTTTGAAGAAGCTAGCGTAAACTTGTTTGATATTGAAACTTGTGCAGGTATGAGTCAAGTTGCAGATATCAGCAATGAGAGTATTTTTAAACAACTTCAATTTGACGAGAATGATTATTCCGCTATGTTAATCGAACAAAGAGAAATTATTGGCGATCTTAGCGGGAAAGTGACTAAATATGAAGAAGAAATCAGAGTTTTGAAAAAGGAATTACTAAAGTTAACAGATAAGAACATTTGATAATTACAGAATGAGGAAATAATCTCCCTGTAATATTGGGGGTGATATGCTCTATGGATAATAAAAACATGTCAACAAGGAAAATTGAAGGCTATTTAAAATTAGCACAGATTATTCAATGGGGACGATAGCAAGAATCCAGTACGATTCGTTGAACGTTTCTTTGGAATGGAATTATTGGATTATCAAAAATATGTATTTATGCAAAGCTGGTCTACCCCATTTGTTTTGTGGTGTATGGGACGTTCGAGCGGTAAAACTACTCTAGGTTCCCCTTTTATAATGGCAAAATCTTTACTAATTCCTAATTTTGAAGGCTACATACTTGCTGGTGTAGGTTCGCAATCACAAGAGATGTTCATGAAGATTGAAAAGATAGCTAAACGTGAAATTGCGTCTTTTACTGGACTCACTGACATTTTCTACAATGAGACGGTCAAAAGTTCGGCAAATACAGATGGATTTACTCACAACCCCGCATCATTCTCATATAAACTCTACAACGGTAGTGTTATAAGATCTCTTAACGGTTCTTTCGATAACAACAGAAGTAAGCGTAGTAATTTAAACTTTTACGACGAAAGTGGATTCGCCCCTGATGAGTTATTTACCACCTCTGAACCGTTTACCACACAAAATAGTGACTTTAGACTAGGTGGAGACGTAGACGTTACTCTCTTACCCAAACAATTCCCCAATCAATTAATTTACGCCTCTTCTGCCTCTTCTACTGATACATACTTCTATAGAAAATATAAAGATTTCGCAAAGAAAATGTTCCTTGGTGATAAACGGTATTTTGTTGCTGATATTAGCAGTGATGTCGTTATTAATGCAACATATAACGGTATTCTGTATCCGGTATCCCTCCTGTCACAAGAAAAAGTAGATACTGCTATGAGAGATAACAAAGAAAAGGCTATGCGTGAATACAAGAATATCTTCACTACTGAAGGTTCAGACCAACAAATCATTAAACGTGCAGCTATCATCCGAAATTCCGAAGTTAGCATCCCTGTACTCGCAAATGACGGGAAGAAGAAGTTTGTGCTTGCTGTTGACCCTGCAAGACAGCACGATAATTCGATTTGTACACCTGCCGAGTTTTACTTCGATGAGAACTTCGGATGGAAAATGAGGCTATCTAACTCAGTCAGTTTTGTTGATATTGCTAAAAAGAAGAAAACTCCTATGAAAACACCGGATCAAATCAAGCACTTCAAGAACTTGTTGCTCGACTATAACGGAAAACAAGCTGCTGATTATGAAAATGTCATGCAAGTACTCATTGATTCTGGTGCGGGTGGCTCTGGTGTTTCCTCTTGGGCTGACGGACTATTGGATGATTGGATCGATGAACGAGGAGTAACTCATAAGGGATTAATTGACTCCAAGCACGATGAATACAGGATACATAATAGTAAATATCCAAATGCAAGCGAGATTTTAACTCTTGTTTCTCCTCAGAAATTTAAGAAAGACATGTTTGATGCGCTAATTGAAATGATGAGTTTAGACTTAATTACATTTACAGAGACATATGACAACAAGGGATTTTTGACTCTTGTTGATGAAGATGGGGAAAGTAAGCAATACAAACTTTCTTCAGATGAAGAAATAGCGTTGGTTAATGTAGATATTGCTAAAGAAGAATTGGTGAGTATTTACGCCTTCAAGAGCACAAACGGCAGTGTAAGATATGATCTTCCTCCTGATAAATTAAACAAAATCGGAGATGACAGAGCCTATACAATTGCTATGTTGGCGTGGTATTTACGGAATCTAAGACGTGAAAGTATTACCAAAAAGAAGAAGGCCATTTCCGATCCTTCGAATTTCTTTCACATGCGAAAACCAAAAATATATTAATGTAGACCGGAGGTGATCATGGCAAATGGAAGATCGATCTCAAATGACTGAAGAGCAAAGACAGTATTACCAAAAAATAATGACTACTTTCTCAAGTATGAAGTTGATAAATTTTTCAAACAATCGAGACAGTGTTATACACACATTTACAAAAGATGATCTGAAAAGAAACTTGCAAAATATTTCCTCTCTTCCAAATCAGAAAAACTTAAGGAAGATTAGTAGATTTCTTTATCTCTCATCTCCTCATTATAGAAGTTTAATTAATTATTATTCAACACTCTATAATTTTGACTATCTAGTTGAAGGATATGGAACAAATCCAGATGGCATAGACATAAAAAAATATAAAAGATCATACATAAAAGCCGTAGATGGATATGAACAGATGGGTATTAAATTTGAATCTATTCAGTTACGAGCGAATACTTACATTGATGGTGTGTTCTATGGATATGCTAGACGGACGAAAAATGGATTTTATATTCAACATTTAGATCCTGACCATTGCCAAGTGTCTTTTATTAATCCAGAAACAGGTTTATATGGTTATTCGTTTGACTTTTCGATTTTCACTTCTAATGAGAAGTTATTAGAAAGTTATCCTGAAGAGTTTACTTTACAGTATAGGAACTATAAAAGTAAAAAAGGATCGTCCCAGTGGGTTAGAATCGATTCTCCCAACGCAATTTGTATTAAGCCTACAACTGGAAGACACCCTATTCCACCTATGGTTGGATTGTTCGAAGGAATTCTGGACATTTATGACTTCAAGGCTTTGGCTAAAGGAAAAGAAGAAATAGGAAATTATCAATTGCTATTTCAGCAAATCCCAATGAAGGACGGAAAAGACAGCAATATAGATGATTTTTTGATATCTGAAGATTTCGTAAAAATGTTTCATGATAATATTTCATCGAGTTTACCCGAACAAGTTGGACTTTTAACTACCCCAATGAAGATTGAAGCCATTAAATTCGAAAGAGATTCCCTTGATAAAAATAAAGTTGCTGAAGCAACTTCACAGTACTGGAATGAAGCAGGGATTTCAGAATTACTCTTCGGCAACTCTAACTCAAGTACAGCACTTAAGTTGTCCATTACGGCAGATGAGTCCTCTCTGTCTACTATTGTTACTGAATTTGAAAAATGGATCAATGAATATGGGAAAGTTAATTTTAAAGGCCCATTCAATTTCAAAGTTAGAATACTACATACCACTAAATTCAATGTGAAAGAATATTTTGATATGCGCCTTAAAGCAGCGCAGTATGGGATACCAGTAAAAAATGAAATTGTTGCTATTTTGGGTTTATCTCCAAGTGCTGCTTACTTAAATTCTTTCTTAGAGAATGATGTACTTGAAATGCACAACAAACTGATCCCACTTATGTCATCTCATACTACAGCTCTGGACGGATCAGAAGTAAGTGGTCGACCGAAAAAAGATGTGGGTGAAAGAACAGATAACGGGGATAAAACAATTGAGAATGATAGTAACGAGTAAACTTCACTCTTGTAAAGGAGGTGAAAAAATTATTGAAAAGTTTAAAATTTAACTCGCAGATCTTAGAAATTGAGAAAATTAATCCAAATATAAGTAAAGTTTTGATAAAAATAGCGTATCCCGGCTTGAACAGAAACAACTCCTACATTTCTAAAGAAACGTTTGAAACTGCACAGTACTCACTCCTTCGCTGTCCTATAGTAGGTGAATATATAGAAACTATTGAGGACTTCGGTGGACATGGGGGGAAATTGGCTATTACAGATGACTCAATCAAATGGGTCACTACTACGATCCCTTATGGATTTATTGATGTTGATTCAGAGATTACGTGGCAGGATGTTGTCGAAGAGGATGGAACAACGAGGGAGTACCTGTGTGCAACAGGCCACATCTGGACTGGAAGATATCCAGAATTATTGGATTTAGTAACCAATTCAAAATCTCATAGTATGGAAATTCAAATCGAATCGGGAAAGTATTCTGAGATTGATGGTGCTAAGTGTTATGAAGTTTCAGAATTCCTATTTACTGCTCTGTGTATCCTTGGAGATAATGTAGAGCCTTGCTTTGAATCAAGCTCAGTGTCAGCATTTTCGCTTGACAAAGATAAATTTAGATCAGATTTCAACAGTATGATGTTTGAGCTTAGAGACTTTAAAATAATGAATACCAATACAGTAAAAGTTGTCAAAACCCAAATTGATTTAAATGAATATGAGTGTCCTCATTGTAACAATATTATTTGCGAGAAGGAATTGTATTATGAATCAAGTGATTCCAAATGGTTCCATAGTCCATGCATTGATAAGGGTGAAATACAATTTTTAGATGGTGGTAGTAATAAATTTCGATTTGAGAATCTGATGTACAAAGGAGAGAAAAATGTGAACAAAAAGCTAGAATTGTTTGCAAAATTTCCAAATCTAAATGAAGACATCGTTGCAAGCTTAAAAGCAAACATCGAACAGTTTTCACTTGAGGAATTGGAAATGAAGCTGAATGAACTTAGTAATGCAGACAATAGTACAGAACAGAAAGAAAGCTTCTCACTGACAGCACAGCAACTTGAACAAGAGCTTCGAGGAGAACTATCAAAACAGCAACATATTGATCGATGGGGAGATAGCTGTCGACAATTCTGGTATGTTGATCATGATGAAAATCGTGTTTATGCGGAAGACGGACAGAATGGCTACTTGCCTGTAGGAATCAATTATACATTGACAGGTGACACAGTTAATATTGATTTCGATTCAAAAGTCCGAATCAAATGGGTTCCTCAGGATATGGAGGATCAAAAATCAACTACTATTTCCTTAATGTCTATTGAGCGTAGCGAAGCGGATTTTACTAAAGAATCAAGTAAGCTAAATACTGAAAAAAGTGAAGTAGAATCAAAATTCAACAATATTAAGGCAGAACTTGAGACTAGTAAAAGTGAATATTCGGAACTCAAAGTGCAACTCAGTGACATCAAAGAGCAATTCACAGAGGTAAGTAACAAATATGCTTCAAAAATTGAAAAAGACAACAAAGAAAGACTATCTTCTCTCTTCAATGACTTTTCAAAAGAATTGACTGTAGAAGAGCTTGAAAGTATCAAAGCAGAAGCTTCTATTAGTACATATGAAGAAATAGAAATGAAGCTATTTGCATTAGTTGGTAAAAAGAAAGCAAAATTTAGTATTAATGAAAAACCGAAACATATCGATCTTACCAGTGAAAATAAAAAATCTACTGGAAAATCATATGATGAACTTTTTGAAAAGTACGCAAAATAAAACAGAGATTTATTATTAGGAGGAAATTTAATAATGGCGATTTACGGTGCAGTTCGTCTTGATAAACTTCAGGCGGTATATAGTGGCAACATTTCAAGTGTTAAAAGTGCTCTAGAGGTAGACAATGGACGGGTTGTTGTGGCAGGTTCGCTGGTTAGTGGACAACGTGAACTCTATAATGCTGCAACCCCAACAGCGGTAGCAACGGATGAAATCCTATTAGTTGCTTCTCCAGAAGTTACATATGAAGCTGGAGCAGGAATTTTAGATTTTACAAATAAAGCAGGAAAACCAGCTCGTGCTTATCATCTCACCGTTGGCGATATTGTAACAGTAACCGATGTCAATATTGATGGCACAAGCGTTGTTGATCAATACCTTATCCCTGTTAACGGTAGTGATAAACTAGCACCTTCTGCAACTCTGGGAACTACACGATTTGTTGCAAAGGTCATCAGTAAAGGTACACTTTATGGTCAAGCTGCTACAGTATACAAAGTAGTAAAAGTTTAATAACATACATAATCCATTGGAGGAAGAAATTTAATGAGTAAATATAAAGCAATTATTGATTTGGGTATTGATTTGTCTCGTGGTTCGGTAACACAATTTTCAGCCGAGGAAGCAAATGCCACTCTCCGAAAAGCTATTCTGGATGCCATCGATTGTACTGATGGCGTATTTAACTATAAAAAATATCGTCGGAATAAACTAGCAGCATTTGAGATTATGGAAGAGATCCTTGATGTACGTCTTGAGGAAGGAATCAAAAATCAATTTGATAGTTTCGTAGATTACCGCTCTGTTAAGTTTGGCGACTCTCTTAAATTTAGACGTGAAAATCCTGATTTGTTTGAGATTGCAACTATTGCAGGTGGAACAAACAACCTTCGCCGTCAAAGACTGAGTGATACCGCTTTTACAATTGAAACTGGCTGGAAAGGTGTAAAAATCTACGAAGAGCTTGAACGTTTCCTCGCTGGTCAGGTTGATTGGGTTGCAATGATCAATAAAGTAGAACGTTCATTCACAAGTGAGATTGCTGGAGACATTTATGCGGCAATTAAAGCTGCATATAGTGGGCTATCCGCTCCTTATTATGAGACTGGGTCATGGGATATCGATGCGTTTAATGATGTTGTTTCACATGTCGAAGCTGCGACTGGTATGAGTGCTATTGTCATTGGAACGAAAAAAGCAATACAAAAAGCAGAACCGAAGTATGTTACGGCTGGTCTTGATGTAAATCAAAGAAATCAAGATGGTTACTTTAAGACAATTGATGGTACAACATTTGGTGTAATCCCGCAAGCACACATTCCGGGCACTGATACTTTTGCGATTGATGATGATTTCCTGCTAATCCTTCCAAATGGTGATGAGAAAATCATCAAGTTTATCATGGAAGGTGAAACACTGATCAAAGAAGTTAATGGTCAGGATAATGCTGACGACAGTCAAGAGTATGTGGTTCGTAAAAAGTATGGGGCTGCTGTCGCCGCTTCGACTAAGTACGGCGTGTATATCCTGTCGTAATATTAATGGAGGGCTAGTCCCTCCTATTTTTTATCTATTAATAAGGGAGATAATTATGACCGATACTGAACAAAAAAAGACCCCCACCGCTAGGAAAACTAGAACTCGCCTTGATGAGAGTTTACTTGTTCCTATTGTAAGTAGAGTCAAAGGTGGTCTCACATATAAATCGTCTCGAACGCATCAGATCTATCGTTTTGACGAATTTGGCGACGAACAAGTTATGGAACTGAGTGAGCTCAGAACAATGCTTTCATCTCAAAGGTCATTTCTACAAAGAGGTTGGCTAGAGATACTGGATGAAGAGATTGTTCAATATCTAAATATTGAAAAATTTCAAACTAACATTATTACAGACGATGACATCGAAATTCTATTCATGAGTACACCTGATGAAGTGAAAGAGGTCCTCAACGTTGCAACTACAAACACAAAAAGAGTAGTGTTCGGTTTTGCAAGAGAGAAGTACATTAATGGAGAGTTGACAAATATTCATTTAATTAAAGCTATCGAAGACTCACTTGATGAAAAATTGGACCCTAACATTTAAGGGGTGGATTAATTGTCAACAAAGATTGAAGACGTTTTTGATTATTTTTTGAGTCAGATAGACGATCCATCAATGCTGTATGGCGATGAGGATGACTCATTGAAGTACAGATACCTGCGAAGTTCGATCCCAAAATTCCATAAGTGTAAAAAAGACTTAACATTGATGAATCAGACAGAATTTCAGAGTGAATTGAATGATATCGAGATAGTTATTTTAGGTAGTCTTATGTTAATTGAATATTACAGTCCAAAGATTAACAATCTTTCTCTTTTGAAACAATCCATGAGCAATAAAGATTTTGTCTTGACTTCTCAGGCAAATCACTTAACTGGATTAATGCAATTAAGGTCTGATAAAAAAGCTGAGATTAATAAAATGATCATCGACTATACATACATGAATGGCGATATAGGTGCTCTCAGATGAGTTACAAAGATAAGTACAAGTTTGGTGATCATAGTCTTGATTCATTGCGAGAAAAAATGATAAGAGACACTAAGTTCAAATTCTCAACTTCATTTAGAGATTCCCCATCATATGAAGAAATTTTCATAAATGAGGGCTCTGAAATTTATCACTCGCAGATTATTTCAGATGCAAAAATACCGACTACTAAAAACATATTGATGGAACCAAACTCTGTAATTAAGGCAGGATACACTGTCAAACGTAGCAATGGAGAAATCTGGCTTTGTCTTTCAAGCGACCCTAATGATGTATATATCAAAGGTAAGATCGAGAAATGTAATTTTTATTTGAAGTGGATTGACTCTGAGGGATTTTTACAAACCTTCCCTTCTGTTCTCTATTACAATGCACGTTCCAACTTTGGTACTGAAGAAGATAAAACTATGAACCTGCCCGCAGGTCGTCGTCAAATCACTGTTCAGTGGAATGAGAATACTCAAGCAATACAACGGGACTCACGTTTTATTATTGGCAGCGAAGCGTTTAAGGTGATTGATACAGATTATATGTCTGATGATGGATTGGTTAATCTTAGTTTACAGTCAGATCAAATTGATCCAGTCAAAGACAATCTTGAATTGGGTATTGCTGACTACCACAAGTTAGGTAAGTATGAGTTACATATCCTCAATGACAATCCACTATCTCTCAGTATCCATCAACCTGCTCGAATCAATGTTAAGGCATTGAGAAGTGGATCGGAAATAGTTGATCCACAACTTGCATACTTTAGTTCAAATACTAATGTGGCTAGTGTCGATGAACAAGGTATCATTACTATTCGTGAATCTGGTGAAGTAACTATAACTGTCTCAGCGTATGGAATTGAAAAACAACTGAATATTTATGTAGCCCCCACTATCCATTATGACTATGACGCTACAATAGACGGAGCAAATGATATTTACTTAAACCGCGAGTCTACATATGTGGCTAGTTTCTTCAATAATGGAATTAAAATTTCTGATGAAAGTTCATTTTCATTAACAAATTTGGATGGCTCCCCTACTCTCCTCGCTTCAATAACCTCGCAAGATCCTATAGCAAATACATGTACAGTCAAAGCAAACAGTATCCGTAAATTAGGTACTGTTATTTTGCATGTCAAAAATGCTAATGGACTGTCCAATGGGCAGAAAGAAATTAAAATTAAATCACTAATATAAGGAGTGTGTTCATGGGTCAAAGTATTGTTCGCTTTGGTGAACTGAAACCAGAGAATTACACAGAGGGTTTAAATAACGCATGGATTACGTTCTCTGCTCTCCCCTACTCGCGTCAACATTCATCCGGTATTGACGGTGACATTGTAATCAGTGCCACACCAACCGTAGAAATCGTTGATGTCGACTTGGATGTAACAATCAATCCTCAATATGAGTTCGCTTATTCAATTGGCACAGACAATAAACTAAAGATGGCATTTGATAAAACTAAGTACAGTAAGGCATCAGCGATTGAAGCGCTCAAATGTATCAGCATCACTTACGAACTGGGACATCTTGAAGCAAACGGTGGACTATATGTAGCGATTGCCAGAAACAGTTTAGGGGAAGAAGTGCATCGTACTGTCCCTCAGACACTAGATCAACTAAAGAATGTTATTTCAACTTTTGATGACACACGTTCAGTTGACGTGAGTGGATTCTTGAGTTATCAAATTGTACGGGATTATCGGGTTACTTAACCTCTGAGGAGGTGAGAACATGTCGAGATTTGAGAGTTTGGCTAGAGATAAAATTACGGTAATTGAGGAAATCGCATCATCGCAAGATATATTAAAAGCTCTAGTCCATAATGAAGACAATTTCTTAGACAAAGAAGACGTCGATGTTGACTCTGTTATGTACAAACATATCTTCCCTTATAGATTTATTCCGAAAACTTCAGAACAAATGAAGACCTATATCACCATCTCATTCGGTAGGTATAAAAATGTTGAAGGGTCATTTAAATCTGGGATAGTGAAGTTCAATGTTTTTACTCATCAAGATCTTTTTAGAACAGACTATGGAACATTGAGAACCGACTACATAATTATGAAATTAGATGAGTTGTTTAATAAGAATAAGAAGTTGGGTATTGGCAAAGCAGAGTTTTATGACATGGATGAATTGAGTGTCAATACTGATTATCATGGATCATATGTCTCCTATAAAACATATGATTTTAATTGAAGGATCTCACTATGGATGAACAAGACATCAAGTTTAAACTCCTTAGTAATAGGAGTATCACTATAGAGGGTGCTGGAAATATATATATTCCTTCTATAAGAGATATCTTTGACTTAAACATGTCTATTTACAATGAATACCTTTCAGCCTTACTCATTGATAAGTCTGCCTTAGAAGCAGAGGTTGATGAAGACATTTCAAATTTTGATGTGTTTATAGTCAACTGCTATCATAATTATTCCTTCAAAGAAGTTTCATTTAAAGCACTTAATTTATTCTTTAAGTCAGAGCCGTCTATCGCTATGGAAGGTGATGATGTATTTGTAAAGATATCTGAAGGCAGAATAGACAGAAACAACTTCCCCCTGTTGCAGAAGGTACTAATGCTTGGAAATAATGTTAAGTTAACGTCTCCTGAGTCAGAATACAAACCAGCAAACTCAAAAGCCAGAAAAATGATAGAAATGATTATGAAGAATAAGAAGAATAAACCGCCACCAAAAGAAAAGATGGATTTGTTTAGTATCGTATCGGGATTGATCTGGAAGGACAATGCTCAGAGTATTGATAATATCTTGGATATGAATATCTTTCAAATCTACAACGGCTTACATACGACCGATAAGATCGAGAACATTTCCCATACTGTGACTGCGCTATATGCTGGCACTATTGATGGCAAAAAAATTAAACTGTCCGATATGCATTGGGCGAATAAGATGGAGTGATTATAATAAATGTCTACACCAAATGTATGGGCAATTCGTGAAGTCGCATTAGCAACCTTCTACGATAAGAAAACAAAAAAAGCAAAGATTCAACTAACAAACCTGAAAACGTCAGGAATTGAGAACACTGCGGATACCGTATATAGTATGGGAGGCCAAGGTAACAATAAGATCGTAGGATTTTCGGGTAACCGTGGCGGTCGGATTGCGTTGCAGGATGCTGTGTTTACAAACGAAGTTATTGCCATGATGACAGGTAATGATATTAAAAAAGGTGAAACACCAGTTAAATATCGTGATGTAATCAAAGTAATGAATGATAAAGCAACACTTACATATACTCCGGCAACTCCTGTATTGGGAGCCGATGTCTTGAACTCCGTTTACACTTTAAACCCTGATCGGACACATGAGGAAGAAATTGTGGTCGCATCAACTTCTACTGCTGGAGCAGGAGAATATGCGATTGTTGGCAAGGAGTTAACATTTAATGTTGGTGAATTTGCCGATGGTACAGAAATTGTTGCTTACTACACCACTCAAAGTGGTGCATCTGCTAAGACTATTACTGTTTCCTCTGATAAATTTGCAGGTACATATGAAGTAGTATTGGATTGCTTGGTCCGTAATGTGATTGATAAACAAGACTATGCTGCTCAAATCCATATCTCCGATGCAAAAATGGAAGATAACTGGAATCTTGATATGGCTGCTGAGGGAGACCCTTCTGTCTTTGATATTCCAATGGAAATTCTCAAACCAGTTGATAAAAAAGAGCTATATACTATGACGATTTATGATGCAGAAGAAATGGTTTAATTATTTTAGGGGCTGAGTCTAATTGGCTTAGCCCTATTTTTTTCTAGGGGTAAATATGAAGACAATAACAATTGCTGCACCAGTAAGAAATAGAGAATGGATACTCCCACAGTATTTGTTGAAGATTTTTGAGATCAATTATCCTAAATCTTTAATCGATCTACATTTCGTTGTCAATGATAGTTTAGACAGAACATTTGAGTTGCTGACAGAATTTAAAAAAGATAATAAAGGTCTGTACAATAATATTAGAATCGATGTAATCAACAATAATTCACCCGAAGATGAACGAGAGTTTTCGGTAAGAAATAAATACATATATAAGAGTTTGAGCAACTTAAAGAATTACATTATGAGCAAAGTTCGAACCGATAAATTGATTTTTATCGATACAGATATCCTTGTAAAACCTGATGTCATTACTAAGTTACTCAAACATGGGAAAAAGATTATATCGGGATTAATCTACAATGGATATTTGACCAATAAAGAAAAGCCGTACCTGTTTCCGAATATCATGAAATTGGATGATAAAGGGCAATATCGACATATTACAAACTATCATGTTAAGACCGCCCCTGCCCTACTCTGCTCTAAGCTGCAAAGAGTAGATCTGACTGGAGCAATAATTTTATTAGATAAATCAGTTTATAAGTCTATAAAATACGGATTTCATCCACAAGGTGAGGATGCGTATTTCTGTAAGATGGCTCAAGACAATGGCTTTGAGCTTTTTTGTGATTTGTTTGCCTATAGTCAACACATTATGTCACCAGAACAATTAAAACATTTAGGGAGATAAAAAAATTTGACCACAAGAAAAGTAATGCTTTATCCTCCAACATTAAATTGGGGTTTTTTGAAGCAAACTCCGCAACAAATTTCAGAGCAATTTGCTAATAACGGCTATGATGTTATTTTCTGCAATAATGAACAATCTAGTAAGCCCGTTGAAGAAGTATATCCTCATGTTTTTGTGCATCACAATTTTCAAGAAGTATTGAACAAAATTAAACATAAACAGATCAAGGTAGATGTTTTTTACTACACTTGGGCTAAATCTGCTCAATATGTAGAAAACATCAAAGCAAAGGTCAATATCTATAACCGTGTAGACGAGTTTCCAGATTGGGCTTCATATGAACAAGAAGCAATGGATAAGGCAGATATTATATTTACTACAAGCCAAAAACTATATGCTAAAACTCAGGAATCCAAACCTACATATCTGATTAGAAACGCCTGTCCAGATTCGTATATTGATAGAAATTCAAGCGTACCCGACGAATATAAAGATGTTAATGAACCGATCGTGATGTTTTCTGGAGCTGTTGGTTCGTGGATTTCAACGAACTTAATCAAAAAAGTAGCAGATAGATACAAAACTTTTTTAGTAGGACAAGAATTCGGCAAACGCTGCCCCGACAATGTTATTAATTTAGGTGTTAAGAGTCATGATGAACTTCATGCGTATTATCAATATGCTAACGTTTCTTTGATTCCGTTTAATCTAAAAGACGGTATCACTCAATCATCCTGTCCCCTTAAGCTGTTTGAAGCTATGGCATCTGGCACATTATCCGTAGCAACAAAATGGGAAGAAACTGATATCTATTCTGATGCAGTGTTAACAGCAGCAGACGACGAAGAATTTTTATCTCAAGTAGACAAAGCAATTCAGCTTTCAATTAATAATAAGGAACAGGTAATCGAGAAAACAAAAAACTTAGCCAAAAAGAACACATGGAGTGAACGTTACAAGCAGATCGACAATGCTATTGAGGAATATGCACTGAAAAGTGGTGTTGTGATTGGGTCTTAAAGTTTTTAATATAGGTGGCGATAAACAATATTAGTATCTAAGTCAGTATCAGTTAAAATTATCGGTAGACACATTAAACACTATTTAGAAAAAGGATATATTTGTAAATCTGGAGACACAATAATGGTTAACGTAAACGACATGCCATTTAACTCAAGAACAAAAATATTGGTCAGATGTGATAAATGTAATACAGAGCAATTTATTCAGATTGGTAGTTACAATGACAGAGCATTAAAACCAAATTATTACTGCAATAAGTGTGCTCTCGGAATATCTGCCAATACATCAAAGATAAAGATTAAGGATACTGAAGATAACGTACTTCTGTTTATCAAATATTACATTTCAGGATGTACATTTGTAGAAATTCAAAAGTTTTTCAACATAGGAGAAAAACCAATCCACAGCTTTATTAAAAGAAACAAAATAGATATGAGTGAATTAACTTTAATTAAAAATCATCTTCGAATTAAATCTAAATTACTCAAGGAAAAGAACTCAGCTAAATTGAGTCACTTTGATGTTGTTATTGAGAAGCATGGTGTTGAAATTTTAACAGACTATAAAAATAAAAAAGAGACAATTTCTTCGTTAAGCAGAAAATATAGTGTTTCTAAAGAAGCATTGAGAAAATACATAGTTAAAAATGGGCAGAGCATACATTCTATGTCTGTTTCAAATTCTATATCGAAGAATGGCAAGAGATATGATATTGACACTGCTACTCTCTACGATTTATATGTAGTTCAAGAAAAATCAACCCAGGACATTGCAGAAATGTTCAACAAGGATAAAACAATGATAAATAAATTACTGCGCAACAAGGGAATTGAAATCAGAAAAAATAATTCTCCTATAACGATTAAGCGTAGAATGGAAAAGGCTTTTGCAACAAATTTGAGAAGATATGGGACTAAGTATGCGTCTCAATACCCCGCTATAAAAGAAAAAATAGCATTTACTTGCTTTAGAAATAATTCAGCCCCAACTTCTTCCCAACAAAAATATCTTCATAGTTTTTTGGGTGGCGAACTAAATTATCCAATTTCTCACTTAAACTTAGACATTGCATTTCCAAATGAGAACATCTACATAGAAGGAGACTTTAGTGGACATTGGATTAGTATTGATCTCAACCACATTACAGAAAAGGAATTTCACAATAAGGAGATCAAGAGATATTACTTTTTGAAAAGTATGGGCTGGAAATCAATTAAAATCATTAGCAGAAAAGATTATTTGCCGTCTCCAGAAAAATTAAATGAGATGATGATACTTGCTAGAAAATATTTTGAATCGGGTCGAGGCTGGATCGAATATGATATTGACAATCATGTGTATAGAACTTCATTAGAGATCGAAGATTACGACTATTCTAAACTAGTGAGAGTGAGCAAGAAGAACTTCTCATCAATTATGGATAAGATTAAGAATGGAGATGTGCATGCGGAAGCTAAAAGTATTATTCACCAATTCAGCCCCGCTAATTAGTGTGGGAATAAGTTCTGGTTTTAAAAATTTGGGTCATGAAGTTTATATTATGGATGGTTTTCAGACCCTTTGGAATAAACCGAAACATGAGCAGATTGAAATTTTTCAACGTGTCATCGAAAAAGAGTCGCCAGATTTGGTTTTCTCAGAGTGTTTCGCAGATTTCTCTGAAGATATTTTTATATATACAAGGAAAGTTGGCATACCTCACTTCTTTTGGTCTGTGGAGGACACTCCGCACACACACTGGATCGGAGATTATTGGTCTGATTATGCAGATCATATTTTTACTACTTCGGCAGAGTGTTTGCCTAATTATTGGAACAAGGGTAAAAGTGCAGATTTGATGTTGTTTGGATGCAATCCATCAGTAGATAAAAAGCTTCCATTTAATAAACAATTTGTATCCGATATTTCACTAGTTGCAAACAACTATGACAGCAGATCATATCAAGTAACAGACTATCTATTTCCTTTAATCAATTCAAGTAAAAATGTAAGTGTGTATGGGAATTCTTGGTGGAATGATGGGACTAGAAAGGTCGATTTGAGTGATTTTCCTAATGTATATAAAGGATATGTGTCATACAGTGAATCTACTGAGATTTATTCTTCTTCCAAAATAGCACTAGGCTTTAACTGCGACAAAGACTCAATCACTCAGACTTCCATGAGAATGTTTCAGGTTTTGGCTGTGGGAGGAGGTATTCTAATCTCCCCTTTCACTCCTGCTCAGCAATATCTTTTTCATGATCATGTATATCTACCTAAAAATACAGATGAGATGTTATTAATGGTCGATGAAGTATTGAGCATGACAGATATACAACGAGAACAAATGGCGAAGAAAGCACAAGATTTCGTGTACAAGTACCACAATTATAATTTGAGAGCTGAACAAGTTATCAATGCTTATCATGGTTATAAACCATAAAGGGAGATGAATAAATGGCAAAATCAAATAAATTTACATTAGCCAAACTTAATACTGTCGATAGCAAAAATAATCAGCGTAAAACAATTTATGTGACACCTGAGAGATATGAAGTAAATATTCATACATTCTTCCGAGAGTCATTGATGGACGATGTTGTTACGGAGTACATTGCACTAGTTGAGGATCTAAGATCTAAGACTGAGATTGACGATGTATTAATTCGTGGAACACTTAGTCTTTTCAACGTATTAATGTTGAAGAAATTCACTGATCTCCCCTTCCCTAAAAAGATTGATTTGGGTGGCCTGATTGGTATTTCACGAAAGTTTATGGACAATGGAATCACTAACGAGGTAATTAATGAGTTTCCCAAGTCAGAGCTTGATAAATTAGAAGAACGATTCAAAGCAGCTCAACAAAATGCAGCTAAAGTGATTGCTGAAATGGCAGTTGCATCAGTAGCACAAGCTCAGGAAATTTCAGATGCAAGTTAAGAATCAAAAAGATTTGGTGAAGTTCCTTCAAAAGTTGAATCAACCTATTGCCAAAGCGCTGAGCAATGATGTGGCTAAGACAGTTAAGACAGTAATGAAAGATAAAGTTAAGGAAGAAGTTTATGACGTGTATGAACCAACGATGTATTCTCGTACTGGTCAATTAGGTAGTGAAGAAAGCATGAAGTCTGAATTAATCAATGACACAACTTTAGTGGTTGAAAATGTACGATCAGATGGTGATAGAAATGTTGCTGAAGTCGTGGCGAGCGGTAGTGGGTATAATTTTGGATTTGAGTATGCAGGTGTTCCACGTCCATTCACTGAGGCAACACGAGAAGAGTTGAGAAATACTGGTGCTCACAAAGCAGCTATGTATAGAGGCTTAAAACGCCAAGGAATTAATTTGAAATAATAAAACACAGGGAGCGTGTTATTTATGGCAGAAAGTTACGATCAATATACATAAGGATGATGTTAATTGAGTAAAAAAGAAGTTAAGCAAAACACATTGCGTGAACCAGCAAAGAAACAAGCAGAAGTAACCGAGGAAATGTGGTTACAGGTTAATGAGGATTACAGATTAATTGTAGATGAATTTATCTCCGTTCAAGACCTCTCTCCGGCTTCAAGAAAACAATATACAAGTGTACTTCGACAATTTGGTTGGTATCTGTATAGCTCGATGAATGACAAACCATTTTATAAAATCACCAAACGCGATTTCTTGCGATATCTGAGTTTCATACGTGACAATCGTAAAATGTCTTCCTCTGCTATTAGCCTAAGAAAATCTGTTGTATCTAGTCTTTGTAACCACATCGAAAATATTATCGCAGATGAAGAAGAAAACTATAAAGGTTTTAGAAACTTTACCCGTGGTCTCCCTGCTATCGCTCGGAATAGAGTTTATGAGAAGGTAAAAGTTACAAAAGATGAGTTTGATTCAATGATGAAAATTCTTGAAGAAGATCAAAATTGGTTAGGTATGGCATGGCTTGCAACAGCTTTCCTTGTAGGTGCTAGACGTTCAGAGATTATTCAGTTCAAGTCGGAAATCATGGACTATAAAGTTCCTGAAGGCCAAAACTATGTGCTTTCTCATGTAGTTCGAGGTAAGGGACCTTCAACCGACGGCAAGCCACTAGAGTATATGGTGCCATTAGAGGTTTTACCATATTGGCAAAAGTGGATTGATACACGCGGTTACGAAAGCGAATATGTTTTCACAACTAGATATGGGAATGAGATAAAAGCGATGTCTTCTGCATGGGCTAATGATTTCTGTACAAATGTGTTATCAGACATGTTAGAACGTAGAATTAACGTACATATATTTAAAAACTCATGTATCACATATTTGCTAGAATCTGGTGTGCCGATGCATTTGGTATCTAAATATGTCGCCCATCACAACGATATTTCAACAACACAAATTTATGACTTGAGAGATTTCGAAGAAGAAAAGAATCAGATTTTCTAAATTGGAGGTATAAATGAAAGCTAAAATTCACGGAATTGAAGTTGAGGGTACACCAGAAGAAATTCTGGAATTCAACTTAAAAATGGAGAAGCATATTAATCAGCTAGTCTTTGACATGAAGAAATATTCTCCCTTCCCATCGCCTAGCGTCGCCCCATCACCTCATCTACACCCCCAAATCACTGCCACCACAAACCATTCAAAATGTATTACTGTACCAATTCAAAAATCAAATGTGATTATGGATGTCGATTACGGAAGAGGAAAAACAAATGTCACTATTAAAGACATAGAAAATAAGACCATTCAGACCACCCCACTCACTGAGACAGACAACCAGAGTTGCAAATCTATATCTGAGTTTATAATTTATCATGTGGCACGTAAAAATATTGACTGTGTCCATATTGACACCACTGGTGCAGGTATAGGGGTATACGATCATTTGATGCAGTCACAAATTAGAGACAAGGTTATCCCATTTGCATATAAACGGTTTTAGTAAAATTACCATTTCATTTTGATTTTAAGGGAGCAGATAAATGATAATCAAGAACAATCAAGTGGAACAGCTATTCGAGTTTCTCCACTCTCTTGAGTTGGAACGAAAACCAAGTCGAATGAGAACACGACTTAAAACCCTATTAAAGAATAGACTCTTGGAGCTCGCAAATGAAACCGTTGAAATCAATAAGCAACACATCATTTATGATGAGAATAATCAACCCGTCCAACAAGGTGAAGAAGTTTTGATCAAAGACAAGGCGGCTTGGCTTAAAGACATTAATGAGTTTTACAATGAGGAGTTCGAGATACCTCAAGATATTAACAATAAAGAAATGCTACTTTCGGTGAAGGATAGTATTCTCAATCATTCTCCCTCTACTTTTAAGGGAAATGAAGCAGACATTTACGATACGGTCTGTGAATTGGTTGAACAAATTGAATATGAGTAAACATTGAGAAGCGATCATTTGAATCGCTTCTTTTTTATTTCTCTTTTTAACACTAGAAGCAAAAAGGAAGTGATTTAAGTAGTATGAGCAATGATTTACGCATACTGATTGATGCCTCTATAGACACATCTAGATCAGTCAAGAATATAAATGAAGAAATAAAGTCTCTGGGCAGTCATCCATCCCTCCAATCTCTGAATTTAAAAGTGAATGTCGACCAGTCATTTGTTAAGTCAATGAATGACTTCGTAGCGGCCACAAAAGTTTTAAATACTGCTTTAGAACAGCAACAAAAGGTTGTCAATGAATCTGTTAAGACAACTAAACTGTTGGATGGCTCAATTGAAAAGGTAACACAGAGACAATTAGCCAACGGATCGATCATTACTCAGACCACCAAAAAGATTAATGAAGAAACTAAGGCTTACAGTGAACAAAAGAAAACCCTACAGCAACTTGAAAAAGAATTAGATGGATATTCATTAGCTAGAACCAGAGCCAACAAGAACAAACTTGGTGAGATCAACAGTACGACTAATACATATAAAAATCAGGCTGGTCAACAAGTTAGCGTCAATGTAGACAATGAAGGAAATGTTAAGAATTACAGTCAGATAACTGACTACCTCAAGCAACAACAAGATGCATTACAAAAAGAGCAAGCCATTAATAAGCAACGCGAACAGGTAGCACAGCAAGAACATGTCACACGTAAAGCAATAGCTGACAAGAGTCTCAAAGAGGAAGAACAGCGCAATCAGCAGTTTTTAAATCAACTGAAGACTCGATTTGCTGAGGAGCAGAAGATTGCTCGTGATCGTGATGCTTTGGATAAGGCTCATTATCAAGCATTACAGCAAAATAAAAAAGTGAATGATAATTATACCAAGTCACTTGATGACATGAGCAATAAACTAGCTGTAAGTTTGAGCAACTACCAGCGAAAAGGAAATAAAGAAGCAGTTGATGGCATAAAAGAACTGCAATCCCGACTGAGTCAATTTGCTGAAACTAAAAATGTTGCAAACTACAAGAGCATTATGCAGCAATTGAATAGTGAGTTTAACAAACTTACTACCAATGCAAAAGTTAGCGGACAGAGTGTAAATGGTTTAGGTAATCAATTTTCTCAAGCTACTCGTAAAGTTGCTTTATGGTTGGGTGCCACAGCCGGGGTATTTGCTCCAATCAGAATGTTGAAAAGTGGATTGCAAGACATATACGACATGGATAAAGCAATGACAGATCTTATGAAAGTTACCGATGAGACTGATGAGACCTATCGTAAATTTGTGCAGACCGCCTCTACGCTGGCAGATTCAATAGGTAACACTACACTCAATGTTATGAAGTCAAGCGCTGAATGGGCAAGACTGGGATACGACATACAGACTGCACAAAACATGGCTAAACAAACTTTGGTTTATCAGAATGTTGGCGATATTAAAACTCCTGAAGATGCTTCCAAACAACTCATCTCATCAATTAAAGGTTTCGGAATAGAAGTTGATAGAGAAGCTAGTAATGTTGCAAAAGTAGTTGATATTTATAATGAAGTTGGTAATAAGTTTGCTATCTCGACTGACGGTATTGGTCAAGCAGTACAGCGTTCAGCATCCTCCCTCTCAACTGCTGGCAACACAATTGAGGAATCCGTAGCGCTGATTACTGCTGCAAATACAACAGTACAAGATCCTGCCAAAGTAGGTAACTCCCTCAAAACCTTATCAATGCGTCTTCGCGGAGTAGATGAGGATGGATCTGCTGTTGATGGGTTGTTGCCTAAATTGGAAGATAAATTCCAATCCATTGGACTTACACTCAAAAAAGATGAAAAGACTTTTAAGAATACCTATGAAATTTTCAGCGACTTGCACAGTGTATGGGACAGACTTAGCGACATTCAACGGGCAGATGTACTGGAACTTGTGGCTGGTAAGATGCAAGGTAATATTGCGGCCTCCATGATTGAAAACTGGAATGATGCCGAGGGAGCATTGGAGGCAGGATTAAATTCATTTGGTTCTGCTGCAAAGGAAAATGCTGCATTTTTGGAATCGATGCAAGGACATATTGCTAAGTTTAAAAATGCCGTATCGGAATATTGGGGAAACAGTGCAAGCAGAGAATTCTTAAACAGTATCATTGATACTGGAACCAAATTGATAAGAACCCTTGGCAATGTGGGGAGAACTGTTGGTATATTAGGTGGATTGTTTATAGCTTTTAGATCAAAAGCTATAATTGCAACAACGGTGAGTTTGTATCAGACTATTGCTGGTTTGTTCGCCACCAAAACCGCTCTCGATGTAACTTCAAGTTCTGCTTCTCGCGCTACAAAAACAATGATTTTGTTTCAACGATCATTGGGTATATTTGGCCTAGCAGTTGGAGTAATATCTACTCTTATAGCAGTATTTTCACAGCTTGACAACGCCACAGAAAAATTTAACGACACTATTGACAAAACTAACAGCAAGCATGAAAAACTGTCAAGTGAACTTCAAGATGCAACATCTTATTATAAAGAGAACTATGACGAGATATCGAAAAGCGCTGATGTAAAAAATAAATTGTTCGAACTACAAAATAGATTGATTGATACATATGGAACAGAAGCAAGTGGATTAGATTTAGTTAATGGTAGATATGATGAGCAAATAGCAAAACTTGATGAACTGCAACAGAAGAAACTTAAGAATGAGATTGACGACAATCAGTTTCTTGTGAATACTCTTAAAGATCAAAAATTCTCAACTCCTGAATTGGGAAACAAAATCTCAGGCATTGCATCCTTCTTTGGCAAAGGGGAACAATCATACAGGTTGGCTGATGGTGGTGGATTTGGTGATCTGGGTATTGAAGAATACTACAAGAAATTGTTAGATCTTCAAGATAAGCTCAGAGAGAACAATACTGACATCTTTGCTTCGTCCTCGTTAATTCCAAAAACACATCAAGAATGGCAGAATGCCCTTGATGCTGTTGGAAGTAAGCTCGATGAACTTGAACCTTCCATGACCCAAATCAACAAACTAGAAGAATCAAAGAAGAAGTATATTGAGAATAATATAGCTGCTCAGCAGGATTACAATGATACACAAAAAGAGCTTTTCAATACTGTTACTAAATCTTTATCTAAACTCCCCACGGACAAGTTTGAAGAAGTTATCAAGAGTGCTTCTACTGAAATCAAAAACTTTGACGGAGCCAATCTCGAAAAAACAGTTGCAACAATTGCAAGATTCGGACAATTAGAAGGTAATCCAGAGGTAGTTCAGAGTCTATATGACATATTTACCAATGCTAAACAAGCATCTGATGGAATGTATCTCTTTGGAGAGTCTTCTGCTAGTGCAACCGAAGAGTCCAAGAAATATGCCGATGCTGTAAATGAAACTATTGGTGAAATTGGCGAACTGAATGATACGCTATACAATCTGTCCAAGGGGCAATCACTTTCTGCGAATGAAATGAACAATCTCATTCTTAAATATCCACAGTTGTCTAAGAATGTAATTAAACTCAAAGATGGATATACGATAGAGAAATCCGCACTTGAGACATTAAAAAAGACAAAAGTTGATTACTTTAAGACACTCGAAACATTGGGACAAAAAGAAGTTATCGGTAACAAACAGGCACTTGTTGATAAGATGAAGATCTGGGGAATTGAAATTGAAGCTCTCTCTACTCTTGCTGAACTGAACGCAGCTAAAGCTCAAGTAGACATGAATATTGCCGCTGAAGTTGTAGTTGAGGATATTACAGGCAAAGGGATTGAGAATCAAGCTGTAATAAATCAAGCCAAAAAAGCTCAACAAGCAGCCGCTGGACCATACAAGGAACTTCTTGATAGAATATACGATCTGAATTCATCATTTAAAACAATGGTTGGTTCGCTTGATGGTGTAGGATCGGCACAAGATAAAGATAAAAAGTCTACCGAAAAGTTAAACAATACATATACAGACACCAATGAAATCCTAACTGAGACGCAGAAGAGATTACTTCAACTAGCCGACGCAATCAAAAAAGTACAGAACGAACGTAGTACAATGGTCAAAGGTTCTAAGGAGTACTTGGCAAATCTCAAAGAAGAGAAGAAATTACTTGAGGACTCAATAGCTACTTCAAAAAGAGCTCTTCAAAATCCTTCTGAGCTAGTTTCTACAAAAGTTAAGACTACTACAAAAACAGCATCTAGTGAACCAGAACCAACTTCTACAGGCACATATTCATCGCCAACAACTTCATCAAGCGGCGGTTACTCTGGTAAATATGCAGATATAATTAATAAATATGCCTCTAAAAATGGCGTTGATCCAAAACTCATTGCTGCTATTATTGCAACTGAGAGTACTTTTAATCCCAATGCTAAATCGCATGCAGGGGCTACTGGTCTAATGCAACTTATGCCGGGAACCGCAAAAGGATTGGGAGTTAAAAATTCCTACGATCCTGAGCAAAACGTTGCAGGTGGCACGAAATACATTTCAGATTTACTCAAAAAGTATAATGGAAACGTTGAGTATGCCTTAGCAGCATACAATGGCGGCCCCGGCAATGTAGATAAGTGGATTAGAAAAGGTCAGATGGGTAACATTCCATTCGCAGAAACAAAGGCATATGCACCTAAAGTTTTAGCTGCATATAGTGAAATTTCAGGTTCTAAGTCGCCCACCTCCACCCCATCAACGAATAGTTCAGCTACAAAAGTTAAAACTACTAGCTCCGATGGTAAGACTACAACCGAAATTATTAAAGCAACTCAAAAAGAACAAGATGATGCTATTCGTGAAGAGAAGCAAAACTTATCATCTAAAGAGGCAAGTCTCTATCAGGTTGGCTTAGATATTGTTGAAACTATAATTGCTGGAACAGATAATGAGATTGCAAAACTACAATCGAAACGTGAATTGTCAGCTAACAAGCAAAGTCGTTACACACAAGATAGTCCTGAATGGCGCAAGGAGGAAATGGCTCAGAGTAGCTACCTTCAGCAAGAACAGAAACTAGTCGAGCAACAGAATAAAGATATCCGTCAACAACTCATTGAGCAAAAGATTACTCAGGGTGAATACGATGCTAAGTTGGCTGAAAATAGTGCTAAGTGGTGGGATTATCAGTCACAAATTGATGATAAACGTAAGAGTATTTTTGATAGTCAAATTGCAGCTTATGAAAAACAAGTAAAGGCAGATGACGATGCTTTAGCTGTATCTGATGCAAATTTGAAATTAATGACCGAAGGTACAGTTGAATACAACAAAGAGCTACACAGTCAAATCCCTATACTTGAACATAAAGGCTCAGTAATTGCAAAAGAGATTGAATACACGAATTCGCTTCTTGCAAATAACAAGCAAAATGCCGTAATGACTGCCTACTACAACGACAAACTTCAAGAACTCAACTTGTCTCTATTGGGTACTAACTCAGCTCTTGCTGATGTTAATAAGACCCTTAAAGACTTACGTGAATCTGCCACTGACAACATTATCGATGAGTATAAGAAGGTTATTGAACAACAACGTGACTTGGCCCTTGAGGCCCTTGATCAGGAACGTGAAAAAGAAGATAAGCGTCATGATGAGCGAACTAAAAACATCGACAAAGAACAAAAGCAGTTTGAGAATTATATCAATGCACGACTCAAAGCGTTTGACCGTGAGAATACATCTACTGATTATACAGAAGAACTTACGAAGAAAATGGATGAGCGCCAAAAGATACAGGACAGAATTAATGTTCTCTCTGCCGACAACTCAATGGCTGGTAAAGCCAAGCGTAAAGAATTAGAAGATCAACTCATTGCTATTGATGAGGAGATTCGAAAATATCAGCGTGATCGTGACCGTGAGTTAGTAAAACAAGGGCTACAAGATCAATTAGACGACCACAAGAACTACAACGATAAAATCAAAGACGAAGAAGATAAACAGCATCAGGATGCTCTTGATAAGTTAGATGATGAGAAGAAAAAGACTGAGCGTAAATACAAAGACATCTTAGAGGATCAAAAGTATTTTTATAATCTCAAACAAGGCTTGATGAGCAATGATGCTATCGTTGTAACTGCTACTCTTGGAATTATTGGTGGCGAGTATGATAAGTTGTTTGCCAATATGAAAACTCATATATTTGAGACATCCAAAGAGATGCAGAATCTTGTAGATCAATTTGAGCTGGGTAAATCCAGTTTAGACAAATTTAAATCTGGTGACTATTCCCCTACTGAACCGGGAAGTGGCGGTAGCACTAGTGGAAACGGCTCAACTGGTCAAACTGGAACCATTAAAGGCACAACTGCTGCTCGTGTAGCTTGGACTGAGTATCTGAGTAATAAGCAGTCTGCTGAGTCGATTAAGGCTGAAATGTCTAAGCTTGATAAAGCTTCTAGTCAGTACAAGAATCTTACTCAACAATTTGATTCACTTAAGTCCAAGAATGATCAATTGCGTTCCGTTTATAATTTTCCTGATGGAAGCTTTAAGGATTTAGTAAATCAGAAAATCTTCAGCGCTGAGACTGGTGGTATGACTCCTGCTGGAATCGGTAAAGAAGGTAAATTCCTATTGGCACATGAGAAAGAATTAATCCTCAATAAGTCTGATACCTCCAACCTATTGAAAGTTGTGGATGTTGTTCGCGGGATTACAGATAAGATCAGAAGTGGATTAGATTTTACTGGTCTATTTTCCAAGACAGCACCTGCATCTTCGACAACAGATAATCGTATACAGATTGATAAGGTTGAAATACATGCCAATGACAAGGATTCTGGTTCAAGTCTTCTCAACAAGTTCGAAAATGCTTTAAACAATAAATTGAAAACAAGAATGATTTAAGGAGAGGGTTAATCCCCTCTTCTTTTTATTTATCGGAAAGGAATGTGTATGTTAGGAGAAATTGACCGTAAGAAGAAACCTATTCAACCACAATACTTTCTTGCAAAGCCTAATCGTGAGATTATCAGTAAATTATCAGAGGTTTTTGATGATGGCATTGATGTCAAATTAAATGATGTGAGCGAATTATCATTTTCCCTCCCCTACTTTATTGATAAGCATCACAAACTGAAGCCAAATAAAAATGTGGAGTTAATCAAGGAACGATATTTAATCAAAGTTGTAACTGGGATTAAAGTTGAATGGTTTATTGTGAATGATATTAGTGATAATCTCGATGATTCGGATGTAATGGAAGTTAAATGTTATTCGTTGGTGCGTGAACTATCGGATAAATTGATAAAGAGTTATGAGGTCGAGTCATACGGAGCAGATAAAGTAATTGAAGACATGCTTCGTCTAGGGAATACAATTTGGAATGTAGATTACATAGATGCAGACTTCAAGCTAAGCAAAAGAGCATTTGAATTTCCCTCCTCTACTGTCCTCGAAGCAATCTATTCTATAGCTGAAGTTTATAATGCAATAGTTACATTTGATACAGATGCAAGAACGTTGAGTATGACTAAACCGGAACTCACAGGGATCAATATGGGACTGACAGTTTCATATGGTAAGCTCATGAAGAGTATGAGTCGTAATCGTAGCTCAGAGGAAATGGTTACACGTCTCTCCGCTACTGGCAAAGATGGATTAGGTATCAATAAGGTAAATCCAACTGGACAAAACTACATTGAAAACTATGGATATTGGATTTATCCATTTGAACGAGATGCCAATAAAACAGTGATTTCACCAAGTCATTGGATGTCGGATTCACTGTGTCATGCGCTGTTGGATTACGAGGCATTAGTTGAAAGTAAGACTGGATTGTTTAAGCAATATCTTGAGGAATTAGAAGGCTATGAGACACAGTTAAACCAGCTCAAGATTGATTTGAATAAACTACAGCAAGATGAAAAAGTCGTACAGGAAGTAACACTGGCTCAACAATTTGGCGATAAGATGTTCTTTGAGAAGTATAGTCATAGTGGAAGCACATCGAGAACATTCAAACTGAACAAGGGCTATAACTATGCTGCTATGATTAAAGTTGACTCCTCTTCTGGTGTGACTGTTGCGTTGAATGGATCTGTTAAGCCTGTTACTTCGGGTAGATGGGTTATGTTAGGTAAGTTAAATAGCCTTGAGACTACAACAATTACCGTTAATGGATCATCCACTGGTGTGTTCATGCAAGTTGCAACGATTTCAATTGAAGAGTATCAGATGGCTGGTAATGATGCAGCTATAGTTGAGCGATACAGTTTAGACAATAAGGAAAATCAAATCAATTTAAAACAGATTGAAGTCAGCAACAAGTTAAATCAGATTACAGATGTGCAGAATCGGACTAAGGCGTTACAAGTGTTATTGGATTCTGAGAATAACTTTACAAGTGCACAGTTGCAAGAGTTGAACTATTATGTAATCGAGCGAGACTTTAATGATGATGTATACATAGATGAGCAAGATTTATACGATGCAGCAATGGAGAAATTTAAAGAGTTGCAAGTTCCACAGTTAGCGGTCGAGATTGATATTGTAAACTTTTTAGAGATAATTGAGGAGCAGAGAAATTGGAAAAAGCTCAACCTTGGTGATTTTGTAAATGTAAAATATGAACCATTGGGGATTGAGTTAACAGCAAGGATTAGTGAAATTAGTTATGACTTTGGTGGATCGAGTATTAAGTTAACGTTGAGTAATGCTAAGAATGTTAACGATGAGAGTACGAGATTAGAGAAATTCTTGAAGGATACAAAGAATACTAGTGTGGTTGTTGATACCAGTAAGACTAAGTGGGGTCAGGCTGTAATATCGTCAAATGATATGACAAGATTGTTTGATAACTTTTGGAATAAAACCACAGATACTATCAACATGGCAAATAATGTTGCTACCCAAATCGATAACCGTGGGATCACTGTGTATTCACCAGACGATAGATTGAAGTTCGTGAGAATTACACATGGCGCAATAGGAATGACAGATAATGGTGGATTATTATATAAAATGGCAATTACTCCCACGCATATCGTAGCCGAAAACGTGTGGGGTAAATTATTTGTTGGTGAAAGATTGACCCTTGGTGATGCTGATGGCTTATTGGAGATAACTGGCCCAAAATTTATGATATTTGATCGTAATCAACGGTTAGTACAACAAATTGGATTACTGTCAGATAATCCTGATGTATTTGGAACAGTTGTAAATCGATATGCTAATGCCAATTCAACCAATTTAGCAAAGATAAATGAGATTGGGATGAATAATAGTCGCGGATTCTATATTGATAAGTTTCGTAATGGAGTACGTTCTGATGTTTTAACCTTATCGACTGACGGAAACTTTAGATTACGCGTTGGTGATAACAATGAAATATTGTTGGTAGATTCCAACGGATTAGCCCTAGGACATAGTCAGTGGAGCCAAGCACCCTTCCGCGTTTCATACGATGGGCGATGTTGGCTGAACGCATTATACGCTGATTCGGCCGAGATTAAAAACTCTCTCTTTAAAGATGGAGCAATTGAAGGTTCTTCCCTCACTTTGCGTGATGGTGACGGAGTGTTCAAAATTTTCCCAAAAATCGGAATGTGGGCTGGAAGTATATCAGAGGGTGCAGAGGATTTTGATAAAGCAGCGTTTAGCGTTGATCTACTGGGAAATCTCAAAGCACACAAGGCCAAATTTTATGGTAAAGCAGGAGAACTATTAATCGATACTGATGCTGGTGTTATAGATCTTGACCATTTTGACATGATCAATGTCGGTAAGCTTATGGCTGAAATGCTTGAAGTTAATACGATTCTTGCAGATGATGGATACATAAACAATTTGACAGTAAACCGACTAAAAACTATTGGTAAAGATGCTAATGTTGGTCAGTACATCGACTACATTGATATTCAAGATAACTTTCAGCGTTATGTAACAGCGCAAGTTTCCGCAAAGGAACAAGCCAAGGATTCGCGTAACAGGCTTCTGTTTTGGCAGGACAGCGAAAAACGCATCTTGACTACAGAAAATACGGGAATTATTGCATACTCCTATACTCTGCCCGAATCAAGTATGAAGGTAAAACGTGAAACAACATTCTTGGGTTCGGGAGATGCTGCTCAGCCAGTAGAGAAAATTGGCACAGGTGACGGTGGCCCAGATGATCGAGCCAAGATGGTCAATACCAAATACAATGGCGGCTACAAACAGGAGTACAAAGCTTCAAATACAGCTAGATTAAGAAGTGTAGACCTCGCAGATGATGGAATACTTATTAAAAGTGATGGTGGTGATATTAATATCACAATGGACTCCTTCAATGTACTTGCTAAGAAGTCGGTCAAGATAGGTATCGAATCTGGCTCTTTCATTGAAATAGCTCAAAACGGCGACATCAATATTAACTCCACAAGAAATGTAAAAATTAATGGTACTCGTATTGATTTGAACTAAACTTTTCCAAATATAATACCGATATATATAGTATAATCTATCTAGATAAGCAGGATAAATTTACTATAAAAATTCGGAGGTACATAACTTATGAAGAAGATATTAACTAAGCTACCAACTTTCATGCTTGGTGCAATTGTTGGTATTGCAGTAACTGCTGGATCTGCCGTTGGAGCGGCAACTTATTTTAAAGCCACTCAAAGTAATGTTAAGGTTGTTGTAGATGGAACTCAAGCTACATTGTCTGTAAGTCCAATGAACATTGGAGGCAAGCTTTATCTTCCAGTACGAGATACGGCAAATGCCATGGGCTATTCTGTTGAGTCTGTTACCAACACTCAGGTTTCATTAAAAGAGTCGTCGAATAGCTCCAATACAACTACATCAACATCTAACAGTTCAACTACTACTGCCCCAAGCAATTCTACAAACGCAAATACTACAGCAAGTAAAAAGGTGAAAAATTTGAAAGAGACTTACTCTACTGATGACAAATTAGATGTTGAGAAGATTCGTACAGCATTAAATAGCGGAACTCTTGGGGTTAATGACCAAGATAGCTCAACTTCAAAGACACTACTAATGCTAGCTATTGAAGAGAACAATTATGAGGCTTACAAAGCAATTAAACGCAATGCACTTGACCCCAATATTCGAGATTCGCAGGGAATGACAGCTTTGCACATTGTCGCTCAAAATGAGGATAGATTTTATTTCGGAGAACTTAAAAGTCTAAAAGCTGATCCAGAGATAAAAAACAATAATGGAGAAAAAGCTATTGATCTTGTAGAGAAAGATTCTGCTATGTATGACTTGTTACGAATCTATATGTTCTAATTAAATCAATACAATATTCCAAGAGACCTTGAAATTTTAAGGTCTCTTTTTTATGATCATATATTACTTTTGTTCTAATGGTGTTGATAATATTATGTTTTTGTCCCCAAGTTGTATAGTTGTTCCCTCTGGTATCCATCCGATTTTATAATGAAGAATCTCAGCAATTTCCTTTATTTCAGAGTACTTTATTGTTCCTCTTGTAAGTTTGTTATTTAAATTTTGAACAGAGTCTTCTCTATTGTACTTTTCATTAAGTAGTTTAATTAAGTCAGACATTCCCATGCCTTTGTTAATGAGAACAAGTTTGATTTCATTTTTTAAATTAGACATATCCCACCTCTTGATTAAGATACTACATTCGACTGAAGTATGCAACTTTTAAACCACAGAGTATAAAACTGTTGACTTCCGGTATATTTTAGTGTACTTTTAAACTGTGAAGTATAATTTTATACAGGAGTTGATAGCATGCGTACCAAAGTCCAATATGTTGCACCTTTTGATTCAGTTGAGAGTATTTACTATGTCCGAGATCAATACGGTTCTGTCTGGCATTCAATTGGTAAAAACAAAGAAGCAGCAGTTAAGAATGCTAAAGGTAAAGAAGAAATATTAAGCTATAGGATTTACAATCCACACAAGTATAAGAAATTTCACAACTATGACTTCAAGAATCTAATTCTTGATATGTTGGAACAAATGGAACTGCAAGATACATATGAGTACGAATTGGTGTTGAAGTGGAAAAATTACGAGGTGTTTGAGTTTATGAAGAAATCCTCCCTCATGCCTTGCGATTTGTTATTAGAGATTAATAAATATCAAATAGGAAAGTGGATGTTATAGACCTGTGAAAAAAGGAATTCCTCTTGCACAAGCATATCCTGAATCCATTTCACAATGGAACTTTAGGAAGAATACTGATATCAAACTAGACGATGTTTCATCGGGAAGTCACAAGAAAGTTTGGTGGATTTGTGAGCATGGTCATGAATGGGAAGAAACCATAAAAAACCGATTTGGAGTTTATAAAAGAGGCTGTCCTTACTGTTCTGGAAGACGAGTTTCCGATAAAAATTCTCTGTTTGTGAATTATCCTGATAAAATGACGGAATGGGATTGGAATAAAAATAAAAGTCATCCTAACGATATTTCTTTTGGTTCCAAGAAAAAAGCTTGGTGGATATGCAGTACCTGTAATAGCAGTTATGATATGATCATTGGTAATAAAACTACTAAAAATCAAGGATGTCCTTATTGTAGTGGCAATCGCGTTAACGCAACCAACTCTCTTTTGAACAACTTTCCTAAAGTGTCAAGAGAGTGGAGTTATACATTAAATACGACAATGAAGCCTGATAAAATCTCTAAATATAGTAATAAGAAGGCGTGGTGGACATGTAACAAATGCAAGAGCGATTTTTACAGTATCATCTCGGATAGAACCTTCAAGGGACAGGGATGTCCTTATTGTGCGGGAAAAAGTGTTAATGAAACAAACTCTTTGCGAACTACCCATCCTCGCATTGTTCGAGAATGGAACTATGAAATGAACTCCGAATCACCAGATTCAGTTACTCATGGAAGTGTTAAAGTTGTTTGGTGGACATGTAACAAATGCAAGAGCAACTATGACATGTCAGTAGATGGCCGAGCCATATCGGGACTAAATTGTCCATATTGCGTGGGAAGAAGAGTTAATGACACTAACTCCTTGGCTCAACTTAGAAAAGATTTATTAGATGAATGGAATTTTGAAAGAAACAGTTCAATTATTAGTCCTCATGAGGTTACAGTTAGCTCAAGAAAAAGAGTTTGGTGGAAGTGCAAAAAAGGACACGAATGGGAAGCAGTTATTTATTCACGTAGTTATGTAGGCTGTCCTCGGTGTAAAGAGTCAAAGGGTGAATTATCAGTTCAAAGATTTCTTGATGCAAATAAAATCAACTATAAAAGACAATGGACTTTCTCAGACTGTATTAATAAACAATCACTACCTTTTGATTTCGCAGTTTTAGATAAATGTAATATGATAATGTGTTTAATTGAATTTGATGGTGAATTTCACTATAGACCCATGATGGGCGAAGAAAGACTACAATATATACAACACAACGACAAAATAAAAGACGACTACTGCAAAGACAACAACATCCCACTAATACGCATTCCCTACTGGGAGTTCAAAAACATCGACTCAATACTCACCGAGCGATTAACTGAATTGGGTGTCCTCTCCCCTGCTTTGGTTGAAGTTTAGTGTCAATTACTTATATTGTAATTTGTAACTCAATATTATTACGATAATGTTACCAATGCTCGGCAAACTTTTATATAATATCATATGCTTGCACCAATAACAAGAATAATTTCCGCAAAAGGGTATCATTTTCACTTAATTTGTGGCATAATAAGGAGTATAAGGTATAGGAACACATGTTCTTTAATCTTATGTGTTTAGAGGAGGTAATTTAAATGAACGAATCTCACTTCAATGTCGATACTATTGCTTTTTACTTAAACCATTTAAAAAAAGAAATTTCCCCAATTAAACTTCAAAAAAGTCTTTATTTCTTGTTTGCTTATCACGGTGCTACATATGGTCATGAATTAGGTGAAGGAGTGTCCGAAGGCTCAAATATTAGTACCAAGCAACTTTTTGATGCCAAGTTCGAAGCATGGAAGTTTGGGCCAGTTATCCGTGAGGTTTATGTTAAGGATAAGAGGGGCGAGTATACTGACGTAGCTGGAATCCGTGATGCAGTTGAACAAGTGTCTGCTGAACATGAGATTAAAAATTTCATTGATGATCTGTTTGGTCAAATTGATTCGGTAAGCGATTTTCAACTAGTCGAAAGAAGTCATCAAGACAACGCTTGGAAAAATGCCTATCAGGTCGCTCAATCTACTGAGATTGACAATGAATTTTTAATTACCGAATACAAGACAAGGTATGTGGCCGATGTTGATTAATTTCTCAGGATCTTTCGAGAAAAAAGATGGCTTTCTATCGCAGATAGCCAAGAGTAAAATGAAAACAGAAGTTAGTGTCTTTTCTAAAAAAAAGAAACAACAGGCAATGAAAGTCATTGAAAAAATGGAAGCAAGTTATGAATTTTATAGTGACGAAGTAAAGAAATCGAAAAAATTGCCTGACAGTTATTTCACAAATTTCTTACACGAATCAACTAAGCAAGAAGTAAAAGGTGGCGTAATTTCAGTTTTTACTGACCACTCTATTGTGGACACCCTGAAGGGTGACTATGTACGCCTTAACACAAAAATAATTAACTGTCTCCGACAATATTATCCCTCCCTAACTGATAATAAAGAGGTATTTAAAAGCAATTTACAAGATATTGCTGGCAATCCTAGACCAGTTAGAATTTTCTCAATCGCCGATATTGATTTATCACAACACAAGTGTCTTTTTCAGATCATTCTTATTGATCCCTTCCATTTAGTAATTCCAAGTGATCATGGAGGGTTGAATAGTCGAGAAATGGAGCAACAGGCATTTAACAGTAATTCTAGAAATGAAGTCTGTATGTCCACTTATGTTGAGAATATGCAACGCCAAAGATAACTTTTATATACCTTTTAGGCACTCACTATTTGAGTGCTTTTTATATTCCCATGAAAGCATACTTTTATCGCATAAAAATCATATTTTATAAGATGTAAATAACACTTATTTTTTACAAGCAATTTAACGCATATTTTTTGAGAAAAAAGTTCATATTAAATGCGAAAAAAATTACGTCATTTTATGTGTAAAATAGTATGCATTTTATGCCACAAATAGTGTGAATATTTATTGTGATGTGGTATATTATTCCTAGAAGGCTATCAATTTATCTAGCTTTCTAAATTTCTATCATATTACTAGTGATTCAATCATAGATATAACTGTCTAATCTAAATTAGATAGGAGATGATTGAATGACCAAGAGAAAGAAGGTATTACATATGGCTGCAATTTTAAAACCTATTCAGGAAACACCAGAACTTAAAGGTCAATACGCTGCTGATTTTTTGAAAGAAGTTGGAAAGAAACCAACTCAATCCGCTATTCAAAGAAATAAAAGAGCTCAAGAATTATTGAGACGAATGAAGAAATGAGAACTGATATCTTTGATCTGGTAGAACAGTTCAGTCTAGTGAACCTTAGTGAGGGCTATAGACTAGAAGATTTTTATAGTTCAATACCAGAGTATGTTGATTTTTTATGTAATGAGGCGCTATTGCATCAGGAATTAAATCTGTCGCGAACATATTTATTAATCAACAAACGTAATGCAGATATTGTTGCATACATGTCTTTGATTTCAGACTCTATCAAGCTGAAGCAAGATGAGCGTGATTCTTACTTTCAGGGAGAGATTTCATTTCCAAGTTATCCTGCAATGAAAATCGCTAAACTTGCCGTAGATGAAAGACATGCAACAGAACTTAAAAATATCGGATCATTAATGATTGAATTAGCACGAGGAATTGCTGAAGATATTAATGAGTCTGTTGCATGTCGTTTTATTACAGTTGATGCTGATACTCACAACAACCCTACTGTAAACGAGTTTTATGCAAAGAATAGTTTTGTTCCCAATGACTCCTATAAAGTTGGACGAACACTCAGCATGAGATTGAATATCTACGACGATGGAGACTCCATCGAAGAATACATCGAAGACATATCATAAGATTTAAATGAAATACCGATTTTACATAGAAATTAGCTACTAAAAAGCCTTATAAATAGGGCTTTTTTATTTGTCCAAATTTTATATTGGAGGTGATTTGGATTACAATACGTGACTCCCTCTACTTTTCTTTTGCTGGTGAAACTTCCGTTAAATATGGACTCATTAATGTGAATATGAACAGTGGCATGCAAGAAGAGATATTCTTTCCTACGAGAGAGATAGTTGAGGAAAAAGTTAAAGGAAACGATAAGCCATATTTTATGAGGACTGAAACTGAGCCACTAAAGTTTTCAGTCTCTTTTGCGTTTGAGGAAACTTGGAACACAGCTAAAATTAGAGAAATTGCCCAGTGGTTGACTCAGCATGACTACTATCAGGAGCTATTCTTTACAAATGAAGATGGTTTAGGCGCAGAGCGTATATTCTATGCAATGGTTGTCGATGATTCAACGCTGGTTCACAATTGTCTCAAACAAGGATATATCAATTTAACTTTCCGCTGTGATTCTCCTTACTCATATTCCCCTATTATGACTTCTCGTGTTTACAAATGGAACTATACTCCAATGGAGATCAAGAAAAATACATATTCAACTGGAACACATCAATCTACAACAACCAATAATCAAGGAAATTTAATACTTAATCCAGCAAGGCCAAAATGGTCAGACTTTGAGACTGGTACTAAATGGTCGGATATTTAAAGAAAGGAGAATCAAATGTCTACTGAATCAAACAAACTTAAGCTCAAGATACCCTCCTTCACAGACGAAATAGAAAAAACTATTAGAGAACTTGGCGAAAACTTTAATTTACTTGATCTAATATCAGATGATTATGTATCTGCTACTCCAACAAGTGGAGATTATTTAAGAAATAAGCGATTATACAATTCCGCTTCTGTATACGATGGGTACGTTGGTTGGGTAAATGTACGAACAGGTAAAGCAGCTCCATTATGGCAAAGACTTAAGAGTTATACTGTTGGCGATTACATTATACCTAGAGTTGATAATGGTCATGTTTACATTTGTGTCCAGTCAGGAACATCGGGCTACACGGAACCTGTCTTCCCTGTATCTACTGACGCACAATTTAACGATACTCGATTAGCAAGTACATGGGCAGCCACGACACAATATAAACTCAATGACATAGTGTTACCCACAGTTGATAATGGTCGATTTTACATATGTATTCAAGCAGGAGAATCTGGAAACACAGAACCACCTTGGCAAACCGTTGATGGTGCTACCACATACGATAAGAATGCTTCATGGGCTACCTATCGAATAACGAGGTGGAAAGAAGCTGGAAGTGCAGCACTATTCTATCCCTTCGGTAAGATTGGATAGGTGAGATCATATGACAACATGGCAATCCATTATCAATCTTAAAGGTAGTTATACTTCAGATCCAATACCAATTCCAATCAGCGCAGATGGTGTACTAAGTAAAGTATCATGGGAATCCGTTGAGCCAATTGGTTCTAAGATTGTTGTTCAAACTCGCTTTACTCGTGACAATCTCAACTGGTCAGAGTGGCAAAATTGTATAAATGGTGCTCATATTCCAGATGTCGTTGAAGATGTTGGATTCTTTAATGTCAGCATCATGTTTAGAGTGTTGTTTATCAGAAACTCTTACAATGAGATTCCTGAATTTAAAGGCATAACATTTTACTTTGAACCAATCCTATTGTTTGACAATAAGGGAGATAAAAATTGCTCCCCTGAGATTTGGATAACCAAACAAGGTAACGGTGATTTCAGTATCATCAACACTTCTCACAACAATGAAGAGTTTAAGTTTAAAAGTCTCATTCATGGTGAGACAGTGTTTGTTGATAATGAGCAACAAGACATTGAAACTTCATTAGCAGTCACATATCGATACAAAGATTTCAATAATAACTATCTCTCATTCCCTGTTGGTAAAAACATACTAAGGATAACTGGTGATGCAGATATTAAATTCAGATATCAATTCACATTGTTACAATAGGAGGCCATATGACCGGAGTAGCATATAAAGGGTCGACACTTCAAGAATCAAACAAAAGTGGTCACGTGTCATATGTAGAAAGATATCAAAGTGGATCAGAATGTTCATCATGGGATCAATTCGGCAACTGTACAGGCTATAGCCCTGTTTATAGTACGACTACTCATACAACTGGAGCGAAAATTACTGGATCAGTAAATTCAACATCAACAGTTTATGTTAACGGACAACCAATAGCTTCGGTATCATCACCCACACAAGAACAATGGGTAGCAGATCCATCTCCTTCACCTAAGCTTGGTGGTTCAATTATTTCAATTAGTCCCGGCACATCTGGTTCAGGAGCAGGTCAAATTTCAACAGGTAGCTCTACTGTTTTTGTTGGTGGTAAAGCAGTATCAAGTATCACCAAAAACGTGACTACACATCTAAGCACGACAACACCAATTACCTCTGGCAGCAGCAATGTATTCGTCAACTAAGGAGGTGAACAATTGCCAGATATAAGTACATATCTACAATATAATGACCCCGTAACAATTATCTCTCGTAGTGGTACTCCACAAGATCCATACATTGATCGTGCTGACTCTCTTCCTGTTATCAATGGGATTATAACTCTTCTCGAACTACCCTCTTCTACTGATAAGGTTAACATCGCTGGATTCGTTGAAATTGATCAAGATGTCTTTGAGAATCGACCTTACATTAATGAACATGAATTTCTTGTCCACTATGGTATGGGAGTAATTCAGTTCCATCAGTCTCAAGAAGGAAACGCACATCTATGCAGATACAAAGGTAGAGGATTAATTATGTATCCTGCATCGCGTATCTATGCAATGGTTAGTCGCAATCCAGATGTGGTGATTACATTGCAGGATTACATTGATCAAATTCAAGCAAAAATCAATGAGAATCAAATTGCATTAGGCAAAATTGAGGATGCCATTAAGCAGTCTCAATCACAGACAGAATTATCTAAGTTGGCTACCGATAAGGCTAATTTAGCTGCTGAAGATGCAACACAGTCAGCAATTAAAGCAAAGGATGCCTACAATACTACCCGTCTCGTTTACAAAGAACCTGTTCAGGACTTAGCAGAATTGAGATTAAAATATCCATTGCCTGAAATTGGTTGGACAGCTCAAACATATAAAGATGGCAAACGATATCGATATGACGGTAATAACTGGATTGAAATTGATGTATTTGGCTCAAACCTACAAGTTGTTAATGAGTTTAAAGATGGCTTAATGAGTGTTGCTGAACATTTAAAGCTCAAAGATATGCCATTGGAATTGCAAGACAGAGTTATTGTGTTGTGCAAAGATTCGTATGTATTTCAGGAACCCATAGGCATTTTAGCGCCCTTCCCTTTCAACGGTGAGTTAGTTGATGTTAAGGGTTTTTGTGGTGTCGCTGGAGAAACGGAAACAGAGATCGAGATAGAAAGAACGCGCAATTTTAATACATGGCTAAATGTGATGAGTTCGAATCTAAAATTCAACCCACAGAGTCACTACGATAATAGAACGGCAGTCATTCAAACAAAGCAAGTTCAAGCAGGAGATATTTTTAGAATCAATATCAAAAAGGCAGGATTAAATCTGCAAAATTTAACAGTTCATTTAACAATTAGAACCTAAAAACAAATTACAAAGGAGTTTTATACATATGCAACCAATTGTAAGCTGGAGAAATTCGCTTCACACACAAGAGATCGTAGGCCCATTTGATTACGGAGTAATTGACGCAGATGACAAAAGCCCAATTTATATCTTCAATGTTTGGAACAACTATAATGGTGCAACAGATGTTTCCAAGATGGAAGATTGCACAATCACAACTCGTGATATGAGTGGTGGTACAGGAGATACAGTAGGCAATGAAGTCGAAGTAGTTAAGAATAACTGGTTCCACGTACAAGTAGACTCTCTTGGTGAAACAGATATTGATGAGGAAAGCTCTCGTGTAGGTAAAGACTTTTCTAAGCCAATTGGGACAACTGGAACAACAAAGAAAGACCATACCGGAGCAAATTACACTACGCCTATTAAGCCGGGAGTCAAAGAGATCCTTGGTGTGAATAACAATGGTAACCCTGTTGATGCAGCAGGTAACTATGTAACACTGTCAATCCAATGCGAAGTTCCTTTGAATGCTTCGAGTGGACGGCAAGCGTTTAAGAAGCGCATCTCTTATCGCTTTGTCTAAGTTTTTACATATCCGAATTATCACTTAGGGCAGAGTCTTCTCTGTCCTTTTTTTATTTTAAAGGGGGTTTAATTTTGATTCTAGGCAACAGACAATATACTCGCTCACCAGTTCCTCAAAAATACATTTGGGTAGCTGATTATTACGATGGTACAAATCTTACTGAATACGACTTTCAAACTAAGAAATCAAATGACTTTTACGCTATAGACAGAGAAAAGCTAATCAGTTTTGGAATCATAGGTCAAGGATCACAGCTATACTACAATGTCGCGAATGGTGTATTCCACATCAATCAGGATCGATTCTCTATTTCATATACTTCTGCCGATGAAGAGTTTCCGCTTACTGGTAGAGCATTCCTATACAATGATCATATTCAATTCAAAAATGGATCTTCAGACGCAACATTGAACTCTAGAGCAAAAGAGGGAAAATTTAAGAATAGCATTGACTGCTTTAATTTCGGATATAAAAAAGCAATGACCCTTAACGATGTAAATATAAACTATCAATGTATCTTCTCATTGCCCAATGAGGATATTTCCTATTTCCAAATTAAAGTAACATCTGACAAAGATTTAGATGGTCAACTTATTATTCGTAAGAATGGCTTTGTCATAGATCAAATCGTAGCCCCTCTTAAAGCCAATCATGCTGGAATCGTCAACTGGGAGTTGAGATAGTGTCCACAAAGGAAATTGGATTACCTATAGATCTAACACTTGGAGTACACAATGGTACAGAGATTAAAGATGGAAAACTACAACTCAAGGAAATCGCAATCGATTCTACTGGGAAATCTATATATGCTGCTAAGGGGACTTGGGAGTCTTCGGTTATATCGATTGGTGATAAAGTAACTGCCTTTCAACGAGTGGTCAAAACTATGGTTGGCATTGGTTCAAATGTGGATTACAAGATTTTCACTAGGTCATCCACGGACAATATTACATGGTCAGAATATGCAGAGATTACATATGTAGATGGAAAAATTAACAGTCCAGTTGGGCTATACGCAAAAGTTATGATTGAATTGTCTTCAACTCTAACTCCCGCATTACTCACCGTAGATGAGTTTACAGATGGCAAATACAATACAGGCTATGTTTCTTCCTCGGATGGAACTTTGAGGTTAAAACGTAATATAACTCTCTCCCCTACTGTATTGGCACATGAAGATGGATTTCTTTATCGCACAAAGTTTGAGCGTAACAAATTAAGCAAGATTAATGGAATAACGTTTCAGTAAATGAGGTGAACAACGATGGCTAACTATTCTCTAATTCAAGATTCCACTAATTATAAAACTTTCAAAAACAATGCTTGGATTAATGTATCAACAACATTGCCTCTTAAAAGTGTATTTATTTCGGATGGTATAGTTGATCTCAGTGCGTTTAATCGTAACAGTAAAGTTATTGTGCAGCCTATGACCAACACTGGAGCGCTTGGTTCAGGAAAGGTTTTTAAATCTACAGTAAATCTGAAGAAATATATTGAGATCACAAATTTGTCTGTAAAATAATGATTTCAATTAGAAAGGAGATGTAATTGATGGGAATATCAACTGCAACAGTTATTCCTGTGATGGAGTCACATACAACGCCTAGTGGAATCGCAAGTGCCAGTAGTGAAATTAATACCTCTAGGCAAGCATGGAGAGCGTTCAATGGACAAATAAACATCAATCAAACGTGGATGTCATCATCAGTCGCAAGTTGGTTAGCATATGAATTTCCAAGCGAGAAATTGATAGTTCGGTACTCTTTTCGAGGTGGAGGTATTAATAGTAGTACAGCACCAAAAACATGGACATTTGAAGGATCTAACGATGGAACTAATTGGACTGTCTTAGACACTAAATTAAACCAAACTATTGGTGGCTATACGAATGAGTACTTTTATGACATACCCAACAACACAAAAAAATTTAAAAAGTATCGGTTTAATATCACTGCTGTCCAATCCTCTACCGCAAATGCAGAAATAATGACTCTTAGTATGTATGAATTATATAACGATAAAATCTTACTTTCATCTAGCAATGGGGTTTACTCGCTAAAAGATTCTTCTGTTTATAAGTTAAGCATAGACAGTGAGGAAAACTTCCTTAGCTATGGCGCAGACTCAATTACAAGTTTTAATGGCTACTTAACTAAATTGAAAGACATAAAAAACACAAGTACTGCTCTTGGTTCAGGTAAAACCTTTGAACACACAATTGATATGTCAAAACGCAGAGTAGATAAAATTACGCTTGGCTAAATTTATAAGGAACACATCTATATGGTGTGTTCTATTTTATTTTGAAAGGAGATAGTTGAATGGCAATCTATTTGAAATTATCCATTACAGGGGTTATATCAGGGACATCAACATTTGAAGCAATTCAATTAATTCAAGTATATGACAGTAAGAACAACTTAATTTCTCTCAACAACACCAATGTAATAGAACACAATTATATAAATCGAAAAACGGCATCAGACATTGATAAATGGTTTGTACCAAGCGATGGAGGCATACCTTATGATACACCTAACAATGAAGGCATCATTGTAATAAAACTACCCGAAGCAGTTTTGAGTATAAATAAAATATCATTAAAGTCGTATGTTAACACTGGCGGTGGAAAAAATGTTAGTGTTTTTTATTCTAGAGACTCAATATCATACAAATCGCTTGGTCTAATTGTATTTAGTACAATTAATGAAACTAAAGAAGTAGACGCTACCAGCACTAAACTAAATAAATTCTTGATTTCATCTGAAGATAAATATCAGAGTTTACCTTATGGTGGTACTGATTTAATTCCAAAAATGACAAGTGATATTCTACCCAGTGGAATTGCAACTTGCAGTAGCACTTTTAGTACAACTGGAGCCTACAATGCCTTTAATGCATTCGATAAAAATATAGTTCAAAGTGGAAGTTTTAATAGTTGGGTTACCGCATCAGGACAATTGGCTGGATGGTTGGCTTATGAGTTCCCCGCTGCGATAGTAGTAAACAAATATACACTTGTTCATGGATACAATAATGTGAATGTTGCTCCGAAATCGTGGACATTTGAAGGAATAAATGACAGTGGTTTAACTTGGACAGTGCTAGACCAAAGAAGCAATGTTACTGATTGGACACTATGGACAGAAAAAGAGTTTGAATTTGCTAATATAAAAAAGTTCAAAAAATACAGAATTAACATCACTGCAAACAATGGGAGTACGTCTTATGTGGGCATTCAAGAATTGAAGATGTATGATACAAATAGAACTCTCTTGTTTTGTCCTTCGACATCTGAGGGAATTTATATTAAATATGGATTAAATAAAAATGAAGTTATTGAGACTTATAAGCAGATGTCTAAGAAGTCATATTTGACGACCTCGTCAACCCAAATCGGCTCAGGGAAAGTATTTAAGCAAAAAATAGATACAACTAAAACACCTATTAAGAAAGCGTCAATCACATAGCTATGTGAAATGATTGTTTGATTTAAATTTAGAAAGGAGATGCCATATTGCCAAAACTAAATACGACAATGAATCCTCAAGATGCAACAAGCAATTGGATTTTTTCTGAAGGAAATCTAAAATTAACATCAACTAGTGGAACTGGAAGTGTTCGTGCAACGCATGGAAAGTCTACTGGTAAATGGTATTGGGAAGCTACTTGGTTGACAGGTTCCGCTTTAGTGATCGGTGTAGCAAATCAATCTCAGTCACTTGACACGCTTGACTTCACAAATGCCAACACAACCTCAAGATCGTTCAGCGTTTCAGGAAGTAAAGTACCGAATAATACATCTTTCGGAAGTGCTTTTGCGGTCAATGATGTCTTAAGCGTTTTAATGGACATGGATAACGGCAATCTTGAATTTTGGAGAAATGGTGTAACAATGGGGATATCCCACACCGATCTAAAGCAACTTGGCAAGCTTTATCCATTCACGAGGACAGGTGGAACTGGAAGGGAAGTTAGATTTAATTTTGGTAATACGCCATTTGCATATAACATTCCTTCAGGGTACACTGCCTTTGTGAATGAAGTTTTATCATCTGTTCTTGTTAGGAACAATAATAACTATTACAAGTTGATAAATAATATATGGACATTTGTTTCTTCCGAACCTATTGAAGATAACTATCTCAGCGGGAACACCCTTGCTGAAATATCAAGTATTCCCGCATCCGCATGGTCCCAACTTCAAGGGGAAGTGGAACTATGCTACTACACGGACGATCCAACCAAAACAGAAGCATCCTTCAACATTGAAACCGAACCCTTCACCCTAGCCGAAGAATGGGAAGACAAAGAGATCAAAATTATTGAATACACTGACGACCCGAATCAAACCGAATCAACGATTACAATCGAAACCGAGCCTTTTACAATATACGATGAGTTGGGTGATAGTGTAGACGTTCTATACTACACGGACGACCCATCCAAAACATCAGCAGAACTAAATATCACGGCTAACTACTCCCCATTGGATGAACTTGAGGGAGATTTTGACGTGGTTACGTGGAGTGATAATAATAATCCAAAAATTGCATCTACCTCCTCCATTCCCTCTCCTCAATCAATCATCCAGACAGATGATTATAATATGTATGGTGATATACTTTCTATTGTAGATAAACTCAACTCAACAAATGGAACATTAAGATATGCTGTCTCATTTAATGAGGGAAATACTTGGGAAGTGTGTAAGTTTGGTAAATGGAGAACAATTGATATTTCAAGTCTAGCTACTTTCAAAAAAAGTGGAATGAGTCATTATGACATTGCTTTGATTAATTCAACCTCATTAAAGAATAAAGGGAATCAGATTCGATTTGCTTATTATATCGAGGACAATATTCATAATTCAGATACGGGCATTGCAATTGACAATATGAAACTGAATATCAACTCAGCAACAGAAACAATCAAAATCGATAATGTTGCTTTTTATGTGTTAAATACCAATGCAACAATCCAGCTTTCCCTAACAGGCAGTAAGCTAACAGGAACATTAGATGATAGTGATCAAGGTAAAGTACAGTATCGAATCCTGCTTAATGATAATCCCTACTATCCTTCTGATGGCAGCTTCACCCGACTAGCTCCTTCGCCTCAAGACATCGACATTAACATTTCTGATCGTGACGTAATATTTAATCAGCCGAATGTACTCAAAGTTGAGTTTCAAGATTATTGGGGCGAGACTGACTATTGGGAAACGACATTTGTTGGTACGTATTCTGGACTCATGTTTATGGATGAATCAGGAGAATATTTATCCGATACATTTGGAGGAATTCTTAAGCAATTAGATTTTGGAGTTATTATTGCTGGACAAACTACATTGACTCAAAAGGTAAGAATCAAGAATCAGCTAGGTTATGCTATTGATAATGTCTATTTGGCAATGGATAAAAAATATGTGCGTGAAGGTGTCGTGGTTGAGTTATCTAGACAGGCTAATCCGTTCCTCCCTATCGACTATCTGACTTATGGACTCACTCAGCCAGATGAAACAATTGATTTCTATGTTCGTATTGCAACAGACATGAGAGCACAGCCAAATCCCAATGGCTTATTTGAGCTAGTAGTTAACGCTGATCGTGTGTAAATCTCAATACAATGAGATGAGGAGTGACATTTTTGTACTATGATGACCATGATACGGAGGGGATTATATATGTAAAAAGTCCCTCCAATCGTTTTACAAGTAAGTATGTATTATATGCTCAAGATGAGACAAATTTAGAGTCTGAACTGGTTATAGCAACAAGAAAAGAATCTACGTTAGATTCAATCATTTCTGTTAAGTCATCTATAAGAAACAAAGACATATCAAGCAGTCTAGATGTCATGTATCGTGCCTACGGTGATCTAGAATCTACAATTGAAGCTATAATGTTTACTGAGTTAGAGAGTTCGATTAATGTCAGACCACATAACAGAGCACAAGGTAGATTTGAATTAATCGAAGCTCCTCGAACTAATATTGAACTGAAGCCAATTGGAGATGCCACAACTCGTAGTCGTATCGATTTACAAACGATTAACTATGGTGATACACAACGCATGATGATTGGTCATGACAATGTAGAGGAATTTGAGTCCTTCGTTAACTTTGGCGATTTAAAAGTTGCTATACCTGACCTACTTTATCTAGAAGATGCAAAGTTGAGATTGTACTATACAGGAACAATTAAATCTGACGCGAACATTGAGATATATCAGCCTAGCACAATTTGGCGCGAGTATGGTATCACCTTTGCAAACAAACCACAATCAACCCAATTGCTTACCAATCAATACACTATAAATACATCCGAAAAGTATGTTGAGATTAATGTATTAGAAGTATTAAAGCAATGGCAAGATGGTTCGTTGATCAACTATGGATTAAACATAAGGTCTACTGACAACACTCCTATCTACTTCAATACTCGTGAGTCAACTAAGCCTCCAATATTACAAGTTCGATACATAACTTCAGCAGTACAATCCTATGGGCGTTCTGAGATAGATTCAGAATTATTTGTATACAGAAAAGGTAATAAGGATCTCAACGCAACCTTAACGGTTAAAAGTGATCGTGGATGGAATTACTTAGATTCCTCGATATATGTACACAGATACGAAGATCCGCTGTTTAAAGAGATGGATAGCTTATTGGGTGTAAGTCGACCAGATGTAAACTCGATCATGACTGTAGCTATTCGTGCAGCAAATGAAATGGAATCCAGTATCACAATTATTGAAGATGGAATAACTGAAGTTGACACCTCGTTAGCTGTTTCAACACCGGATATGTTTTCGATGGTTACGATTGATCCAAAAGTAAGTTTGATTTCCGAGATTTCAATTGCCAATCGTGCTCATAATGATTTGACCAACAGTCTAATTATTTCTAAGCCAGATTTATCGTCTTATGTTGAGGTTTCAAACTATAAGCGAATCAGACACGAATTGGAAGCTGAGCTATCAATCAGAAATGAGTATTATGAAGAAAAGGAATCGATATTAACAATATCCAATCCAGACCTATCAGGAGCTTTTACGGTTCGTGAAAAAGGTGTTTTTGATATTGATGCAGCTATAGATGTTCCTTATCAGCATTATCAAGAAGGATTCTTAACTATTAGTAATCCAGATATTGCATCTGAAATCTACATCCGTGGTTATAGTCATGAGGACATCGATGCATATGTTAATATTAAAGCATATGATGATTATGATTCCACTGTAGGAATATCAAGACCTGATGTGCATGGACAACTAATTGTCAGAGCTATTGATTATTCTGATTTGGATGCAGAAATAGACGTCCCTGCAAATTCTTATTTAGATGGTGCAATTGGCATCTCTCGACCTGATATGGATTCTACCTTAGAAATCAGGTATGTGTCTGAACAAGATGGAACGTTTTACATCAAGGATAGAGAATATCTAGACAGTGTAATCGATATTAGACAGTTTAGCGATTTAGAGTCGACAATTCTAATCAAACAATTCAAAGAGATTGATGCAGAACTAACCATATCTAAGCCTGATCTTGGTGGATACATATATCCTAGAGTTCCGGGAATAGACAACATGGATGCAATAGTAAGCATACGTAAACGTGATGTAAGCGATATGGATTCATTAATATTAATCAGAGGTAAATCTTCAGGAGCATATTATTACATACTTTAGTTTTCAGGACTCTCCATGTGGGGAGTCTTATTTTAATTGAGAGAAGGAAAACAATGTGTCAGACAAATTTCTAAACTTTATTGTGGGGGTGGTTGGAAGTGTAACATCATATATGTTTGGAGGTTGGAGTAATCTTTTGGAGACACTTGCGATTTTAACGATCTTGGATTTTATCACTGGACTCACCGCTTCAGCAATTGAGGGACATAAATATCCTGATCAAAAAGATAAGGGACTTAATTCCAACAAAGGTTCGCTTGGTATTGCTAAAAAAGCATTGATGTTTACGGTTATTTTTGTAATGTATAAAATCGACGCAATACTCGGATTGAACGGAACTTTGAGTTTAGCTGTAGGAGCTACATATTTTTATATTGCAAACGAATTGCTAAGTCTCACAGAAAATTGGGCTCGATGTGGACTTCCTGTCCCATCGCAAATTAAAAAAGCCATTTCCATTTTGAAAGATAGAAGTGGTCAAGACGACAAAAACAAGGAGTGATTGAATGATTCAGAAAGGTAATTTTCTTCTACTTGATATTGATGAGTTTCGTCCGTGGCTTCAAAAGCAAAAGGTAACACGTAGAATTAAAGGTTTACAAGTTCATCATACTGGATCACCCAATTATACCACTCGTAAAATGGTCAATGGCATTGCTCAACAAGATCACTTTAAATGCCTAGAAGGTATGCGTGACTTCCACATTAACACGAACAAGTGGAAAGCCACAGGCCAGCACATTTCGTTGTTTGAAGATGGTAGGGTTGGGGTGTCACTTGACAGAGATTTAAATATGACCCCTGCTTGTATCTATAATAACAATGCGGGGTATGTGGGAATCGAGATCATTGGGTGTTTTGATAAAGGTGTAGATAATATGACTCCCACTCAACGCAAAGCTGTAATTCATTTGTATGCTGCATTGTGTGAAAAGTTTTATGTACCAGTTAATACAGACAAGATTGTGTATCATGCATGGTACAGTGCGTCCGGTTCTAAATTGGGAGATTATTTTCCCGGTAAGTCTTCAAAATCGTGCCCCGGTACAGCATATTTTGGAGATGGCAATACAGTTTCTGCTGCAAATAAGAACTTTATACCTCAAGTTAAAGCAGAATTAGAACGTTTAAGGGGAAATATTCCCACCGCAACTCCAACACCAATAAATAAACCAAAGGATGATGAACCTATGACCGAAGCTGAAAAATTACAAATGTCCACTCTTGAGAAAACAGTAAAACAACAAGCAGACTGGATTAAAGTTGAGAAATTAAAATCCAATATGGAATGTCCAACATGGGCACAAGAAGCTTACAAGTATTATAAGGACTACATCTCTGATACTAAAGGTAGCTACGATTTTTGGAGACAACTCGTCATTAATTACCGTAAAGATAATAACATCAAAGTAAGCAAGTAATTATACATAAAGGAGATTAGTTTAAATGGATAATCTATATGTAATTACACTAATCCTTGCTGCTGTTGTAGGAGGGTTATTTGTCATTCCCTTTGCTAAAAGTAAGGGATGGATTACGAAGGATAAAACTGAAGGCATGAAACAAATGTTGTTGGTGACTCGTCTTGTGCTCGATGTGATCAAGTCAGACAAATTAGATAAGACTAAGGCCACATTTGCACTAGATATTGCAGATAGAGTGGTCGGCTATGTAAATGAGCACATGGATGACAATGTTGATAAAAGGGCAATTTCATTGAGAATTATTGATGATTTGCTTGCAAAAAACGCAGTCGTACCAACGGTTTCTGAACGCCAACTTATTGAAATAGTGATAGATGAAGCTTTGAAGCGAGTAAAATAGTGCAAACTAAGATTTGAACATAATTAAGCCCCTCATGAGATATTATTCTCTTGAGGGGCTATTTTTTTCATTTTTAGATGTGTTTAAATTTTGCTCTTCCCATTCTTGAAGTTTTCTAATTCTTAACTCCCTAAGTTTCTCTCTGTTTCTATCACCTCTGCATCTAGAGCATCTTGTCCCATTTCTAAAATCCTTTATTCTAGTTTTACTTGGAAAGCCACAAGAACAAATATAATTAAATGTTTTCAGTGCTCCTCGGTACTCTCCAACTAATTGGCACCCTTCTAAATCAAGCTCTCTTCTTATCTCTTCTGTATCTTTTCTAACTCTATCTTCAAAGCACTTTTTACATCTCTTTCCTGATGACCAAGAATTCCAAGACACCTCCCAATCGTGATTATTGGGACAAATCACATTCATTTTTGTGATATTGTTTTTGTACTTTTCTACGCTATCATCAAAGGTGTACCCTTCATTAGTCAAGTCAGTTTTGAACCTTATATCCATCTCGTCACGATGAACACTTCTACTTTTCCCTTTGAAAATTGGATTAACATTAGACATGTTTTCGTGGTGACATTTGATGCATCTTGCACCTCTTTTAAAGTTGGGCCATTGTACGCTATAAGAATGATTTTTAGGACATTCTACATCATAGTAACCTCTGTACCCCACCCATTGCTTAGAAAGCAGTTTATAGCCTTCTGATTCGATAATTGACTTCATCTCTTGATATTTTATAAGTGCTTTATCCTCGTTCAGTCTATTCATGGTTCACCTCAAGATAAATTTTATCATATATTTATAAACATTGGGGATTTAATGTAGCTTTTCTGGTTATTATATAAACATCACACCCATCCGGTGTTTCGACTGCATCGCCAACAATTGTATTGACATCCACCATGGCCTTGATATTTTCCATAGCGGTTTCCATTAAGCCTTGAATTGGATGATCTGACATTTTAATTCCCTCCAGTTTCAATGTAAGCTAGGTTTGATCTAACCATATCATCCCCAAACTTGAAGGGACTTATGTAAATAAGCATTTTAAGTACACTCACCGCACCCCAACCTCATATTTCCAAACAGGTCGGCTATAATGGGTTTTTACAGAGTTGTCCCACTAAGTTTCTTCTTTTGCTTCTCCTTATGCCTGCGGCGCTGTTCCTGAAGAAGTTTGAACCACATCCGCCATCCGCCTTCGACTTGAAGCACACGGGTGAGTAGTGTAACTCCAGCGATCAGAACGGCTGTAATCCGAATTTTCGCTCTGAAATCCAGATCGGTTCTAAATTCCATTTCATCGGACCATACCGGCATAACCTGAAGCACGGGTGTTTCATCAAAGCGGATCTGATAGGTGAGAAAACCAATAATAATGGATTTGATACTCCACACCCAGCCCGTCAGCACCGCTGTATATGCTGCATCACCAACGCCGATGTGGGTAGCCCAGGACAGTTGGGTCATATGTACGCGTGTGAGTGTTTGCTTAAGCCACAGCTTGAGCGCGTCTGTTGCCCTAAGCATAATTTTCACATCTTTAGCCCACTTCTTGACTTTGCGTTTGTTGACCCGCTCACTTCCCTGGGCCTCGCCTCTCGAATGATTCATGGATTTTTCGGTCTTGACCAGAAAACCTTCCTTCATATTGCGAAAAACAATACTCGGGATCTCATAGTTAATCCGCACAATTCCATAGAAAAGACGAACATTAATATTGGCGTAATCATCACTTTTATGTTTACTGAATGTAAAATGTACATGAACATTTGAGATGAGGACTGCGGCAATCAGCAATGCGAACAACAAACCGATTCCTCCAAGCCAAATCCACACAGGCCTTACCTCCAAGCCCTCAATTCTTTTCTCGTCTAGTATGGCACTCTGAATAGGAAAAAATTCACGTCTCACCTAAAAATCCCATTACATATTTATTTGTAACCTGTTCTATTCACCATTTATCTAAAACAATGCACAAAAAAACCGACTCCACTGATGGGTGTCGGTTAGTATGAGCTAGCAAATTAGAGTGAAGAATCCGTATTATCGCCTTCGTTGTCGATATGACTTAGGTCATCCGCCGGATCAGCACTTTCCGGTTCCAGTTGTTGCAAATCCAGTTTGTTGAATAACAGTTGTGTCTCTTCTTCCAGGTTTTCCGAATCTTCGAACAAGCCTGGTTCCGGGAGGTCTTTAATTGAAGCCAGTCCGAAATAATCCAGGAATGACTTGGTCGTTCCATACAGAATTGGTCGTCCGATGGCCTCGGCTCGTCCCACTTCAATGATCAGATCCTTATTCACAAGCGTATGGATGGCCCGCTCCGATTTTACACCGCGGATTTCCTCAATCTCTACCCGTGTAATCGGCTGACGATACGCCACAATGGCCAGCGTCTCCAGAGCCGCCTGGGATAAGGACGTACGTGCGGGAGAGTATGCCAGTTTCTCGAAATATACAGCGTGGTCAGGCAAGGTGCCCAACTGAACTACACCAGCGATCTTGAGAATCTGTACACCTCGGCCCTGCTGTGAAAATTCATGAATCATCTCCTCAATCGCGTCCGTTACAAGCTCCACTCGCTGGTCGACGATCTCGGCGATTTGTTTGATACTCAGACCTTCTTCTCCGGACAAAAACAGCAGGCCTTCAATAATCGATTTCAATTTCGGAAAATCCATGATTCTTTGTTTCCCCTCTCCACTCCATAACGATATCCTCAAACATCCGTTCCTGATAACAGACAATCTGCTTCATCTTCATCAGTTCCAGCACCGCCAGAAAAGTGACAACAATCTCATGGCGATAGATATGCTCATCCATCAATTTGGAGAATAACAGTCTGCCTCCCGGTCCCATACTTTCCAAAGCGCCGATGACATCCCGTATCCGATCCTTAACCGAAATCTCATCCCGTTTGATTCGGGTTACAGTTGTGCGCTTCTCAGCCTTGCGTAGCGCCTTCTGAAAGGCTGCAATCAGGTCAGAGGTGTGTAAACCCTCAACCGGGTTCGATTGGGCTTCTACGGGCATATAGGGGCGCAGATCCTCGGGCTCTTTGGAAAATATAAGGCTGCGTTCCCACTCCCGTTCATGAAGATGACGCGCAATTCCCTTGTACTTGCGATATTCTATCAGACGTGCAATCAACTCTGCACGTGGATCATAATCTTCTTCTTCCATAAAATCATAATCCTCAAAGTCCTCAATTACCGGTGGTTTGGGCAGTAAAAGTTTGCTCTTGATCGACAGCAATGTTGCTGCCATGACCAGAAATTCACTCGTAATATCCAGTTCCAGTTCCTGCATTGAATGCAGATACGCCATGTATTGATCGGTAATATCGCTGATGGGAATATCCTGGATATGAATTTCAGCCTTATCAATCAGATGAAGCAGCAGATCCAAAGGCCCTTCAAAAGTCTCCAGTTTGTATGTAACTACCGTCACTAGACGAATCCTCCCGCCAGAAAAATACAAAACCCTGCCAAGCCGTCCGAATCCGGTTTCCCGTGTTCGTCTGCGCAAAGCAGGGCACTACTATTAAATAAGCACTATTTTAGCTGTTTCGTCAAGTTTGCCATCTCAATTGCCGCCGTAGCTGCATCCCAACCTTTGTTACCCGCCTTGGTTCCGGCACGTTCAATCGCTTGTTCAATATTTTCTGTTGTAACCAGTCCAAAGATCGTAGGCACGCCCGTTTTCAGGTTAATTGCTGCTACCCCTTTAGCCATCTCGTTGCATACATAATCGTAATGTGTAGTTGATCCACGAATGACGGTTCCCAGCGTAATCACCGCATCATACTTGCCACTCTCCGCCATTTTCTGCGCAATCAAAGGGATTTCGAACGCACCTGGAACCCAGGCCACATCCACTTCATCATCCTGCACGCCGTGACGTTTGAATGCATCGAGAGCCGCGCTAAGCAATTTACTGGTAATGAATTCGTTGAAACGTCCAACGACAACTCCATATCTGGATCCTTCTGATACTAAATGTCCTTCGAAAAATTGTGGCATTCAAGTCATCTCCCTAACGGTATAATGTAATGTAAGTAACGGAAATCCCTAAGTAATCTCTTCCATAAATTACATAGTGAACGTTGTTCATCTAAAATATATTTACTGTTCGTTCTGCTCGATATCATCAAACTTAAGCATATGTCCCAGCTTGGCTTGCTTCGTATGAAGATACACCGTATTGTCCTCGTTCTCTTCCATCTGGATCGCAACACGCTCTACGACTTCAAGTCCATATCCTTCAAGACCTTTAATTTTACGAGGATTGTTAGTTAGCAATCTGATCTGACGAACCCCAAGGTCTTTCAGTATTTGAGCGCCAATTCCGTAATCACGCAAGTCAGCAGCAAAACCCAAACTCAGGTTTGCATCAACAGTATCCATACCTTCCTCTTGCAGCTTATAGGCTTTGAGTTTGTTGATCAGGCCAATACCCCGACCTTCCTGTCTCATATAAAGCAGTACACCATTGCCTTCCTCATGAATCTGTTTGAGTGCCGCATCAAACTGCGGACCACAGTCACAACGATGCGAATGGAATACATCACCTGTCAAACATTCAGAGTGTACACGTACAAGTACAGGTTTGGAACCATCAATCTCACCTTTAACCAGAGCCACATGTTCCTTATTGTCCACAGCGTTTGTATAAGCCACCGCTTGAAACTCACCAAAGTCCGTTGGCATACGCACAGCCACTTCACGTTGAACCAGCTGCTCTTTTTCGTTACGGTAACGAATCATGTCCTGAATACTGATCAGCTTCAGATCATGTTTGCGGGCAATCTCCTGCAGATCCGGAAGTCTGGCCATTGTGCCATCTTCCTTAATTACTTCACAGATAACGCCAGCAGGGTAGGAACCACACATGATAGCGAGATCTACAGCCGCTTCCGTATGTCCAGCACGACGAAGTACACCGCCGTCTTTTGCAATGAGCGGGAACATGTGACCAGGCTTACGGAAGTCCCCGGCTTTCGCCTCAGGATCAATCAGACCTTTCACGGTAATAGAGCGTTCATGTGCCGAGATGCCTGTTGTCGTATCTTTGTGATCCACAGAGACGGTGAAGGCTGTTCCATGGAAATCCGTATTTTGTTGAACCATCGGTTTCAGGTTAAGTTCGTCCGCACGTTGTTGTGTAATCGGAACACAGACCAGACCTCTACCTTCAGTAATCATGAAATTAATGACTTCAGGTGTCGCCTTTTCAGCCAAAGCGATAAAATCGCCTTCATTCTCCCGATCTTCATCATCCACAACAATGACGGGTTTGCCACGCATGAGGTCATATATGGCTTCTTCTATTGTGTCCAGAATGGATTGTTCTGACATTGGTCCACCTCCAGTTAATTTCTGTTCTCTATTTATGCAAATCCGTGATTGGCGAGAAAATCTTCACTGATACTGCGCGGCTTGCCAGTACCCGTCTCCCGATGCCCTCTCCCATACTGGAGCAGATGATCCACATATTTGCCCAAAATATCGCATTCGATATTAATGGTATCCCCTGTCTTTTTCACATTTAGTACAGTTTCACCAATGGTATGCGGGATAATGGAAACCGTGAATGCGGTATCCGATGTATGGACAACGGTCAAGCTAATGCCATCCAGTGTAACCGATCCTTTGGGGATCAGATATTTGAACAACTGGTGATCATCAGGCTTGATCTCAAACACAATCGCATTCTGATCACGTGTTATACTGCCAATCACTCCAGTACCATCGACATGGCCCTGAACGATATGTCCGCCAAAACGACCGCCGGATTGCATGGCCCGCTCCAGATTAACTTTACTGCCAGATTGCAGCTGACTGAGATTGGTATGACGATAGGTTTCAGGCATTACATCGGCGGTAAAACCTCCACCTTCGAGTGTTGTCGCAGTTAAGCACACGCCGTTCACTGCTACACTATCACCAATCTTCAGATCGTCCATGATGGCGGAAGCTCCGATATTCAGGACCATCGCTTCGCCTTTCCGACCAATACGCCGGATCTGACCGACTTCTTCCACCAAACCGGTAAACATGCTGCCGCCTCCCCTGTTTTATTTATTCAGGCCACACCGGAATACCGCCAATGCTGATATTATCTCCAACTTGTTCGATCTCCAACTGATTCAATTGAATGGCCTGATTCATACGTTCCACACCCTCGAAGCGGAAGCTTCCAGGTGTATCATAACCGCCTACAATCTTCGGTGCGATAAACATGAGCAGTCGATCGACCAACCGTGCCTCCAGCATGGCTCCATTCAAGGTGCCTCCACCTTCAAGCAAAATCGAACCAATCTCACGCTCACCCAACTTGCTAAGTCCGTTTAACAGATCCACACGTGGTCCAGGACCACAGCGTATAATTTCGACGCCGTAGGCTTCCAAACGTTCAGCAGCTTCAGGACTGGCTTCGTCTGTTGTCAGCACCCATGTTGGAGCAAGACCATCCTTAACCATTTTGGCACCTACGGGAAGACGTAACTTGGAATCCACCACAATGCGCACTGGACTAATGCCTTCGACTTGCAAACGGGTAGTAAGTTCCGGATTATCGGCAATCACTGTGTCGACACCAACCATAATTCCCTGGTGACGATGACGAAGGGCATGCACAATCTCACGAGCGGGCTCGTTAGAGATCCACTTGCTGTCTCCGCTGCGAGTAGCAATTTTGCCATCCAAAGTAGTAGCCGTCTTCAGTGTCACAAAAGGTAGACCTGTTGTAATAAATTTAATGAATTTTTCATTCATGCGTCTTCCACGCTCACGCAGTACGCCAACTTCAACTTCAATGCCTTGTTGACGAAGCATGCTTATGCCCCTGCCGGATACTTGCGGATTTGGATCTTCACAACATACCACAACACGTTTCACCTTTTCATGAATCAGGCGTTCACTACAAGGTGGCGTCTTGCCATAATGACTACAAGGCTCAAGTGTAACGTATACCGTACTTCCTTCTGCATCACTGCCTGCCATGTTAAGTGCATGCACCTCTGCATGCCCGGTTCCACGTTTCAGATGGCTCCCCAGGCCTACAATACGACCCTCTTTCACAACTACACATCCAACGACCGGATTGATCCCCGTCTGTCCCTGTGCTCGTTCCGCCATATCCAATGCCAGTGCCATATAAAATTCATCATTGATCATTTCCAAATCCGTTCACCCCGCGGTTTAAAGTCTTGTTTATTAAAAAATCCCCGTCGAACAATCAGTTCGATGGGGATGATGAGAGACAAATGTCACCAGCAGGAGTGAAATGGATACAGCACGCCAACACTTTGCCCAAAACCTCATTTCGGGCAAGTGAAAATAGACACATACCTTAATGAACATCAATTACAGGTAAAGAGCTTTTATAGTGCGGCATATGTATGGAACTGTCCGGCGTAACCGGATCTTCCCTGCACAGTGCAAGACATTACAAATCGTGACTGTGCAGCAATACTCCTGCTGAATGCAAACCTGTTAGGTCTGCACCTCTCCTTCTCCCATCCAGACTATACTGTCGGTTCTGGAATTACACCAGATCAGCCATCTGCCAAGGGCAGACAGGTCACGGACTTTGCATGAAGTGCTGGACATGTGTCCTTACACTTCCTGCATCACCGCCGGTAGGGAATCGCACCCTGCCCTGAAGGATTGCTTTCGTTATTACTTGGATGTTAGCACTTTAATGCCAAAAAATCAATTGTTTTTTGTTCCTTTTTGTCACATACTAACTTTTAATAAGCTAAGAAACAACAAAAAACCGCTTCCTCTCAAGGAGGCACGGTTTTGGCTTGGAGGCCCATTTCATATCAATCGTATCATTCTACATATCAGGAAAACACCAGCTCGCCATATGCTTTAATTCTTTGGCATTATGAAAGGGAATACGGTCAGGTTCTTGCAGGGGCGAAGTCGGAAGCGGGAACTCTCTTGCCACCCTTCTGACCCAACTTGTGGAATCGATCGCAATAGCCGAGCATTTCCAGCGTCCATTCGCTCTCGGTCGAAACGTCCCATGCAAATCTGCTTTTCCCGGCATCTCTGGAAAGACTCCATCCAAATATTCAACGATGACACGCTTGTCTCTGACTTCATGACAATACACCGTCACCCATACACCTTCCCGGACCCGAACAGCATACACATCTCCAGACTGTACCTCCCCGGTACCTGCATCAGGAGATGCCTTTGGTACTTTTCCACGAACACTTCTCTTCTTCTCCAATGCCCCTAAGATCGTGTCCTTTACAGCTGGACTCTCATCAGGCTTATCCGCAAGAGATATATTATTTAGATCAAAATCATGAAATATCTTGTTCAGGTTGTTCTCATTAATTCCGACAGATGAGTCCCACCACGCCAGAGGGGCCTGAACTTCAACCCGAACATTGGGGCGTGCGTCACGTTGCATGTAAGAAGTGAATTCCGTTATCATTCCAGGATGTTCCGGCGTATCCAATATGCCAATCAGAGCTAACGTCTCAAGCAAATCACGGTACGCATATTCCTTCTGTGTAGGCAAAAGACGTTCCTTCTTGAGCGCTACTGCTGCCTTGCTGTAACGTGTTTTGGGAGGTAATTCGCGCAGCACCGTTAACACCGCACGGAATGTCCAGCGGTCGTAATCATTGGCTATTGGAAGTTCCTGCGCGGCAGCCAGCTCTCGAAGTGCCAACACATATCCAAAAGGATCACCATCCAATGGGGTTCCATTGGTCATCCGCCAATACCATTGCAGCGTCGTGTCGGTTGCTTGATCTACACTTAATCCGCAAATCTTGCAAGTGTTCGAAGATGGATATGGCGTATGTTCATGGCTTGGCATACTGCTCGCAATAAGCTTGCCCGTAAGCAACGAGCGCCAGATCATGGGTGCCGACCACAAAGAGGATACAAAAACCTGCGCTGCATCATTGATCGTCCATTGATTTGCAACTTTTTTCAGCTCAGCAATCGTTTCATCATGTTGCGGACGTACAAATCGATTCGGTTCATGCCCGGCTGCCTCAAGCGCTTCTCGATCCTTTACGGATAGACTATCCGGAACGACATGTCGCGATGCCTGAAGTTCTTCATCCCACAACGTGCGCTCACTATAAATTTGTTTTAACAAGCTTAGCTGAGTGACCATATCCAAGGTTTTATTCATCCTTTCTAATCACGGTTTCAAATATGTAAAAAATAAAAAAAGTGCTTCTATAAAAGAAGCACTTCATGTTTGGATCCAGTTAAGGTGAAGGTATTAAGCTTCTACAACTTCAACAGTTTCCATTTTGTCTTTACCTTCTAAAGCGTCCACGAACTCCATACCTTTAGTTACTTTACCAAATACAGTATGTTGTCCATCCAAATGTGGTTGCGGTTGGTAGCAGATGTAGAACTGGCTTCCACCTGTGTTACGGCCAGCATGTGCCATAGCCAGTGTTCCGCGCTCATGTTTGTTCGGGTTAATTTCACAGTTGATTGTGTAACCTGGGCCACCTGCACCGCTACCGTTAGGGCATCCGCCTTGAGCTACAAAGCCCGGGATCACGCGGTGGAATGTAAGACCATTGTAGAAACCGGAGTTAGCCAGTTTCTCAAAGTTTGCTACTGTGTTTGGAGCTTCTTGATCAAACAGATCGATCAGAACTTCTCCGCCGTTTGCCAATTTAATTTTCGCTTGTTTCGCCATATGTAAATGACTCCTTTCGTATTGACCATCGTTAATGGTGCCAGAACGCATGACCCTGGGCCAAGCGTTACAACACTTTTCTTAGTGTACACCGAAAATGTCTGGATCGCAAAAAAAACGGCAACTTTTTTCATGATTTAGCTCAAATACGCAAAAAGCAGACAAAAAAGGAAGTTCCCTTTTCATCTGCTTCAACTTTAAGATTGCTATCTTGAATAATGCAGAATCGCATTATCTTTTGACGAATTAGCGAGTAACTGGCTGTTTTCCAATGCGTGTTGGTACCAGGTCATTCTGGATGATATCCTGATACGTCTCACGGCGTACCACGACATCTCCTTGACCGTCTTTGACAAATACAACGGCCGGACGACGAATCCGGTTGTAGTTGCTCGCCATGGAGTAGTTATACGCGCCTGTGCAAGCTACAGCGAGCAGGTCGCCACTTTCCACTTTTGGCAGGTCCAGATCCCAGATCAACATATCGCCACTCTCGCAGCATTTACCCGCAACAGATACCGTTTCCTGAGCAGCCTCATTCGCACGGTTGGCTAACACAGCTTCGTACTTGGACTCATACAAAGCAGGACGCGGGTTATCGGTCATACCACCATCAACGGCAACGTATTTACGCACGCCTGGAATGTCTTTGCTTGTTCCAACGGTATACAGCGTTGTTCCCGCTTCACCCACGATGCTGCGGCCTGGTTCAACCCAGATCTCAGGTACGGCATAGCCGATTTGAGCAAAATGATTTTTAACGGCATCTGTAATAGCCTTCACATATTGTGCAACTTCAAGTGGCGTATCTCCATCGATATAACGGATTCCGAATCCACCACCAAGGTTAACCACTTTGAAAGCAACATTAAGACGCTCATATACACTTGCTGCAAATTCAGCAACACGTTGAACAGCCATCTGGAAGCCTTCAACTTCGAAGATCTGGGAACCGATGTGGGAATGCACACCGAGCAATACCAGGTTAGACTGCTTGGAAGCCAAATCAATCGCTTCAAATGCTGTACCATTGCCGATATCGAATCCAAATTTGGAATCCGTTTGACCTGTGGAAATATATTCATGCGTATGGGCCTCAACACCAGGCGTCACACGAAGCAAAATGTTTACTTTACGATTTTTGTCCGCTGCTACAGCCTGCAACAGATGCAATTCATTGAAGTTATCAACAACAAAGCATCCAATCTCTGCATCAAGAGCCATTTCAATCTCTTCCAGCGTTTTGTTGTTACCGTGGAAGTGAATGCGCTCAGCCGGGAATCCTGCTTGCAGTGCAGTAAACAGTTCACCATCAGATACAACATCCAGAGAAAGTCCTTCTTCAGCTGCAAGTGCACACATCGCCATTACACAGAATGCTTTACTTGCGTATGCCACTTGGAAGCCCAATCCGGAAGCACGGAATGCTTCCATGTACTCTCTGCAACGCTCGCGAACCAATTGCTCGTCCACAACGTACAGTGGAGTTCCGAATTGTTCTTTCAGATCTGTTGCATCCACTCCGCCAATCTCCAGATGCCCTTGCGCATTTATTTTACTTGTACCATGTAAATACATAATCTGCATTCCTCACTTTTTTTGTATACTGGAACAGTTGCTATTCCAATGATTTTACACCAGTATATCAAATTAGGCAGCGAGATGAATGGATTTTTCGGAAGATCATTTGTGTTTTTTACTTTTTCGTAGTTCACCGTCCGGATCATCGGACATTTTGGTGTTATCACGGGTCTTGTTAAATGATGGACGTTTTTTATTTTCCAGCAGGGGTAGCCGGAATAGAAAGTTGCCCAGGGCCTTTGCATTAAACGGTATAAAAGGCCAGAGATACGAAGAATTGTACGATCGGTGAACGGTGAGTGCCAATATGAGCAGTGTACTGCCCACGACCAATCCAGGAACCTTGAATATCGCTACTGCAATGAGCAGAAACAACCTGACCAGCCTATTGGCAAGTCCAAGCTCGTAACTCGGGGTGGCAAACATTCCAATGGCTGCGATCGCCATATAGAGTACAACCTCATTTACAAAATATCCTGTTTTCACGGCGATATCCCCGACCAGAATTGCCGCGATCAGGCCCATGGCCGATGCGAGAGGTGTAGGCGTATGAACCGCTGCCATCCGTAATAAATCGACACCAAGTTCGATTAGGAGGAACTGTAGAATTAGCGGCAGCTTTACATTTTCCTGTGGACCAATAAAGTCGAGTCCCATCGGTTTAATCGAAGGTTCAATAACCATGAGAAGCCATAGTGGTAGCAGAAACAGTGAAATAAGAATCCCTGCAAAACGCACCCAACGTAGATACGTTCCCATCAGTGCCGTCTGTCTGTTCTCCTCCGCATGTTCACACAGGTCGAAGAAGGTCGTAGGCAGAATCATTACACTGGGGGATGTATCTACGAAAATGACGACTCGTCCTTCCAGCAAATGAGCAGCTGTAACATCGGGTCGTTCCGAATAACGGACGAGTGGGAACGGATTCCAACCTTTGTTGATAATCGCTTCCTCCAGTTGTTTATCGGCGGCGGGAATACCATCGATATCGACCCGCTGAATTTTCTCACGGACTGAGTCCACCTGCACTTTATCCACAATATCATCAATGTACACCACGCAGACGTCCGTTTGTGTTCTCCGCCCCACCTGCATAATCTCAAACTTTAGTCCAGGGTCGCGTATTCTGCGACGCACTAATGTTACGTTGGTCAGGAGCGTTTCGGTAAAGCCGTCTCTGGAACCTCGGACTACCCTCTCCAATGAAGGTTCTTCGGGTGAACGTACCGGGTAACTCCGGGTATCCATAATCAGGACCGAGCGATCCCCTTCAACGAACAATGCACTCATACCCGTAAGAACCTTGTTGATGACCGCACTCATCTTCTCGACTTTTTCCACCTGTATATGGGGAATGTAAGAGTCGAAATAAGATTTTAGTGCGTGCTCGGATACCTGATCAGGCGTAAGATATGTTAACCTTTTTAATACTTCCAGTAGGATCTCATCTTTGGCGAACCCCGTTAAAAGAAGCAATCCCACATGTTTGCCACCCAGCACCATCTCTCTCATATCCACGTCAAAGGATTCCCCAAGTCCGAGAACTTGCTTGAGCGTGTTTTTATTTTCACTCATGCGTGGGGAGATATCATCGTTTTCCTGCCAATATTGTACGGATTCCTCAATGCTGTCGGACATCTCATTTTGTTTTTTCTTATTGTACGCTTTCTCCTCTTCTTCCTTCTGAATCTCATAAGCAGACTTGTGTAACATCTCTTCCGTTATACCTTCACTATTTTCCTGGCCTGCGTGCTCTGTTCGTTCATCCATCTTCCATCCTCCTATGGCCACAAGTTACCGTTGATATATAAAGAAATCAAACAGGGAACCTGTCATTTTACCCAAAATCATGGCGAGCAGTAATCCAAACAAATAAGGTTTCATGCCCAATCGTTTGGCTAGTACGGGCAGTACATTGAGTACCTCAGTGAGCGCCGCGGCCAGCAGACCGATGAACACGCCACAGAACAAACCAACAATCGGGCTGAGCAGCAGTACCCCATGCATTTTCCAGTGCCAGAAGTCCGCCACCGTCCCGACCAGTGAACCACCTATTAGCGCCCCTTCGTACCAGTGAGTCTTGTCATACGATTGCGTAAGTTGAGCCAACCTGGGAATCATATCAAGCACCAGAATGAGCGCAATTACGCCGCTTCCTACGGCAATTCCCCCTGCAATACCCAATACAATGCTGATTGCTCCATTAAGAACGCTCATCCGCATTCATCTCCCTGCGTTCCTGCTCGTGCATCCGTTCGCTTTCTTCAATCACCACATATTTATCTACATTTTGTTGGTATAGGAACATCTCCACTTCAAGCGGGGTAGGTTCCTCATTCCACTTTTTCTTGAACAAATGATTAAAAAATACTGCCATTCCGAATCCAATGCCAATGGAATACGCCACTTGAAACAGATAGGGATGTTCGTCCCGATGCCCAGTCAGCATCTCCACAATTCGAATCTGTACTTCCTGCATGTTCACATCGGCATGAAAATTCATAATGGTTAAGGCTGATCCAAAGAACAGCAGCAGCCAAACCAGAATGAACAGGGACTTGGAAGGTTGACCATTTCCCGCAATGACTTCAACCAACGTATGACCTGATCCCATCAGTTCCACACTTACCTCCGGCAAGATGTGCCGAATTTGGGGAATAATCTGCAATATATCAATGAGGATCAGATTGCCATCCTCCGGTCCAAGGCGCAGCAGTTCAAGCTCCAGTAGCCTGCCCTCCTGGTCTTCAGAAGAGGTCAGTACATGTGCAATATCTCCAAGCTTGACTGCTCTGCCCCTCTGGATGCGAATACGGCTGCGTAGACGAATATAGACCATTGGAGTGGGTGTCTGGGACATCCAAAGCACTCCTTTACTGCGTAATTTAGGTTAGTATTTGAAGAATGTGCAAATTTATTACAAACGGGTTGGAAAAAGATCGGGAGGTGGGTGGTGGCGCTGCGGGATGGATCGGTCATTGGTCGCTGTTGCTCGGGGGGGGGAGGATACACGCAGACACTCCGACGGCAGACCAACCTTCTGATCGCTGTTGTCTCCAAATTCTTTTGATTGATTTCTCAGTGTTAGAAATTTGGAGACAAAGGCGAACGCTTCGCTTCTTCAGGTTTAATCTGCCGCCTGCGTTGCTTGGCATCCTTAGATGAGCCCTCACGCTTCGCTCCTTTTGACCGATTCCATCCCTCCGCTGCCCATCGTCCTCCCGTTTCCAAACGTTTGTGATAAATATGCTGGGAGTGGGAGGGAGAGATTTAAAAGTTAATTTTTTGGGGGCAATTTCCTCAAAACTTCAGGAATCTCCGGATTTATCATCTGGATACGACTTAAACTATTACTATGTAGAAATTTGGAGACAAAGGCGAACGCTTCGCTTCTTCAGGTCTAATCTGCCGCCTGCGTTGCTTATGTATCCTTAGGTGAGCCCTCACGCTTCGCTCCTTTTGACCGATTCCATCCCTCCGCTGCCCATCGTCCTCCCGTTTCCAAACGATTGTAATAGATATGTTGGGGAGTGGGCAGGAAGGGATAAAGTTTTTCTAACAACAAATAACCTCCCTCGCCATAATGCGCGATAGAAGGTTGTTAGTTGTCGTATATTGGTGTATATGCACCAATATTGTTGTTGCAATCCACGAAATCACTGCGCGATCTGGTCGCGGATGGATTGCAGTATTTTTTTCTCCAGACGTGATACCTGCACCTGAGATATACCCAACCTGCTGGCAACCTCGGATTGGGTCTGATCCCGGTAATACCGAAGATAAACGATTAACCGCTCCCGCTCACTGAGACCACCGATGGCTTCGTTCAGCGCCAGCTTGTCAAACCAACGTTCCTGAGACTCGTCGGCAATCTGATCCATTAACGTAATGGGATCACCATCATTCTCAAATACCGTCTCATGGATGGAGGTAGGTGGTTTGTTCGCTTCCTGGGCAAATACCACTTCCTCGGGGGTTACCCCCAGCTCTGCGGCAACTTCCTTAATCGTTGGTAAACGATCCAGATGTTTGGACAGTTCGTCCCTTTTTTTGCGGACTTTATTCGCCATCTCTTTCAGTGAACGACTGACCTTCAGGGTACCGTCATCCCGCAGGAATCGCTGGATTTCTCCGATGATCATCGGTACCGCGTAGGTTGAGAACTTCACGTCATAACTGAGATCGAATTTGTCCACTGACTTGAGCAGACCGATACAACCAATCTGGAACAGATCTTCCGGATCATATCCCCTGTTCATAAAACGCTGTACGACGGACCAGACGAGTCTGATGTTGCAGTTCACCAGCGTATCCCGTGAGACATGGTCACCCGACTGACTGAGCGCAATCAGCCGTTTGACCTCGGCATCGTCCAAATAGGTCTGTGAAGATGGTTTCACTTCAGCATCCATAAGAACACCAACCCCTAATTATACAATGCTTTCTTGGATTCAATCCTTTTTTTCATCTTGATGGAGGTGCCTCTGCCGGGCTCACTGCTGACTTCGAATTCATCCATAAAGTTTTCCATAATGGTGAAGCCCATGCCCGACCGCTCAAGTTCGGGTTTGGACGTATATAACGGCTGCTTGGCCAGTTCAAGATCTTCAATTCCTTCACCGCGGTCTTCCACAATAATTGTGATCATGTCTTCCCGAATCTCGGCCTGGATAGACACCACACCCTCGGAGTTGTTGTTGTATCCGTGGATGATGCTGTTGGTCACGGCTTCCGAAATGACCGTCTTCAGGTCACTGAGCTCGTCCATCGTTGGATCAAGCTGGGAGATAAACGCAGCAACGGTTACCCGTGCAAACGACTCATTCTCTGACTTGGCCGCGAATTGCAGATTCATGAAATTTGTCCCTGTTCCTTCATTCATGAGACGACCTCCAGACCTGAGAGAGCAGTTCCCTCATTTTCGTATATCGGCATAATCTTGAACAGACCCGACATTTCCAGCAAACGGTACACTGGCGAATTGACGTCACAGACCACCATCTTGCCACCTTTATTCTTAATGAGCTTGTATCTTCCCAAAATGACACCCAGACCCGAACTGTCCATAAATTGCAGATCTTTCAGGCTGAGTACGAGATGCTCGCTTTGTCTCCGCTGGATGGCTTCATCCATCTGCATCCGTACCATGTCAGCTGTATGGTGATCCAGCTCCCCGGATAATCGTACAATCAGAATCCCGCGATGGTGTTCCATTTCCACATGCAAGTTCACGTTTGCCCACTCTCCTCCCTGTCTTGAACAAGGATTTCTACGTATCCAAAGGCTTTTCCTGCCCCCCGACAAAACTAGAAGAAAACCCCTATTTAACTACAAAATATGTTCGAAGGATGCGAACAACTCGCGTAATTCGCCTTTTAATCAAACAGGGTAGACGTTGTCCGCTTAAACAGCTTCCACCAGCCAGCTTTATTCACGTCCTGTGGAGCCTGAATGTCGAATTCCTTAATGACGTCATTGCCCTGATACACCACCAGTTTACCTATGCTTTGCCCAGCCTTGATCGGAGCTTTCAATTCTTTGGCAACCAGCAATTCATGCCGGATATCATTGGATTTGGCTCCTTTGCGCATCAGCACACTATAATTTTGTGTGGCATTCAGAGGTAACTCGGCAACTTCACCTTTTTCAATTTTCAGACTACCCAGCAGATCCCCTGCCTTGTAGAGCGCCTTCATCGTATATTGACTAAAGGCATAGTCAAACATCGAAGACACCTCACTGTTCCGTGTTTTGGTATTTGGTTCACCGAGTACCACGGAAACGACACGCAGTCCGTCCTTGGACGCTGTAGCGGACAAGCAGAATTTCGCTTCGGACGTGTAACCTGTTTTCAAACCATCTGCCCCTTGATAAAAGCGAACCAGCTTGTTCGTGTTCACCAGCCAGAATGGCTTTTCTGAATCTTTGCGAAGGTAATCCTGATATGCACCGGTGTACTTCGTAATTCCGGAATGTTTCAGCAGTTCACGGCTCATGACGGCAATGTCGTGGGCTGACGAATAATGATTATCGACCGGCAGACCGTTACAGTTGGCAAAATGAGTATCTTTCATGCCAAGTTCCTTCGCACGCTCATTCATCAGCTGTACAAAGGCTTCTTCCGAGCCAGCGATCTTCTCAGCCATAGCTACCGAGGCATCATTGCCCGAAGCCATTGCGATCCCTTTTAACATATCGTCAACCGTCATTTCTTCCCCTGGCTCCAGAAAGATCTGCGAACCGCCCATGGAAGCTGCATATTCGCTCGTTCTTACTTTGTCCGTCAGCTTCAGCTTGCCTGAGTCGATCGCTTCGATTGTAAGCAGCATGGTCATAATTTTTGTAATGCTCGCCGGAGGCAGCTGATCATGACTGTTTTTCTCATAAATGACGGTCCCCGTATCTGCATCCATTAAGATCGCAGAGCGCGCCGACGGGGCCAGATCAGTTCCTCCTGCTGCCTTCGATGTTTCTTCAGCTAATGCCGTTGATGCCAAAAGGGACAGCAGGATACAAAGGGTCATGAACGATGCCATTATTCTTTTCTTCACAAGGTTACCTCCTCAAATGACTTGCTTACTGCATGTTCCATGCATGTACTGCTAATCATTGTCGGCCCTTTTCCAGTAAATTATTCCATGTAAAGAATGATTTCCCGAACTTTTATTGAAAATGTGGTCAAAGCAAAAAAACGCACTGCACTCAGCTAATGAGTAACCGTACGTTCATCACAACAAAAAAAGGTTACCCCCGATGATTTCTCATCCAAAGAGGTAACCTTATCTACTCAAATCTTGCTTACATTTGTGGAATAACCGCCACTACCAGCGCCAGGAACGACTCACGCACACGTTCCGTCGTCTCCATCACCTCATCATGTGAAAGCGGCTGATCCAGAATTCCTGCAGCCATGTTGCTGATACAGGAAATACCCAGTACTTCCAGGCCTGCGTGGCGTGCCACGATCACTTCAGATACAGTGGACATGCCCACTGCGTCTGCGCCCAATGTACGCAGCATTCTGATCTCTGCCGGTGTCTCGTAGTTTGGACCAAGCATACCTGCGTAAACCCCTTCACGTACGTTAAAACCTTGTGACGCGGCCGTATCCTTCGCCAGCGCACGCAAACGGCGGCTATATGCTTCGGACAGATCCGGGAAACGCACGCCCAGTGCAGCGTCATTTGGTCCGATCAGTGGATTTTTGCCTGTGAGATTTAAGTGATCAGAGATCAGCATCAAGTCGCCAGCTTCATACGACGTATTCACACCGCCTGCAGCATTGGTTACAAGCAGGCTACTTACACCCAATTCTTTCATAACCCGTACCGGGAAAGCCGTCAATTCCGGACCATATCCCTCGTACATATGGAAACGGCCTTTCATCATCACGACTGGACGACCTTTAATGGTTCCGACCAATAGTTCACCTTCATGTCCTTCTACTGTGGACACTGGAAAATGCGGAATATCCTGATAAGCGATACTTACGCCATCTTCAATCAGTTCTGCCAGTACGCCAAGACCCGAACCCAAAATCAAACCGACTTCCGGCTTGATGGAGCTTTTGCTTTGAATATAAGATGCTGCTTCCGAAATCATTTGTTGGTTTAATGCTGTCATGCGATGTATGTTCCTCCTTGAGTTGAAACGATCCGTCTTATGTATAACGGCGTTTGGATGTATTCATTTTATTTTATCCTAAATCGGCCCAATGTTCCGCATTTATTTGTGAGTGCCATGCGTCAAAATCTATCTTGCCCTCGGATGATGGGTTTCATAGATTTCTTTCATGGTTTTGCGACCATGATTGCCATATTGTTGTCCAGGCTGCTCCACGTGACCCAGCATGTCTTGAACCGCACGTGTATCCGCCCCATTGGCAATCAGGTGTGCCGCAAAGGAATGACGCAGCGTATGCGGCGTAATTTCTTCCGAGATTCCCGCATCCACCGCCGCTTTTTTGAGCAGCTTCCAGAAGCCCTGTCGGGTTAAACGTCTGCCAGATACATTCACGAATAGTGCCTGCTCGTCCGAATCGGTTTTGAGCAACTTATTGCGGAATTCCTCCACATATACACTTGCCCAATGTGCTGCTGGTGCACCGATGGGAAGGATACGTTCCTTGCCCGCCCCACCGCATCGTATAAAGCGCATGCCAGGCTGTACATCCCGAATGTCAAGGGCAATCAGTTCCGAGACCCTAATGCCTGTAGCATATAATAGTTCAAGCATGGCTCGATCTCTTACACCCTGCGGTGAACGAATATCAGGCGCTGTCAGCAGTTGTTCGATCTCCTGGATACTTAACACCTGTGGTGGCGTCTTGTCCGCCTTGGGAGCTTCCACATCAAACGTAGGGTCCTGTATAATATCACCCCGCCGCATCAAAAAATGAAAGTAGGAGCGCAGAGATACGATGCTGCGGGCAATGGTTGCATTGGCACGTCCTGCCTGTTTGAGCTGACCCGCAAACAGGACGACATGTGTGCGTCTGACCTGATTGGCTTCGCGTATGCCATATTCCTTATCTGCAAATTCAATGAACTTGTCCACGTCTCGGAGATACGATTCAAGCGTGCTGCTCGACATCCCTTTATCATCTTCCAAGTATAAGGCATAGGCATGTATCGTCTGTTTCATGTACAACGCTCCTCAACTGACAGATCTGCCGCTCTGGCAGACTGCTCCCGTATTTGCATCCCTGGCTGTTTGAAGCTACTCCCCGTACCAATAGAACAAACGGAGACGCTCTGCCATCGTAGGACGTCCTTCTCCATTACCCGGCCAATCCGTTTCCTGAAATACTTTGATTGCATTGCCAGTTGGCATCTGATACTGATCCACAGGTGAGATCCAGCCATTAAACAGATCCAGAACATGATAGAACAGATAAACTAATGCGGCAAAAACTATGATAAATCGAATAAAACGGAGCCCTCTCCGCACTGATATAATCATGGGCGCGTCCCCTCCTGATTCGAATCCGGTATTGTCCTTGAATCAGGGTATGTCCATAAACAGAGGTTTATGCCATTCGGGGGAAACTCCAGATCATGTCCGGTGCCAAAAAAGCTCTCCCGTCAAAACCGCCGGTGAGAGCTTGAAGATATGCTATGTTATTCTTCATCTTTGGGTTTCTGTTCATTTTTAGCTTTGCAACGATAACAAATTCCATGAAAGTCCAGTCGGTGATCTACTACCGAAAAGTTGAATTCCCGCTCCAAACGCTCTTCAAGCGGTCCAAGCCAGTCTTCACGTATTTCATCCATACTTCCGCATTGAACACAGATTAAGTGATGATGGTGATGCTTGGATGTATCTCCGCGCAGATCATAACGCGCTACACCGTCGCCGAAGTTGATTTTCTCTACAACATGCAGCTCACTCAGCAGTTCGAGGGTACGGTACACGGTTGCCAGACCGATTTCGGGAGCCTTTTCTTTAACGAGCATGAATACGTCTTCTGCGCTCAGATGATCTTCTTCATTCTCAAGAAGTACTCTTAAGGTGGCTTCCCGCTGGGGCGTTAATTTATATCCTTGGGACTGTAGTTGCTGCTTAATTTTATCAATCCGTGCTTCCATTTTCTCCCTCCCCCTAGGAAATCACTGCACACTGCAACTTAACCCACTCTTTTCATTATAGGGGGAGTGCGTAATTAAAGTCAACATTTTACACTATACGGTACACGTTAGGCCGGTAGTAGCATTGGCGTGACCCAACGCATCATCGCAGGTGTAACCCATGTTTCAAAAGACGCTACTCCGAGCAGCAATGCAGCCATAACCAAAGTTAACACTATATATGAAGCAAAAGGCCTTTGTCGACCAGGTGTTCGCTGCATCAAAACACGATTGCGGATGATGTATAACGAGAACGTCATCGCCGCCACACTGCAGACCAGAAGGATCGGAATGACGAACAAATTATGCGGTGCCACGGACACCAGTGCAAACAGCAGCCCTTTCCAGGAATACTGTCCAACAAGGTACCCTACTGTGAATCCAATGAGCACACCTTTCAAAAAATCCAGAACCAGTATACCGGGTAGTCCAACGACGGATAAACCCAGAATAAAGATCAGACCTACCCATTTCAGATGAAGCATGGCAATGTCCCAATATGCCCCGGTCTCTGTCAGCTGTGCACTGTGCTGCACGGTCATGAAGAAATTGCCGAGATAACCCTCCAGATCCTGACGTTGCTCAAGAGACAATGCGTTGACCATGAGCGCGCCAAAAATGACGCCAACCAGAAACAAGACAGCCACGAATACATATAACGAAGTCTGACCTTTAAATGTAAAGTAGGAAGTGCGCATACAGGTACGAGTCCCCTTTCCGGTATCATGCTGCAAGGATTCTCAGTTACATCCTCATAGTCATTCTTATGAACCGGAATGCACCTGTATGACTTCTTGTCCAGATTGGACCTCTGTAAAGCGAAAGCTATATGAGTTGAACTACAGAATATTTCCACGAGGTCACTCCGTAGATTTCACCTGAACAGCAACCTTTCCGTACGTGCCGCCACCTCCGGAGGACAGCTCCAGTTGTCCGTTCCGTGCAGCCACAATCAGGCCTGCAAGCACAGGTCCAACAACCGCAGCAAGTTCTTCCTCACTGGTGCGATGAAGTACGTTCATTTCCGTACCAAAATGGTCCAGTAGCTGGCGCAGTTTGGCTTTGCCAAGTCCGGGGATGAACTCCAGTGGTACCTGATAATGATAGGCTGGTCTGTTTGCAGGAACATGAGGACTCTCCCGATCAGAGATCGCCAGGATGCGATCCAGCACCCCCTGCACCAGCTTCAGACTGCCACAGTGAGGACAGCGCTCTGCTGACATCGCTTGCTCGTCCATAATGCTGCCACATGCTGCACAGTAGGTACGGTGGTATTTGCCCAGCCTTGGATTCAGTCCATAATTGGCCGCAATTTTCCTGCCAGCTTCTCCTTGAAGTGCCATACGGAATTCATCAAATGAAGGGGCAGCAACTTGCAGTTCGTTATACTCCCGTCCAATCTTACCGAGTGAATGAGCATCCGAATTGGTCAGAAACGGTACATGATCCAACTCCCGAATATAACTGGCCATGGATGAGTCCGAGCTTAACCCCAGCTCTACCGCATCCACGAGACTAGTATCCAGCACATCGCCCATACGGGGCGATGTACTGCCATAGATGCCTTTGTGCGGTGTAAATACATGTGCAGGCACAATAAGCCCACCACGTGCCTTAATCTCGGCTTGCATCTCTAGAGCGGGCACGTATACCCGCTGAGAACTGAGATTCACATTTTTCATATAACGTTTCATCCAGTCCGTGAAGGACTTCATCGTTTTCAGATCACGGAAGTACGCCAGCATATGGAACTCACGCATTCCAGGCTCGCGCAGCTCAATCTCTGTACCCAGCAGAATGGTGGTGTCCTGGTAGGCAATGCCGCCTCCCTCAATCTCGGACATGGTACCACTCTCCAGCAATTGTTCAATATCCATCTGTACAACCGGAGAATGACAATCAATAACACCAAGCAAATGAATTCCTTTGCGATCCGATGCTTCCCGAGCGATATTCTCAAATGTAAGATCGCGACTGCCGCTGATTTTTACGGCCTCACCGCGAGAGGTTCGTCCAATGTGAATATGCAGGTCTGTATAACAGGGCTCCCACATCGTAGACGTTTCCAGTTGGTCATTCATCTCTAGAACCGTCCTGTCGTTCTGTAGAGGTCCCACGCGTACACAGCCATCATCGTTTTGGCATCGCTAATCCGGTTATCGTCCATGAGTGCGTAGGCTTCCTCCAGTGTGATCTCGGATACTTCAAGAAATTCATCTTCGTCCAGCGCCATGTCCCCTGCTTCAAGCTCTTCTGCGATGTAGAGATGAATGATTTCATCTGCGAACCCCGGTGAAGTATAGAACGACCGCAAATGACGTAGCGTCTTGGCCACATATCCCGTCTCTTCTCGCAATTCACGTGCTGCTGCAACCTCTGGTTCTTCACCCGGGTCCAGTTTCCCCGCAGGAATCTCTACTTCGGTACGTCCCATTGCCTGACGATACTGATCCACAACAAGCATGCGATCCCCATTCAGAGCAAGGACAGCTACCGCTCCAGGGTGTCGGATTATCTCACGTGTAGCCGTCTGGCCGTTTGGCAGTTTAACGGTATCGACTTGAAGTGAAATCACTTTGCCCTCGAAGATTGGCTTGGTGGATACGGTCACTTCATCTAGTTTTGGATTGGCAGGTTGTGCCGCGTGGATGGATTGAGCAGATTGGTTTGGCTTCATTTGTTCTTCAACTCCATATCGTTGGATTATATATAAATGGACTAAAAATATTTACACTAACCACTCCGATGACAGAACAACCCTTCGATCGCTGTTATCCCCAGATTTTTTGATTTCTTTCTCTAATAGATAAAATTTGGTGATAGCTTATGCTTACGATGCAGCTTTCCTTCAGAAAGCTTTTTGGCGAACGCTCCGCTTCTCTTGGTTATTTCTGTCCTCTCCGTTCTTGTGTAAAGGATTAGCTCAATTTATATATTCGCTTAATGTATAAATCTCTGATTTGGGGCATATGGTGAGCGTATAGAACTCTCACAGTAAATATAAACAAATCAGGGGGAATTTTGATGAACAGTTATTTGACGCCTAAATCCGTACACGTGGTAGGACAAGCCCGGCAAGTACAGCTCATACTCAAACAATGGTTGCGCGAGTGGGGCCCGGATGCCAAGTTAGTCGATCTGCTTGCTGGACGTAAATAAACGAATCGAAACATGATTTTGCTTCCTTTTGACCTTAAATTAACGAGTCTTCTTCCTTGAAATATAACATGAATTCGCAAAAAGTCCGAATCCGTATAGACCGGGTTCGGACTTTTCTGTAACAACAAGTTAGGAACATGTGCTCAATATTATTTCTTGTCTGCTGCCGTTTCCTGAATAATAGCCACGACCACCTGAGACAACTTCACAATATCTTCGGCACGAATACGTTCTTTGGTTGTATGAATATCCTCATACCCTACCGCCAGATTCACTGTCGGAATGTTGAATCCGTTAAAGATATTGGCATCACTGCCACCACCGGAAGCAAACGTACTTGTCTCCAGTCCAATACTGCGGATGGCACGCTGTGCAAGTTGTACAACTTCGTGTTCATCATGGAAACCAAACGCAGGGTAAAGAATCTCACTTCTGAATTCAGCTGTTGCACCGTATTTGCGACATGTTGTTTCGAGCGCGTCACGCATCTGTGCAACCTGCAATTCAACTTTCTCCTGCACAATACTGCGAGCTTCCGCTTCAAGCTGTACAAAGTCACACACCACGTTGAGTGCTGATCCACCTTGGAATTTACCGATGTTCGCTGTCGTCTCATCATCAATTCTGCCCAGTGTCATCGCTGCAATCGCTTTGGCTGCAACTTGAATGGCGCTGATCCCGTCTTCCGGGTTCACGCCCGCATGGGCAGACTTCCCATAGATGCTCATTTGAATTTCAGCTCTGGCTGGTGCAGCAACACAGATCGTACCTACAGCTCCATTAGAATCCAGCGCATAACCGAACTCGGCATCGATATCCTTCGGATTCATGGCACGTGCACCCACCAGGCCAGACTCTTCGCCGACCGTAATGACAAATTGAATTTTACCATGTGGAATCTTGTTTTCCTGGATCACACGAATCGCTTCGAACAATGCCGCAATCCCTGCTTTGTCATCTGCTCCCAGGATCGTTGTTCCATCACTGCGAATCCAGCCATCTTCACCCAGTTCAGGCTTGATTCCCTGTCCCGGCGTCACGGTGTCCATATGACATGTGAAAAAAATTGGTGCAACCCCTTCAGTTCCTTCGGCTTCCCAGGTGATGACGAGGTTTCCGGCGCCATGTCCGGTTTGCTCCATGGTATCATCCTCATAGACGTGAAGACCGAGATCTGTAAACTGTTCTTTTAACACCTTCGAGATGTTCTGTTCATTTTTCGTTTCGCTATCAATCTGCACCAGTTCCATGAACTGATCGATAACACGTTGTTGTTTAATCATAGGACTTTCCTCCCTCTCGTGGATACGGTACAATACAATTACTATGGCTTGTTTACTTTTTATGAGGTTGTTCAAAAAGTCCGCTTTTGATTACGAAGGATGCCTGGAGGCATCATCAGCATCGAATATGGAATTCAGCCGAAATGTCCGTTGCTCACGTAGTTTTCCTACGCTCCGCTACTCCATTTCTAGCTTCATTCCATCTTCTTGGTACTGAAAACCAGTCTTTTTGAACACACACTTTATGTTGAAAGGAGTTCTCTCATCATGCAAAAAAAGAAATGGTTCAAAATCATTATCTATCTCATGCTGATCGCCATGATCGGGTCTACCCTTTTCATAGCTCTCGAACCGTTGCTGTTTGGATAGCAACCTAAAGCCTTTCGACGGTCTGTTTACAGACGTTGAAGGGCTTCTTTTTCCGTGACCCAATTAATTTGATATGGAAAAATACGATTAAAGTACGGAACAATCTCCTGCGCTACCTGCTCCACCGAATAAGACTTGCCCGTTATATCCTCGAGTGAGGTAACGCCATACTGCTCAATCCCACAAGGAACAATCCCCTGAAACCCTGCATGTTGAATGCCTGAGCTGATGTTAAAAGCAAACCCGTGACTGGTCACAAAACCGCGGCGGTGTTTGCAACGATTAAACTTGATGCCGATTGCAGCAATCTTCATATCGCCAATCCACACACCCGTGTAACCCTCTTTGCGTCCTGCTTCGATGCCCTGGTCTGCGAGATAATCCATAAGTACCTGCTCAAGTTTCCGTAAATAGCCGTGCAGATCCAGGTCTTCATCCCGACCAAGAATCAATAACGGGTAACCTACCAACTGACCCGGGCCATGATAAGTAATATCACCGCCGCGGTCAATTTGAAACAAAGAAATCCCTTGCTCACGCAACTCTTCCGGACTGAGAAGCAGATGCTCCGGATGATTTTGTGAGCCGATCGTATACGTAGGCGGGTGTTGTAAAAGCAGCATCTGCTCCGCTCCCTCGCCCTCGTCCAATCGCTGCACAATCGCTTTCTGGCGGTTCCAAGCCTCTTCATAATCAAGCATTGGTATGTATGCAACATCCAGCGGCTTGCTCATGATTCCCCACACCCTTCTGCTTCAGGTTCAGTGTACAATTGAGCACCTGTCCGTAGACAGCAGGAAAAGTGCACGGCCTCCGGCACATACACTTCCCCGACAACTATTTACTTAATACACCTTGGTCTCCATGGTATATCCTTCAAGGTTTTCTTTGACACGTTGCAAGAAACGTCCGCTGATTACACCATCCAGGATTCGGTGATCAAGCGACAGACACAGGTTAGCCATCGAACGAACAGCGATCATATCATTAATAACCACTGGTTTCTTGACAATCGACTCGAATGTAAGAATCGCTGCCTGTGGATAGTTAATGATCGGCTGGGACAGGATCGAACCAAATGAACCTGTGTTGTTCACCGTGAACGTACCACCTTGCATATGGTCCAGCTTCAACGTACCTTCACGTGTTTTGCGAGCCAGTTCATCCACTTCACGGGCCAGACCTGCAATATTTCGCTGATCGGCATGTTTGATTACGGGTGTAAGTACGGAATCTTCGGTTCCTACCGCCATGGACAGGTTAATGTCCCGTTTGACGATAATTTTGTCCACTGCCCATACCGAGTTCATGATTGGGTAGTCTTTAATCGCGTTAACGACTCCCTTCATCATGAATGACAGATATGTCAGATTGATGCCTTCCTTACGCTTGAACTCATCCTTGAGTTTATTGCGCAGCATCACAAGATTTGTTACGTCCACTTCAATCATTGTCCATGCATGCGGGATTTCAGATACGCTTTGACGCATATTCCGGGCAATGGCATTACGCACAGGGGTAACATCGATGAAATACTCCGATCTTCCCTGGCCGCCACCTTCCACTTCGATCTGTGGAATTTTCGGGCTTTCGGTTAGATGAATGCCTGAATGTCTCACAGGAACACCTGCATCGGACGCTGAGATCGCTTCTCCAGCGGTTAAACCCATTTCTCCATTTCCACGATTCACTCCGCTGAATGGAGAAGCAGACGGCACACCAGAAGGTGTATGCTGTGCTGCTGCAGATGATGCTTGTGCAGACGATCCAGCCGCGTTACCTCCCTGTGCAACAAATGCCAGCACATCTTTGCGGGTAATACGACCACCGGCTCCAGTGCCTTGGATGCTTTGCAAGTTCAAGCCATGCTCTGCTGCCAAGGATTGCACTGCCGGGGAATACCGATTGCGCATCGGCTGGTTCGGGTCATGTGCTGCTGTATTTGAGGCGGCAACAGGAGTGTGGCTAGCATGTTGCTGCACTTGCTCCTGTTGCTGCGATACTTGTGTTACTTGCTCAGCCGCTTCTTCGTCAGAAGCTGCGACCTGCATGCGGCAGATTGCTTCACCAACAGCAATCGTTGTGCCCTCTTCCACCAAAAGGTCACCCATAATTCCATCCACAGTGGATGGAATCTCGGCATTAACTTTATCAGTGATTACTTCACAGATCGGCTCGTACTGTTCCACACGGTCGCCCGGTTTTTTCAACCATTTGCCTATGGTAGCCGAGACCAGCGATTCCGCCAATTGCGGCATAATGACCTCGATCCATTTCATACGTTCAGCCATTTGATTATCACTCCAAACTTTACTTTTAAACGATCCAAAAAACGAAATTAAAACTCGGCAAGTGTACGCATTGCTGCTTTGGCTTTGTCCTTGCTCAGCATGTAGAATTTCTCCAATGTTGGGCTAATTGGCATGGCCGGCACGTCAGGTCCGCAGAGACGCTGAATCGGTGCATCCAGTTCAAACAGACATTCCTCACTAATAATAGCGGCAACTTCGGCACCTACACCACCGGTTTTGTTATCTTCGTGTACAATCAGCACCTTGCCTGTCAGACGAGCGGAAGCGATAATGGCTTCACGATCCAACGGCTGCAATGTGCGCAGATCCAGAACGTGTGCAGTAATGCCTTCTTCCCGTTCCAGCTCCTCAGCAGCCTGCATTACAAAATGCAGCGGCTGACTGTAACCGATCACCGTAATATCCGCACCCTCACGAAGTACGTTGGCTTTACCAATCGGAACGATGTAATCATCTTCAGGCACATCTTCCTTGATAAGCTTGTAGCATTTTTTATTTTCAAAAAAGAGTACCGGGTCCGGGTCGCGAATAGCGGCCTTGAGCAGTCCCTTGGCATCGTATGCCGAGTAGGGTGCTATAATTTTCAGACCAGGTGTACCAAAGAAAATCGATTCCGGACATTGGGAGTGATACAACCCACCGAAGATTCCGCCACCAATCGGCGCGCGGATAACAATCGGACAGCTCCAGTCATTATTGGAACGATAGCGGATCTTCGCCGCTTCACTAATGATCTGGTTTGTTGCCGGCAGCATGAAGTCCGAATATTGCATTTCGGCAATCGGCTTCATGCCATACATCGCTGCACCAATGGCAACACCTGCAATAGCGGATTCAGACAAAGGTGTGTCCATCACTCGCATTTCGCCAAACTGATCTTGCAGCCCTTTAGTTGTGGTAAACACACCACCTTTGAGACCTACGTCTTCACCAAGGATAAAAACATTCTCATCCCGTTCCATCTCTTCTTTCATCGCGAGACGGATTGCATCAATATATTCCATCACTGCCATACTTACCGTCCCCCTTCTTCGCTGTCCGCATAAACGTGCGTCAGAGTATCCTCAGGTTTAGGATATGGTGCGTTGTCTGCATATTCAGTTGCTTCTTTCATTTCCATCGCAAGCTGCGAAGCCAGATCCGCATCCCGGGCTTCGTCCCAGATGCCGCAATCGATCAAGTAGTTCTTCATGCGAGGAACGCCATCTTTCTTCCAGTTCTCCTCAACTTCCTCTTTGGTCCGGTAAGCCAGATCATTATCGGAGGTGGAGTGAGGTGACAACCGATACATCATCGCTTCAATCAGTGTCGGGCCTTCTCCGGCTATGGCACGGCGACGCGCTTCCTTCACTGCAGCGTATACTTCTAATGCATCGTTTCCATCTACACGCAGTCCAGGGAACCCGTATCCTTGTGCTCGATCGGATATTTTGCCGCTCAACTGTTTGTGAATCGGTACCGAAATTGCATATTGATTGTTCTCACACATAATAATGACAGGCAATTTATGCACACCTGCAAAGTTGGCTCCCTCGTGGAAGTCACCCTGGTTGCTTGATCCTTCACCAAACGTAACAAAAGAAACAAATTCTTGCTTCTTCATTTTGGCAGCCAGCGCAAACCCAACAGCGTGCGGAACCTGTGTTGTAACCGGGCTGGAGCCCGTCACAATCCGCAGCTTTTTGTGACCGAAGTGACCCGGCATTTGCCGACCGCCACTATTCGGATCTTCCGCTTTTGCAAAAGCAGACAGCATCAACTCACGCGGAGTCATGCCTACCGCCAGTACAAAGCCATAATCGCGGTAATAAGGTAAATAATAATCGTGATCCCGATCCAGACCAAAAGCAGCGCCTACTTGCGCAGCTTCCTGTCCTACACCGGATACGTGAAAGTTAATTTTGCCAGCCCGTTGCAAGAGCAAGCAACGCTCGTCAAACTTGCGTGCGAGCAGCATGTATTTGTACATATCCAATACTTCACCATCGCTAAGTCCCAGCTGTTGATGCCGATGGACCGCGTCTGCAGTACCTTGTGAACTCATATGAGGTACCTCCTTTTAATCAGAGCCTGTGCCACTCTTACTACCCGATCTTATAACCTGGTACTAAGACTTGGCTTAACCTTATTATAATCCCTTTTACCCAAAAAAGGAAAGAACCTTTCTCATAAGCCTGTTTGGCTTACATTCCAATGGCCTTTCCATCGACCGCCAGCATGGCTTCACCCATGATTTCCGACAGAGAAGGGTGCGGATGAATGGTTTGTCCAACTTCCCAAGGTGTGGCATCCAGCATCTGAGCCAGAGAAGCCTCAGCGATCAATTCCGTCACATGGGTGCCAATCATATGTACTCCCAATATATCATTCGTCTTGGCATCTGCGATCACCTTCACGAATCCATCACGACTTCCATGAATGAGCGATTTACCAATCGCCGAAAATGGGAACTTCCCTGTTTTAATGTCATAGCCACGTTCTTTGGCTTCACGCTCGGTGAATCCGATGCTTGCTGCTTCCGGACGTGTATACACACAGCGCGGGATGCGATGGGATTCTACGGCATGTACCGTTTCTCCCGCCAGATGATCGACAGCGAGAATGCCTTCATGACTTGCGGCATGTGCAAGCTGCAAACCGCCGATGCAGTCACCAATGGCGTAGATGTGACCTTCACCGGTTTGTAACTGTTTGTTCACAGCGATGAATCCACGCTCCAGTTTGATATCTGTATTTTCGAGTCCGATATTTTCGACATTAGCCTGACGTCCAACCGACACGAGCATTTTCTCCGCTCTCAGCGTTTCCTGCTTATCGTCACCAAGCTGCACATCAATCTGGATGCCCTCTTGACCCGTGTTATATGTTTCCGTTAGAACAGTGGCACCTGTCAGGAAACGAACACCTCGTTTGCTTAGCAATCGCTGCATTTCTTTGGCAACATCCTCATCCTCGGCAGGCAACACGTGAGCAGCTGCTTCTACTACTGTGATGTCTACCCCAAAGTCATTCAGCATGGATGCCCACTCCAGTCCAATCACACCCCCACCGACAATGATGAGTGATGCAGGAAGTTCATCCATACGCAGGGCTTCGTCACTGCTCATAATAAACTTGCCGTCCGGTTCCAGGCCCGGCAACACACGTGGACGCGAACCAGTCGCAATGATGAGATTGGTTGGAACTACCGTATCCATCTCGCCATCTTCAAACTCCACAGCGACTGCTCCGCTCTGCGGTGAGAAGATGGATGGTCCGATGACGCGACCTTTCGCGTGTACAACCTGGATTTTATTTTTTTTCATCAAATATTGAACGCCCTGATGGAGCTGTTCGACAATTGCATCCTTGCGCGCCTGTACTTTGGGAAATACAAGTGTGGCCCCAGCGGTCTCGATACCATACGTCTCGCTCTCTTGAATCTCGGCGTACACTTCCGCGCTTTTCAGCAAAGCCTTACTCGGAATACAGCCACGATGCAGACAGGTTCCACCAAGCTTGTCCTTCTCAATAATAACGACTTGTTTCCCCAGCTGTGCAGCCCGGATTGCGGCTACATATCCACCGGTTCCTCCTCCAAGAATTGCAACATCACATGTAATTGGCATCTCTCATGCTCTCCTCTATGAATCAAATTTCAATATAATTTATGATGGCTTAAATCATGGTTTAGCTTATACCCTCTATATGCCATTGTACTCTCCTTAAGCGGTCAACTCAAAGTTTGAAGCAATCACACATGGACAGCCCATGCATTCCAAGCTATGATGGAATCAGGTATGATCTGTAAGCGTAACCTTTATTTAATGTCGACTTTGGCAGAAAGGGTATAATGCTCATGAATACAAGATTGGTCTTTGCGCGATTTTTGGCAATTGTTGTTCTGGTCATCCCCGGTTTAATGGCAATGAAGGGTTTTCTGATGATGAAAGATGCCCTGTTCCTATATTATGCCGAGCACGGGAACGAACTGATTTCACCAGGGTTCCAGTGGCTTTCCTTTGGCGGTGGACTTGTTCTTTTTGCCGCAGGTATGAGTTTTCTGGGAGGCTGGATCTTGTTCCGTGACCGCAAGCGTAATTATGTAGGTCCCCGTTTCCGGTCCAAAAGTGTACCCGAAAAAGCAGAGACGCCCGGAAGGACTCCATGAGTCCGGGCTTTTTTTGTGTGTATACAACACACCGCCTACTTTACATAGACAGGATGGATCATCATGGTATCATTTCTAATCACGTTACAACGATTGCTCAAAGGCATTTTCCATGCGTTCAAAGACCCCAAGTTTCTGGCTCTGTTCGCGTTAACAGCAGCAACGTTGCTGTCAGGCACTTTGTTTTACACTCGTGTTGAAGGTCTGCACTGGATCGATGCGTTATACTTCTGTGCAGTTACCCTGACTACGGTGGGACATCCTGAATTTGTGCCATCCACCGGATTCAGCAAAGCCTTTACCGTAATCTACATGTTTGCAGGCATTGGTCTCACCTTTGCCATGATTGCCAGAATTACAGCAGGTATTCTATTCCCTCGCAAATTAAAGACAGAAGAGGACCCGGAGTAATCTCCGGGTCATTCGTATAGGGCATCCCGCAGTTTGGTAGACATACGTGATTCTTTGGAAGAAGACTTCAAAATCGTTCTACGCAAGGTAAGGTTACTTGCCTGCAGTCTCTCCGCTTCTGCGAACAGTTCTGCAAATAATGCCTGCGCCGCTTCATCTATAGATCCCTGTTCTTTCAGGCTTTCATATTGCGCTTGCAGTGATGTTAATGCTTCACTCATACTAAACACCTCTTTTCACAACTCCTGTTAATTAGCTGCCGTAACCAATACCTTAACAATCCATATAGTAACACAAAGCTGCGCAGATTAGTTCTGGCTCTTTCCAAAGATTTTGTGGTACTCTGTAAAGGTCGCTTTTTTTGTTGAATCCCGTATGTGAGAGGAGTAGCAGCACCGTGCAAACAGGACGTATTACCGTAATTACTGGACCCATGTTCAGTGAAAAATCCGGTGAACTCATTCGCCGTTGTCAGAAATTAATACAATTTGGCCGTAAAAAGGTTGTGGCCTACAAACCAGCCGAGGATGATCGGTTTGCCCAGGACGAGATCGTAAGCCGAATTGGTTATCGACTCCCTGCCCATTCCATTCCCCGGCAATTAACCCCGGAATCCGTAGAAATGATCTTGAACCAAACCATAGATGCTGATGTTGTTGCATTTGATGAAGTACAATTTTTCAGCAGTGCCATTATGGAACTTGTCTCGGAGTTAGCGTATTGTGGCAAACATGTCATTGTGGACGGACTTAATATGGATTACCGTGGTAAGGAATTCGGATATGTCGGCGGTTTGCTTGCCATGGCAGACGACATTGAGAAACTCTCGGCTTTCTGTGCGGTATGTGGCAGCCCGGATGCAGCCTTTACGCAACGTATCGTCAATGGGGAGCCTGTTACCTTGGGTCCGGTTGTCATGATTGGCGATTCAGAAGCTTACGAGCCACGCTGTCGTTGCTGCTTCATTCCTCCTCACAAAGTTGAATGCTCATCATAATTGCTAAAAGATTTTTGATTTCTTCCAAAAAGGCCCCTTGGGGCTTTTTTTGTTATAGAGCAAACATTCGCACAAAAAAGCACCGCTTCGCAGCGATGCTTCCAGAGTCGCTTCCCGCTAGTCACGGGAAACAAAATATTTGTTGGTCATGTAGTAAGCGTCACCACGCGACGTTTCCACCATTCCTTTTTTGGCATCCAAAAATACAATCTCTTTACACTTTGTACAGTACCATTTTGTGCGCTTGTATGGGGATTCCGTCACATAAGCCGTGCCACATTTACAATCAATCTTCATTAATAACTCGGTTGATTTATAGGCACTGGACAAGCGTTCCAGGTTATCCTGCTGCTGTGTAGGCATAATGGTCTGCTGATAATCCGATAAATGATTTTGAACCTTGAAGTCTGCTACCAATCCTGCATTCAATCCAAAAAACTCCTTGCCGATTTCGGTCACGAAGCGCTTCTCATTTCTGTAGCAATCCAGCCACTCAATAATCTGCTTATTAGACAGTGGAACCGTACCCTTGATACCGCTGTTTAAGGTGTAGGTCATGATGTATAAAGTATCGTCTTGTCTACCTGAGTACATTAGAATCCTCCTTCGAATACATTTGCTAATGTACTACAAAAACGCGCATAAATCAAAGAATTGTTATTTCCTGAGCGCATCTCTTCTTATTAAATGGGAAACATTCCACGTTCATCCGCCAAAGACTTACAAGAACTGCATACACCTGAAACATTTCCCTGTGGCGCCGCATAATGCACGACCGATTCAACGTTTTTCTTGCATATGGAACAGTAGTGCCTCCTTTCCTTTTTTGGGATATAGTCCGATAGCTTAACCACGTTTTTGTTCGGTCGGAATCGTTGTAAGAAACCCGGCCATTTCATCTCGCTTCACTCTTTCTTGTTCGTCTACTTCGTAGTCATTTTTTTACTCTGGGCTAAAAATCATCTCGTCTTTTTTTATGTATACGATTCCAAGTTGTGCATGCCTATCTCATAATCTATTCGACGTTTTGAACGTTTTTCCTGTTTTTAATCTCTACACATACAAAAAAAACCGACAGAACCTGATCTCCTTATTTTCGGAAGAACAGTATTTTAGTCGGTTCCAGCCTTATTTATAAAAAGTTCCCAGAACGTCCAGCTCTGAAGAGCGCTCAATTCGAAATGGATAGATATAACCCTGATTCATTCGGGTAAATTTGCGGCTCCACAGGTCCAGTCCCGATGTGAACTGATAGGCCTGATATATAAACTTGGAGCAGTAATTGCGCTCAATACTGCGCAGATTGGTCTGCAAACGGTAGAATTTTACCTGCTTGTAATGGTCATGTACCCACCCGGCTGCTTTCATGCCTGCCTCATTCAGTCTGGAACGGAATACAATGAAACGATCTCCTTCATAAAACCGCGTAAGATACCACTCTAATGAATCAGCAAATACAGGCCCATAAGGGTGCACATGATACACCTTGCCGTCGAGACCAATAATGCCCATATGCCCGGCGTAATACGTCGATTCCGAGCTTGGCGTGTACACAATATCCCCTGGCTCTAGCTTCATCTCGCCCAACACGTTAATAGGCAAGTCCTGATGCAGCCGTTTGGCTGCTGAACGTTCACGCCGCCCTTCAACCAACAAGCGATGAAGCGCGCCAGCCAGTGCGAGATACATTTCAGACCATTTGATCTTTTTTTTATCAGATCGTTTGAACCACCGCTGGATGAAGGTGAAACCTCGTTGTGGCTGTGATCCCTTTTTCATACGCTGCACTCCACTCTGATCTAATTATTGTGTCTTGATGTCATTCTAATGTTTCTCAGGCTTATTATAGACATTTGGTAGTGTATATACAATTCGGCAGCCTTTGCTTCTCGTAAAATTATGCCTTCTTATTACCCATTTTATGCAAAAAAGATGACTTCGGAATGAACCCGAAGTCATCTTAATATAACCGATCGCAGACCTTTATTCTTCTACAACACCAAGAGCTTTATTTTTCTCCTTAAAGCGACTGTTATGGGAAGAAACATAAGCCACTTTTTCCGCTTCAGGGTCCATGTAAAGCTTTGCACTGTTTACCGCTAGGGCTGCATCAGTAAAAGTACCCGCAATCAGATACAGTTTGCTACCATAATCTACAAAGTCACCCGCGGCAAAAACACCAGGAATATTGGTCTGTAATCTCTCCGTTGTAGTGACATGCCATTCGCCAAGATCAAGTCCCCAATCCCGGATTGGACCAAAGTCACTCTTCATGCCGTGGTTTACAATGACAGCATCGACTTCAAGCAGTTCAGTTTCACCTGTGTCCACGTGTGAGATGGTCACCTGTTCAATCACATCACCACTCATACTATGCAGTGTCTCTACCGCGTAAGGTGTACGAACATCTACAGAGGATTCTCTCATACGCAGTACATTACGCTCCAACCCGCCAAAGCGGTCACGACGATGCACAACCGTAACTTGCTCTGCCAGAGCTTCCAATTCATTCGCCCAGTCCACAGCAGAGTCGCCTCCACCCGAGATCAGCACGCGTTTACCGCGGAATGGTTCTAGTTCCTGCACGGTATAGTGCAGATTGCTAACCTCGTAACGGTCTGCACCTTCAAGCTCCAGCTTGGCCATTTTATATATACCATATCCGATTGCCATAATGACGGTACGTGTCCAGTGTTGCTCACCTGTTGCAGAAGTTAACAGAATTGTGCCATCAGGTTGACGCTCGAATCCTTCGATCTGTTGTTCAAATACGAGGGTAGGCTCAAAAGTTCTTGCCTGTTCTTCCAATTGTTTGATCAGATCTTCACACAGAATTGGCGTCACACCCCCGACATCCCAGATCATTTTCTCCGGATAAAAGAGCATGCGACCTCCCAATCTGTCACGTGCCTCAATCAACTTGGTCTTCATATCTCGCATGCCGCTATAAAAGGCAGAGTACATACCCGCAGGGCCACCGCCGATAATGGTTACATCATAAAGTTCCAACTGCTGATTCATATTAAAAATACCTCCGTTAATTCGATCCAGAACATCGAGTATTTGATATCGATTCTCATTATCACTTAAATCCTAGTGTAATGGTAATCTTATCAAAATACAATGGCTAAAAAACAAACATTTCTTGTACAAAAATTCTACGAACACATCTGCTCTTTACTATTGCGCTCTTGGAGCCGCCAACAGCTTTTCAACGACAAAATCAAGTTGTTTATTAATTGAATAGATATCCGAATAGTAGAAGAAATCAAAATCAATCTCAATTAGGCGACCTTCTTTAACAGCCGGGATGCTACTCCATATTGGATCATCCGTAAGGTTATCTGCCCCTTCATACACCGAACGAAACACGTAGTCACCGATATATTCAGGCAGTACTTCCATGGATAGATTGGAGCCTCCAGCTTCCGAAACTACATCAATTTTCTTTTGTACCACTTCAGGTGCTTTCATCCCCAAGTATTCATATAGTGCCTGAGATCCTCGGCCATATTGCTTGCTCTCTACAACGACCATACCTTTCAAACCGCCCTCAACAATGGAAACCGTTTTGTCCAATATGCCTGCATCTGCTAGTGTTTGCTTACTCTCTTCGACTTTGCTATTGAGATTATTGATTAATGTCTCAGCTTCCTGCTCTTTGCCAAAAATACTCGCTATACTCTGGAGTCTTTCTTCTGTTGTCATTTTCTCGTATGGAATATATACCGTAGGTGCGATATCCTTTAACAACGTATACGTCTCTTCTGAAGGAACAATGATCAGATCCGGATCAAGGTCAATGACAGCTTCAGGATTCGGTTCGAACCAGGTGCCTAGTGAATTTACACCTTCAAGCTCACTCTTGTAGGCAGCCCCGTTGAATACTTCAGATGTAGCAATTGGCTTAATTCCAAGCGCAACGACGTCTCCCTGGAGATATAGTACAACAACCCGTTTAGGATTTGCTGGAACAACTACGTCACCCTTAACCGTGGAGACCGTGCGTGTTTCATTGTCTTTGTTCGTCTGGCTTCCTGTGTCTGATGATACTGCCGTACTGCTGTTATTGTTGGAACTGGCACCCGTTCCTTCGCCAGCTGCTGGTGTTGTTGCTGTACCTGAAGAGCAGGCTGCGAGGAGCATCGTTATGCTCAATAATGCAACCATAATCATACTGGAACTTGTTTTTCTTCTTTTCATTGGTGTAGACCCTCCGTCTATATATTGATAATGATTCTCATAATCAATATATCCCGACTTCCATCTTCGGCCAATGGACGATTCAGAGATTACCAATGGACGATCCTCTGTTCTCGCTTCTTCTCTCATCTTTCGTTGATACTGTATCGGAGAGATCCCCACATGTTTTTTGAAGATACGACTAAAATAATACACATCCGAATAACCTACTTCTGCTGCAATTTCACTCAGCGTTGCATCAGATCGCAAAAGCAGATTGCGAGCCTTAGCGATTCGGGTCTGAATTAAATAATCAATGGGACTGTGACCCGTCTGTCGTTTGAATTGCATGGATAAATGACGGGAGCTGTAGTTGAATTGTTCAGCCAGGAAATCAAGCGTGACCTGTTCCCTATAATGGTTCTGTATATAACGAAGTGTTTGTTTCACCGGGTCAGCAAGCTCTGTTTTGATCTCCTGCTCTGCCAACTGAACCATCATTTCATGAATGAATTGGTAAAATAAACTTTTGGTATGAAGCAGATCCAGACTCCCAGATTGAATCCATGCACCCTCAAGCTCATCAAGGTAACGTAACAACCCCAGCGGACTGCCCGGTGCAAATCCATATTGCAAAGAGAACGGCGCAACTTCCGGCTGTGCCAATAACCACTTTTTACGAGAACTAGGAAAGGCAAGGAATGCTCTGTAATAGAGCAGAATATATTCGAAATCTTCGTTGGTTTGGATATCCAGTGAAGATCCTTTCGCCCCATGAAGCATGTAAAATCGCTCTGCATTGTAAGCTCTACCATCCATTTGGAGGTCAGCCGAGCCTCGAATCGTATATATAAAAGCATTTGCCGGAAGTGTGTAGGAACTCAGTTGTGCCCCTGCCTCCATAACGATTCGTCGTATATCCAGAACCTTAACAGCGGCATGATTCCAGCATTTCATCTGTTCGTCTAATTGCATCAAATACTCTCCAATCCCAGCCTCACCCGGAACAAAGGCCTTACAAGGTCATCATTCTGCCATACATCCGATAACATATATGTAGCAGAGGTTTACTAATGTACCTTTATTATAAATGATAATAATTTTCATTATCAACTGTAATTTAGAGTGGAAGAATTGGATTTCATCTCATCCATCACTTGTTACGCTTATTCTTGTTCAGAGATCTTCGTAAACCACGCAGCCAATTCCTCTGTTTGATTCAATGTTGCAATCGGGTCAAAGTACCATGAACGTCCGGGCTCCAGATAAACACACGATCATTTTTAACCCATCCAGTGAACTCCAGACAAGTTTCGATTTCAACTCTTCCAGGGTCAGATTGTTCGCTGTTAGAATAATGTAATCCTCCACCAGGCAGGTTTGTTTTGTACATCAAGTAATATAGGCGCAATCCGGATTCGCCTGCTTGAATCACCAACTTACTTCCTTTTGCCCCATGGATAATATAAAAGCGACTCACTTCATATGTTTGCTTGTCAGCGTCACTCCAGCATCACCCTGAATGGTGAGTACAAAGGTACTTGTTGGAAATTTGTAATTCATCTCTTCTTATGCCTCTAATTCCATGTAACGAATATCTGTTATACTCACCGCAGCATAGTTCCAGAGGATATAATAATCATTCCACATTTTGCTAACCCATCTCCGGCTACATAGATTGTGTCTGAACTTCCACTCACTTAATAATAAACATTATCAATTATTATGATGAAGTACGCAATACAACCGACGCAAAATGAATCCATTGCGATGAAACAAGAGCTATTCAAATCCTTCTCTTAACATCCGATATATGTAAATAGAACCATGATAAAGAGTAGAAGGAGAACTGAGGATATGAATTCAATCTCATCTGCAACCAAAAGCAGTTTCACTCCCGGGAATCAAGTCTCCAGTCGGGATAAAGAAATTCAGGGACTCATGCAGCAGAAGATCCGGCTCAATGAAGAAATGCAAAGTGTAAAAACCAATGACGAGTTGGATACCAAAACCAAAGCTCAGCGAATTAAATCCTTAACAAGCTCCATATCACAGATCGACAGCCAGATTGCCCAAATTAAAGCAGAGGAATTGCAAGAAAAGAACAAATTAAGACAGCCCGAAAAGACTCAACAGCAACAACCCAAACCAACCGACGAGACACAAGCCCCTTCACTCGATCACCTGATCAAGCATAGTCAGACTTATGATCAATTGGGTAAGCTGGTCGGTTTACGTGATCGCATGCAGGGCTCCATTCAGACCACCGAAGGAGAAACCCGCTTCGACCGACTTGTTCTGGAGATTAATCCTCCTACAAATGATCTCGATCTCGGCAAATCAAAGATGTTGGAAAATTCAGAACGCACCGTCTTTCAGGCAAAGCGAGAGACCGTCCAAGACATCAACTCCCAGTTAAACAAGGTTAATCAGAAGATTGGGGAACTGGTGGAAGAGATCCATCAATCCGCGCCTAAAGAATCGGCACAACCTCCCATCTCTGCAACATCTGGAGAAGATAATCAGGAAGTAAATGAAGGAAAGAAAACGGGAAGTAAGGAGCACCCATCAGATGGCGGAACCACAGATCAGGAATCAGGAAACGGCCCGCAAACTACGGCTTCTACATCTCCTGCTGCTTCATATCCATCCGTCGATATTCGAATCTGAGTACTCTTTGCTCTAACATACTTATATGTATACATAATGCGGTTGAAGTGTTTTTGCAACACAGCACTCGACTCGCATCACATAATAGATAAACCGCTATTACAGGTGAATAACTCCTGATAAGTAGTGGTTTTTCTTGTATCTTTAACGTTAGTAGTTGAGCTACTATGAGTATTTCTTATCTCTAGCACAGAGTACTGACGTTATCATTTGCACAGATGATACTGCCAGCAATCGCTTTACAACCTTTTTTGATGCGTGTGGCATCATCAATAATCTGATCTATGTTTTCATATTTTCGCTTGCTATTGGTTACAACGGCGATGGATACCGACACCAGAGGAATGGGCCGATTCAGCCCGGAGCGTCCTTCCCCCAGAACATATTGATGATGCCAATCATGTTCGTTGTAGAATGTCTTTTTCATTTCCTCAAAACCTGAGATGACTTCCTCACTAATAAGTTTGTAATCATGGTGATTCAGGATCGTAATAAAATCATCACCACCGATATGTCCAAGAAAAGCTTCAGGGGGAACAAATAGCTTACGAAGCAAGTTAGCTGTCGCCTGAATGAGCTGATCCCCCATTTTGAAACCGTAGCTATCATTGTAGGATTTGAATTGATCGAGATCAACGTACAGTACACTAAAATGGTCCATCTGAAGAGCCTGAGACAGCCTTTCATCTATAATATGATTACCTGGAAGACCCGTCAGCGGGTTCATAAAAATCGCCATTTCAGCCCGTACATCTGCAACAGCAAGTAGCAAACGTCGAATACTCACAGCTCCAAAGAAACGTTCTCCTGACGTGACCAACACAAGATCATATATTTCCCCTTCATCTCTGTCCATGGCTAGAACACTGACATCCGTAATCTGTTCCGAATAATCCACGACCAGTGCCTGCATGTTCATCACCAGTTCTACAGGACGTCCCATATACAGATTATAGCCATACTGGGTGCCAATCTGCTGAAAGAATCGGGCCCGCATCATTAATGACACACACCTCTCCCCCATAACAGCTATACCTTCCAGACTAGGTTTGGACTTGAAAAGATGATAGACGATATCACATTTTGTATCAGATTGTACTACAGGAATTGGTTCAGCAATCTCGCCTATTTGCGTAAACATACGATTCTACTCCTCTGTTCGTAGCATCTATCCGAACTTTCAAATATATATGTAGGTCTTTGTCAATGGTCACATCGTACCACTTTCTACTTGAAAAAGCGTTAACTGAGGGTAAAAGTTTATGAATTATTTCCTTTATCTGAATTTTGCTATAGGGAGCTTTCTTTAATGTAGAAACTCAAAATTCAGAAACAATCATTCAAAACTAAATTTCATCATCATGTTCTGTGTTATTTCGCTATGTAAAAATACCGTCATTTACTGGATATCTTTAATCCAATAATTGACGGTATTCGTTGGCATATATTACAGAAGTTTATCGGCATGAAATGAACGAATTCAGATACAGGCCGCCAAAGTCCATTTGGCTAGAATCTAATCTGAATTCAAACTATAATTGCCAGCTCACTACTCCTGACCGTTTCAGCTTACCTTATGCTCAATTCTCAGCTTGTCAGCGACCATCGCGATGAACTCGCTATTTGTTGGCTTCGACTTGCTGATATTGATCGTGTAACCAAACAAGTGGCTGATGCTGTCGATGTTACCACGAGTCCATGCCACTTCAATCGCATGACGGATGGCACGTTCGACGCGGGACGGCGTGGTTTTGAATTTTTCGGCAATCGCTGGATACAGTGTTTTGGTGATTGCTCCCAGAATTTCGATATTGTTATACACCATTGTAATAGCTTCGCGCAAATACTGATATCCCTTAATATGCGCAGGAACGCCGATTTCATGTATGATGGACGTAATGCTTGCATCGAGATTTTTATGTTTGCCCATGGGCACAACATTGGATTTCATGAACATGGATGATCCATTACTCGTGGACATCGCGGTCTGTGTCCCAACCAGTTGACGCACACGATTCGCAAGCACCTCCATGTCAAACGGCTTGAGAATATAATAAGAAGCTCCGAGTTGCACGGCACGCTGTGTGATATTCTCTTGTCCGAATGCCGTAAGCATAATGACTTTAGGCTGTGGAGACAGGTTCAGGTTGCGCAAGCGCTCAAGCACACCGAGACCATCCAGATGAGGCATGATAATATCCAGAATCAATACATCCGGCACATCCCGAGTTTGCTCCAGCAATTGCAGTACTTCTTCTCCATTGTATGCAATACCGGTTACTTCCATATCTTCCTGTTCAGATATATATTCGGCAAGCAAATTCGTAAATTCACGATTATCATCGGCCAGCAATACCTCAATTTTTTGCAAAACGGTATCCTCCTTTAAATTAAACATCGTTTCGTACATTTCCTTACACGTTTAATTTTCGACACAGCGAGTTAAATTCCTCCTGTCGAAAATTATTTTTCTTTATTTTTTTTTCTTGATCCTATATAATAAATAATTTATTTCATTATCCGATATATTATGTTTGCTTTCGACAAAAAAGAACCTCAAGGCTGTTTAACCAGCCTTGAGGTTCTTATCGTTTTCCTTTTTCATCATAACGCCAGCATCTTGTAACATCCATTCAATGAAGCAACCGTAACCCGATTTCGGATCATTCACGAATACATGAGTAACTGCACCGATCAACTTACCATTCTGTACAATAGGGCTGCCACTCATGCCTTGAACGATACCTCCGGTCTTATCCAGCAGTTTCGGGTCTGTGATTCGAAGCACCAGACCTTTCGTTGCTGGCTCGGTTTGATCTGCCACATGAACAATGTCAATGGAGAAGCGTTCAACTTGTTGACCGTCAACCACGGTAAGTATTTCGGCCGGTCCTTCCTTTACTTCATGAGAGAAAGCAACGGGAATACCTTTCGAATACAGACTGTGCTCAGGATTTCCGGACATTTTACCAAAGATACCAAAAGCCGTATTACGTTCAATATTGCCCAAAATTTTGCTTTCCTTGAGGAAATGAGCACGTTTTTCACCCGGATCACCGGTCTCACTTTTAGAAATGGATGTCACATTGGACTGAACAATCTGGCCACTACCCACAACAATAGATGTTTGTGTGTTCATATCTGTAATGACATGGCCCAGTGCGCCGTATACGCCCTGATCTGGAGCATAGAAGGTAAGTGTGCCAACACCGGCTGCAGAATCACGAATGTACAATCCAAGCCTCCACGCTTGATCCTCGGAGTCATACGCCGGAGTTAATCGTGTCTTCACCGTTTCCTTACCACGTTTTAACACAACATCAATACCTTTTTTACTTTTCCCTGCAAGTTCAACGGCTTCAGAGACACCTGCTACGCCATCAAGACGTTTACCATCCATATGCGTAATCAGATCTCCGAGCTTAATGCCTGCGGTTTCTCCTGGCGATACACGCTCATCCTGCCCAGAGTGGACCAGATGATGACCTACAACCAGAATGCCTGCCGATTTAACTTTGACGCCAATCGTTTGACCCCCGGGTACAACACGCAAATCCGGTATCACATTCACATGGACTGTTTTGACCGGAATTTTACCCCACAACTTTAACGTTAATTTGGCATGTCCCGTTTGTTGAGGGTGAAGATGCAAAGGTTGTTGCCTGGTAACATGCATCGCTGCCTGATCATCCAAACCAACGATATCTGGTCGATCTACAACGGCGCTTGAAACAGCAGGTACAGCGAGCCGTACATCCGCTTGCCTGCCAGCAAACACCTGCAATTCATCCGGCAGTGAAGCATAACTTTGCACAGGCTGAATGGCCTGGCTAATCACACAAAGAAAGAAGGCAAATAAAAGACCTAGCAATTTCTTCCTGAGGGGGGAATTCAATGGCTGTCACACTCCCTTTGCTTCTTTCGCTTGACGAAAGGTGGTCGCCAATTGCGTACCTATAAGATAACCTCGCCCCCAGGCTTTTATTACTGTCAATCATTACGCCAGCCGTCCGTTTCACCCTTTTTTGGCTTCCGCCAAATTCAGCATTTCCTGTGCGTGATGCAGCGTTTTTTCTGTAATTTCCACGCCGCCCAGCATACGTGCCAATTCCTTCACTCTGCCTTCGTCTGACAGCGATTCCACCTGCGTCATCGTCCGTCCATCGTAAACATGTTTCTCAATGAGATACTGATGATCTGCCATACAAGCCACTTGTGGTAAGTGAGTTATTGAGAAAACCTGACAAGTCGAAGACAAGCGGAACAGTTTTTCCGCAATGGATTGAGCTGCTCTACCACTAACTCCGGTATCAACTTCATCAAAAATCAACACAGGTATCCGGTCATGTCGTGCAAAAATACTCTTCATCGCCAGCATCATTCTCGACAACTCACCACCTGAAGCAATTTTGCCAAGTGGTCGTAATGGCTCGCCCGGGTTCGGTGAAATCAGGAATTCCGCATTGTCCGCACCCTGACGATTCAGACGAATACGGCGTCCATTCCATTCAATGCCCTTCGGATCTTCGAAAGGAGTAATCTGAACACGCAACGTAGTCCGCTCCATTTGCAGATCCTTGAGTTCGCTTTCCACCTGTGCAGCAAGTTCCTCGGCGCATTGTTTGCGAACCTTGCTAAGTTCTTCAGCAGACTCCATCACAAGGTTAAGCATTTTGTCACGTTCAGCTCGCAATTTCTCCAGCCGTTCGTCCTTGTTCTCCAGTTGGTCGGTTTCATGGCTAATCTGATCATAATAACTCAGAATAAGTTCAACACTGTCCCCGTATTTCCGTCTGAGGCCAGAAATCAGATTCAGCCTTTGCTCCACTTCTTCCAGCCTTGCCGGATTAAATTCAATCTTCTCCCGGTAATCCCTTAATTGAAATGTCGCATCTTCCAATTGATAAAATGCGGATTGCAATTGTTCTACAATGGGTTGCAGTCCTTTGCTATCATATCCAGAAATGTCTTCAATTCTTGAAAGAGCAATGCTCACAGCTTCAAGTCCGCGTTGACCACTGAGCAGATCATATGCACCAGCAACACTGTCCATCATTTTCTCACTATGGGATAGTTTGACCCGTTCTTCCCCGAGTAATTCATCCTCGCCTCGTGTAAGGCTTGCCGCTGCGATCTCCTCAAGCTGAAACCGATACATGTCCAAGAGTTGATATGCCCGCTGACTGGACTCCTGAAGCGCACGCAGTTCTTTTTCCGCCGTGATAAACTTGCTGTAGCGCTCCTGGTACTTCGCTTTGATCGGTCCGATTACTTCCGAGCCATAGGTGTCGAGAAGCCCCAAATGGCTCTCAGCGCGCAGCAAACTCTGATGTTCATGTTGTCCATGAATATTGATCAGCTTCTCGCCTACTTCCCGCAGCATGGTCAGATTGACCAATTGCCCATTAATGCGGGACGTACTTTTCCCCTGTGTGTTCAGTTCACGTCGAATGACCAGATGCTCTTCAGGCTCACAATGGATACCCAACTTCTCTAATGTCTGCCATACCGGATGACTTTGCTCCATCTCAAACAAGGCTTCCATCTCTGCCTTCTCACATCCGTACCGGATCAGATCAGCTGAACTTCGTCCACCGGCAATTAAGCCAAGTGCATCTATAATAATCGACTTCCCTGCACCCGTTTCCCCTGAAAGTACATGGAATCCCGGATGGAATACAACGTCCACTTCTTCCACCACAGCCAGATTTCGAATCGATAACGTAACTAACATCTGCAAAAACACCTCCGGATGACTAACTCAGAAATTATGTTTTTGAACCATTGATTAAGCAATGTAACCCATGATCCGCTCAATAACGGTCACACTGTTACCTTCAGTCCGGCAGATAATCAGAATGGTGTCATCTCCACAGATCGTGCCCATGACTTCATTCCACTCAATATTATCAAGCAGAGCTGCAATGGAGTTGGCTGTTCCTGGCAAACATTTCATCACAACCAGATTGTTTGTGTGATCAATGTGCAAGAAGTTGTCAACAAGTGCACGCTTCAACTTTTGAATCGGATTATATCGTTGATCTGTCGGCAAAGAGTACTTGTATCTTCCGTCATCCATCGGAATCTTGATTAACAGAAGTTCCTTGATATCCCGGGATACCGTCGCCTGAGTCACCTGAAAACCTGATTTGCGTAGTGCTTCAACCAGATCATCCTGGGTCTCAATTTCATTTTGACTAATGATTTCACGAATTTTGATGTGCCTTTGTCCTTTCATACATGCCTCCAGTTAAATGTATTGCAATAAAGCAGCATTTGTAATTCGCCGCAGACTTTGCCCTGCAATGTTCATTCTTTTATATTAGTCCAGATCATCCCCATCATACACATCTTCCTGATAGTCCATGAGCCTGATTAACTTAATATCGGAATCCTCCACGTCAACATACAGCAATCCTTCACAGCCAGGATATAACAACAGGTAATTGAGGAAGCGATCCCTTAGCGCAGGGCCCGTCATTTCAATTGGCTGTCTGCGACGAGACGTTTTCACGAGGTATCTGAGATCCTCACGTTCTGCAACATAATCAATGAATAATCTGCTGTAATAAACGGATTCATTGGCCTCAAAAGCCAGAGGGACTTTCATTTTGCCACCGATGACTTCGTAACCCTGTGCTTCAAGCAAATCCAAGGCCGGGGAGTCCTGAATCTTCACGTTCAGTTGCATTCCAGACAAGCTTACCGGCGTCGGTCGGTTCACCCAATTACGCAAGCCAAAGAACAGCCACAAGATCAAACAGACAGCAAGTACACCTATAACGATTGTGTCATATTGACCATCCATTATCGCTCACCTCGAAGACATATTCGAGGTTCAGTAACGATTTCCCTTTACCTCAATCACCTTTCCAGCGAAAAGAAACCCATCTTATGATGAGTTTCCCGTAAATGTATGAGCTGCTTCCTTTGCAACTTGCTCCGCAAGTGCGTCAAGTGAAGCTGGATCGATCTCTGGTTGTGTTGCCTCTGGTGCTTCCAGACGCCAATGTGCGAGAAATTCTATATTACCTTCTCCACCGGTTATCGGTGAAAAAGTTAAACTTTGCAGATGCAAACCAAGTTGACTGGCAAAATGAAGCATCGTCTGCAATACATCCTTGTGTACCTTCGTATCACGTACCACACCGGACTTGCCTACTTTTTCACGCCCTGCCTCAAATTGAGGTTTAATCAATGCAACGATATCTGCAGGTTGTTTCAAAAGAGCCAGAAGTGGCGGCAATATGATTCGCAGTGAAATGAACGACACATCAATGCTCGCAAAGTTCGGCACGGGTCCCGTCAGATCTTCAGGAGTCACATAGCGGAAATTAGTTCGTTCCATAACAGTAACCCGCTTATCATTACGCAAAGACCAGTCGAGCTGATTATACCCCACATCAATAGCGTAGACGTGAGATGCGCCATGCTGAAGTGCACAATCCGTAAATCCACCGGTGGATGAACCAATGTCGAGCATGACAAGTCCATTCATATCAAGGCCGAAATGACGGATCGCTTTTTCGAGCTTTAATCCGCCTCTGCCGACGTAGGGATGTACCGAGCCTTTAACTTTCAGCTCGGCTTCCCTTGGAATTTTCATGCCCGCCTTTTCGATCGGCTCATTATTGGCATATACCAGTCCAGCCATGATTGCAGCTTTTGCCTTCTCACGACTTTCATAATAGCCCTGCTCAACCAGCAGAACATCAATTCTTTCTTTCGGGAGTGACATGTCTGTCTCCTATCATGTAAATTTACGAAGGAAAACGTGTTTTGGGTATGCCATAAGATGATTGAACAGCCATCTTGCGCAGTTCAGCACATACATTTTCAACGGTAAGACCCACTTCCTCACGTTGTTCCTTAATACTGCCATGCTCGATGAAGCGATCCGGAATCCCCATCAATTGTACATGAACATCATGCAGTCCCTGTTCTGCATAAAATTCCAGCACTGCACTACCCATGCTGCCTGCTTGGGATGTTTCTTCAAGTACAATCAATTTGGTGCCTCGAACAGCTAAATCACGCAACATTTGCTCGTCAAGAGGTTTCAGGAAGCGAGCGTTGATTACGCCAGCTGTGATACCTTCCCGCTTCACCATCTCCGCTGCTTCTTCTGCAAGCTGCACCATCGATCCTGAAGCGATGACAGCATATCCCTCCGATGGACGCAGTTGCTCCCATGATCCGATTGGAATCGAAACAAGTACATCATCCAAAGGTACACCGACCACATTGTTTCGTGGATAACGGTAAGCAATTGGACCTTCATTATAATCAAGCGCCGTTTTCATCATATGACGCAATTCATTTTCGTCTTTTGGCATCATCAGAACGATATTTGGAATATGACGCATAAATGCCACATCATACACCCCTTGATGTGTTTCCCCATCCGGACCAACAAACCCGGCACGGTCAATGGCAAACATCACGTTAGCGTTATGTCGGCAAATATCATGTACGATCTGATCATATGCACGTTGCATAAACGTAGAATACACGGCAAAGACCGGCTTCAAGCCTTCCATAGCCAGTGCAGCACACATGGTTGCCGCATGCTGTTCTGCGATCCCTACGTCAATCATGCGGTCAGGAAATTCCTTACTAAAAGGAATGAGACCTGATCCTGTAGGCATTGCTGGCGTTACAGCTACGACCCGCTTATCCTGCTTCGCAAGATCAATTAACGTTTGACCAAACACTTCCGTGTACATCGGTTTTCCCACAGCTTTCAGCACTTGACCGGATTCAATTTTGTACGGAGAAATCCCGTGCCACTTGTGCGAATCGGCTTCTGCTGGCTGATAACCTTTGCCTTTGGTAGTGAGCACGTGAACGAGCACAGGACCATCAACGTTATCTGCCTGTTTGAAGGTTTCAATCAATTTGGGAATATCGTGTCCATCAATCGGACCCAAATACGTGAAGCCCAGTTCTTCGAAAAGAACACCTGGTACCATCATATATTTGACACTATCTTTGATCCAGCTTGCCGATTTGGCCAAACGATCCCCAATAGCAGGAATTTTTTTAAGCATGCCCTCGACATCATCTTTCGCTTTCAGATAATGACGATCCGAACGAATCTTGCTCAAATATTTATGCATGGCCCCAACGTTTGGAGCAATGGACATTTCATTATCATTCAGAATAACCATCAGTTTTCTCTGCTCATGACCGATATGATTGAGTGCCTCAAAAGCCATACCACCTGTAAGCGCTCCATCACCAATCATCGCGATAACTTGGTTGTCCTCACCCTTCAGATCACGTGCAAGGGCCATCCCCATCGCAGCGGACAATGAAGTACTGCTGTGTCCAGCTTCCCATACATCATGTTCGCTTTCGTTGCGTTTGACAAACCCGCACAGGCCGTTATGTTGACGCAATGTATCAAAGCGATCCATACGCCCTGTCAGAACTTTGTGCACATAAGCCTGATGCCCTACATCAAAAATCATTTTGTCTGCTGGACTGTTATAGCAGTAATGCAGGGCTACCGTGAGCTCAACCACGCCTAAGTTGGGTGCGAGATGCCCACCTGTAACAGACAGTTTCTCAATCAGAAACTGCCGGATCTCTGCCGACAAAAGGGCAAGATCATCCTGAGACATCGACTTTAGATCACTGGGTTGTTTAATTTGTGGAAGCAGCACGAGAATCTCCCCGCTTTCCTAGATTGTTTAGTTATTGTTGTAAATCGATATATACATTATGAATCAAATGACATTAAATCATTATAACATAAAAGAACAAGAATCATAATTTACTGCACTATACTCCCGATAACGAGCATTCTCGCCAGCAAGTTATTTAAAATTCTTCTCCATATGTATTCCCGCATCCACTGAGGACAGACTTTTCCCATCTAATCGGAAAAAGGACATTACATTTATTACACGGTTATACAGGTTTTGAAACAACGCGTTTTATTCGAATCTAATGGTCTCGACTCATCAGATAATCTGCAATTTCCAGCAATCTGGATGCATCAGGTAACTCGGCTCTTTCAAGTGCATCTTTTGCAGATTGGGTAAGGGATTTCACTTCATCTAGAGAAGCGTCCATGCCAATAAAATAAGGATACGTTACCTTCTGCTGATTCACATCGCTCTGTGTTTTTTTGCCCATCTTCTGCTCGTCACCCGTCAGGTCGAGAATATCATCCTGAATCTGGAACGCCAGCCCCAAATCACGGCCAAACACACGTAAGGCTTCCAATTGTCCTTCCGTTGCTCCACCAATTCGTGCTCCAGCAATGAGTGAGAAAACAATCAGGTCACCCGTTTTGTGCAAATGAATATATTGGAGCTGTGAAAGATCAGTCATGCCTTGCTCACCTTCCATATCCGCAACTTGGCCGCCGACCATGCCTCTTGCTCCAGCAAGTTCGGACATGTCCTCTACGATGGACAGCAGCGCATCTGCCGCCACACCACTACGGCGTCCAGCTTGAACAATGCTATAAAAAGCATGGGTTAACAGCGCATCACCTGCCAATATGGCTGTTGCCTCACCATATACCTTATGATTCGTTAATTTTCCCCTGCGGTAATCATCATTATCCATAGCAGGCAGGTCGTCGTGGATCAGTGAATACGTATGAACCATCTCCACGGCGCAGGCTACCGGCATTGCAGCTGTACGCTGTGCACCGAAGGCTTCCGCCGCAGCAACGACCAGAAGAGGACGAAGGCGTTTACCTCCGGCCATGAGTGAGTACTGCATCGCATCCGACAACGATTGGGGTACATCCCAGTGAACAGGAAGCGTGTGTTTCAACGCTTCTGTCACCTCAGCTGTAACCTCTTCGAGGTATGCTTGAAACGAAGGACGATTACTCATGGACTTCACCGCTCTCATCGTCAGCAGTTCCGAAAGGCTTCTTGCGAAGCTCTCCATCTTCTTCTACGATCATCTCGATCTTGCGTTCCACTTGTTCCAGCTTCAGTCCGCAAAGTTGCGAAAGCTTCATCCCGCGTTGAAACAGATCGATGGCCTGTTCCAACGGAACATCACCATGTTCCAGCTGACCTACGATGTCTTCCAATGCCGCCATTGCCTCTTCAAAATTCAATTCCGGTTCATTCGCCATGGGTATTGTCGTCCTCCTTCATTCCCCAAACCTGACAGTCCAGCTGTCCGTCTGATAATTTAATCTTAATTGAATCTCCAGGCTGTACATCCTTCGTTGACTTGATCAATCGCTGTTCTTGCTCATCATAGACAAGGCTGTATCCCCGTGACATGACTTTAAGCGGGCTAAGTGCATCCAGATGCCGCACAGATGATTTCCACTGTTGCTGCTTCGATCTGGTTATAGACCTGATCGCAAGTTCCAGTTGTCTGCGTGCTGCCGCATTCTCACGGCGTGCTGCATTGACCTGCTCACGAGGATTGAATCGTTGCAGTGCTGCTCGCAGACGCTCCTGCTTCTCTCCTGTCCATTTCATACGCGTATCCACTGTTCTCAAAAGCCGTTGGTGCATCATATCCAGTCGTTCCGTATGCTGCATCAACGTACGTCTTGGATGCACCAGCACTGGCGAACGCTGTAATCTTGCGAGCCGTTCACGATTATGTACAGCACGCTGACGTAAGCTGTGCTGTAACTGGCGCTGACGTTGTCCGATCTGATCAAGCAACTCAGCTCGATTAGGTACAGCTAATTCAGCTGCTGCTGTAGGTGTAGCCGCACGCAAATCGGCTGCAAAATCAGCAATAGTAAAGTCCGTTTCGTGCCCAACCGCAGAAATGACAGGAATATCCGAAGCGACTATTGCTCTTGCCACAATCTCCTCATTAAAGGCCCACAACTCCTCCAGTGAACCGCCTCCGCGTCCAACGATAAGTACATCGGCTTCTCCCATCCGGTTCAAGTTGCCAATGGCTTTGACAATGGAAGGTGCTGCACCTTTGCCTTGGACCAGAACAGGATACAAAACAACTTTGGCAGAAGGGTATCTACGCTGGAGTGTGATCATGATGTCCCGCACCGCCGCTCCCGTCGGTGAAGTTACAACGCCGATGGTCTGGGGATAACGAGGGATCTGTCTTTTTCGCGAAGGTGAAAATAACCCTTCATCCTCAAGCTTTTTCTTCAGCTGTTCGTAAGCCAGATACAGACTTCCAATTCCGTCCGGTTGCATCTGGGTAGCGTAGAATTGATACTGCCCATCCCGTTCATACACCGAGACATTACCACGGGCAATAACCCTTGCACCCTCCTTCGGTACAAAGGGTAATCGCTGGTTATGGGACGCAAACATAATCGACTTAATCCGGCTGTCCTTGTCCTTCAATGTAAAGTACATATGGCCGCTGGAGTGATGTGTGAAGTTCGAAATCTCCCCGCGTAGCCAAACGTCCGACAGGACCTGATCCGATTCCAGTTTCATTCGAATATACCGGTTCAGGTCTTTGATGGAGTAGATCTTTTGATCTGCCACAGACAAAACCCTAGGCCAATCCGTGAGCGCGCTTGGCAGCGATCAATGTATTTTGCATCAGCATTGTGATTGTCATCGGACCAACACCACCTGGAACGGGTGTAATTGGACCAGAAACTTCTTTCACACTCTCGAAATCAACGTCTCCTGCCAGTTTGCCATTCTCCAAACGGTTCATGCCGACATCGATAACCACAGCACCCGGTTTCACAAAATCAGCATCCACAAAGTTTGCACGACCGATGGCTACAACTAGAATGTCCGCCTGGCGTGTAATTTCTTTCATGTTGGCTGTACGGGAATGACACATGGTTACTGTCGCATTCTCACGTTGGAGCAACAGGGATACCGGTTTGCCAACGATGTTGCTTCTTCCGATGACTACCGCATGTTTACCGGACATTTCCAATCCAGTGCGCTTGATCAGTTCAATTACACCCGCTGGGGTACATGGAAGCAGACTATCGTCTCCAATGACGAGATTACCAACATTGACTGGATGGAATCCGTCTACGTCTTTATCCACGGCAATTGCATCAATGACCGCTTTCTCTTCGATATGTTTCGGTAGTGGGAGTTGCACCAAAATTCCGTTAATGGATTGTTGATTGTTCAGCTTGTCCACCAGCGCAAGCAGATCTTCTTGGGACGTATCTGCATCCAAGCGATGCACTTCGGAGTAGAAACCGAGGTCGTGACATGCTTTTTCTTTATTACGCACATAGACTTGGGATGCCGGATCTTCCCCGACGAGCACAACAGCCAGACCAGGTACTACCCCCTGTTCGCTAAGCTGTTTTACTTCTGTTGTCATGCTTGCGCGGATCTCTTGGGATACTTCTTTACCGTTAATAATAGATGCTGTCATTGTACTCTCTCCCTTATGTGAATATAAAATTAGAGGTTGTTCAAAAAGCCCGCTTTTGATTACGAAGGATACTGAAAACCGGTCTTTTTGAACACACACTATAATTAATCATAACTTAAGATAATTTTGCTTTAATGGCGTCAACTTCCTGAATCATGCGTCCAAGTACACCATTGACGAATTTACCGGATTCTTCTGTACCAAAATATTTGGACAGTTCAATCGCTTCATTGACAGATACCTTTGCCGGGATGTCATCACGGAACACCATTTCATACGTGGACAGTCGTAGAATCTGGCGATCTACACGTGACAGACGGCTAATCTGCCAACCTTTCAAATAATCCACAAGCAAACCGTCAATGGCTTCCTTATTGTTCCAAGCTCCTTGTGCAATCTCAGTAACATAAGTACGCATTACATCTGCATCGCGGATAACTACTTCAGTTTCATTATCTTCAGCAGCTTCATTGATCAACATGTTCACAGCTTCTGCTGCACCTACCTCATTCATTTCCATCTGATACAGACTTTGTACTGCAATTTCCCTTGCCAAACGTCTTTTCATGTCCTGCCTCCTGCAGCGCTCCGCCTGGAGCGTCATCATGCTTATTTTATAATCCATGCATCCATCTCATCAAATCCTGTATCGGTTAGATCGATGGATTACACGGTATTGTTATTGTTATCCCTTTTCACAAAAAAACCTGCAATACGTTTCCTCCAAAAAACGGGCAACCTAAACTACAGCTCTATTTTCGGAAGAAACATATTGCAGGGTTCAGGTAGGTCACTTAAACGGACGCCAGCGATCGCCCAGCCATTGTCCCCACTCCCTCCAGGGAATGGACGAACCCAGCTTCGAATCGCTTCGTCTGCCTAACGTATAACCAATGAACACCAAGAGTGCAAAGAACAACATATCCCAAAAACCGATCCATACATAAAGAAATCCAAAAAAGATGCCGCCGATAATTCCGGTAATTCGGCCTCTGTGACTATCCCAAATCTCTTTCCACAGCATCAGTGAAACTCACCTCATTCCACTCGACTCTTGTAGTTAGGCGACTGGGTCACATTAGCGATATACACCGTGACAAAAGAAACCGGGATGCCCGTAATCTCTTGTACATGATCATGAATCGCCTTTTGCAGATCAGAAGTCAGCGCAGGAATAGGTGTCTCACCATCCACTACTGCACGGATCATAATCTCCAGTCCTGACTCAACCACACGTATGCGTGCCTTGACATCACGTACTCCCCGAAAACGGGAAGTTGCCTTCAGACAGAGATTCTCAATCGTCTCCATCGAAATCTGTACATCACCAAACTCAGTACGTTGATCTACAGACGGCAACGATGCACGCTCACGCCGAACCGAGATGTAGAAAAATCGCAAACTCAGGATAAACAAAATCGCTGCTGCAATAACCGACGCAACAATAACGTTTTGTTCCTGCTGGTAATTCAATTCGTAAGGCAGCACACCGCTAATCAGAAGAATGACGGCTGCCGATATTGCTCCAACGCTTATGCTGTATATAAACAACAGAAGCCGATCCAGTATTTTAGCCACGAACTGCACAGCCTCCCTTGCTCACTAACATGACTTAACCTGTTCACTAGCAAAAAATCAGATCCTCATCTAGCTTTCGCTATAATGAAGACCTGTCCAAGACGGGATAACCCCCGGCAGATGATGCCGGGGGAATCTGTCTTCTTTTATTTTACACGCTGACTGTTCAGGTCGATCTCTTCCACTTTCTCGGTGCTCTTGAACTGAACGTCATGAATGTGCACATTCACTTCATTCACATTCAATCCTGTCATGTTCTCGATGGAACGTTTCACGTTCTGTTGAATCTCCGTAGCTACCTGTGGCAGACGGTATCCGTACTCGATAATTACAGAAACATCAACTGCAGCTTCACGTTGGCCCACTTCAACTTTAACGCCTTTGGAAAGGTTTTTGCGACCAAGCAATTCAGCAAATCCGCCAGCGAATCCGCCACTCATGCCTGCAACACCTTTCACTTCAAGGGTCGCCAATCCAGCAATCACTTCAATAACTTCAGGTGCGATCTGGATTTCACCGATATCCGTTCGTTCAAATTCAGTCGGTAGTGTACTCATAACTGTTCAACACACCTTTCGCGAGATAAGTTTGCGGCCATCCGTCAGGGCGCTGGACTAAGGTTATTCAACCTTCAGACCCTTCCGGTCCGGCTTTACCGGAACTCCTGCAAACATCCGCGAGGTGCGGGCTTATCCTTTGCAGGAGACATGCGCTCTTATTATTCATACTATATCATTTGGGCTACATTATGACAAACAAGCCCAATATACCTTTTAAATCTCGTTTTCCTCAAGAAATTTGATATCAAAGTCACCACGAATGAACGTTGGGTGCTCCAGCAATTTCTGATGGAAAGGAATAGTTGTAGATATGCCTTCAATCGCAAATTCCCCAAGGGCACGCTTCATCTTGGCAATCGCCTCTTCACGATTTGCTCCCCACACGATCAATTTTGCGATCATGGAGTCATAGAAAGGTGAAATGGTATAACCCGGATAAGCAGCACTATCTACACGAACGCCAGGTCCACCCGGTGCAAGGTAGAATCCGATTTTGCCTGGTGATGGCATAAAGTTACGGTCCGGATCTTCTGCATTGATACGACATTCAATGGACCAGCCATTGATAACCACGTCTTCCTGACGGAATGAAAGTGGGTTGCCTTCCGCTACCGAGATCATCTCACGGATCAGATCCACGCCAGTAACCATCTCGGTTACCGGGTGCTCTACCTGAATACGCGTATTCATCTCCATGAAATAGAACTCGCCATTCGGGCTGAGCAGGAACTCCAATGTACCCGCTCCCGAGTAGTCCACAGCAAGGGCAGCCCGTACCGCAGCTTCACCCATCAGTGTGCGCACATCTTCGGAGAGAATCGGACACGGAGCTTCTTCTACCAATTTCTGGCGACGACGCTGAACAGAACAATCACGCTCTCCCAAATGTGCTGCATTTCCGTGTTTATCAGCAATGATCTGAATTTCCACGTGTTTCATACCTGTCAGGAATTTCTCCAGATATACACCTGCATTGCCAAATGCCTTTTGTGCTTCCTGCTGAGCAGCGGTAATCTGCTTAATCAGCGTTTCTTCATCTTCGGCAATACGAATTCCCTTACCTCCGCCACCAGCAGTAGCTTTGATAATGATAGGATATCCGATATCTCTAGCAATCATGATGGCTTCATCCATATTTTCAACAAGGCCGTCTGATCCAGGAATAACAGGTACTCCTGCATCTTTCATCGTCTGTTTGGCAACAGCCTTGTCTCCCATTTTGGTAATGGCTTCGGGTGAAGGGCCGATGAATGTAATATTGCAGGAACCACAGATTTCTGCAAAGTCAGCATTCTCCGCCAAAAAACCGTAACCAGGGTGGATTGCATCACATTCCGTCAGTGTGGCTACACTCATCAGGTTTGTGAAGTTGAGGTAACTGTCCTTAGACAGTGTCGGTCCGATACAATAAGCCTCATCTGCAAGACGAACATGCAGAGAATCTTTGTCCGCTTCCGAATAGACGGCTACCGTTGAGATGCCGATTTCACGGCAGGCACGAATAATACGTACCGCAATCTCTCCACGGTTCGCAATCAGTATTTTTTGAAATTTCATTTCGTTTTGTCCTCCTTCGAAGCTCATGCGGTTAGCTGTTAACCAGCTATAACGGTTATTCCGGTTTCACCAGGAAAAGGGGCTGCCCATACTCGACCAGCTGTCCGTTCTCAACCAGCACTTCAACGATTTCTCCCTTGATGTCCGCATCAAGCTCGTTCATCAGCTTCATAGCTTCGATGATACATACCGTTGTTTTCTCAACAACTTTATCACCAGCGCTCACAAAAGGACCTGCTTCCGGCGAGGAAGCTCTGTAAAAAGTACCTACCATCGGAGATACAATTTTATGTAAATGACTTGTAGTATCGACCTGCGGTGCAGCTTCATTTACCACTGCTGCCGGCTGTACTTGCGGAGCAGCAATCATTTGCGGTTGCACAGCAGCTGCTTGAACATACTCCGTTTTGCCCGGTTTGCGGATCGATAACCGTGATCCTTCATTTTCAATTTCCAATTCTTGAACGGAACTTTCATCTACCAGTTTAATCAGTTCTTTGATTTCACTCAATTTAAACATTTCCATTATTCACTCCTTCGGCATCATGCCAGTCTCACTAGGACGGTCATATGGCTTTATGTATTATATCATAATCATTAAAAATGGAAAGAGCCCGAGAGTACAACCAGCTCCCGGGACTACATTTCCATGATTTGAATTACTGTTCTGTGACGTATTGCACGCTGATTTTGTTCTGTGAAACCGCCAATTCTTTCATCACCAGATCCACAATGGATACCGCCTGTTTTACATCCAGTTTGTCACTGAGGACCACAACTTTATACTTGTCGGCATCTTCTTCAACGATCGCATTAGCGAACTGTTGAGAGAGCGTCTCTTCAATGCCAGTGATTTTAGCTTCTTTTTCTTCCAGTGTGCGGAGTTGCTCCGTTGCTTTGGCATTCTCCTCTGGCGTTTTGCTCAGATCACCTGCTACGGTCATCAGTTCCTCATACTTGCGATTGTTGCTCTCTTCACGCTGCCATTGGTAGTTCTGGAACTGGCTGCTTGCAGATGCTGTCGTATTCTGCTCTTCCATTTCCTTGAGGACTTCCTCATCTGTCTTCGTTGCAGTGCCTCCTGCCTGACCGTCTGTCTCCGGTGTTGTTGTTGCCCCTTTGTCGGTCTCTTTGTTGGTTTCTTTGCCTGCCTCACCCTTATTCTCGCCTGGTTCGACAGCAGGTGTTTTCTCTGTATTTCCAGCTTCTTTACCTTCTGAAGCCGCCGGTTCTTCCACAGCGCCAGCCGCACTTGGATCACTTTCAACTTCGCCGCTATTCACCACTTCATTCACAACCAAACCTTCTGTAGGATCAAGAATGCCTGCCGTCTCCTTGGCTTCCCCTTGCTTGATTCCATCCACTTGCTGACTGTCAGCCACCGGCGCGTTGACTGGACCGGAATCTTCAGTGAACAGATAATACGCGGACAAAATGACCATCAGACTCAGCATGGAAACGAGCCATACCGTTTGGCGTTTGTTATTCATTAGAACTTCCTCCTCAAATTAGCTTCAATCTTATGAGAATTGAATCTTGTGATTCAACACATCAGATTAGTCTTGTTTGCGCGGTACAACCGAGATCCGGTAGGCTGCCACATTCAGTCCTTTTTCCACAGCATCGGTTATCAGGTCCTTCACAACCTTGTTCTCTGCACCCCTGGCAACCACAAGCACCCCACGGATCTGCGGTTTGAGCTTTTTGGTCACTATAGGTGTCTGATCCCCTGATATTTCGTACGTAATAATCTCGCCATCACGGGTATATTGCGTCATATGTCGCTTGCCCCCGCTAGCATCGGTTTCTTCGGTAAGTTGCTGAGAATCCTTCACATTCCGCTGAACGACTAATTCCTCTGTGGAATCCACGGTAACCATCACATCAACCGTTCCCACACCAACAATGTTTTCCAGCACACCTTTGATTTTGTCTTCAAATGCAATTTCGATCGCCTGAAAAGGATTCTGTTCTGACGGATCACTCTGTATGGATGCCATGGATGTTGCCGGGTCCGGTGGTTCCCGACCGATATTTTCGGAATCAATTTTTTTGACATTGACGAAGGAATTGAACAGCATGATTCCCACCCCGATCAAACCCAGGATAATCAGCCAGCGGAAGGTTTGATTTCGCCTTGCCCCACCCTCTCCACCACCCATCCAGGTTTCCATCTTTTTGAACCATTGTTTCATCGGACACCCTCCTTCTCAGAGCACTTCAGCACTTTTTGGTTCTGTCACTTGAACGTTGTTTGCATCAACATCCCACTTTTCAGTCAACAATGTAATAATCTGCACCGCATGTTCGGACCTTGTGGATGTCTCACCTTGCTGCTTCGTCTCATCTGTCTGATCACGTATAACAGGTTCGGAAGACGCTTCATTTCCATCACGTTGCCCTCTACTCACATCAATCTGTACATCAGGCACTTCAATCTGACCGATCTGGATGGGCTGCTGTATTTGATGTGTTTCATCCTTCTCGGATTCTGTGTCTGTTCCAAATATGGGTTGTGTATTGGCAGCGATTTCTTGCTGCCCTGCCTTCACTTCTCCTCCTGCATCCTCTCCGGCCATCTCGACCAACACACGCTGGATCACAGGCAGTTCGACGGATGAGGCAGCTTCCATCTCGGTTTCATATTTACTCATTGCCAGCTGTACCTCTACGGATCGAACCTTCGCTCCTGTTGTTTCTTCAATCTGGCCTTTCATGACATTAGCCAGTTCTTTCGCTGTCCATTGTAAGGATTGTTCCTGTTCACCCGCTTGCAGCCGCTTGCCCTGAGCTAATATCTGTTCGAGTGTTGCATTCCCATCCGATGGCGCATCCATTGCCGACATTGCCCGTTTCAGTTCGCCAACCGGATCACTTTTGAGGAGCTTAGTTATGGGTGATAAAAGGGTCAGCAGGATGAGAAGGCTCAGCACAAGCTTGACATAACGTTCCATGGATCGATTGGGCAACAGCATATCCACAAAAGTCGCCAGCAGAACGATCATAATCAATTCCTGGAGCCAGTTGCTCAGCCACCCCATCCTTTCCATCCCCTTTCTTGCCAACATACATTCAGCGCATCATGACAGTCAGATTGCCCGCGGTCAGCAAGATGGTAATTGCCAGAAAAAACATCAGCCCGACGGCTGCGAGCGCCGCAAATACGTAGATCATACTCTTGCCGATGGCCTGGAGGCATCCTACAATCGGGGTGTCTCCAAGCGGTTGCATAATGGCACCAGTTACGTTGTATATCAAGGCAAGAGCCAGGATCTTGAGTGCCGGAAAGGCACATAGAAACAAAATGATGATCACTCCGGTGAGTCCAATTGCATTTTTGACAAGTAAAGAAGCTGTAATTACCGTATCCGTCGCATCCGCAAATGTTCTGCCCACGACAGGGACAAAGTTGCCTGCGATGTATTTGGCGGCCTTCAGGCTAACTCCATCCGCTACCGATCCCGATGCTCCCTGAACTGAGATTACACCCAAAAACATCGTCAGCAGGATACCCAGCAGTGCCACACTAATATTGCGCAGGAGGTCTGCCAGCTGTGTCAGCTTGTACTTGTCAGACAATGAACTGACGAGATGCAGAACAGCTGAGAAGAAGAGTAACGGGAATACCAGCAAGTGAATCAACGTACTCACCAGATGAATCATGAAAATGATGAGTGGATGTGTCACCGAGACGGTGATGACATTACCCATGGACGCAAGCAGTGTGAATAACAAGGGAACCATGGCCATCATGAAGTTGATCATGCCAGTTATGGCATCCTTGGCGTATCCAATCGCCACACTGAAGCTGTTGATTGCAATGATGATGATGACCATATAACAGATGGAATAGGCGATTTTGCTAATATTATTTTTCTCAAATGCAGTCTGAAGCGTCTCCAGTATCATGCTGAGTACGCTTAACATCACAATCGTGACCAGAAGCTTGCCATTATATAAAATTTCATGCAGCATGAAGGTTCCAATCGCCACAAACACTGATTTCAGGCTGAACCCTTCATTGCCGGGGATTAACATATCCATGAAGGAAGGGGTCTTCCCTTCCGGGAAGAAACCACCGTATTGTTGCATCAGTTGATCCCAGTATTTCTCCACCTGATCCTTGGGAAGCTGATCGGCCTGCTGCTCCATCCACTCACCGGAAGGCGAGGTTGCAGTAACCTGTCCCAGGATACCAAACAGAAAACAGAGCATCAGCACAACCGTAAGGCGCCACTGCGGCTTATGATGCATTGATTTCATATGAAGTCCGCACGCCCTTTCTACACCGGCATCAGCTTCATGACGGTTTCGATAATAATGCTGATGATCGGTATAGCAAGTACAAGGATCAGTACCTTACCAGCCAGTTCGATCTTGGACGCAATGCTCTCCTGACCTGCATCCCTGACAATCTGTGCGCCAAATTCAGCGATGTACGCTATGCCAATAATTTTCAGCACCGTTTTCAGATAAATACTTTCCATGCCTGAATTCTCGGCAAGCCGCTTCAACACTTCGATGACTGCACCGATTTTTCCAATCAACAACATGAAGATGACAATGCCGGTCGCGGCAGCAATCAGAAAAGCAAACATGGGTTTCTGTTCCTTAATAACCAGAATTAGCACTGTTGCGATGAGCGCCAAACCTACAACTTGGATAATTTCCACAGGTCACCACCATCCGGCTTCATGACCGTTTTTCATTGAAAAAGAAATATCGATTTGATCTCTTGTAGCAGGCTGTCCAGCATACGGACCACCATGAACAATACAACGACAAATCCGATTACAGTCACCCAGTGAGCCATATCTTCCTTTCCCATTTGTTTCAGTACCGTGTGAATCATGGCGATGATGATTCCGATACCCGCAATTTGAAAGATTGCGTTCACTTCTAGATTCATGACCTTGGCACCTCACTATCCCGGCTATTTCAGAAGATCAGAATGACGATTAACGCTCCGACAAGCATCCCGAGGCTTCGGCTCATTCGTTCATATTTCATTTGATCGGCCTGAGCGCGGGATTCCTCATGCATTAGTTGTTGAATGGCTAACGATATATGTTTGGTCTGATCCTGACGGTCACTTGTGCCAAGGCTGAAGCTTAGTTGCAACATCACTTCCTTCTCGTCAGCCTTCATGGCCGATCTTCCCCACGCTAGATCCACGCCTGACTGCAGACTTTCCCGGGCAGTGAGTCCATGAGGAGGTTCCATCTGTGTAGCTGCATGAAGAAACAGCGTCTTTACAGGTTCTTTGGTCTGTGCTCCCATCTTGCCCATGGCATCGGGAAGTGGAGTGAGCCCATAGTTAATCTCCGTCATTAGTCGCTGGAGGGCTGCAATGAGTTCTCGCAACTGTCTCGGTCTTAATGCATACTGTCTGGCCTTGTAAAAACCGGCGAGGGTGCTGGCTAACAGAATAATTACCGCACCAAACATGTTAACCAAAGGCTTCACCTCCTGCCCCGGTCTGCTGCAACCCACGCATTTTGCCATCAGCCAGCCGAAAGGTCATGCCCCGGCTCGTCCGTTGCAGCTGGACATAACGTTGAAACATCTGCTCCGTAATTAAGGTTCTGAGGGCGGGTCTGGCCGACAGCTCCGATAGGTCACGACCATGAGCAGTCGCAATCACTGAGACTCCTGCATGCAGGGCTTCCATCACCGCTTCGGCATCCTCCGGACGACCGATCTCGTCCACAATCAGGACATCGGGCGACATGGAGCGAAGCATCATCATCATGCCCTCAGCCTTCGGACAACCGTCCATCACATCTGTTCGGGGACCTACGTCGAAGCCAGGTACTCCTTTGTAGCTACCAGCGATTTCGGACCTTTCATCCACAATGCCCACTTTCAGACGCGGACGTATTCCCTGAACCAGTTCAGTTCCCCCTGTAAGCTTTGTACCACTGCTAATTTGTCTCGCCAGATCTCGCAGCAACGTCGTTTTCCCTTGTTGTGGTGGTGATAGGATCAACGTGTGCAGGACCTGTCCGCTCTTCATATCGAGAAGATAAGGAAGGATACGATCAGCTACTCCATGTACCTCACGGGCTACCCGAACGTTAAACCCGTTGATGTCACGCAGGTATTCGACACGCCCACCGCTTAGTACCGTTCGGCCAGCAAGCCCGATTCGATGTCCTCCAGGTATGGTGATGAACCCTTTGCGCAGTTCCTCTTCCAATGTATAAAGTGAATGGTTACTGATCAGATCCAGCAACCTGTGCGTCACTTCTTTCTGAGGAACATACGCTTCTTCAGGATTCCCGGTTGGACAACCTTGAGGTGTCAGGAAGTGGTATGTGTTGCCTGCATTAATCTCCAGGGGTCTGCCTTCACGAATACGTACTTCCTCCACTTGTTCCAATAGAGCGGGTGGCATTCTTCCAAGAATGGTTCGGATCGGTTCCGGAAAAAGTTCCCTCCAGTTCACCTTCATGAGTAGGCTCCTCCAACCTTGAGATCATTTGGTTCACACTTCTGGCGCTTGTTCATATCTCAAGTTTATGCCTGTACATTTATTTTATGACGCTGAAATCTATCAATTCTTCAGAATACGGTTGAGAGTTGAAACCATAGATGCACCTTCTGTTCTAGGCACCCGTCTAGATGTTCATGCATATAGTAATTGCAGATAGGTAAGTTCCATTCCGGTTCAAAACAGAACTACCGATCCCCAGATACAGAAAGGAGTTGTGGGGAGTGCGAGTTGATGTCGTTGGCAATGTGAATGAAGTACGTACTATTGATATTGCAGGGCGAAGTGCAGTTGTCATTGATGTATTGTGTACGACCAGTACAATTGTTACGGCTCTGGCGTATGACGCTTTGGCTGTGATTGCCGTAGAGACCGTTCCACAAGCTAAACAAATGGAAGTGAAAGATTGCATTCGAGGCGGGGAGCGTTTTGACAAAAAAATCACCGGATTCGAGGTGGGTAATTCCCCCTATGAATATATGACTAAGGACATTGCTAATAAAACGATCATCCTGACCACAACCGATGGAACCCGAGCCTTGATTAAAGCTTCCAGGGCGAAACATGTACTAGCTGGATCATTACTCAATGTCAGGGCTGTCGCAGCAGTTCTCTGCCAACTTCAACGAGATGTATTGCTGTTATGTGCGGGGAATCAGGATGAATTTGCACTGGAGGACGCCTTGTGTGCTGGATGTATCATCGACGAACTGCACCGTCAATCCTGCTCTCCCATCCAACTAAACGATCTCGGCATAGCACTTCATCAGGCGGTATCCCAATGTCAGGAGAGCATCCCGGAGCTGGTGCAGGGATCTGTTAGCGGGCGTAGGCTTGAAAAGTTAGGCAGGGTCCATGACATTTCATATTGTTCTCAATTAAACTTGCTGGATTGTGTTCCCGAGATGGGGGAGGGGAACCTCATGCAACCATATAGAGGCATACGCGGGGAAAAGATGTTCAAGTTGATGTGAGAATGGCCATGAGAAAAACAAAAAAAGGTGTACTGCTGCCCGTTGGCAACAGTACACCTTTGCTAATTTACATACACAGAAGATACTTATCTGCGATCTTGAGGTCCACCGATAACGGCTTGCTCGGCAGTGTCAAGATCATATGCTGTATGCAATGCCTTAATGACGTCATGCAGCTTATCTCCGTCAATAACACAAGATACTTTGATCTCGGAAGTGCTTACCATCTTGATACTCACGCCTTCAGCGGAAATAACTTTGAACATCTTCGCAGCTACACCCGGGTGACTGACCATACCTGCGCCAACAATGGAGATTTTAACAAGGTTCTCCTCAGATGTGACTTCACGGTAAGGCAAGCGGCTGTGAAGGCCTTCAATGACACGTAATGCATTCTCACGGTCAGACAGCGCCACAGAGAACGAGAAGTCCGCTTTGCCATCCATCACTCCGCTCTGAACGATAATGTCCACATCCAGCTGATTGGATGCAAGCGCACCAAATACTTCGGCCAGAACTCCTGGTACATCCGGCACACCCAGAATACTGATGCGAGCCACGTTTTTGTCATAGGCAATACCACTAACCACTACGCCTTGTTCCATTGCTGCTTCCTCCTTCACAACCGTTCCTTCATTATGGTTAAAGCTGGATCTTACAATTAAAGGTACACCGGAATGCTTCGCGTACTCTACTGCACGCGGATGCAGCACCGCTGCTCCCAAATTAGCAAGTTCCAGCATTTCGTCATAGGATATTTCCTTCAGCTTGCGCGCAACCTTAACGATCCGCGGGTCCGTAGAATAGATTCCGTCTACATCCGTATAGATCTCACACGCATCAGCCTTAATTGCTGCCGCCAGCGCTACAGCTGTGGTATCCGAACCACCACGACCCAGCGTTGTGATCTCGCCGTCTTCCGTCATGCCCTGGAAGCCTGCAACAATAACAATGTTTCCCTCGGCAAGTGCTGCATTCACACGGTCAGGTTGAATATCATGAATACGTGCTTTTCCGTGAACCGGCTCTGTGCGGAATCCCGCTTGCCAGCCCGTAAACGATACTGCCTTACGTCCAAGCGCTTGAATAGCCATCGATAACAAAGAGATCGAAATCTGTTCTCCTGTCGTTAAGAGCATATCCATCTCACGAGCAGGCAGATCACTATTCAGTTGTTTTGCCTGATCAATCAAATCATCTGTTGTATCCCCCATGGCAGAAACCACAACTACACACCGATGTCCTTCATCAGCTTTTTCTACAACACGTCCGGCTACACGCTTCATGCGTTCTGTATCTCCGACCGAGCTGCCCCCAAATTTCATGACGTACAATGACAACGCAAATCCACTCCCTACCTTGTGCAGTATGCATAATTAATGTCCATCGTCATTATTCTCTACGAGAAATGACTTTAACCCAGTATATTACGAAAGCGCCTGATAGGCTAATCTTTTTTCGAAAAAACCCTCTGCCAAAGGAATGGCAAAGGGTTGTTAATAACCTTTTTTAGCTTACAAGCTGTGAAAGTTACGCACGGGAAGAGTATTTACCTTCACGTGTGTCAATCAGGAGAACGTCACCTTCGTTAATGAACAAAGGAACCTGTACGTTCAAGCCTGTTTCCACTTTTGCATTTTTGGTAGCGCCTTGTGCAGTGTTACCTTTAACACTTGGCTCAGTCTCGATGACTTTCAACTCAACGCTTGTTGGCAAGTCGATTCCCAGGATTTCACCTTGGTAGCTAACAATCTTAACGACCATGTTTTCTTTCAGGAAGTTCAATTCCCATTCCAGTTGATCACTAGTTAATGTGAACTGATCATATGTTTCGTTATCCATGAATGTGTGCTCTGTACCGCTTGCATACAGGTAGGATACGCCACGGTTTTCGATGATGGCACGACCAATCGTTTCGCCTGCACGGAATGTTTTTTCAACGGTGTTACCGTTACGCAGGTTTTTCAATTTGGAACGTACGAAGGCAGCGCCTTTACCTGGTTTAACGTGTTGGAAATCAAGCACGGTATAGATATCGTTATCTACTTGCACGGTCAAGCCTGTTTTAAAATCGTTTACTGAAATCACAAAAAATCCCTCCTGATATGGTTAAAAAGTAGGTGATATAAGACGATGGATTAATGTTATATGTAAAATGAGCCCAAGAATGGCCACCTCGTTCACTTCGATTGCAGTACCATCCTCGGATCGCTGTTATCCCCAGATTTTTTGATCCCATTATCAATGGGAAAATTCGGTGATAAAGGCGAACGCTTCGCTTCTTCAGATTGGTTCTGCACTCTCCGTTATGGTGAAATTTCTTATTTTCAATTTAAATAACACATTAAAAATCGTCTTATATCCCTGTGGCTGTAATTTAGCCGATTACGGTGAACTTCTTGTCCGACTTCGTGAGAATATGAATACCCGTCTCGGTAATCACTACGTCATCCTCGATACGCACGCCGCCAAGCCCATCAATATATATACCCGGTTCAACGGTAACAACCATACCCGGTTTCAATACATCGTCGCTAAGCTTGGACAAGCGTGGAGCTTCGTGAACTTCCATACCCAGGCCGTGGCCTGTGCTGTGTCCGAATTGATCTCCATATCCGTGACCTGCAATGATATCACGAGCCAATGCATCTGCTTCCCGTCCGGTCATGCCCGGTTTCAGGTTCTCCAGCGTATGTAACTGAGCTTCCAGTACAATGTCATAAATTTTGCGCAGCTCAGGTACAGGTGTACCTGTTGCAATGGTACGTGTCAGATCTGAACAGTATCCGTCCAAAAGTGCACCAAAGTCAAATGTAATTAACTCATTCTGTCCGATGACCTTGCTGCTCGCTACACCGTGAGGCATAGCAGAACGTTCGCCCGATGCTACAATGGTGTCAAACGAAGAGGACGTTGCTCCATGTTTACGCATGAAAAACTCCATCTCCAGATCCACTTCACGCTCCGTCATACCTGGTTTTGCAAACTGCAAAACGTGGCTGAACGTGGCATCCGCAAGATCTGCTGCTCTCTGCATAACCGCGATCTCATCTTCATCCTTGAACATACGGAGTTGCTCCACGATCCCGGATACAGCTTTCAGTTCGATAGATTGAAGTGCTTCAGCATAAGCGGAATGCGTGCCAAATGTGACGCTATCCTGCTCGAAGCCCACTTCTTTGATATTCGCGGATGTCAGCAATTCGCGCACCGTATCCATCGGCTTAGCTCCATGCTCCACAACGGTAAATCCTTTGGCTTGCTGAGGCGCTTGTGACATATAGCGGAAATCAGTCAGCAGATATGCATCCTGTTCCGTAATCAGCACATATCCCGCCGAGCCTGTAAAGCCCGTCATATAACGACGGTTAATCGGGTTTGTAATCAGCATTGCAGTGAGTTCATGCTCACGCATGGCTTCACGCAACTTATTTACTCGTTTGTTTTCCATCGGTAACCCTTCTTTCTCTCACATTCCCGGGTTCCCGGCTCAGGTTTGTTTGTCCAGATGACGCACAAGTGCCAGCAATCCCAGTTCATAGCTTACTTCGCCAAATCCGGCAATCTGCCCGATTGTTTCCGCTGCAATCACTGAATGATGTCTGAACGCTTCGCGTGCATGAATGTTGGATAGATGTACTTCAACCGTAGGGACTTTTACAGCATTGATTGCATCACGTATAGCATAGCTATAATGGGTAAATGCTCCGGCATTCAGTATTATTCCGTCTGCCTCACCCATCGCTGCATGAATGCGGTCAATGATGTCCCCTTCATGGTTCGATTGATAAAAAGCGATGGAGACGCCAATTTCGTCAGCCTGTCTGCGAATTTTGTCCTCAATATCCTTCAGACTAAGCGTTCCATAGATGCCCGGTTCGCGTACACCAAGCATGTTCAGGTTCGGACCATTGATCACAATAATTCGTTTCATCGCTGCTCCACCCTCTCTGCAAATAACCATCTGCTATTTTAACACAGCCATTGCCGGATTGAGAAGCTTTTTTGCGCTATGCCCCCGCTTGCTCCGGCTCGCGTTTGCGTTCGTCCGTGTACTCCATGGCTACCGTGTAACCAATGAACAGCCCCCACAGCAAAAAGAAACAGAGTTCCGTGATGATTGAATCCCACGTTAAACCATTCAAAGGTTTCATCATCCCCAGTTTGGGTCCTACCAGGATAAAGAGAATCAGCCACCAGACGATTCCATACACCATGCCGGGTAACGGCCCTTTCAGTTTTCTAATCGTGAACGTGTATAACAAGGATGCCAAGATGGAAAAGACGATAAAAAACAGCCAACCTGTCAAATGTCCTGCTGCGGTATATATATATTCATGTTTGAAAAAAGGCTCGGCCAGAAATCCGACAGGTACAATCGTAAAATGCAACAGATAGAATAGCCAATGCAGCCCACCCCAGATAAAACCGGCAAAAAAGCCAAGCTCTAACGCAAAGGAAAATGGCTTGGTGTAGTAGTGTGCTTGACCTTGCCTCTGGGTAGGGCGCCTGCCCTTGTACTTTGGCTGCCGCTCATTGGGTCGTTGACCTTCATCTTGTGATGTATCTTCATGCTTACGTTCTGTCATCGATATTCTCCTTCATTCAGTTGATAATCCCGCATTATGCCTCAAATTTCCGCTCCGATTCTACGAGGTAGTATGTTCAAAACAGGACAATCTTAACAACATCCTTCAAGGTTTGACTCACAAACTAGAAATTGGTCTTAAAATTCGATACAATAGGGTTATTAAACTGCCTTTGATCGCGAAGGCCTAGAACAGAATAGGAAGGTGAATAATTTGCCTCAACAATCCAAGCCTGTCAGCTATGGGGGGCAAGCTGTCATTGAAGGCGTAATGTTCGGTGGGAAACATGTCAACGTTACAGCTGTTCGTAGAAAAGACGGCGAAATTACGTATCTGGAAGTTCCCAAGCAAGACAAGTCCTGGGTCATGAAATTGCGGCGGATTCCTTTATTACGCGGAATTGTCAGCATTATAGATTCAAGTGTCAAAGGTAGCAGACATCTCAATTATTCTGCTGACGCCTATGCTGATGATGAACTGGAACCTGAAGAGAAAGCCAAGCAAAAAGAGAAAGAAGGTTCGGGCTGGAGCCTAAGCATGATCATTGGTGTGACCGCCGTCGCCATCCTTTCATTCCTTTTTGGTAAAGTTGTGCTCACATTGCTTCCTGTTGTTATCGAGAATTTTCTATTCAAAAATGCATTCGACAATCAGTTTCTGCATAATTTACTGGAAGGCGGCATTAAGCTGATCCTGTTACTCGCTTATCTGTGGTTAATCTCACAGACACCGATGATTAAACGTCTCTTCCAGTATCATGGGGCGGAACACAAAGTAATCAGCGCACATGAAGCTGGTGAAGAACTGACACCGGAGAACGTGCAAAAGTACAGCCGACTGCACTACCGCTGCGGAAGCAGCTTCATTATGTTGACTGTCATTATCGGAGTGTTTCTATACTCCCTCTTCACGTACGATAACCTCTGGGAACGGATGGGTCAGCGTCTGTTGTTATTGCCAGTTGTGCTAGGCATTTCTTTTGAACTGTTAAAGCTCACGAATTCGGTACGTGATATTCCTGTACTGCGTTATCTTGGATACCCGGGATTGTGGCTGCAATTGCTGACAACAAAAGAACCGACCAACGAACAGGTAGAAGTATCCATTGCTTCGTTTAACCGTATGCGTGAGTTGGATGCCAAGCTTGCCAATGTCTCTGCTACGTCAGAAGTACCTGTTGCAACACTCGATCCTGTGAAAGGGTGAATGATATGAACAAGCAGGCAATCTTATTTTGGACGTTCATCGCACTAGCTGCTGTTGGAGTCTTGACTTGGCTGGGGAACGCTAGTCCATCCAGGATCATTATTCCTCTGGTCGTGTTCGGAGCTGTATTCCTGCTGTACAAATATCCGCCTCGTCGCTGGGCAAACAAAGCCAAAACACCGAAGATTAAACCATCGGCACGAACCATGGCGAAAGTTAATGCACAGTCCAGTGCCAGAAAGAGCAGCGGCTCTTCAAAGAAACGCAAGGATTATCCTTTCCAAGTGATTCAGGGACAAAAAGGGAAAAGCGATGAAGATATACCGAAATTTCACTAATATCGACTGAACATACAAAAAAGCAGTTCTCCCAACATGCGGAGAATTGCTTTTTTCACGTTTATACAGGAATCAGAGGTGGAGCTTCTGGTTGTTTCTTGCGCAATTCTTTTCTTTGTTTGTCCAGCTGTTCATCATACATTTTCATATTCCATCCGTTGAAAAATTCGTTCCCTGCTGTTGCGCCTGATCGATATAAGGCTGTGCTGTCCTGTAACGATAAATGAAATTGCGTCGGTTTAATGCCTAGCGTTGGTATCTTCACTGTCCGAAACCGGTTAATCTGTTCGATATAGCGTTCATCATGTGCTGTGAGCATCGTCTCTACAAGGGCCTGAAGCATGCTTAGCGGTCCTTTAATCCGGGCAGGTTCTACTTCCGTCTTCCCTACCATTTTGAATCCGACAACCGGAATAACGTCTCCTCCTCGTTCCGAGCGATCACCATCGAAGAGCCACAACGGGAAATTGCTAAGCAATCCACCATCCACGACATACACGAACTGATCTTGAAAAGGAAGACCTTTGGAAAATATCGGCGACTTGCGTATGACTACCGGATCGAAAAAATATGGGATACTGCAACTCATACGTACCGCCTTTGCAACATCCAGCTTCGCAGGGTCAATGCCGAACCGCCGAATATCGTCTGGCAACACCAGAATGGTCCCATTGGATATATCGGATGCGGTAATAAGCAACTTGCCTAGTGGCAAGTCAGCGAATGTGCGAATCCCTTTTTGCTCCAGCATCTTGCGAATCCATGATTCCAATGCCTCCCCCGAATACAAACCTTTCTTCAGGAACAGCCTCGCTGCGGGGCCAATCCATCGGGTATTAAATATGGGGGAACGACGCAGCAATGAAACAAAGGGTGTATTCTCGATAATGACTTTCATCTCTTCGGCCCGGTAACCCGCCGCTAGCAGAGCAGCTACAATGGAGCCGGATGATGTGCCAGCCACCCGATTGAACTGAATGCCACAATCTTGAGCACCCTGCACAGCACCCGCAAGCGAGATTCCTTTGACGCCTCCACCTTCAAACACCGCGTTAATTAACACAACAAAACCCCCGTTCTCCAGGCAGCCACGTTTCTACTGCCACTCTATGAGAACAAGGGTTTGTCTTATAACTGTATCGTTAAAATGTTCTAGAGACCATAGTACGCTTTTAATTTGGCAATTACGCCGAGAGGATTCTTCGTCAGGTGCTGTGAACTAAAGAAAATATCCCCTTTGACCGAACCATACTTCTTGTTGTAGTTCAGCTGATCGATGATCTCCTGTGAAGTCTGCCAGCCAATTTCCGGCGTACCTAACTTATAAGGAGAGTGACCGATATACAATTTTACATTTGTATTAGCCACTTCATTCGCCCACCAGTCCACAACTTTGTCGTATCGGGCTACACTCAGTGTCATACTCCAATACACCTGCGGAGCGACATAGTCGATCCATTCCTGGTTAATCCATGTCCGCACATCTGCATTCATGCTGTCATACGCGGTTACTCCTGCTTTGGTATCAGAACCTGTCAGATCAACGGATTTATTACGCCATACACCAAATGGACTAATTCCATATTCAACGTTACCTTTCACCCTGTGAATGCTCTGTCCGAGCTGCTTGACGAACTGATTAATATTGTCCCGACGCCATTCAGCACGGTCTTTGGTATTCAATGTGTTATAGGTTTTGAAGGCTGCATCATCATTAAAAGTCACATTGGATGGATAGAAATAATCATCCAGATGTACACCATCAATATCATACTGATTGACCACTTCCATGATCGTATCGATAATATGCTGTCTGGCTTCCGGGATACCCGGGTTAATGTACATTTTGCCGGATGCATTCACAATCCAGTCGGGATGAAGCTTCGAGATGTGGTTTGCAGCCAAGTTTGATGTACTTGCTGAGTTCGTTGCTCTAAACGGATTAAACCAGGCGTGGAACTCCAAACCTCGTTTATGTGCTTCCTCGACCATAAACGCGAGGGGATCATAACCTGGATCTTTACCTTGTGTTCCTGTCAATACGCTGTTCCAAGGTACCAAACCTGAAGGATAGATGGCATCCCCATTGGCTCTCACTTGGACAAATACAGCATTAATGCCCATACCTTGCAACGTATCTAGCTGTTTCGTATACTCCTGTTTTTGCTTCTCTACATTTCCCTTGGCACCGGATGAAGGCCAGTCTCCATTCACAGTGGAAATCCAGGCTCCCCGCATCTCTTCAGAAGCTGGTACAGTGCCCGTGCCTCCAGGCTCCGCTGGGGTTACCGGGGTTGGTTCAGGAGTTGGGACTGATTCGTCTCCTGTGTACAGATCAATGGTCTGGGCTGCTTGATTCCAGTTCACTCGAATGCCCAGGTTCTCACTGACAAATCGAATGGGTACCATGACCCGACCTTGTTTCAATTCGACCGATGCATCCAGACCAACTACAGCGTTATCCACGGTTGCCTGCTGGCGCCCGCTCGTCATAGAGATGACCGAATCAGATTTCTGAATGGTCACGGTACGAGTAGCTTGAGACCATAGAACAGACGCACCCAGTCCTTCGCTAATAACACGCAGAGGTACCATCGTTACATTTACTTTGGGCAGGATGTAGGGTGATACATCCGATTCCAAACGGTTGCCGTCTAGAAAAATAGCGATTTCCTTCTGCCCGGCCGCTTGTGCCGTCATGCCTGCTGTCTGTAATCCAAGTACAAAAATGAGCAGCAGCATCAATCCTTTACGAACGTTCATTAGTGCAGTCCTCCAAAATCATTATAAATTTGCGGTAAATTCTACTAGTTTAATAGACGCTCCTAGCGTTCGTTTAGTTGCGATAATCACCAAATTATGGTGTGATTGCACACAAAAAAATGCTTCCTGCCATTGAAACGGCAAGAAGCATCCTTTGATCACAGGATACAATTCATTGTATATCACCATGTGTATTCCACTGCTGAAACTTAAGACTCCGTATTACTCATGACATCCTGAAGGTTTTTGAGGTCACGCAACCGGCTCTCATCCTGACGGAAGTATTCAACCAAGGACTCAATGCATGTAATGGAGTCCCAGCTCAGATGATGTTCAATGCCTTCAACATCATTGTAGATATTTTGTTCCTGAACACCAATCGTTGTCAAAAATTGTTCAAGCAGATGATGTCGCTCCATCAAACGTTTGCCCATCTTTTTACCTTTTGGCGTAAGCACCAGTCCGCGGTACTTTTCGTAGATCAGGTACTCGTCTTTGTCCAGCTTTTGGATCATCTTCGTCACCGATGAAGGATGTACTTCCAGTCCTTCAGCTATATCAGACACACGAGCATAGCCCTTTTCATCAATTAATTTGTATATACGCTCCAAATAATCTTCCATACTGGGCGTTGGCATCTGCTTCCCTCTTTTCTCTCTGACCGGCCCCTATTCGTGCCTGGTCCCTATCTTATAATGATACATGTTATCAATACGCATTGGCAAGTCCTGCACAGTTCAGAGCGCGCTGTTACACAAGTAATTGGCAGGCGTGACTTCTCCCCAAACGAGGCAAACTAAGCAAAGTTCCGCAACGAAAGGAGTGATTTCGTGAGTACAAGTGTAGCCTCTCCGCCAGTTCGTAAAGCAAAAGGTACTAAACCCTTTATTCCCGATTTGGTGTATTTTGAACCCGGTGCGCTGGAATATGATAAAGGTAAACGGATTATGGAATGGGTCACATCCAAAAACATCCCTTATCAAATGACCACATCCCATAACCGAATCACAAACCTGCCCGGTGAAACCGAACAAGAAAAGTATCGGATGGCGAAGCGTACTCTGGTCGTTGGTGTGCGCAAAACACTCAAGTTTGACCAGTCGAAACCTTCAGCGGAATATGCCATTCCCATCTCTACCGGCTGTATGGGGCACTGCCATTATTGTTATCTTCAAACGACACTTGGTGCGAAACCTTATGTCCGTGTCTATGTTAATACCGAGGAGATCATTCAGGCAGCCAAAGGATACATCGAAGAACGCGCGCCTGAAATCACACGATTTGAAGCCGCCTGTACATCTGATCCCGTAGGACTCGAACATATCACGGAAAATTTAAGTGACTTGATCCGTTTTATGGCGGAAGAAGAATATGGGCGTTTGCGATTCGTAACCAAATATCATCACGTTGATCCATTGCTGAACATTAAGCATAACGGCCATACCCGTATCCGGTTTAGTGTCAATTCGGATTATGTTATCAAAAACTTTGAACCGGCTACCTCCAGATTTGAGGAACGCATTGAAGCTGCTGGCAAAATTGCACACGCCGGTTATCCCCTGGGATTCATTATCGCTCCTATTATGTGGTATGAAGGCTGGGAAGAAGGATACTCGGATCTGTTGCAGAAGCTGGCAGATACGCTTCCAGAGGAAGCAACCAAGGATCTTACCTTTGAGATGATCCAGCACCGTTTTACCAAAACAGCCAAAGCAACCATTGAGAAACGTTATCCTAAAACCAAGCTGGAGATGGATATCGAGAAACGTAAGATGAAATGGGGCCGCTGGGGCCAGTACAAGTATGTGTATAAAGATGACCAGCAAGATGCGCTGCGCGAATTCATTACGGAACGGATCTTTGAACATTTCCCACTAGCCAGTATTGATTACTTCACCTAAACGAAAAACGCGACTGCCCGTAATGATATGCTCGTATAGGCATTCCTAACAAACGATTAAAAAGCAGGTTACATGACCCAGAATGTCTCTGGTAACATGTAGCCTGCTATGCCATACATAATAATATTCGAATTCAGTTCATCCGTTTAAATAATCATCCAGTCTGGTGTAATCTGCTGCAACCAGATCGTAATCTTGGTCATCTGATCTGTAAAAAGCAATACCCCAAGGAACAACATTAATGCTCCCCCGACTTTCATCATGACATTGGAATACCGTAAAATCCAGCGTGTCGATCCAATGAAAAAGGCCAAAATGAAGAATGGGATGGCAAACCCTGCCGTGTAACCTGTAATCAACGCCAACCAGGTTGTGGGCTCACTTGCAGCCATTGCAATGATCGCTGTTAGAATAGGGCCAATACAAGGCGACCAACCTGCTGAGAAACCGATACCAAATATAAAAGAGCCCAGATAGCCTGCTGGTTTCCATTTCATATCCAGCTTGCGTTCCTTCATCAGAAACTGCGGCTTGAACACACCAAGCAAAAATAACCCCATAAGCATAATCAAAATCGCAGACAATTGCCGAATCAGTTCTCGGTTATCATTGAAAAATTGGCCAAACAGTCCAGCACCAAGGCCAAGCGAATAAAATACTGCCGAGAAGCCTAAAATAAACGCCAGCGTATGCGTCATGGTCTTAAAGCGGACTTCGCGCTGATTGCGGTCATCCTTCAATTGTTGCACCGTCATCCCTGTAATGTAGGAGAGGTATGATGGATACAGCGGAAGACAACATGGTGATATAAATGAGACCAAACCTGCTACAAAAGCCATCCATACATTAACATCAGGCATGAAGCGGATGTCTCCCTTCCCCGGGCTCACGTGCTTGCTCGTTCAGTCGTCAGGCTCGGAACCCTTTTTTTCCAATCATCGTCAGAATCAGCATCATGATCAGCAGTAATACAATCGTTGCTCCAGGTGCGAGGTTCCAGATACCTGCTACAACCAGTCCAAGGACTACGGCAATTTCGCCGATCACCACGGACAAAATAATAGCAGATTTAAAACTTCGAGCCATCAACAGGCTGACCGCTACCGGAATGGTCAATAGCGCTGACACCAGAAGCGCACCAACAATCTTGATCGCCGTGCTTATGACAAGTGCTGTCATCACAGTGATTAACATGTTCAGAATTCTCACAGGCAACCCTGTAACCGCTGCCGCATCTTCCTCAAAGCTGAGCAGGAAAAATTCCTTATGTAACAATGCCACTACAATCACCACGATCAGCGTAACCACACCTACGAGCTTCAGATCCGTAGCGTCTAATGTATATATACTGCCGAACAAATAACTCATGACATCTGCATTATATCCTTTGCCCAGCGTAAAGAACAAGGAAGCAAGAGCCACGCCACCGGACATGATAATGGCAATCGATAATTCGGCGTAACTCTTGTACGCTTTGCGCAATTTCTCTATTGCAAATGAAGCAAGCACGGCAAATATCAAGCCCACTGCAATGGGATACACTTCAATCAGGAATCCAAGTGCAACCCCGGCAATGGTCACATGAGACAAGGTGTCTCCAATCATGGATAACCGCCGCAAGACCAGGAACAGTCCGATTAACGGAGCGGTAATGCCGATTAACAACCCACCCGCCAGCGCACGCTGAAAAAAATCACTCATTAATATTTCCAAAACAAACACGACTCCTTCGGCCTTACTCTAATCTAATGGGCCATACATACGGCTAGCGTACCTGTGCAGTGGTATGTTGCAGATTGGTCTCAGCACAATCCTGTACCTCATGCGAATGACGGACATGAAAATTAATTTTGCCATTCGTAACCGCAGCTTCAGAACCCAGATAACTCTCCATCCGATCCATATCATGAGACACCATCAGAAAAGTCATTCGATGATGTTCATGCATATGGGTAATCAGTTCAAAGAAACTGGCCTGTGATTCAGCATCAATACCTACTGTGGGTTCATCCAGAATCAACAGATCCGGGTGATTGATAAGCGCTCGTGCCAAAAATACACGCTGCTGCTGTCCACCGGACAATTGGCCAATTCGTTTATTCGCCAGATCTTCAATCCGCATAACCTGCATCGCATCCGTGCACTGTTGCTGACATTTGCGAGACATACGACGGAACATGTTTTTGTTATTGTACAAACCGGACATGACCACTTCACGAACGGTCGCAGGGAATAACGGGTTAAATGCATTCTTTTGTGGCACATATCCAATTCGGTCCCAGTCCTTGAACCTGCGGATCGACTGTCCGAATAGTTTAATATCTCCCTGCGCAGGAGGCAATAATCCTACCAACATTCGCAGCAATGTTGTTTTACCTGCCCCGTTGGAACCGATAATCCCGACAAAGTCCCGTTCCTGGGCCATAAAATCGAGATTCTCAATCACTCGCTGGTCCCCGTAGGAAAATGATAGTTTCTCGATCTCTATAATTGGATCATGACATAGTGGCATGATTTGCTGCATGGCAAAGCCGCCCTTCATTATATATAAGAATCCCATAGCGTCCTAAGAGCCTTCACCGTGAACGGTAAAGACTCTTCGACCTGAATCCTTCATTCTATCTTATTTTAATGCGATCAGCAGATTTTGCAAATTTTTCTCCATGAGGGTGAAATAATCATCCCCGTTTGTTGCCTGCTCCTTGGTCAATCCCTCAACCGGATTAAGGACCATGGTCTCCACGCCTGCTTCACTTGCCAGTGTTTTCGCCAATTTGTCAGATACCAGCTCTTCAAAGAAAATGTATTTGATGCCTTCATCTTTAACCAGTTTCGCAAGCTTCACAATATCCTGTCCTGTCGGTTCAGCATCCGGGGAAAGTCCCATAATGGCATGCTGGGATAGTCCATAATCACGTGCAAGGTAGCCAAATGCTTGGTGCGAGACAACAATTTCATTGTTTGGTACGGTAGCCAATTCATCTGTAAAACGCTGATCCAGCGTCTCAAGCTTGGTACGAAGCTCTTCATAACGTTGTTCGTAACCTGCTTTGTGATCAGGATCTGTTTCGACCAGACTATTTTTGATGTTTTCAGCCATGATCATGGCCGATTTCGGACTAACCCACGTATGTGGATCAATATGATGATCAGCGACATCTTCACTGGTAGCCTCATCTGTATGTTCATCCGCATGCTCGTCTTCGTGCTCTTCACCGTGACCGTGCCCATCATCACCCTCAGCGGTTAACAGCTTAACCCCTTCGCTGACGGCAACAGACTTCACCTTAGTATCACTATTCAGCGACTTCAGGAAATTCGGCACCCATCCTTCCAGTCCAGCTCCATTATAGAAAAACAGCTGTGCCTTGGACGTATTAACAATATCCTGACTCTTCGGAGTCCAGTCATGTGGCTCTACTCCCGTTGGCAACAGGTTAATGACATTGGCATCCTCACCACCGATTGCCGTCGTAAAAGCATATACAGGATAAAATGTCGTCACAACGTTTACCTTGCCTTCCACAATCTTCGCACTATTGGAACTATCCTGCCCACACGCTGACAATACCAGCAAAGTGAGAATAAGGAAACCCGTCCACAGTAACTTCATGTTACCTCTTTTGCTCGTCTTTCCTGTCCGGTTATCCTGAACTTGATGTTGCACTTTATAAAATGTCATTATGATTCACTCCGCATCTCTTAATCGTAAACATTACTGAAAGAATTATAGGTAACCTGAACCTACTTGTCAAGCCATCTCGTCCTATTCATTCTTTCCTGAAGTACGGAGTTCATAACAGTATATGCTTGTTCTCTTCCCGTCAGATACGAATTATATCAATAAAAAAGGGACCCGAATTACATCGGGCCACCTTGAGTCATAGTTACGACAGAATTTGAATCAATTTAAAGGTATTATGAAATTGATTCTTTTTATTTTACTTGTGCGCCATTAGGCATGTTGTCTGGTACTGTAGCCAGTGTGAGCTGGTCGCCATGTGATGCTGCAAGGATCATACCCTGAGACAGTTCACCACGAAGTTTCACCGGTTTCAGGTTAGTCACACAGATGACTTTGCGTCCAACCATCTCTTCTGGCGAATAGAACTTCGCGATGCCAGAGACGACCTGGCGCTGCTCATAACCCAGATCGAGCTGCAATTTCAGCAACTTATCCGCTTTTTTGACAGGTTCGCAGGCAATGACTTGCGCTACACGCAGTTCAACTTTGGCAAAATCGTCAATCCCGATCTCTTCCGTACCTTCTGGTGCGGTTACCGGTTCAACAGCTGCTGAAGCTCCAGCACCTGCTTGACTTGCTTCAGGCTCTGCTGCTTTTTGGCCACCAGTCATTGCTTCGGAGATATAAGCAATTTCCTGTTCGGAATCCAAACGAGGGAAGATTGGATCACCTTTTTGCAATGCGTTTCCAGTTGGAACCAGACCCCATTGCTTGGCTGTATCCCAAGCCGTAAGTTCACCTTCCCGAATGCCTAGCTGTGCCCAGATTTTATGAGGAGCACGTGTCAGGAACGGTTGCAACAGAATGGAAGCAATTCGCAAGCTTTCGATCAGGTGAGCCATAACGGATGCCAATTCATCGCGTTTTGCCTCATCACGAGCCAGTGCCCATGGCTGCGTCTCATCAATATATTTGTTGGTGCGACTGACAAACTGGCTGATCGCTGTCAGTGCTACGGAAAACTGCAGGTTTTCCATCGCCTGTTCCACTTTTTCCACCGTAGCATGGCCTGCTTCTTCCAGAGAAGCATCAAATTCCGTTACATTCGAAGCAAACGCAGGGGCTTTGCCTTCAAAATATTTGTCTACCATGGCAACGGTACGGTTCAACAGATTACCCAGATCGTTTGCGAGGTCGGAGTTGACACGCTCTACAAAGCTCTCTGGTGTAAACGTACCATCCGAACCAAACGGTACTTCACGCAGCAGGTAATAACGCAGTGCATCGAGACCGTAACGGTCAATCAGAGTAACTGGATCAACAACATTGCCTTTGGATTTGGACATCTTGCCATCCTTCATCAACAACCAGCCATGTGCAAACACTTTCTTCGGCAAAGGCAGATCCAATGCCATCAACATAATTGGCCAGTAGATCGTATGGAAACGAACAATTTCTTTACCTACCAGATGTACATCCGCAGGCCAGAACTTGTTATACAGAGATGCATCGGATGAACCGTAGCCCAGAGCTGTAATATAGTTGGACAATGCGTCAATCCACACGTAGACCACGTGTTTTGGATCGCCTTTAACTTTGACGCCCCATTCAAATGTAGTCCGCGATACGGCCAAATCTTCAAGCCCGGGCTTGATGAAGTTGTTGATCATCTCATTCTTACGGGATTCCGGCTGAATAAAGCCCGGGTTCTCTTCATAATATTTCAACAAACGATCTGCATATTTGCTCATACGGAAGAAGTAAGATTCTTCTTTGACCAATTCAACGGGGTGTCCGCTATCCGGGCTCTTGGCCGAGATAATCTCGCCCTTCTCATTTTTCTCCACATCCACCAGTTGAGTCTCCGTGTAATACGTCTCATCCGGAATGCTGTACCAGCCTTCGTACTCACCTTTGTAGATATCTCCCTGTTTCAGCAAACGGTCAAAGATATCCTGAACGACGGTTTTGTGACGCTCTTCGGTTGTACGGATAAAGTCGTCATTGGAAATGTCCAGCTTGTTCCACAGTTCCTTGATCCCCACAACGATATCATCGATAAAAGCTTGCGGTGTCTGCCCTTTCTCTTGTGCCTTGCGCTCAATCTTCTGACCATGTTCATCGGTTCCTGTCAGATAATGAGCATCATAACCGCGTAGACGCTTGTAACGAACCATCGCATCTCCCGCCACAGTTGTATACGCATGCCCAATATGCAATTTGTCACTCGGATAATAAATCGGGGTTGTCAGATAAAATGTTTTTTGGTCAGCCATGAATGACTTCTCCTCCTTCAAATGTTCCTGCTTCATGTGATCCCTTCGTCCAAAACAACTAAAAAAGAACACAAAAAACTCCCGCCCCTATGGGACGAGAGTTGCTCTCACGTGTTACCACCCAAATTCCCCATGTTTTTCACAAAACACAGGCTCTGTCGGTCCTTCGACCGCCCATTAACGCTGGATCACGCCTCAGCCTTACGACAGCAGCTCTGAAATCACAGTCTGCACGCTCGAAAGAGGTTCCTCCGGGACCATATTCCATCCTCCTCCCAGACCGGTTCTCAGCTCATCCGGCTCTCTGCACTGGGGGTGTGTCTGTACTTATCCCTTCACTGGAAAATCATATAGGAAAAATATACTGAAATGCGGACCCCTTTGTCAAGTGGACAGCAACCTCAAGCTCAATCCTGGCCTGCTTCCAGGCCACCCGAATACTTCAGGCTATAACGTTACTCTGATACCAGAGTAGACTTCTCCGCCTTTGGTGGCACCAGATCTACACCGCCTGGATGAAACGGGTGACATTTGGCAATACGTTTCGCTGTTAACAACGAACCTTTGAGCGCACCGTGCACTTCAATCGCCTCCATGGCGTAAGCCGAACAGCTCGGATAGAACCGACATGTTGGCGGTGTTAATGGAGAGATATAGTTGCGGTACACCCGAATGGGTGCCTGAGCAATTCTGCGCGATAACTTCATGGTCAGTGCTTCCCATGAGCGTGTTGATGTCCCGATGCCGCTTTGGCCGGAGCATGCTCAGCACAGTCCTTGCAATATCCAAACACCTCGAACTTGTGGTCTACAACCTGAAATTGCTCAGGCGCATCCGCAAGCTGCATCGGGCAAAAAATAATAGGATATGTCTTCTGACACTTCAGACAGATCATATGATGGTGATGATGATCTTCACTACAGTGAGCTTTGAATTTGACGCCATCTTCGAAGATGACCTGTTCCAGTACACCCAGTTCCTGCATCACCCGCAAATTCCGGTATACTGTGTCAAAACTCAGTCCGCTGTAAGTCTTACCCATATATTCATAGACGTCCTTGGGTGTAAGATACCCTGGAGACTCGGCAAATAACCGGGCCAGTGTTTTCCGCTGATCGGTAATGCGAAGCCCCTGTGAGGACATGGTCGAAATAATCTGTTCTGTCGACAGCATGATCTAAAGCACCTCCTGTCATACGAGCATTTTGCATCATTCATAGAGCGACAGTTTATTCGGCAAAAGCGAAAACTTTTGCCTTCTTGTATACCTCTAATAATGCATCAAATTACGATTAGAGTCAACGAAGACACCGGGTTAGGTCATTCCAACATCACATAAAAAGGACTCCATGCACATGCATTGCCATTAGTCTAGCTTGAACTAATGACATTACATTTTGATGGAGTCCCTTCCTGACGGTTCAGATGATCAATCGTTCGGGCGACTTTTAGGGTGAACGGGTATATATGATATAAGCTTTCACTCCAAACCGTCCGTGCATGTTCATGTTATTACTTTTCAGCCGGAAGCGGCGTGAACAGCAGGTTAACAGGCAAGTTACTTCCTGGTGCCGCCGAGAAGAGAATGGTTACACTCTCGCCGTACGAACCTGTGCGATACATAACGCTTTGCTCATTAGGTGCAGTTACAGATTTACCTGTGGAAATCTGAACGACCTGTCCATTCACGAGTGCCACACCTGAATATCTGCCTCCACGAGGGTTAAATGAAATCAACGTGCGTGGAGCAACATTATTCAATGTAATTTTGTACAATACACCGAAGTTACCTGCGTTGGACGCTTCCGTGTAAGCCATAGGGTCCGTTCCCACAAGGTTTGGATCACTTGCATTGTCTCCAAGTGGAAGACGTGCAGGTTTCGACCCTACTTCTTGATCGTACGTAATGATCCGTGTTGCATTTGGATAGGTACCACGGTTGTGAACTCCATCACGATCCAGAACCGGCAGGCTCGACAACACTTCCATCGGGTCCTTGTTTTCTTCAATCATGATAATGTTGTAATCCAATTCATAATCACTGAATACATCCGAATACAAGGAAATGACTTGTCCCTGTTTCATCGGAAGAACGCTCAGATCATTGAGAATCAGCTTGCTTTCTCCTGGCTGGATGTAGACTTTCTTTTGTCCGGTACCATTCTGCATGGATTGGAACCAACGGTCAATGGACAGCTTTCCAGCTACCGTTGCAAAAGGAGACGGTCCTGCAAAACCCATGTTTTGCTGGTCAATCGACGCCGTGTATGCATTGTTGTTTGTCGCTACAACATACATTTTTACGTTTTTGCCCGTGTTGTTCACATGGTGAATCATGAAGCGTGTCTGTCCGAAGGAAGATTCCTTGTACACAATACCTTCCGTATTCACGGTTTCCGGGCTGTTACTGCGGATCAGCAGACTTGGTTCATCATAATAAGTGAAAGGTACTTTCTCCAATGCTGGTACTCCACCACCGTCAAAAGTGAACTTCTCACCAACTGGTGTGAACAATTGATTGAAGTCAGTCACACTATAAAGTGTTTCTCCCGTAATATTGATCATCTTGGTATAGCTATCGCTAGCACCATGTTTATCAGTAACTGTAATCGTTACGGTCTTCGGTCCTGGAACAAAGAATGCAAGTGCATTGTTATCCCATTCGGTTTTAACAATTGCATTCTCATCATCTGTGCTTTGATCAATATAAGTGATTTTCTCACCCATTTTGTATTCTTCTTTATCTGTCGTAAACATTGCGACAGGAGGCAGATTTGGTCTTTCAACCTTAATCGTAACCGAATACGGATCGCTCCATTGACCACTTGAATCCTGGACCGCATAGGTTACTGTGTATACACCTGGTTGGTCGAATGAATCCTGACGGCCTGTCCAACGCTCATCTACAATGCTGAGTCCCTTGGGAGAGCTGGATCTGGTTGTGTAGGTTACCTGGTCTCCAGCAAAAACCTCTTTTTGTACCGTGAAGCTTGCCACCGGTTTGGTACTCAGATTCAATACAACCGTTTTGGCAGATTGATTTACTTTATACGTAATGTCCAGAGCCTGTGTAATTGAAGTCAACGGCACCATGAACGTATTTTTTTGTTGATAAGCCGCGCCCTTCATCGTTCTGGACACACCATTAACGGTATAGATCTTGCTGTTTGTTTTGAAACGCAACTCATCTTCACCACTAATAATGATTGTTTCTTTAGTTGTGTTATCATATTTGACATCATAGCCAACCCGATCAACGAGAGCACGGATCGCTACATAGGATACACCATTTTTAACAGCCATCGGCTGTCCAGCAAGATACGTTTTGCCATCTTGCATCATTTTATTACTGTTCATATAAAGAGTGAGGTCTCCACCCCCGCCTCCAGCAACAGATGAACCGCCTGTAGATGGTTGCTCCACTTCTACTGGTGCAGGTGCTGGTGTTTCCTCAGCTGTACCTTCTTCGTCCGTAGGTTCAATTACCGGCTCAACAGGAGTCGCGTCTGTTCCTGTAGGAACATCTGTCTCAGGGTTCACTTCTTCAGTTGTTTCATTATTTGATGTTGGCGTGTTTGTTCCGGATTTCACTTCGGATTCCGCGATGGTTTGTTCTTTCTTCACAACCTCCACGGATTTAACTTTGGCTGTATTCACTGATGTAGTATCGCTCTGATCTGCTGATTGTGCATTGGCAGGAATCACTGCAAACGCCTGAAACACAGCAAAAGCGGTAAGTATGGACAATTTCTTCTTCAAATTCATTCTTTGTCTTTGGCTCCTTCTGCTCCCATTTTATAAATATCCCCCTCAAAAAGTCATATTATTAGACGCTTGGAACCGGGAAAAGTTGCTAAAAAGTTAAGAGGAGAATTGTAAACTTTTAATAGAAGGAAAATACTATGAAAATAGTTATCTATCAATTATCTTTTTAGCTTTCATATCCCAAAATTAGCCAATAGAAAATTCCAACAAAAAAATCTCTCCAGGAGATGGTCAATCAGCACCATATCGCAGAGAGATATAAGGATTGATAGGTCTAGCGCAAACGGACAGGCAGACTTCCTGTTGGCTGCAGTCCACCGGTTAACACATGGGACAGTACCCGAACAACTGCAGGTGTATTCTCATACGTACACACATAACTTCCCGGCCTCGAAATCTCCAGCAGATCGTATGGATTGCGCAGAGCAATGACAATCAGCGAATGATTTTTACTCAGCTTTTCAACCAAATACTGTTGCCCTTTCGGAAGATGACCTGCAGATGTGTACGTACACACGATAACTTGCTCACTTTCCAACACTTCACCCAATATCCGATCCGCTTCATCATAGGTGGGCTGAGTAGTAATTTTGTGCTCACGAACTCTGCCTCGCAGCTGCGATAACGCCATACCCAACGATTCTGTATGGGACCATGGTTCATCCACCTCTGTCCGTTGCACAACCTCAGGCCAGATGACATATACGTCCTTCTCTGGGTTCAACGGCAGCAGCCCATCATTATGAACGATTGTAATACTGCTTGAAGCAATCTTGAACAACGTCAATTCGTTGGGCTCAGTGGGTTTAGTGGATTCAGTGCAATCAACAGGTCCAACATTGGTTGCTTCGACCGTTTCACTCGCTTTCGGCGAAACCAGATGATCATTCTGCTGGCCGCAGCGCTCTCTTTTCCATGTCATAATGCGTTCCACCGCCTGATGAATAACCTCTTCCGAAATGCGCCCCGTTCGAACTGCTTTCACAATGGCTTCCAGCGCAGCAACCTGATCTTGCAAGGTATGACTCACCAGAATCAGATCTGCTCCTGCTTCCACAGCACGAACGGCAGCTTCAGCTACCCCATATGGCTTGGATATCGCATGCATTTCAAGACAGTCTGTAATAATAATGCCTTCAAAACCCATTTCTTCACGTAATAGGCCCGTTAACACCTTATGCGACAACGTTGCCGGAATGGGCTCGGGCTCAATCGAAGGGAACATCACATGAGCTGTCATAATAGCATCAACTCCGGCCTCAATCGCCCGGCGGAACGGTAACAACTCCATCTGTTCCAGCCTGTTTCGATCATGAGGTACTGTAACCATACCAAGATGAGAATCTACGGCGGTATCTCCATGTCCCGGAAAATGTTTGGCAGTAGCAGCTATGCCCTGTGATTGATATCCGGTGATGGCTGCTACGCCATGAGCAGCCACACTTTCAGCATGTTCACCATACGAACGCACACCGATTACCGGGTTAAGCGGGTTGTTATTCACGTCAACCACTGGCGCAAGGTTCATATCAATACCGATGCTTTTTAACTCACGACCCAGAATTTGGGCACACTCCAGGGTATATTCCGCATTGCCTGTCGCACCAAGCGCCATATTACCCGGCACTTGGGTCATTCCCTCTTTGTCAATCCGTGCAACCATGCCACCTTCCTGGTCCACCGAAATCATGAGTGGTAGGGCCCCCGCTTCAGCAGCCATATCTTGCAGTTCGGCGGACAGCCGTGTCAATTGATCTACACTTTCGACATTGCGCCGGAAATAAATGACACCCCCGACGTGATAGTCACGGATTAAGCGAGTAATCTGTTCATCTGCTTGCTGACCGTGAAATCCACACATCAACAATTGGCCTACCTTTTGCTCCAATGTCAGATCATTCAAGGGTTTCATTTGACATCTCCTCCCGTTTCCCTTGCTACTACAAACCCAATTGTTTACTCTGCCTGTACTCGGAGGGTTTCATGTGGAAGTGTTTATGAAACACCTTGGAGAAGTAACGGCGCTCCTTGAAACCTGTTGCTTCCCCAATCGCTGTAATGCTCCATTCGGTTGTACTCAACAATAAAGCGGCACTTTCCATCCGTTTCTGCGTCATGTATTCCACAAAAGTAACACCCATTTGAGTTTTAAATAGCTGGCAGAAGTATCCCGGACTGATTCCGAGCCAATCTGAGACTTCATCTATTCCCAAGTCCTGTTGCAGTCTGGCGTTCATGTAATCACATGCAGATCGGATTAGTTCCGCTATCGAGGGACGCGGTTGAGTTTGTTTACCTTGACAGGCATGAATAATGACCTCTGCAAGTTCAATCAGTTCTCTCATGGATACAGCCTCTTGCAGCGCATTCCAGAAATTCACTTCGTCCTTTTCAGCCATGACATTGACTTCGCGCAGTTCCCGAAGCATGTGTACTAGCATATAGCGAACATGGGTTTCATCTATCTTGTCTATTGATTGCTCGGCATTCCCCATTCGCTGTTTAAGCGCATTCATTACATCTTGTAATCCTTGTTTATTCCATTGTCGAATACACCGTGTGATAAGCTCCAGATCGTCTCTTGTTATCCATGTACCGCCCCTTTTGGAAACCTCATGATCATACGATAATGAAGATCCCGCGCAGCCCGAATTCAATACCTTGTCTTCGCTTTCCGAATGTGTCATTAGAATTCTCTGACAATGCTGGTACCGTTCAAGGATTTGCTGTTCCAGTTTTACGAGTACATGATCCTGAACTACCCTTGCTTTTACACCTGAATCCATGGACAATATCGCATTCAATTCAATTAATAGTTGATGTGCCAACTCCTCTGACTGAAGTTTCCACTCGCCCGATGCGTCTAACAAGATGCACCACTCTCCTTTGCGGGTAGAAAGAACCTGGCAGCCATTAGAGATTCTATCCGTAACTTCCCTAAGCATGGAACTTATTGCCTCATGCCATCTTACATGCTGGACCTCGGACCAGCCGATGGAATGGCGAAAATAACCGACTACATCCACCAACAGCACCGTATAGCCTACAAAAGGAGGCATGAATTGAGGCACAGAAACAGGATCAGAAATCTTCATCTGGGCTTCTCCTCGCAACAAGTCCATCAACTGTTTATGTCTGATCCAACTTTCCATCTCTTGGCTGCGATAACGTTGCGATTCGTTTTCCAGACGTCTCTTATGGATCTGTCCGGCAAGCTCTCGCAGTTTATGTTCCAGATTCAAATAATCAATTGGCTTACATATGTATTCATGTACGTTATACTTGATAGCGTTTCGAGCATATTCAAACTGCTGATACCCGGTCAGTAAAATAATTTCACACGTTTCACCCTGCTCTCGCAGTAAACGAATAAGTTCCAATCCATCCATAGACGGCATCCGAATATCACACAAGAGAATGTCTGGATGACTTTCTGTTACTTTCCCCAGCGCTTCTACACCACTTCTCGCGGTACCTGTGATTTCAATCCCCATTTCTTCCCAGGGTAAAATATAGTTCAGATTCTCCAGAATCGGCAGCTCATCGTCAACCAGCATTGCAGTCAGATTCATCCGGCTTCCTCCTGCTCATATAATGGAATGATGCATCGAATAACTGTGCCATACCCCGGTGCTGAACATATAAATATGCCATACCCGGCCCCGTATTGAATACGAATTCGATCTGCCACACTTCGTAATCCCAATCCCCTTCGCTCCGTTATGGACGATAATGATTCCGCCCCTTCCGCGAGCATATCTTCCGGTGGATCTTCTGCCATATACTCAAATCGTGCGAGCATTTCCTGGGGAATACCGATCCCATTATCCTCAACACATAACACCAGATGACCCCGTTCTGCATATGCGCTTATCCGCAGTACACCTGGATAGGTGATCCCCTCAAACCCATGTTGAATGCTATTTTCCACCAGAGGCTGGAGGGTAAGCTTAAGCAGAATTGAGCTGTATAAATGGGGTGGAATGTCAATCTCATAGGTGAACAAATCACTGAACCTGTACTGTTGAATCTCCAGATAACTTTGCAAGTGTCTTATTTCCTCACCCAGCGGAATCTCTTCCTGATCCTGAATGCTGATACGAAGCATATTGCCCAGCCTGGTTACCATCTCGCTTACTTTGCGCCCCTCACCACGCAATGCCAAACCATTGATCGATTCCAATGTATTGAACAGAAAATGGGGTTTGATCTGGGCTTGTAGTACACGTAGTTCTGCCTGGGCCTTCTGCTCCTGCTCTGCCCGAACACGACGGAATAATCCCCCGATTCGATCCAATAGCTCATTGAACCCTTGTGCAAGCAGTTGCATCTCGTCAAAACCTTTTCCTTCCACCCTCGCATTAAAATCACCATCGTCCACACGACGCATAAACCTTACAAGTACAGCAATGTTGCCCGTAATGCGATTCATGAAAAATAGATTAAAAATCATGGCAGCGAACAGGCACGACAGAATAATGATGACAGACCAACCTGCAAAGGCATTTGTTTCCGCAGATAAGGCTTCCCATGAGGTCACACTGACGAGACTCCAGTTATAGTTCTTCAGATGATATTGCGAAATAATGCTTTCCTTGCCGTCAAAGACCGTTCTGACACTGCTAAAGCCGGGACCGTACCTGCCGGATTCAGCACCAAGGTTTTGCATGTTCTCACCGTTATATATACCTGCAGGATCATAAACGATCAGTCCTTCTTCATTAATTAACAGGAACGACGTATCCTGTGCCGAATCGCTGATTTGCAGGTGACGGAAGATCCGGTCAATCTCTCCTTTTTTGATCTGAACAACAAGCACGCCGATATTTTGAAAATAACTGAGTTCTTTGACCAATCTGATTTGGGTGAAGACAGGTTCTACCCCGGTTAATTCGGGATATTCCAGAGGTGCGAGCCATTTAGGCACACCATTGAGTTGCTGAATTTCGTTGAATAAAGGATGCACTTTGAATTGCTGAAAAGGAAGGGCTTGAAAGTTCTCTTTGGTGAAAATGGAGACAATCTGGTTGTTCTCGGAAGAACGCAAATCATATAAAAAGGCATAACTGATGAACGGATAATTATATAGAAGGGAACGGAAATTGCGCTGGCTGGCATTCAGGGATAACTGATTACCGGTCCCCAGATCCTGCTTGGTCGGATCTTTGGCGTTCAATGCCATTTGGAAAACCGATGTGGCTATCCCGTTGTCGGTCACATTGTTAATCTGCTGAAATACATTCTCAATATTGTAGCTGATAGCCTGAAGCGCATATTCGGCCTGTTGATTGTATTTTTTCTCAATCGTATGTGACGTGACCAGAAACATGCCAATGCCAAGCGCACACATCGGTACAATGATCAGCAGCAGAAATGCCAAGGCCAGCTTCATTCGCAAGTTCATATCCCGTTCTCCCTATTCACTGGTTCATGGTATTAACCTTTGACACCACCTGCAGTTACTCCTTCTATAATTTTCTCCTGGAGTATGGCATAGATCACAAGTACAGGTACAACGCTGTATACGATACCCGCCGACATCTGGGCATAGTTCATCTGATATTGATCCCGAAACTGGACCATGCCCACGGGCAGCGTACGCAATTTATCGGTGGATAAGAAATAGTTGGCGAGTAAAAATTCGTTCCAGTTGCCGAGGAAATTAACGATAAAAACGGTAACAATAGCCGGAACCGTAAGAGGTATCACTATTTTAGCAAAGATACCCGGGGCCCTCAAGCCGTCCATAACCGCCGCTTCTTCAATTTCGCCAGGCAGAGAACGCATAAAAGCCGCCAATATAATAATGGTAAAGGGGATCGCATTGGCCACATAGGGCACAATCAATGCCAGATGTGTATCCAATATGCCCATTTTGCGTACAAGCAGATAGATCGGCAGCATGAGTGCGTTGTTGGGAATAAGCATACCCGCCAGTATCAGGCTGTACAGAAAAAGACTCCACTTTCGGTGTCTCATCCGGGTTACGGCAAAAGCAAACATGGCACCGAGCACAATTGTACACGCCGAAGACAGAATCGAAATGTACAGGCTGTTCCAGAAATACGTGCCAATCTTTGCATTCACCCAGGCCTCCACATAATTGTTAAACTCCCATGTTGTAGGCAAACCGAATGGATTCAAGGCGATTTCATTGTTATCCTGCTTAAAGGACGAGAAAATCACAAATAAAAAGGGAAACAAAATCGCGATCAAGTACAACATTAACAACACATGAGGTATACTACTTTTTATGCTTTTCGGCATCAATATTCCACCTTCTCGCTCCGCCTCGCCACCAGCAGTTGATACACCGCAGTGAGCACAAGCGTCAGAGCAAAGATCAGCACTGCAATGGTATTGCCATAACCATATTTGAAGTTGGTAATTGCATATTTGATCATGTATGTCGCCAGAACCTCGGTGGACCCTGCGGGCCCACCTTTGGTCATGACAATCACGATGTCGGCTGCTTTCATGGCACCTGCGATGGACAACATGATCACCACTGAAATGATCGGGCGAATCAGCGGCAACGTAATTCGCATTGCACGTTGTACCGCCGTTGCCCCATCAATTGCAGCTGCTTCATCCAAATCACGGGGAATCGCCAGTATGGCCGCCAGCACCATGACAATGTAAAATCCCGTCCACTGCCAGGCGTTGGTCACCAAAATGGACAACATGGCAAATCGGTTATCCGATAACCAGTAGATTGGATCGATGCCCAGCACATGAAGCATTTTGTTTAACAGTCCGATATTCGGTTCATAGATGAATCCCCATAAAATACCGATCACGGCTGTCGACATGATGGATGGTAAAAAAACAGCTGTTTTATACAGACCTTTCAGCCTTTTCACATTGGCAATCAGAAGCGAAAACAGGACGATTAGAGGTACCTGAATCAGTACCGAAAATCCGATGAAAAAGCCGTTATTCCGTGTGGAAATCCAAAATCGTTCATCGGTCAGTGCCTTCACATAGTTGGATAAACCCACAAAACGTGGCTCAGCCGATACCCCATTCCAACTCGTCAGACTGTAATACAAGGAGCTACCAATAGGGTATAAGAAGAACATTACAAACAGGATTAGGGCTGGCATTACAAAGAGCGTATAGATTAACGGGCTGCGGAGTGAAGTATTCATGGTCAGCCTCCTTCAGTCACTTCAACGATCGCAGTTTCAGTTTGGATTGATTTATTCCACTGAAGCGTTTGCTTCTTCCTGTACCTTTTGCAGCTCTTCTGCCATTTTCTCTGGCGTGGTCTGCCCACCAATCAACTTCTGGATTTGCAAATTACTGATCTCTGTTGTCACATCCGCCTGCACGAGTGCATCAAATGCCGGGAACGACGTCTTGGACGCATTAAGCACGGCCACAATTTCTTTCATCAGATCATCGGTAATGCTATCGGTTAACACTTTCTCATCCAGCTTCATGGCAGGCAACACACCATCTTCCACAAGGCCGCGAACCTGCATATCTTCATTGTAGAAATTTTTGATAAAAGCTTTAACGGCTTCCAGCTTCTGCGGATCATCCGCCACGGCTGCCGAGAATCCATATCCATTGTTCACATCCCGCATCAAGGAAGTCTGATCACCTGCTCCGTTCTCTACCGGAGGCATATTAAAGAATCCAACCTTGCCAATGAGCGATTCACCGCTCTGACCTTCCTTGAATACAGATGATTTCCATGTTCCGTCATACATTAATACCGCTTCTCCACTTGTAAATTGCGTGGTATATTCGGCATACTCGAAGCCCAGTTCACCTTTTTTGAAATAACCCTTATCCACCCATTCCTTGTGTTTGGCAAAACCTTGCACAACACCCGGGTCGGTCCACTTCGCTTCACCTGTTGCAAACTTTGCGGTAATCTCCGGCCCGGCATATCGGGACCACAGATGGTTGGTTAACATAAGCGGTACCCAGCCCGCCTTGGATGCGGAAGCAAGCGGCACTTTGCCATCAGCCTTGATCTCGGCCAGTATGTTGTCCAATTCAGCCATGGTGGTTGGGGCTTTCCATCCTTTTTGTTCAAAGTACTCTTTATTATAGAAAAAACCTTCGCCGGAACCGCCAATTGGCAGTCCATAGACTTTGCCTTCATACGTAAACGGTTCAAGGGATGTAAACTGGTCCTGAATGCCCAGCTCTTGCAGGATTGGCGTCAGATCAAGCAGCATACCTTCCTTCGCATAAACTTTGGAATCCGGGCTACCGAACAGTTCAAATATATCGGGCGGGTTACCTGCCGCCATCTCTCCGCGAAGCTTCTCCTTGCGATTCACATCGGATTCGACGCCATCCAGCGTAAAGGTCAGATTGGGTACCTCTCCCTCAACTTTGTCCACAACATCCTGCAGAATTGCCAGTCTTTTCTGTTTGTCGGCCCCCACCTGTGTGTGGCGAAGAAGCATCTCAACCGGTTCCTTACTTGTCTCCTCCACAGGTGTATTGCCTGCGCCCTGTTGTGGCTCGTTACTTGAGCCTGCACATCCCGCCAAAGTCCATGAAGTGATAAGCAATAATGAAAGCAGCAATGTCATTCTTTTTTTCATCGGGTTGACCCTCCTCAAGATATTGAGCATTTGGCTTTACACTCTGATTATAAAAAGCCGGAGCTTACATCGTAAGGATGACAATTCATCAATGGAGGGATAAAATCCTTCACTGGACAAAAAACAGCCCCTGCGAAGTGTATTCGCAAGGGCTGCTTGGTTGGTATATACGTTGAACTTAAGAATATTTACACTTGCCACTTCGATGACAGAACAACCTTCTGATCGCTGTTATCCCCCGATTTTTTTGATCCACTTTTACAAAAGTGAAAATCTAGGGATAGCATATGCTTCCGATGTAGCTTTCTTGCAGAAAGCTTTTAGGCGAACGCTCCGCTTCTTCAGCTTATTTCTGTCCTCTTCGTTCTTGTGTAAATAGTTAGTTCAAATTATATACATCCTGCATATAAAGGTAATTACTTATCGGAACAAGCCACGCCAGCCGTTTCCTGGCGACCTTGTTCGATCAGGCGATACGCTCGCTCCACTTCTTCTTCACTTGGCGAAGGAACTCCATCCAGTGGATATACTTTACCGAGCGCCTCCCATTTGTAGATCCCCATCTGATGGTATGGAAGAATTTCGAACTTCTCAACGCCATTCAATGTTCCGATAAACCGTCCGAGGTTAAGCAGATCCTCTTCCTCGTTATGAATGCCAGGCACATACACGTGGCGTATCCACATTTTCCGACCTTGCTCCGATAACCACTTGGCTGTTTTCAACGTTCTCTCGTTGGATTTGCCTGTCAGCTTGATATGTTTCTCGTCATCAATATGCTTGAGATCCAGTAGAACCAGGTCTGTGTTATCCAGCAGATCGTGAATCCGTTCCGGTTCGTTAAACCCGTTGCTATCCAGTGTCGTATGCAATCCCCAGCGACGTTTCACTTCTTTGAAGATTTCAGCTACGAAGTGAGCCTGCAACGTTGGTTCTCCGCCAGATATCGTGAGCCCGCCTCCGGAACTACGATAGTAGGATAGATATGGCTCAATCTCAGCCAATACCTCCTCTAGCGTCATTTCTTTTCCACCATCCAGCGCCCATGTATCAGGGTTGTGGCAATACTGACATTTGAGTAGACATCCTTGCATAAAAAGCACAAAGCGGATGCCTGGGCCGTCAACCGTCCCGAAAGTTTCGAGTGAATGAATATGTCCGTTAACCATGCTGCCTCTTCCTTTCTGTATCCGCATCCGCTGTGCGTTTAATATGAGTTGGAATGTCTTGCTCTAGCGGTCTTCTACTTGCAAATTATCTACATCGAACCATGGAACGTACGGTTGATGACATCCAACTGTTGTTCACGAGTTAATTTAATGAAGTTAACAGCATATCCAGATACCCGTATAGTCAGTTGTGGATAGTTTTCCGGGTGATCCATCGCATCAATCAATTGCTGACGATCAAATACGTTAACGTTCAGGTGATGAGCGTTTTGACCGAAGTAACCATCCATCATCGCAGTCAGATTGGATTTACGTGTAGTCTCCTCTTTACCCAATGCTTTTGGCACGATGGAGAAGGTATTGGAAATTCCGTCAAGACTGTGTTCATAAGGTAATTTGGCTACAGAGCCAAGGGATGCCAGTGCACCTTTTTTGTCACGACCATGCATTGGGTTCGCACCTGGAGCAAATGGTTCACCTGCTTTACGACCATCCGGTGTAGTCCCTGTTTTCTTACCATATACCACGTTGGAAGTGATCGTCAGAACGGATTGTGTTGGAACTGCGTTACGGTAAGCTTTGTGCTTGCGAATCATGCCCATGAAGTTCTCGACCAGTTCAACAGCAATGCTGTCTACGCTGTCTTCATTGTTACCGTAACAAGGGAAGTCTCCTTCGATTTCAAAATCAACGGCGATGCCTTGTTCGTTACGAATTGGTTTTACTTTGGCATATTTGATTGCACTCAGTGAATCTGCTGTAACCGAGAGACCGGCGATACCACAAGCCATCGTACGTACAATGTCACGGTCATGTAATGCCATTTCGATACGCTCATAGCTGTATTTATCGTGCATGTAGTGAATGACGTTGAGGGTGTTCATATACAGTTTCGCCAGCCACTCCATCATTGGTTTGAAGCGTTTCATAACCTCATTGTAATCCAGCACTTCGCTAGTGATGGCAGGATACTCAGGTCCAACTTGTGCTCCGGATTTCTCGTCACGACCACCGTTGATCGCATACAGGAGAGCTTTTGCCAAGTTGGCACGAGCGCCGAAGAATTGCATTTGTTTCCCGATCTTCATAGCCGATACACAGCATGCAATACCGTAATCGTCACCATAGATTGGACGCATCAGATCATCATTTTCATACTGGATTGAGCTGGTTTCAATGGATACTTTACTGCAATAATCTTTGAAAGCTTCTGGAAGTTTCGTGGACCAAAGTACAGTCAGGTTCGGTTCTGGTGCAGGACCCAGGTTGTGCAGTGTATGCAGGAAACGGAAGCTGTTTTTGGTTACGCGTGTTTCACCATTCACTGACATACCACCGATGGACTCAGTCACCCATGTTGGATCTCCACTGAACAGTTCGTTGTAATCCGGTGTACGCAGGAATTTGACAATCCGCAGTTTCATTACAAAATGGTCAACCAATTCCTGAGCCTGTTCTTCGGACAAAATGCCCTCTTGCAGGTCACGTTCAATGTAGATATCCAGGAAAGAAGATACACGTCCCAGTGACATCGCAGCACCGTTCTGTTCTTTGATCGCAGCGAGATAACCGAAGTATAACCATTGGAACGCTTCTTTTGCTGTTGTCGCTGGTAAGGAAATATCGAACCCGTGCATATCGCCCAATTGTTTCAATTCTTGCAATGCACGAATCTGTTCAGACAATTCTTCCCGCAGACGAATGACATCTTCATCAATAACATCAACTTCAAGTGCATTCAGTTCACCTTTTTTGTTACGAATCAGGAAGTCTACCCCGTACAAAGCTACACGACGATAGTCACCGATGATCCGGCCACGGCCGTAAGCATCTGGCAGACCTGTGATAATCCCTGCTTTTCGCGCTGCACGCATATCGGAAGTATAAGCATCGAATACACCCTGGTTATGTGTTTTACGAATGTTTGTAAATATATCAATGACGCCTTGAGGCAATTCGAAGCCGTATGCTTCACATGCATCAATCATCATCCGGATTCCGCCTGTTGGTTGAATGGAACGTTTGAACGGAGCATCGGTCTGAACGCCGACGATCTGCTCTTTGGATTGATCCAGATAACCTGGTTGGTGAGAAACAATAGTCGCTGGTGTGTTCACATCAACGTCAAGGACACCGCCGTTATCCCGTTCTTTTTTGGTCAGATCAGATACGATCTCCCACAATTCTTTGGTATTCTGGGTTGCATCTGCGAGAAATGCTTCATCACCGTAATACGGAGACAAGTTGTGTGCCAGAAAATCATTCACGTCTACGGATTTGGTCCATGTTCCTTTGGTAAAGTTTCTCCAGCCTGTTTGTTGTTTGACATCTTTTTCAATCACCGACATCGTAATCCCTCCACTAATTTGGATTTCTGGACACATAACATCTTGCTTCATTCGTATCATTGTGTGCCCAGAGCCGCGATTAATGTGAATTGTTTCACATAAACCGGAACATGTTCTCTCTACTTGGGAACCGGAACCGCGGAATGAATGTTTTTCTTACATTTTCAGTATACGACTTGGGGCTTTCATCATCTGTGATTTTTGTCACAAAGTCAGTGAACTAACTCACTCCACCTGCGCTGTGTCCTATTGAACCCTCTTTAGATTCACACTTAGCCACTGCGCGGGCAGAACAACTTCCGATCGCTGTTATCCCAGGATTTTTTCAATGTTATATTTCAAAGGGGAAAATCCGGGGATAAAGGCGAACGCTCCGCTTCTTCAGTTTTTTCTGCCCACTCCGTTATTGTGTGAATATCTGGGTTAAACGACCTCATCACGGATTCCGTGTAACCTCTTTAGGACCATTGCTCCGTTAAACTCGGAGCAAACAAGGACTTAGGACCATTTCCTGAAAAACAGGTGCTTCACTCTTCTGTTTTTCTGCCCTCTCCGTTATTGTGTGAACATCTGGCTCAAACAGCGACGTCACGGATTCCATGCCATCTCTTTAGAACCCTTTGCTCCTCTATGCTCGGAGCAAACAAGGACTTAGGACCATTTCCTGAAAAACAGATGCTCGCTCTACTGTTTTTCTGCCCTCTCGTTATTGTGCGAACATCTGACTCAAACAGCCACGTCACGGATTCCATGCCACCTCTTTAGAGCCCTTTGCTCCTCTATGCTCGGAGCAAACTAAATCTTAGAATAAAACCTGAAAAACAGGTGCTTTGCTCTCCTATTTTTCTGCCCTCTCGTTATTGTGTGTAAGACGGCAATCGGGGCTCCCCTCTCGGGGAACCCTGATCTTCTTGCCGTAAGGCACGCTTCGTTCTAGATTTGTTATTCAAACTTTCCGTAGAAAGCGTTGCGGTATACATCAGCCAGTTCAGTTACCAACGGCAACTTCGGATTGGCGGTTGTACATTGGTCTTCGAAGGCACGGTCAGCCAGATAATCTACATGTGCTTCAAAGTCTTTGGCATCAAATCCGATTTCCTGGAACGATTCTTCAATGCCCAATGTTTTGTTCAGTTTGCGAATGGCATTGATAAGACTGGTTACGCCTTCTTCTGTTGTACGTGCAGGCAATCCCAGAATCCGGGCAATTTCGGCATACCGCTCATCCGCTATAAAGTGCGAATATTTCGGGAACGATGCAAATTTGGTCGGTTTTTTCGCGTTGTAACGAATGACGTGCGGCATCAGGATCGCATTGGTGCGTCCGTGTGCGGTGTGGTACTGACCGCCCCATTTATGCGCCAAGCTGTGGTTAATGCCCAGGAATGCGTTGGCAAACGCCATACCGGCAATGGTGGAAGCATTATGCATTTTCTCACGAGCCAGTTTATCTCCTTGCAGCGCAGATTGCTCCAGGTATTGGAATACCAGTTGGATTGCTTTGATCGCAAGTCCATCCGTGTAATCATTTGCCATAACAGATACATAAGCTTCAATCGCATGAGTCAGTACGTCCATACCTGTATCGGCAACGGCTGTTCTAGGCAGGGAGTATACGAACTCCGGATCGACAATCGCTACGTCTGGTGTCAGCTCATAATCTGCCAATGGATATTTGGTGTTACCTTGATTTTTATCCGTAATAACCGCGAACGATGTTACTTCAGAACCTGTACCTGATGTGGTTGGGATCGCTACAAATTTCGCTTTTACGCCGAGACGTGGATATTTGTAGATCCGTTTGCGGATATCCATGAATTTTTGTTTCAGATCGTTGAAGTCCGTGTCTGGATATTCATAGAACAACCACATGGCTTTGGCAGCATCCATCGGTGATCCACCGCCGAGTGCGATAATGCAGTCTGGTTGGAAGCGGCGCATCATTTCGGTTCCGCGATCTACTGTTGTTGTGGATGGATCTGGCTCAACATCGGAGAATACTTCGATCGCTACTGGCATTTGGCGTTGACGCAGATAGTGTTCTACCTTTTCAACATATCCAAGTTTCACCATCATGGCATCCGTAATAATCGCCACACGTGTGATATCAGGCATTTTGGCAAGATACTGTGTTGCCCCTTTTTCGAAGTAGACTTTGTTCGGCACTTTGAACCATTGCATATTCACGGTACGGCGAGCCACCCTTTTCACATTGATTAAGTTCACAGCGGTTACGTTAGAAGAAGTCGAGTTACGTCCGTATGATCCGCATCCCAGTGTCAATGATGGCATATTTGTGTTGTAGATATCCCCGATGGCACCGTGTGTGGATGGTGAGTTCACAATAATCCGTCCAGTTTGCAGACGATCTGCGAATTTGCCAATCACTTCTTCATTTGTGGAATGGATAACCGAGGAGTGACCCATGCCGCCAAAAGCAACCACTTCTGCTGCACGTTCAATTCCCTCTGCTGCCGTTTTAACTTTGTAACAAGCGAGTACCGGACTTAATTTCTCAGCCGACAATGGGAATTTCGTACCTACCCCTTCAATCTCGGCCACGAGAATTTTGGTGCCTGCTGGAACTTCAATTCCGCACAACTTCGCAATGCTCACCGCAGATTGACCAACAATCGCCGGGTTCACCGCACATTTCTCGGCATTAATCGCACCTGCTGTCAATTTTGCTGCTTCATCTTTGTTAACAAAGTAACAGCCATTTGCAATCATTTTTTTCTTCACTTGATCAAAGATCGGTTCTTCAATGATGACCGCTTGCTCGGAAGCACAGATCATGCCGTTGTCGAAAGACTTGGACAGGATCAAATCCGTTACTGCCTGATTGATATCCGCGCTTTTCTCGATGAAACAAGGTACGTTACCTGGTCCTACGCCCAGTGCAGGTTTACCACAGCTGTACGCTGCACGTACCATGCCTGATCCGCCTGTTGCCAGAATGAGAGCCACATCATTGTGATTCATCAGTTCGTTTGTACGATCCATGGAAGGATCATCAATCCATTGAATACAATCTGCTGGTGCACCATGTTTCACAGCCGCTTCCAGCAGGATTTTGGCAGCTTCCCGGCTACAATTCTGTGCAGATGGGTGGAAACCAAAGATGATCGGGTTACGCGTCTTGATGGAAATCAATGCTTTAAACATCGTCGTTGATGTTGGATTGGTAACTGGTGTAATCCCCATGATAATGCCGACCGGCTCCGCAATTTTCTGGAAGCTTTCATACTCGTTATCTTCAATCACACCTACGGTTTTGTCATACTTGATGCTGTGGTACACATATTCTGTTGCAAATATATTTTTGGTGATTTTATCCTCATACACTCCGCGGCCTGTTTCTTCTACGGCCATCTTGGCGAGCATCATGTGTTTATCCAGACCCGCAAGCGCCATCGCTTGCACAATCCGGTCAATCTGCTTCTGGTCCATCTTCATGAATGCGGCGTGTGCTTTATTCGCTTTGTCGATTAACGTTTGAATATACTGACCTGCTGTCGGTTCTTTTGCTGGGGCGACTTCGTTCTTTACAGCCATCTCCCTCATCCTCCTAAAGGTTCGTATTAGTTTGTCTCTCTCGTTTACATTCACATCGTAACATGACAATAAACTTAATTATGTGATTTTTTTCACAAAGTATAACAAATTTAATTTAAGTTTTGTAGTGTCCTTCATACGACCATTTTCACTTCCTATTTAAAATATAGGGCTGTAAAATTCATCCTCTCCACTAAAAGTGAATTTTATCACAATGTTTGAAATTTCGTCATTTTTGCCCCCTTTCCTTCCCCCTCAAACGGTAAGATTAGGTATATACTGAACTTAAAAATTGAACCACCGCAATTTGTACCGTCCTTCCTCCCGGCCGAGATGACCCTGATCAGGACGGCAACGGTTTGCGGCAAACCTCGGAGACTACTGGAAACTACAGAAGGTCGTCCGATGGACATAAAGGGGAGATAGACTTATGACAGAACTAACAACTGTACTGGAAAAGCGCGGCAATACCAATTGTTTCTCGGAAGCGAATTTCAACCATTTGCTGGTTACCATGAAAGATAGAACCTATCCGGAAGGTACACATCTGTACTGGGAAGGAGACGTCTCTGACAAACTTTATTATATGAAACGGGGCCGTGCACAGATCACCAAATCCACGGATGAAGGCAAGGAACTAATCATGTACATGTATCAGTCCGGTGATATGATTGGGCAGGCTGATCCCTTTTTTGGCTCTAAACACAGCTTCTCAGCGGAAGTGCTGGAGGATAGTGAGATCGGTGTACTGGAGCATAAAGACCTGGAGATGTTAATCTGCCAGCATTGTGACTTTGCGATCGACTTTATGAAATGGATGGGCATCCACCACCGGTTGACACAGACCAAATTCCGGGATCTCATGTTATATGGCAAACCGGGTGCACTTTGCTCCACCCTCATTCGGTTGTCGAATTCGTATGGTGAGCCGCATGGAGAGCATGTCATTATTCACAAAAAAATTACCCACACGGACCTGTCCAATATGATTGGAGCCACTCGTGAAAGTGTAAACCGCATGTTAAGCGACCTGCGTAAGAAAGATGGGATTGAATATGACAATGGCATGATTGTCATCAAAGATCTGAAGATGCTGCAAGGAATCTGTCACTGTGAACTTTGCCCGAACGAGATCTGTCGTATTTAATATTTGACTATGCTAATCGGATGTTGCTTATATATTTAATGAAAAAAAGCCCAGTTCTCTAAAAAGAGATTGGGCTTCTTGGTATACTTAGGATGCATTGGTCAATTCAAGCTTTACCGCATCACGTGGATTCAATTTCATGTCCAGACCATTTTCCATTAATTCTTTGTCATTCACCATAATGACCCATCGCTCATTCATACGAGGCGTAACATTCTCGACCGAAACAACAAATTTGTTATTCTCCGACATTCTTACAATGCCGCTGGACTTCAACACATCACGAACTGTGCACTCTTGAACGTAGACGCCGGCATATTGACGATTAAGGGTTGGCATAATGTTTCCACCGCTAACCTTGAGTAACGTTGTCTGATATGCAACGCCATCCCCCTCACTGTCAGCGGCTTTCACGTAAATGATCACTTCATCTTTGGCATGAAGTTCCATGTCCCAATCTTCCTGCTCAATATCCTTGCCATTCAATTTGACAGCCCAGCTAAGCGAAGAATCCAGAGAAACTTCACCGACGGATTGAATCCGTTTGCCATCTGCCGTAAAATCGACCAGTCCGCTATTGAGTAATGCTTTTTTGAGTGTCAAACCCTCACTAAAATCTCGCTTAATGGACTTTGTTGCATCAGGCAAAAACGTACTGCCATCTACAGCCACTGTGATTGTATTCGCTGTTTCTGTCTCTTTGACAATTGGCTGCTCAGAAGGCTGTGTCTCACTACAACCAGCCAAGATCGCCAGTAGGAGCAAACATATACCTATGTAACCGGGGATTTTCTTCATCATGTAGGTAACACCACCCTGCGTAAAATCATTCACCCTGTTGTCCATAACCTCTATTATGGCACAACCTTCGGCAAAAAAAAGTGTCAAAGCCGTTACTTTTATTGCGCGTGCCCTCCAGAGAGGGCTTATACAACAAAGAGAGCCTGCACACAGGCTCTCCAATCGATATCATTTTTATGTTCTCATTGGTTACGTTATCACTGGACACTAGCCTGCATATATGTCCGTCCTCCATCGCCATCTTTCAGATATGGATTAAGCCCAAAGAACTGCTCCTCAGATACGTATACACCTGTCAGCAATCGCCCTTCAAGCAATCCACCGTCCACCTGCACGCAGCATGAAGGTGCGTCTACATACTCCTGATACAACGGAATCTGCCCATATTGTTGATGTACCTTGAACACCTTCCCTTGCTCATGCAAAGGTCGTTCCGAAAAATAGGTAGGCACAATATAACGGGCAATGACATCCAGTTCCTGCACGCTGTAAAAGGGTTCATCACCCAGCCATGGTGCAAACATTCGAATCTTCTCATATTGTGACCAAACAACCGCCTGAATCAGCATTTCTGCCTGAACCAGCCGACCTTCTCCCACATCCAGAACCAACCGCTTACCATGGATGGTTTCTTCCATCTGAGAAGTCGTTGAATCAGGTTGTCCCAGCTCACATCCGATACACTTCCAGCCCCTGGACGTTTGAATCCATTTTTGCAGCACCGCCGGAGCTAATCTCGGACCATCGCTGTTCACAGAATGCGTATTCACTTCGGCAAGATCATCCTTAATTGAACGGGAATATGCTGTGCGCTTGAACAACTCCGCAGCTTTTTTATAAATTAGATGGACCTGAATGGATGCGCTCTCAAGTTCTGCAATATCTTCTTTGCCGTAGCGTACTTCACGGGATAAGCTTTCTTCTCTCATGACAAGTGGGCCTCCTTCGCTCCGGCCGTCTGTGGCCATTTTCTATAGATTATACTACAACTCATGACAACATGTGCATAGCCCAAGAGAAAAACGCCGATCAACCTAATACTTAAGACAAAAACCCCTGATTTCCACGGAAATCAGGAGTCTATGTCATTCATGTAACAAAAGTGGGTGATGCTTATACGTTAGTCAACCCACTGCTCAGCCCAGTCTTGAATTTGATTCATGACGGGCTGGAGCGCTCTACCTTTTTCCGTCAGTTCATATTCAATACGAACTGGCGTCTCGGGATAGACGTGACGAACCAGAATACCTTCACTCTCCAGATCTTTCATCCGTTCGGATAACATCTTATCACTCATGGATGGAATCAGATTGGAGATATCCTTGAATCGCTTCGAACCACTCATCAACGTTTGAATAATTAAACCATTCCAGCGCTTGCCCAAAAAAGAAAACGCCGTCTCGAAACGCGGACACATCCGCAAGTCTTGACCTTCCACATTAATCACCTCTTTAGAGATCACTCAAATCAACTTACATTTTGTTAGTATATTTCATAATAACATATTTAAGCTTCAAAGAAAACGCCTGCAACTAAAAAGTTTAAATTTTAGAAGCATAACATCCAAAATGGATCATACATCCCAGTATACATTACACGCTGCGTCGTAACCATGGGAAATATCGTATAACTTCCCCATAGTACTATCTTACCCAAAAAGAACCCAACTGCCACAGTCATCATCGACTCGGAGAAGGGTTCTTTTTGAATGAAACTTATAATTTCCATTTCACGATTGAGTTAGTGAATTAGACCAGCACACCACCAAATGGTCTTACAGGTTCGCTCTTGCCAAATTCCGGCTTAAAACTGCGGGCAGGATATGCCCATTTAACAGCATTGCTGATCACTCTTAATATTTCCGGCTTGTAATAGGTCGGATACGTCTCATGACCTGGTCGGAAATAAAAGATTTTACCTTCACCACGCCGGAACGTACATCCGCTCCGGAATACTTCCCCACCCTGGAAGTTACTTACAAACACCAGTTCATCTGGTACTGGAATATCGAAGAATTCGCCGTACATCTCTTCTTTTTCCAATACAATCTTGCCTTCGATGCCATCCGCAATCGGATGAGATGGGTTAACACACCATACAATTTCCTGCTCGTCAGCTACACGCCACTTCAGATCGCAGCTGGTTCCCATCAGCGCTTTGAATGGTTTGGAGAAATGACCTGAATGGAGCACAATCATTCCCATCCCGTTCAGCACTCGCTGCGCGACCTTCTGCGAGATCTCATCGCTTACGCGATCATGTGCCATATGTCCCCACCATATGAGCACATCTGTGGAATTCAGCACTTCATCACTTAATCCGTGTTCAGGCTGATCCAGTGTAGCTGTACGAATAGCAAAGCCTTCGCCGCCAAGTCCGTCAGCCAGTGCTCGATGCAGACCATCCGGGTAGACTTCCCTTACTTCATCGTGAATTTTCTCATGGACAAATTCATTCCAAATGGTGACGTTGATCATATTCAATTTCCCCCTAGTGTAGCTCTAAACCCACCACATATCGCCCAGCGGTTCTTCGATTAATACTTGCTGGAGATTTTGCACGGCTTTAGAGAATCCTTCTTCAACCGACATCAGACCGTCTTCGTGCTCAATACTTACTACATAATCATATCCGACCAGACGCAAGGCACTCATAATATCTGCCCAAGTCTTGTTATCATGTCCATAACCAACCGAGCGGAACTGCCAAGCCCGATCCAGCATATTGGTATAGTCCTGCATATCCGTTACACCGTGTTTGTTCACGTTTACCGGATCAATTGTTGTATCTTTTGCATGGAAGTGATGGATGGCTCCTTCACGTCCCAAGATGTGAATTGCCTGAACCGGATCAATACCTTGCCACCACATGTGACTTGGGTCAAGATTGGCTCCGATCACTTCACCTGCTGCTTCACGCAGTCTCAGCAATGTTGCTGGAGTATGAACGGAGAATCCACCGTGCAGCTCCAATCCAACTTTTACGTTACGATCTGCTGCAAATTTCCCCCACTCTGTCCAGTAAGGGATAACTTTGTTCTCCCACTGCCACTTCAGGATCTCCTGGAAGTCATTTGGCCATGGTGCAACAGGCCAGTTCGGATATTTGGCATCCTCATGATCTCCCGGACAACCGGAGAAAGTATTCACTACAGGTACTTCCAGCTTCTCAGCCAGTTCTACCGATTTAACAAAATCATCGTGAAATCCTTTGGCAATATCCTTTTGCGGATGTAGCGGGTTACCGTGACAGCTAAGTGCACTGATCGTCAAACCACGTGATTCCACTGCATTTTTGAAATTTTTCAGTGCTGTAGGATTGCTTAACAACTCATCTGGCTTACAATGTGCATTGCCTGGATGTCCGCCTGTTCCGATCTCTACTGCTTTTAATCCCTTGGATGCTACATAATCAAGAGCATCCTCCAATTTACGTCCTCCGAATAGTACCAAAAATACGCCGAGTTTCAAGTGCGATTCCTCCCTGGATTAGATATCGTATGATTGCTGAATTCATGAATATTGAACTACAATTACCGTTCAGATCACATGCCTGTTTGATTAGTGTGGAAAATCGAGAGTGTTTCTATCCTGAAATTGAACGTAAGAATACTGGTTATTCTGCTTCACTCGTAAGAGCATCAAGCTTCGAACACTTTTTACTCAGACTAGTGGGATTCCACGGTTTCAATCTCAGTTTGAACTGTGCGAGTTACTGCAAAAGAATCATAGCTGCTCTCCAGATGTATGTGCTTGCCTTCAAGTGAAGAACGCTGGAATGAATGCATGGCTTCCAGTACGTGATAAGCAAGCTTGCCACTGGCTTTGTGTTCCCGTCCGGCACGAATGGATTCGACCATCTCAGTTACGCCAATGCCTCGTTCGTTTTGTCCACTTTCGAAGACTGGTTTGACCGTCTCCCAAGTATCTTGACCGTATCTGCGAACCTTCACTTCCCCGTTAAAATAATTGGGGTCCGGTACACTAAGCGTACCTTCTGTACCATAGATTTCAATACGTGGCAGATCCGAAGCTCCGCGAATATCAAAACTGGTGATCATGGTTGCAATGGCACCTTCTGCAAAATCAATGGTTCCTGCCAAGTGAGTAGGCGTCTCTACTTGTAGTGCTGTGCCTTCCTTCGGCCCAGAGCCAATCTTGCGATCTGCAATCTGTATGCCTGCCGAGGCGCTGATTCTGCGAATCGGTCCAAGCAGCGTAATCAGAGCGGTCAGGTAGTAAGGTCCCATATCAAACATCGGTCCGCCACCTGCGACATAAAAGAACTCCGGATTAGGATGCCAAGCTTCTGGTCCTCCACCCATAAAGAATGAAGTCGCTGCAACCGGCTTGCCAATCAGCCCATCCTCAATCGCTTTACGAGCTGTCTGTATGCCTGAACCAAGGAAGGTATCCGGTGCAGAACCAACATACAATCCCTTTTCCTCAGCCAACTCAACAACCTTGCGACCATCCTCAAGAGAAATTGCCAGCGGCTTCTCGGCATACACATGTTTGCCTGCTTCGAGTGCAGCCAGATCGGTCATCGCGTGACTGCCAGGAACCGTAAGGTTCAACACAAGTTCAATTTCGTTATTTTGCAGCAACTCATCTACATTGTAAACGTTTGCGATATTAAATTCATCTGCCCGTTCCTGAGCGCGTTCACGAATCAAATCCGCAACAGCCACGACTTCAATGATCGCGTTGTTTTTGAGATTTTCCAAGTAGATGGCGCTGATGTTACCACACCCGATGATGCCTGCTTTCATTTTCTCCACTGTGACGTTCATCTCCTTACGCATGGTGAAAATCTGCGTTTGAATGGTTGAGATACATATGTTTTGTTGGATGTTTCCTGTTCCTTAAATCTAATACTATGGTATTCCGTTTCAGCTTCAATTAAAATGAATAATATGATTGAAACATGAACTATCTGGTCATAATTTTCAAATTGCAAGGAGTATGCCCATGCCGACAGATCAAACCTGCCAAGTTCTTACAGCAGGCTTTTCATTTCATCGTAAACCCTACGCTATGGTGCAGCCTGAAGGGGTGAAGAACTACCTGTTAAGACTGCAAACAGACGGACGTTGCCGTGCACGCATAGACGGGGACATGTCCCTGGTGGATGCGGGCGATCTGCTTCTTTTTGACCCTGACGAGCCCTATGAGCTGAGAATAGACAATGAAACCAATCCGATGGGAGAACGACTGGTAGAGAGTGGCGACTATCACATCTTCTTTAATGGTTCCTGGGTGGATGAGTGGTGGAAACGTCACAAACGGCCGACCCGAATCAAAGTCGAACTGACGGAAAGCCTCTTGGTCCTGTTTCGACAGCTCGTACTGGAGCAGCGCCGCATCTCCAATCCTTATCCGGAGATTTCAAGTTATTATATGCGAATTTTATGTCTCGAAGTGGATCGTCTGCTCGCGGAGCATCCAACGATAACCAACACCAATTATGTGGCTTATGAGATCAAAAACTACATTGAAGAAAACGCTTCCTCTTTATTCAAGCTCGATGATGTGGCAACACATATTGGCATTAGTGTCTCACGGGGTGTACATCTCTTCAAAGAAGCGTTTGGAAAAAGCATCATGCAATACACGCTTGACGTACGGCTGAATATGGCCAGGGAACGGATTATTTTCAGTCCAATGACCCTGGAGCAAGTGTCTGAGTCTTCCGGCTTTAACAACTACACCTATTTTCATCGGGTATTCCGTTCCCGGTTCGGCATGTCCCCGAAGGAATTCCGCGTCATTCACCGGGAACAGATGTAATCATACCAGTATACGTAAGTTGAACTTATTTGCGCGCGGCTATGGCCTCGGACACAACCATCGCCAGATCTTCATTTCCAAACATGGACAACACGCCAAGTACCGTATCATCCGGGATCTCACCGGCTTCCTCCTTGGATACAATCAGCTTCTGCACCTGTTGCAAACGCTCGTTGCTCTGCTGATTCGGGTAGGCTTGCCGGTACATCTCTTCCGGGTCCAAACCATTATTGACACACCACTGGGCAAATACGAGGATCATCATCTCTTCTTCCTGTTTATAGGTTTCTACAACAGCTTCCTCGATCTGTTTATTACGTTCCTTTTCATATTCATCCATAACTTGTATTCCTCCGTATGTGTATTCTGCAATTATTTGCGAATCAATTGTTCCGCCAGTTCATGACTGTCCATGACATGACTTGCACTGATCAGGCAATCATCAGGTGAGTCCAGACAAGCCAGGAAATTATCAACTGCTCCGCTAAAACCTCTGCGTGTTAACACGGTGTCCCAGCTCCCGAACGTTTCTTTGGTTTCCAGACTCCCCTGTTCCATGCAGCTGATCGTGTCCATGTTCACCACTTCAGCAGATCGTCCACCACCATGCAATTCGATCTTCTCCAGATCTGCCCCAGCTTCACGCACCATATCGAATCGACCGTAGGCTGTTCTGCCCAGCTTGGCCGTTCCGGTTGCGTGCAGCAGTCTGTCCAGATCATTCTTCCGAATCCATTGATGAAGCAACTCCACATTATGATCCGAGTACCACAACATCAGATCCAGTATATGGATGAGATCATCATAGATGGTTTCTGCCGCAGGACGATCCTGAATGCCTGTACGATGTTTGGTCACTGTCAAGGATTCAAAACCTTTTCCACCCTGCATCCATTCTTTCGCTTTTTGGTACATCGGTGCGAATCTACGGTTGAAGCCTACTGCGAGTAGCAGCCCTTGTGCCTCGGCAAAAGCAGTCATCTCTTCCGACTCCCGAATCGTATAGGATAACGGTTTGTCTACGTACACGGCTAATCCCTGTTCCAGACATTGCATGACAATGTCAAAGTGCGCTTCCGTTGCTGTATGTACAAACACCGCATCCAAGTCCCAGGACAACAGTTCTTTCAGATCCGTTGTTCCCCGTTCTAATCGATACGCCTCCTGAACGGCTTTGACCGGCTCCGGAGATCGGTTCATAATGCCTACAATCTCCACGTTCGGATGAGCTGTTAACAGCGGCAAATATACTTTACGTGCAATATCGCCGAGGCCGATAATTGCAACTCGTTTACGTTGGGTTGTTTCCATGATGATCATTCCACCTTCAGTTCGGTTCTATATTTCCACGTCCTATAGTGTAACCCTTCGGACAGCAACTTGCCAGTGATTGCAGCACACTTCGCACGAATTGTTCAGACAATGGGCGAACGTGGTAAACTTATAAGGAATAGCAGTACAGATCGGGACACGACCAGACCTGCCTGATCTGAAAGGAGCGTTTGGGATTTTGCGAAAATGGTTATGGCTCCTCCTATATGTTTTACTTGCTGGAGTCACGTTTATTTACAGATATGAACTGCTGGCCTGGACCGATCTCCATCAGTCCATTCCGCTGTTACTCGCCATGGCAACATTGTTTGCTCTTGTGCCTGTAATCCCTTATAAGTTTGTTATTATCGCCTTTGGTTACAGTTACGGTACCACCACAGCAGCCTGGATATGCTGGCTTGGCACCACACTTGCAGCCATGCTCGTCTATGGCGGAGCAAGAACCATCTTCAGACATCAGGCGAGATCGTACCTCGAACGTATTCGAGGTCTAAACCGTTTTACCACATGGATGGAAGCACATCCGTTCATGGGTGTCATGTCGATGCGACTGTTGCCGATCGTGCCTCAGATGGCAGTTAATATCTACGCAGGTATAACGTACACGCCATTCTGGGTCTTCATGCTTGCCACGGCCATTGGGAAAATGCCAGCGATTTTTGTATTTGCCTATGCAGGTGCACAGGCTGAAACCTCAATCTGGCTGAGCCTGGCCATCCTTGCCGGATATCTGGTGTTCATGGCCATTGTATTACTCTTATTTCGCTTTCGGTCACGCAATAAAGCCTGAATTCAGAATTTGCAAACCGTTCAGATTCAGCTTGTTTTCATTCCGGCTTGGTTGGCTTGCCAATTCAGGATATAATAGAAGAGCAAGCCTAATGCTTGTGTAACAAGTTTTAATAAAACGGTAGATTGCTGGAGCTCGAACACGAGCGCTAAATCTTCATCAGAAATGGAGTGACTATAGCATGGAACAACATTCAAGTGAGTTAGCAACTTTTGCAGGCGGATGCTTCTGGTGTATGGTATCCCCCTTTGAAGAACTGCCCGGTATTCATAAGATCGTATCGGGTTATACAGGAGGACATACCGAGAATCCAACATATGAAGAGGTCTGCTCGGAGACAACAGGACATGTAGAAGCTGTGCAAATTACGTTTGACCCTGCCATCTTCCCTTATAAGAAACTGGTTGAACTGTTCTGGCAGCAGATTGATCCTACGGATACAGGCGGACAATTCCATGACCGTGGATCTTCCTATCAGACGGCCATCTTCTATCACAGCGAAGAACAGCGCCAGATTGCGGAAACTTCCAAAACGGAGCTGGGACAAAGCGGACGTTTTGACAAACCAATCTTCACTCCGATCTTGCCAGCCAAACCGTTCTATGAAGCGGAAGAACATCACCAAAATTATCACCGGAAGAACCCTGCCCATTACAAACGCTACAGCAAAGGTTCTGGACGTGTAGATTTCATCGAACGCAACTGGACCGGTAACGTGGATAAAGACGGGCTGAAAGAGCGTTTGACGCCGCTTCAATATGAAGTTACGCAGAACAGCGCGACCGAGCCTGCATTCCATAACGAATTCTGGGATCACCACGGTGATGGTATCTATGTGGACATCGTATCTGGCGAGCCATTGTTCAGTTCTACCGACAAATACGACTCCGGCTGCGGCTGGCCGAGCTTCACACGTCCATTGCGTGACCACAACGTGAAGGAAAAAACTGATCTCAGCCACTTCATGATTCGTACCGAAGTGAGAAGTCGTGAGGGCGATTCCCATCTGGGTCACCTGTTCAACGATGGTCCTGCCGAAGCAGGTGGAATGCGTTATTGCATCAACTCTGCGGCACTTCGTTTTGTACCCAAAGAAGACTTGCAAAAAGAAGGATACGGTGAGTACGCCGTCCTTTTCCAATAAGTTATAATACAAATACAAAAAGAGCAGTGGGATGATCCCGCTGCTTTTTTGTTGTACATTCTTGTTTTAATAGACGAACTATTATTGCACAAGAATGCATTGATTAGGTTTGGCTCGAAGAGATTTCCGAATTCAATTGATTGGCAGGAGCCGTCTGATCATTACGAAATTGAATTCGCATCGCTGGAACAATACCCAGGATCATCACGGTAACCGAGATTGCATAGACGATAAAAATGGATGTGCTGTTCATCAGTACACCTGCCATGGAAGATCCAAGAAGCATACTTCCTATGAATAAAGGTGTGATGGTGCCATTCACTCTCCCGATCAAATGCTCATCTATCCGAGTGACCAAGTATGTGGAGATGATGACGTTGATGAATGCCATACTGATTGAGCTTAAGAAGCTGATCAAAAGGGTCAGCCAGAACCAACTGGATAACACTTCCCCCATCGTGGCTACAGCCAGACACAGCACACCTACAAGCAGAGTTAAGGTCTGGTTCAGCTTAGCACTTACAGCAGCCGCAATACCTCCTCCAATCAATAAACCTATTCCGGACGCACCAGACAAAAACTGTAACGACGTTGCTTCAAGTCCCAGACGTTCAGTGATCAGAAATATTCCAAGTGGACTGATGAGACCCGCTGAAAGCCCTATACAGATGAATACCAGACTAAGCATTTTTAACGAGCGAGATCGAGCAACATATTGCCAGCCCTCTTTGATATCCGCTAATAATGAGGTATTTGTTTCCCGTTGAGTGGCGTCTTTAGGCAGCAATGTGAGTAGAAGCGCAGAGATGAGGAATAAAGTGAGTAATGCGTACATGGATGCCTGAATGCCCATTGCAGTGTATATAAACGTTCCGACGATTGGTCCGAGAATTAAAAACAACGATTGACCACTCTGTGTAATAGCAATTGCAGACTGCAAATGTTCTCCCTTTACATTTCGCCTCACAATCTTTAGAGAGGATGGTTGAGAAAACTGGCTAACGATAGAGGATACAAACGTGGCTACGTATAGAATCTGCCAATACCCAGAAGATAAAACGCCAATAATCATGACAATAGACAACGCACTCAGAATATCCCCCAGTATCATCGTACGTTTGGGATTCCAGCGATCAGCAAGTGCACCGCCTATGATGGAGAAAACAAAAATCGGGGCATATTCAAGTACGGTAATCAGCGAGACAGCTATTGGACTTCCTTGAGTTCGATCCATTACATAATAGAGGATTGCCATATTCCGGATCCATATCGCCAGATTTTGCAGCAGATCAGACCCTGTCACGATTAAAAAAGCTTTGTTTCTGAACAATGTGTTCATTTTCCATCTCCTCTTTTAAACCGACTGTCCGGTTTATTAATCTTTAAAAAGAAAAACTGACGTTACATCAGCTTTTCATGGTTAACGTTGTTGAATGCCTGCCAGCAGACCGGCCATGCCTTTGTGGTAAATACGACGAATATCCGTCAGGTCCTTCTCATAATAGAGTGTAGTCAATCCGCTAAACAGACCGTAGATAATGTGCATTACATCCTGTGGGTCATCCGGTTTTAACTCCCCATCTTCCATCCCTTTAGTAATAATGAACTCGTATGTCGCATACGGAATTCGGATCAGGGAAAGCATCTCATCAAGCATCTCCTGACTGACGACCTGACCCGAGACAAACTCGTTAATGGCGTGATTCAGCGGGTTAGCCAAATCATCCACGTAATGGTCAGCAAGTCCGTACAATTTGTCTATGGCAGTCTTATACCCGGATTCTTTGTCCAGCCAAGCATCCATCCAATCTTCATTGTTAAGCTTGATTAGATACATGAATAACTCTTCTTTGCTTTTGAAATGATAATAGATGCTGCCTTTACTCCGATTGTTAATCGTACATATGTCTTCCATGGAAGTTGCACTATATCCCTTTTGGGCAAACAGTTCCTTGGTATTACGTGCAATGTCTTTCTTTATCTGTGTAACATCTTTTCTTCGTTTAACTTCGATTGGAAAAACCTCCATAAATTAAACCGACTATTCGGTCTAATAGTATCACAGCACAAATACTCCGTCAATTCATTTTGCACAGGCACCCTCTCATTTGCTGTTTCAAAAGGATGTACAAGAGAGTGCCTGGCTACAATTCAGGAAAGAAGAAGTCACATCATACTTACAATCCAACCGATCCAATACGCAAATGGAATTAATAACAACTGTGCCAACAGTGTACCGAATAAACGGGATACGAGCATGCAACCATAAATCTGATTCATGCGATCCAAACGGATCTCGCCACGTAATGATTTGTCACTGAGCAGGGAAATCCGCGGATCAATCAGGATGGTTAACAAAATAGTCGCTATTCCGTTAATTAACCCGGTTGATTGGGATGCAGCTACAGCCTGCCCTGGGTAAAGGTACGCTGCGTATAAGCTGGACAGGACACCTGTGGTATAGATTGCGGTTACCGCTACATTAAGCAGCATTAACCGTCTTGGCATCCCATGTTGTACCAATCGTTTGGCCATCTTCCAGGATGGCGGGGTGATGTAATACGTTGCATTTCTAATCTTGCTTCGCTTCAGCATACCGCGAACCATCGCAGGGATGGAACCGGCTGCTTCAAAATGTACAACCATTCTTGATGAGAGCTTCACCATGGTTGGAAAACACAATATGGCTAATGCCGTTCCAATTGTTGCCGCACCCATTAACCAGTGCAGCTGCGCCGCAAAGTGTGGATTGGTTCCACGTGTTGCAGTATCCACTAGATTACCTACCATCGGACCCTGGGCCATATTCGAGGTTCGAGAAACCAACAACAAGATACCTGCCAATGAAATGGCCAACGCGATTCTGCGGGTGCGTAATCCACCGAGGCGGAGCGCGTATGACAAGCTGTCTGCGGCATGAATCAGCATGGTGAACAGCATAGGGATTGCCAGGCTAAGACTAAACATATGTATGTACTCCTTTATATTCCTGTTATTGAACTTATTTCTTTCATGGACAGCATTATACTCCTCTGGCTTGCAAAAGTATAGGAACGAGATCCTTCTATATAAGTTGAACTAAAGAATATTTACACTGGACACTCCGATGACAGAACAACCTTCCGATCGCTGTTATCCCCAGATTTTTTGATTCCTTTTAGAAAGGGGTAAATCCGGGGATAAAGGCGAACACTTCGTTTCTTCAGGTTTTTTCTGTCCTCTCCGTTTCGTGTAAATGTTTATTTCAATTTATATAGATCATCGGTAAATGCACTTACGACCTCGGCTGTTCATCGTTTATCCCTCCCCTCACAGGGTAATATACAACTAATCCATTACTGTATAGGAGGGGTTCATATGCCTTGGAACAAACAGGATTATCCGGTATCCATGAAGAACCTGGAACCACGTGTTAGACATAAAGCAATTGAGATTGCCAATGCTCTGCTCGATGACGGGTATGAGGAAGGACGCTCGATTGCCATAGCGACAGCTAAGGCGGAAGAATGGAATGAGAATCATCCCGCACCGGAAAGTTCAAAATCGGACTCCACAACTTCTTCCGATAATTCCAACCCTAAAAAGTCGTCTTCCACGGATCGTCGTCATTCCGAGCCCGTTTCTTCGTCCAAAAGTCATGATAACATCCATGTCGTGCCTACCGACTCCGGTTGGGCGATCAAGGAAGAAGGAAAGTCTACCTATCTGTCCACATTTGATACTAAAGCAGAAGCTGTAGATAAGGCCAAAGAACTGAGTAGCAAACAAAATATTCGAGCGATTATCCATAATCAGGATGGTCAGATTGCTTCTTCGATCAAACCCTGAATGAATCGGAAAACAACAAAATCCCTTTTGCTGCTGAAGAGCAGTCAAAAGGGATTTTGTATGAACTTTAACTATCAAGACCTGAATGTGCATACAGGTTATGGTTGTTCTGAAACGTATGGTTAATTGGATACCCCTCTAGCCACCGTAGTCCGTTGTGAAATAGCAGCAGCGTTAACTGCCTTGGCTGTAGCCGATGGCATCGGCAATTTCACAGCCGAAGTTGTAACCACGGTTCCGCGAGCCGGAACACTAACGACGTACGTGATGACTTTGCTGGCAATCCATACGGCCAGAATCGTATATAAAGTTTCTTTTACCGGAAGAAAGAAAAGCGACAATCCCAATACAAAAGCATCGCTGACAAAGAAAACTGTTCCCAGCTTCCATCCCTTCCAGCGGCTAACCAGCACGGCGAGAATATCGTCTCCACCTGTCGCTCCACCGAATCGAAGCACGATCCCAGCGCCTACCCCTGTCAAAATACCGGATAGAACTGCCGGAATCCACAGATTTCCGTTAAACGACAATACCAGTGTGGAGTATCGTTCAAAGCCGTCATAGAATAGGGAAAATGCACCGACGCCAAGCAATGCCTGAATCATGAATTTCCAGCCTTTGAGGAACCAAGCCAGGATCATGACCGGAATGTCCAATAACAACATACCGATAGCAGGTGATAAGCCTGTTGCGTATTTTCCGAGCAGGGCCAGACCAACAAATCCGCCCTCCGATAAATGATTCTGAAAGTTAATGTGATAATAAGCAAAAGCTAAAATAAATGTACCGAGTAGCATAATGACGAATTTGATCGCCTCTGTTTTAACGTGTTGTAAGGTTAACGATGTTCTCTTCATTCAGGTTCCCTCGCAGTTTGTAGGTTGGTTTTTTATACCGACCGTACCCTGCAAAAGGTAAGCCTGGAAGAAATCATCGTGTACGTCCTTCGAATATTCATTCCAATCCCCTCTTTCGCAGAGTCAGCCGTTTTTTTGAACCGGTTGGTGTACTCTACAAGGGGCGCTATGTGTATGAGAGATCGTAACGTTTCCAGATCGTCCTTGGGGAGATTGTCCTTCGGGAACTCATGGTATCCTGATCCTTTCTGTTCTGTTGTGGTTAGCTGTGTAAACTGAAAAATAACTACAATGCATAAGCTTGAACATTTAATTGTACACTTACACTTGGATTACAGTACCCTCTTTTGATCGCGGTTATCCCCGGATTTTTGGAATTCCATTTTCCCTCTGGGGAAAATCCGGTGATCGCTTGTGCTTCCGAAGCTGCTTTCATTCAAAAAGCTTTCAGGCGAACGCTTCGCTTCTACAGATGGGTTCTGCACTCTTCGTTCCTGTGTAAATTGTAAATCCAACTTACAGCAGTTGCAAGTTCATTCAGTTTAAACACCAAAGCTAACTTGCTTGTTCTTCTATTATATAACACCAACGTGACCGGGTCTAAACAGTAGACCCCTCAAAAACAGGCATAAAGCAGCCTTTGGACTGCTCCAGCAGTCATACGGCAACACCAGGATAAGCAATGCTTGCTAATGGTGCAACCTGCTCCTTTATTCTATGACCAAAGCTTCCAAAAATAACTGTCAGTCACCCAACTGTGACAAATTGGGGCCTTTTTTTATTTTCTTGCGCTTTTTAAAGGAATCATTTTCCTTTCACACATACACTATAGCAAACGTAATCGGCTTATTCTTTGTCCAGTTCAGACGTTTCCAGACTTACTCTGCTGTTTATGGTATAATATAACAATTGAATCCCACTACCGTTTAAGCGAGGCGGATTGATGAAAACGTTAAAGCCAAGAGTCTTTATTGGCTGCTCGCTGGAAGCGAAGCCGATTGCAGCCGCAGTACACGAAAACTTACGTTTTTCAGCCGAAGTTACCCCTTGGTATTCCGGGGTTTTTAATCCAAGCAGCTATACCATGGACGATCTGGAAGTAGAGGTCCGTACGACTGACTTTGCCATTTTTATTTTTCATCCGGATGATATATCCAAAATTCGCGGGAAGTACTACGCGTCGGTCCGGGATAATACAATGCTGGAAATGGGTCTGTTTATGGGTCGTCTGGGACGAAAACGTATTTTTTTCATTCTTCCTGAGGATATTACAGACATCAAGGACACAACCAAGGTCGAAGGATTGCGTATGCCCACAGATCTGCTGGGGTTAAATCCACTCGTATATGAAATCCGTTCTGACGGAAAGTGGGCACCAGCCGTGTCCGTGGCATGTTCCAAAATCGCAGACAGTATTGAGGAACAAGGACGCTGGAGTGATCCAGAATTGGAGAACATCATTGAGGAGCATAAACGCACTGAGGGAGAAGCAAGGTTACAACTGCTTAAGTTGCTGCGGTTCTTTAGGGAATTACTGCGTACCCGCAAAGCAGATGCCAAGATGCTGGAGCGAATGAGCGATGCCTTGCGTACTGCCTTTGTCTCTCATCCTCCATTCGCTGTACGTGGCACAGCCATATACCGTACAGATGACAGTGGTTACATTGAGCAATTATGTGGTAATGTTGGAGAACCGGGGAGAAAGTATGACTTGTCCGCTAACGACGACAAACAACCGGATGATCCCAAGCGCATTCTGGTGATTGATTCTTACCGGGAGAATAAAATCAAGATTAACCTGTATGATGATTACCTTGAGAAAGAGTATCTGCTATGCTATCCTGTAGCCAAGAGGTATGTAATCACCGTTCACATTATTGGACATATTGAAGCGGATGAGGCGGTATTTCAGCAGATTGACCTACAGAATCGTCAACTGTTCAACGCCATCAACGATTTGTTAGGAGGCGAACCGGAATGAAACCGGAAACGAAAAAAATAAGCAAGCGCTGGGGCAGCGAAAAAAAGGTACGCCTCAGTTCTGCGCCCGAATCATCACGACCGGTTCCGGAACCCAAGGAAGAAGATCGTTTCCACAAGCCGGCCGTACCGCTAACTACCATTGGGCCCTCCCTGAAGGGCAAGGAAAGACCTTATAAGGTCATCCTTGAAAAAGAGGCGTTCTACGAAAAGCCTCAATATCTTGCTTAATTTCTGAACACATCATCAAACCTGCCGCTGAATCGGCAGTATTCCATAGGCCCCGCCGCCCAAGGCAGGGGCTTTTTTGTTGCTCATTTTCGCTAAAATAAAGCTACTTCTACTCGTTGACCTGGTGCCATTGTGTTGCGGCAAGTCATTCTGAAATCCTTATTGTAATTCACTGCTTTAATTTATTGCTTGTAATCACTTCTGTAGCAGAATGCGGTGCAAGGCTTATTTGGTTTATGGCCTTAGGTTTCCTGCAAAACCCATAAATTATACCTTATTTTGGAGCAGGCTTGTCCTGTTTGTTGCTTTCAGCAAAATAAAGAAAGACGAGGAATGATCTTAATAGTTCACGTCTTTCCTGCTACTTGCTATTTCCAATTATAATATAAGAACATATGTTCTGTAAATAAAAAAAATATATTTTGATCTAAAATAATTTCAATAAAAGTTGAGTAGACTCTAATTTCATCCACAAAAAAACAGGCAACGCATAACCTCACGCTGCCTGTTTCATTAGTCATTAATTTCGTACATATAAGTTGGGGCTCTCTAAATCAGACCAGACTGTTGAAGCAATCTACGTATAATTGCAGCTGTTTCGGCACGCGTAATCGATTGATTCGGAGCAATGGTATCTTTTCCACGTCCAGATACCAGTCCGGTGGAGATGCTGGATGCTACTGCATCCTTCGCCCAACTTGCTACTTGCTCAGCGTCTGCGTAATCAGACCATTGCTGAACGTTCCCGGCAGACGTAGCTGTTTCCATTCCAGTCACTGTCATAGCGCGTGCAATGAGCGCCATCGCTTCCTGACGAGTAATCTGTGCCTGTGGACGGAATGTTCCATCTTCATATCCATCGATTAGGCCATAGCTAGCCGCCGTGGTCACAGCATCCGCGTACCATTCGTTTCCATTCACATCTTTGAAAGAGTTAACCCGTACTCCAGGTTTTAATCCTAATCCACGTACCAGAATGGCAGCGAACTCTGCACGTGTAACTCCACGGTTTGGTTCAAATGTGGTGTCCGTGATTCCCTCGATAACCATACGTGAACCCATATCATTCACTTCTGTCTTGGCCCAGTGTTGGGCTACATCAGTGAAGGTATGCGGGTGCCAGATAACGGCATACACACTGTTGGTCAAGCTGTTAATCTGTGCATGGTACATCCCATTGACCTGTGTAATTTTTGTGGGTACATGGCGCACAGTTCCTTCTGTATCCACTACAACACCTGTAGTGATCTGATTTGGATCAACGTTCGCTGGTAATACAATCGTACGCGATACATAACTATTGAACTTATCCACACTCACGGATTTGCCATTCAAGGTGGCTGTTACTTTGAAATCAACTGGTGATCCCAGAAGAGTATATCCTTTTTGCTGAGCTGCTGATTGTGCTGTCTGCATGACTGCTTCTGTCGGCTGTGAAATTTCAATTTGCAGTTTGATGTTCTCCAAGGAATTGTCAGAATTCACACCCAGTTGCTGCGCGAGCTTCTCAATATTAATCTGCTGTGCAGGTAACGTGTAAGAGGCCATATCCGTTTGAAGCACCAATACGGCTTGTTTGTCAGCCATGAGTTTGACTGTCTGGCCCGTCAGTTCACCAATAACCAGATCTCCTTGGCCATTACCTGTCACAGGGATCGTCACAATAGCGTTGTTCCCCTCGGTTTGAAGTTTCTGTGCAATGAGAGCTGCGTCCACTGTAAGGGTTACAACTTTTCGCCCGTTCACTTCAGTAGTGGCTAAGCTTCCAGCGTTCTCGGCTTTACCGTTCACGAGCACCTTAGCACCTGTGGATGGCGGAGTTACGACGGGATTAGTCACTGGTGTACTTACACTATTTCCACCAGAACTGGAACCACCTGAGTTTCCATTGCCACCCGATCCACCTGAACTATCACTATTGCGCTTGATGTTCAGCGTATATGTTTTCTTGCTTATTCCGTCCAATGCAGTTACTTCGATCGTAATTGTGTTCATACCACTGACTAATTGCACGACTGTACTGTTACCGCTGATACCATTAATTTTCACTGTGGCTCCCGTTTGATCGGGTTTAACGCTAATTTCAGTCGTGCTTACAGAACTGCTGACTGTCGCTTCATATATCTCTTCTTCCGGGCTGAATATCGGAGATAATATGATCGAAGGTAGAGCTATTTCACTCAATTTGGCATTGGTGATGTCAATTCGATTGATATTAAGTTTATAGTCGTTACTAGTGCCGTCCTCCGCCTGAACATTAATGTTTACAAGGTTTGAGCCGTATACTAGATCCGTAACTGTGTATGTGTATATACCATCTGTGACGGTTTCATCTGTAACACCTGTTACCTGTACGACTTGTCCTTCATTTGCTTTACCCAAGGACACGTTTAGACTTGTCACGTCAGATTCAACATCAACGCGATAATCGAGTTCATCTGCAGAAAAATCAGGTGTCAACTGACCCGAACTCACTACCAGGCTGGAAAGTGTTGCTGTCGATGATTTCCATTTCGCGTGTAGTGTAATATTTTGCGTAAGATTCGTCGTAAAATCAAAAACCTGCTGCAACTGGCTGTCCCGATACCAGCCAGAGAACGTGTAACCTGCTTTCTGCGGAGCATCAGGAACAACTGCTGGGCTGTTATAGCTCACCTTTTGAGCAGTTACCTCCGAACCACCATTAGATTCAAAACCAATATTCACATAAAGTGGTTGCCACTGTGCATATAACGTAACGTCACTATCGTTCATGGAGAATGTATCTGCTACGCTGTAGCTAGTTCCGCTACCATCTGCCGCTGTATTCCATCCCGTGAACTGATGATCTTCCCATACCAGTTCTCCAGTGTTGTCAAACACGGTTACTGTTGCATCTTTTTGATATTTGTTGTTGTCTACGGGAACACTTCCAGTAATTGCACCATTAGCATTATAGGTCACTGAATGATCTGTAGAGAGTGTCTTAATTGTCAATTTGTTACTTTTCGTAGCGTCTGCATATGCAACATATGGCATTCCGTTCGGGCCGAATGCGAGTGAAGATTCGTTTATCGAACCTGTGAAGTATGGCTCTCCTCCAACGACAGTCCACTGATCCCCGTCTAATTTCATCATTACACCTTGTTGCATCATCATGCCATTACTCGGTAGATTTTTAAAAGCGGTGTACGGAATACCTTGAGGATCAAAAGCAAGTGACATACTATTTAGCATTCCAGATGAGAATCCCTCATTCCCTACCACTTCCCACTGGCTGCCGTTAAGTTTCATTACAGTTGCTTTATTACTGTTGAAACCGTCTTGAAATGCAACATAAGGTACATTGTTCGGACCAAACGCTAGGGACGGATAAGATGCTGCATCTTTTGTGAATGCTGCATTCCCTACATTTTTCCATGAACCATCTGCAAACTTCATTACAGTTGCTTTTCTATTCGTTGAATCTGTGTAAGCAAGATGGAGAATTCCCGCAGCATCAAACACTATTGGAGATAATCCAGAAGCATTATTTGTTGTAAATCCGACTGAGCCCACAGTCTCCCACAGATTCGTATTCAATCTCTTAACCGTTATTTTATCGTTCACAGAACGATCCCGATATCCGACATATGGAACATCACCTGGGCCAAATGCAATGGAAACAAATACAGCTTCCGCAGCTGTGAAGCCAGAGTTCCCCACAATCTCCCATTGTTCTCCGTTAAATTTCATAACTGTTGCTTTACTTCCATTATTACCGTCCTGATAAGCTACGTATGGAGTATTATGAGAATCAAATGCGAGCGATGAGGTGTTATGTATCACCCCAGTAGAGAAACCGGCAGGCCCCACGTATTGCCATGATCCAGAAACGTATTTTAGAACCGTTGCTTTCCCGCCTTTGGTTCCATCCTTAAATACGGTGTACGGTGTACCTTCCCGATCAAAGACCAACGTAATATTCTCCGCCTGTGTTGATGTATTTCCGGTTCCACCCACATCTACCCATGTTCCACTCGCCGCATAGGCTCGTTCAACGCCCAACGCCCGAAACCCTGGATATCCTCCAAATATTAAAGCAACCACAATTAACATCGTTATCACTTTTTTAGGCTGCAGTAAGCGCTTATTCATCACTATCATCCTTCCGTTCGTCCTTTTTTAGTACGATACTCTGTTTCATCCAGTTCGATCCCCTTCTAAACAACCTACATATCTATTTGAGAGCTAATCTACTACTTTGGTCTTGTTTTCATCAGACGTACATTCCATTGGAATATGTATTCTTGAATATTAGAACTCCTTTCGATGTGGTTTCAAATTTTACAGATATTATAACGAGCTACTATAAACAAACTCTAAACACGGTGAGTAACGTCTCCTCCATGTTTTTCATTTCGATAATGTGAAATTGCCTATGTGCCTTATCTCATAAAGGTTTTCAAATGATTCAAACTGCCTTGAAGAGAGAATGTAAATATTTTCAGGTTGAAACCTGCATGGTTCAGGAATATGCTGACTATACTACAAACAGGAACATTTGTTCTTAATTAGAACGATATATTTATGGCTAAGGAAGTGACTATATGGCCTCCTCTTCCACTTCAGCCCCAACTCCTGCGGATGAAGATCATCGTCTGATCAAAGGGATGGTTGTGCGTACACTTTTGCTGGATGTACTAGAACGGGATATTCGAACGCTGGATACGCTGCTTCTGAAAATGCCCGAGGTCTATATCCTGTCGCTCACCCGCCTTCAGAATGAAGTACTTAAGGAGATGCTGGGACTGCGCAAACAGATGAGAACCCGTGGAGTAAAAGTTCTGGAGGAAACGCGGGGAAAGGATGGCATTGAAACCGTTTATATGTGCAGGGGATACACGCAACGGTTCTATATGCTCTGGACATTTGCACGCAATGAGGTCAAAAAAGAGCTGAGTCGCCATCTGCAGATGGATCCGACACAACAGGTTTGACAATTGAACGGGTTGACCACCGCTAGCTGTGTTCATTAAGATGGAATAGAGATATCCAACCATTCCAATAAGGCATGATATAGTTTCAACCGGATATACTCTCAACGTCTTATCAATCAAGGAGCTGTACTTCATGGATTTGAATACACATTCGATTAAACAAACACCCGCACATACAGGCATTGCCGCAGATGTAACCGAACTGATCGGCCAGACACCTGCCGTTAAACTGAACAGACTCACAGGCAGCGACTCCGCTGATGTATACGTGAAACTGGAATACTTCAACCCAAGTGGCAGCGTCAAAGACCGTGCCGCCTATAACCTGATCGTTCAGGCTGAACTTGCGGGACACTTGCTTCCCGGCGCAACCATTATCGAACCGACCAGCGGCAATACCGGGATTGGTCTTGCGATGAATGCCGCCGCCAAAGGATATAAAGCCATTCTGATTATGCCGGACAATATGTCCAAGGAGCGCATCAACATTCTGAAAGCCTATGGCGCAGATGTGGTGCTCACCCCTGCTGCAGAGCGGATGCCTGGTGCGATTCGCAAAGCGAAAGAACTTCAAGCAGACATTCCGGGAAGTTTCATTCCGCAGCAGTTCGAAAATCAGGCAAACCCGGATATTCACCGGATTACGACTGCTCCCGAGATTATGCAACAGATGGAAGGCAGGCTGGACGCCTTTATCGCTACGGCGGGGACCGGCGGAACCATTACTGGCACCGGGGAAGAACTGCGTAAGCAGTTACCCGATATCCGTATCTATGCGGTGGAGCCCAAAGGTTCTCCGGTGTTGTCCGGTGGCGAGCCCGGACCACACAAGCTCGTCGGTACAAGTCCGGGGTTCATTCCGGACATCCTGAATACCGACGTGTGGGATGCCATCATCCAGGTGTCCGATGAGGACGCACTGGATACGATGCGGCAGCTTGCTGCCCGGGAAGGGCTGTTGCTCGGCCCTTCCTCCGGGGCTTCGGTGTGGGCCTCCCTTCGCATTGCGAAGGAACTGGGGCCGGGGCACCGCGTGCTCTGCATTGCGCCGGATACCGGGGAACGGTATCTGAGCATGGGTATTTTTTAACACAGCATAAATCTGTACACATCAAAAAGGGGCTTCCATCTCCCATAAGTCATGAGCATGACAGAGGCCCTCCCTTATTAGCGCTCATTGGTCATTGGTTCTAATGAACCTGACACACGCTATTCGCTCCTATTTGCGCAGGTCTGACGTGTAACGAATCACAGCGACGTTATTTCTCCAAATTCGGTCGATTTACAGGCTTAAGAGCTATTTTCGGCGGGATAACGTTACTGAGATTCGTTAGAATTTACATCTCTTCATTATCACCCTAATAAGGTGCGGTAGGTTCGTTAGAATGTTGGAGCGATTGGTAGCGAGGAGCGAGGGAAAACCCCTCGAAAAAAAGGGAAGAGAAGTACATTGAAGGAACCATCAAAACAAAAAATAAGCTCTTGCTCACATACGGATGGTGAATCCGCAGAGAACAAGAACTTATTTTGGCAAGAAACCTTATCATCGAAAATAAATCAAGAACATTTAACGTAAGCTGGTTAGTGTGTCAGGGTTGTCCATTCCACACCTTCAGGAAGCAGGGCCGCAATGCGGTCTTTGGCTTCCTTTTTGGTATACAGCGATTCATCGAGAATGACCGCGGAACCGGAATCCGTGCTTGTCCGAATCAGACGTCCGAGACCTTGCTTCACACGCAAGAGCATATACGGAAGATCGATCTCTTCGTATGGCGCTGCCGACGCACTGCGTTTTGCATTGAAGACAGGGTCCTGTGGTGGATACGGAAGCGACCAGATCATGACATTGGATAATGACGGACCTGGAACGTCCAGTCCTTCCCACAGATTAACGGAGCATAGCACACTCTCCTCATCCTGCTGGAACGCCGCAATCAAATCACTAATCTCCCGGTCGCCCTCATACATAAAGCGCAAACCTTCTGCTTCAGGTACATGAACGATGTCCTGCTTGAACGCGCGTAGTTCTTCCATCGTACGGAACAGAATCAGCGCACGTCCCCCACTCTCCTGAAGCAACGACACCGCATCACGCAAGCGATTTTCGTTCTCCGGGTGACCCGGTATAGCTTCATCGGTAATCTTCATCTTCATTTTGTCCGCATAATCATACGGGGAAGCCACCGAGAATGATACAAAATCATCAATGCCCAGGCTGTCCGCCACATAACGGAATGAACTGTCCACAGATAACGTGGCAGAGGAGAACACGATTGGAATACCTGTGTTGAACACACGCTCGTTCAGCATTTCCTTCACGGTGCGCGGCATGATCGATAAGGTCGTCTCATCCTCGCTCTCTTCCGCCCAACAGATGTAACCATCTTCCTTGCGGAACAAGGCAAGCGCAGACTGAATCATATCGAGATGTTCTTCCACGACACGCATCTGGTAACCATCCAGCGAGAACAATCCGCTCTCAAATACCAGTTCCTCACCGATTGCATCCAGCACACTCGTCAGACGTTCAATCTCACGTAGCAGTGGCGGCTCTACCCGAACTTCTTTCCGTTCCGAACCAGGGATCGCGACCGTATACGTATCCAGCAACGCAAACAGTCGCTCACTGCTCTCAATCGCTTCATCCACACACTCCGCGAGGGATTCACGAATCTCTCCTTCTAACAGGCGAGTGACGAGTTCCTCGAAAATGCGGTGTTTCAGCTTGTAGCTCAGTGCGTTCAGGGCTGCTTCTTCCAGCAAATGTCCTTCATCAAATACAACTGAACTGTGATCAGGCAGGAGTGGCAGTTGGCCCTCGCGTTTGCGCGCATCATAGGTCCACACATGCTCCATGTAATAATCATGGGAACAGATGATGATGTCTTTGGAACGACGGTAATGGTCACGCGACAGCGTCAGGCCGCAACGTTGACGTTTTGGACAAACAAAACAATCCTGGAACGGGTCCCAGTTGATTTTGTTCCACTGACGATCATTCAGATGTGGATACTGTTTGCGGTCACCATACGGATGGAAGGCCTGAAGTGTACCCGGCGTATTCACAAAATCCGGCAGACTCTCATGTACTTCTTCAATAACAGGCGCATCTTCATCCGCAAATCGCATCGCACTTAGTTTGTTCAGACAGACGTATTGATCCGGTGACTTGCCCAGACGTGCGTCCACTTCCAAGTCCAGATGTGCAGCCAGCTTCGCAATATCTCCACCGGGCTTCACAAGCTGTTCAATCAAGGACTCATCGGCACAGGCGATCACCGCCGGTTTGCCCGTATAACGTGCATAACAGACCGCGTAGAGCAGATAGACTAACGTCTTGCCTGTTCCGACACCGGCCTCAGCCATAATGGTCTTTTTATCTCCATAGGCCCGTTCGAGCTGGTACGCCATAAAAATCTGTTCATCCCGTACCTCGAAGCCGAACTCTGGCAAAATATCGTAAAAAACATCGGCAACCCATTCCCCGAGACGGGATACAAAAGGTTCAGCCGGATCATATGCAAAAGGATAACGTTGTGTAGACAATCCTAGGTCAGCCTCCATTCTTAGACGCGGTCCTCTTTCATTTTCCGTTCAAAAAAGGCCGCAGGGCAAAAGTTAATTATCTCACGCGATGAAGCGGGTGACAAGCTTTTTTTACGAGATTATTTGCGAGGTTTAATGTATAGAACCAATTTTCAGGGAAAATATATACAGGAATCCACTTTAAGGAAAGGCGGTGCTCCACTCCATGAATCATCAGTCTTCACAATCAGAGCATTCCTCAGACAAAGACCCTGAGACATTAACGGATCGACAAGGTCATCCCATTACGGACAATCAGAATGTACGAACTGTTGGCAGCCGGGGACCGACTACGCTGGAGAACTATCATTTTCTCGAAAAGATTACTCACTTCGACCGCGAACGTATTCCGGAACGTGTGGTCCATGCCCGCGGTGCTGGCGCTCATGGCATATTTGAAGCGTATGGAACAGCCGGGAGTGAACCAGTATCGAAGTACACACGTGCACGTCTATTTCAGGAAAAAGGCAAACTAACGCCCGTGTTCGTTCGCTTCTCTACCGTTATACATGGCGGACATTCACCGGAGACACTGCGGGACCCGCGCGGATTTGCTGTAAAATTCTATACTGAAGACGGCAACTGGGATCTGGTGGGTAACAATCTGAAAATCTTTTTCATTCGCGATCCGCTTAAATTCCCGGATATGGTACACGCCTTCAAGCCAGACCCGTTGACCAATGCACAGGATATGGAGCGGTTTTTCGATTTTGTATCGCTAAGTCCTGAAGCTACCCATATGGTGACATTCCTCTTCTCTCCATGGGGCATTCCAGCGAATTATCGGCAGATGCAAGGGTCGGGTGTTAATACATATAAATGGGTCAATCAGGAAGGCACGGGCGTGCTCATCAAATATCACTGGGAACCGCTCAATCAAGGGATACGCAACCTGCTGCAAAAAGACGCGAGCGAGATTCAGGGGCAGAACTTCAACCATGCGACATTGGATCTGTATCACGCTATTGAAAAAGGGGACTATCCCGAATGGGAGCTGTGCGTTCAAGTGATGGATGACGGCGAGCATCCGGAGTTGGATTTCGACCCGCTGGACCCGACCAAGTTGTGGCCGCAGGAGCAGTTTCCTTTTCTACCTGTGGGTAAAATGACATTGAATCGCAATCCCGAGGATTATTTCAATGAAGTGGAGCAAGCGGCGTTCGGGACAGGTGTCTTGGTGGACGGGTTGGATTTCTCAGATGACAAACTGCTGCAAGGACGGACCTTCTCCTATTCGGATACCCAGCGTCACCGGGTTGGTGCGAACTATCTGCAACTGCCTGTGAATGCACCGAAAAATCGGGTAGCCACGAATCAGAGCGGAGGACAGATGCAGTATCAAGTGGATCGTGCGCCGGGTCAGAATCCGCATGTGAACTATGAACCCTCCTCCCTTGGTGGGTTAAAAGAAGCGGCTCCACGTGGCAAGGAACATGAACCACTGGTGGAAGGCCGACTTGTTCGTGAGAAGATTGAGCGTACAAATGACTTTGGTCAGGCAGGAGATACGTACCGGGCATTCGAGGATTGGGAGAGGGATGAGCTAATCAGCAACATGGTCGGCGCGTTGGCACAATGCAAACCGGATATCCGGGAGCGCATGATCTCTTATTTCACCCAAGCCGATGCAGATTATGGTCGTCGCGTCTCTGAAGGGTTGGCCTCTGTGCCAACCGATGATAGTGCAACGGTCCAACCGAAACATGAACCAAGCGTGGAGCAAGCGAAGAAACAGAGTCGTGAGACGGACGGATATTAAAGCAGCTGGACAGCGTTTAGACTGATAAATCTGACACTGTTAGTACATTTGAGTATTTTGAGTAAGCAGATTCCGTTCTGAATTAAACATAGCCCTGATCGTCAAGTTGCCAGTTGCAGCTGCTATCAGGGCTTTTTCATGACTAGTTTGAGTATAATCTCCACTTCAGGATGTAGGCTGCTATTTATTTTAGGTTGAATGAAGTTCATAGGAGTGGATCATAAGTAAAACTGGTACTTTGAGGATGGAAAAGCGTACTTCTCTACGTTCATTTCAGATGATTCTTCGTTAAATGAGAGCTATCACCCAATGGAAAGATTACATAATTCACGTGATATTACAGGCATTGGAAGCTTGCAGGCCTGACCTGCCTGCATGTACCTCCATCTGATCAGATGATTATTGATGATAACGCTTACAACATTTACCATAAAGCTGTGTCCTAGAGATTACATCTAACCAGCCGGCATGACCTATCTCATAGGTAACGGTCTGGTACACGGCTACCACATGCTCTTCATTCTATTCCCAATTAACCAAGGAGGCTTACGTAATGAAATTATTCCCATCCACATCCACTCATGTATCTGCACGATCTGCACGTTCTCTGAAGGAACGCTCCCTCAAATCCAAAATGGCCCATATCTGTCTGAGTGCCGCGTTCCCTCTATTATTAATTGGTGGTGGATCGGCCGGTGCTGAGGAACTGATCGAGAGCAGCTTGCAAAATCCCTCTGAATCGGTGGCGACTTCGAATATCGCACTTGCTGCGGGTGATCTGTATGTGTCTCCTGGCGGCTCAGCCAGCAATCCGGGAACACTGAACAGTCCAACGTCACTGGCTAACGCATTGACCCAGATCGCACCAGGCAAAACGATCTATCTACGCGGCGGTACCTATAACTTCTCCCAGACCATTACCATTGAACGTGGCAACAGCGGCACATCGAGCCAACGTAAAAACCTGGTGGCGTATGGATCGGAAAAACCGGTCTTTGATTTCTCCGCTCAAGCCTTCGCTTCCACCAACCGCGGGCTGCAAATGTTCGGAGACTACTGGTTCGTCAAAGGGCTTGAGGTGAAGGGTGCAGGCGATAACGGTATCTTCATCGGAGGCAGTTACAACCGTCTGGAGCAGATCGAAGCTCATCACAATCGGGATACGGGTATTCAAATGGGACGTTATGCTTCCACAGCCGCCAAGAGTGAATGGCCTGCATATAATGAAGTGATTCGTTCCTACTCCCACAATAACTATGACCCGGATGACGGCGAGGATGCAGACGGTTTTGCAGCCAAATTGACCGTTGGCCCGGGCAATGTCTTCGACGGTTGTATTGCCGCCTATAACGTGGACGATGGCTGGGATCTCTATAGCAAAACGGACACAGGCGCCATCGGCGCGGTAACGATCCGCAACAGCATCGCCTACGCCAATGGCGCAACCGCAGACGGCACTTCTACCTCCAACAGTGATGGTAACGGCTTCAAGCTGGGCGGCGAGAAGATTGCAGTGAATCATATCGTTGAGAACAGCATTGCGTTTAATAATAAAAAGCACGGCTTCACCTACAACAGCAATCCCGGTTCGATCCAGATGAAAAATAACACCTCCTGGAACAATGGGCAAAGCAACTTTGCCTTTGATGTAGGCACCCATATCTTCACCAACAACCTGTCCTTCCAAGGCGGCGCCAGTGACAAAACAAGCGGAACCGACGTCAGCAGCACCAACGTCTGGTGGAAGAACAAAAAAAGCGAGAACGCCAAAGGCCTGCTCGCCAGCGCAGCCGACTTTGTCTCCCTCGTGCCTTCGGTAACACGTAGCGCGGACGGCACGCCTGTCCTGGGCAATTTCCTCAAGCTTGCGGGTGGCAGTGATTTGATTGGTTCGGGTACGCCAGCGGGTAAGAATATTGGTGCGCTGTAAGTGGTAGGTAATAAAATAAAAGAATAATTTAAAAGCAAAATCCCCTCCCCCATGCCAGCCTGATCGGTGGTTATGGAGAAGGGGATTTTTTGAATTGCTTTGTATTGTCTGCTGACTTATAAGGTAGATAGATATTCACGGTTTGGCTAAAACCTCAATCATCAGTTTACCGCCTGTGCGAAAACCTTGTTCAAACGCCGCTTCCACATACATGGACGTGGATTGTCCGATCAAGTCTATCAGTTGCTCCAAAGCATCGTATTCATTCTCGGTAAGATGTGTTTTGTAGGCCTGCATGAGGTCTGATATTTGACGATTGATCTCCTGATATTCGGAGTGCTCAGGATGAATCGACTCGTCCAACCGCAGGTTCCCGTGAAACAAATCCTCGATCAGGTTTGACATGTTATCCTTCATGGTAAGGTCACCTCAGGAAGATTGTACATCAAGGGATGAGGTGAGATGGGGATTTAGCGGGAAATGCGCTAAATTTCTTAGTCTACTGTGGATAGAACTAAAAGCTTATAACTATAATTTTTTAATAACTAAAAATTCATCTCTCAACTTAAGTTGAAAATTATTGCCAGCCGTCTATTGCGGTCAATGTTAAGGAGACACTTGCTAAGTTTCTTTCTTTACACACAAATTCCCAGTACATACTTACTAACCTGGAGATTTGAATAAACTAATTATGCTTCACAATCGAAATTAAAGTTTTAGTCCTTTTATCCCCATGTAAAAGATTTAATAAGTTGTAAAGAGAATAGTAATCCCATTTTTGCAGACTCTCACGTAACATAAAATAATTTAATATAAAAATATTATTCATAACAGAAATAAATAACTCAAAAAACTTAGCACTGTCTATAATTGTTTCTTCATGTAGATGGGAAAAATATTCAACACTAATTACAGGTAAGGATTTAGTGCCTGAATGAACAATAGCGCTTAATTCTTTGTATAAAGTTAACCCTCTATCTAGTGAAGTAAAGTACTCTTTAAATTTATTGTCATCTAAACAACGATGTAAATCTTCGGCAAATTTCCTTTTTGTTTCTCCAAATCTGTAATCTAAAGATTCAAATAAGATAGTCGGATCTTTATCTAACATTAACTGCCTTTCTCTTTCCAGTACGAACTTATAATTTGCTTCTTGTGCTGATCTGAGTAAAAGTAGCGCCGCTCGACATTGTCCAGATAAAAGCGCATAGATTGATTCCAATAATAATGAAAATGTCATATGAAACTCAATATTAAAATATCTTTTTGTCTCAGCTTTATTCTTCAGATAATTTAGCACAAAAATATATCCAAAAATCTTCCTCATGAGAACCTTATTTTTTTCAATGAACTCAATCTTCATCCCATCCATTTGTTGTAACTTTTCAAACTCTTGTTCCATTGTACTAATTAAACTACTCAATTTTCATTACTTCCTTTACTAACTGAATTAAACCACCCTACCACATCGTCTTCTATGTTGTTTATAGATTTTTTTCCTCTTAAATCCGAATTATTTTCTGTTTTTTCTTGCTGCAAGTATAATATTACAAGTTTTATAGAAGCTGAAATCATTAACGAGTCATACTGTTCAAACACATGCTTCAGCAACCTAGATGCTAAATATGGCCTAGCTTTAAATAAATACTCGTTAAACTCCGTTTTAAATACTTCTTTTATAAAAGAAGTCAAATCTTTGTTTCTAGGAAAAATCTCTTTGTTTAATATAAGTTCATATAAGATGCCTAAATACAAACTTTGGGTTTGTTGAAGAGAGAACTTGTTTTTGTTAATTACACTCAATTCTCCAATAAAGTCTCTCTTTTTCTCATTTTTCTTCTCCATCTTCTTCCTCCAACTGCAATATCTTTGCTTTTATTTCAACAATTGCTCTTGACACAGAATTTTTCAAAGCCTCGTGTTTACTACCACTTTCATCATATAATGAGAACTTCAAAGGTACTGACGATTGATATGGTATTTCAGTCTCGAAAAAAATTTGAGGTATTGTTCTCTGCAACCTTTCTTTCAGTTTACTGGCTATTGGCATATCATGTGTTAATGTAAACAATACTCCTAACGATCTAATAGTCGTACGATTTAAATCTCTTCTATACATACTGTACATCCTTAAGATGGCTGATTTTTTCTCGTGATTTTCATAAAAAGTTGATTTCACTAAATTTTCTAATAGGCCGATACCTACACTTGAAAATAAGTCTACCTTACTTGGAATTATGTAATAGTCTGAAGCAAACAAACTAGCTTGGGTAAGTATTGTCCAGTTAGGGGGGCAATCAATGATGATATAATCATATACTTCTCTAAGTTTGAAGGCTTGAATGTGATCTTCTAGAACATTGTGTTTTCCACTAGTGTCACCATATAAGGATTCGAACAAATCAAGGTCACCAGGAATTAAATCTAAATTGTTTTTTATACTATAAATTAAAGATGGATTCTGTAGTGGATCAACTATGCCTTCATGAGTAAACAGTGTTCTTACTGTAACTCTTTTTTCCTTTAATCTATTGTATATTAGTTGTGATGATATTTCTTTTTTATAATTCTCATCTTGACTAAGTTGATCATCTGTAGATTCTTCATATGTAGTGTTTGAGATTTCTTCATATTTCTCTTTTAACTCTTCAAGAGTGTCATTTAGTAAACCAGCCTCAATTTCTTTTCTATGATGCCTGAATTGATGATTCAACAAAGCTTGAGTTGCATTAAACTGTGGGTCCATGTCAATAACTAAAACTTTGCTTCCATCTCTCGAAAAAACATCTGCAATATTAATGGCGGTTGAAGTTTTTCCTACGCCACCTTTTAGGTTAATAAATGAAATTATCTGATTCTTACCTGTATTCATTGGTACACTCCTCACTATAATAGTAAATTAAGTTCCTTCAGACATTAAATTCGACAGAATTATGAATGTTCCTCCTAAGTGAGATAAATCATATTTTGCTTACAGTTACTAATTTACCGCTTTAGAACGTTTTAACAATATCAAAGATTGGAAGTCAATTAAAACGTCCTAAAATCTTAATTGGAGTTTAAGTTCTTTGAAGTCAAATCCGATATATCTTTTAACAAGAAAAATTGAAACGTGGTGAATTATATTGTTCGAACCTTTAAAAGATAACTGGTTGTCCATTTTAATTTTTCTTCTTTCTCCAGTAGGTGTTACTTCTTTAATATTATTATTATCATCAAATAAACATGAAAGAATTTTATTTACACCTAAGAAAAATCTTTACCGATTGATAACTAAGATTGTAACCTTGTCAGCAATTGGAACTTTATTGGCTACGTTAATTACTTCATTTCTTACTTATCTATTGAATAATAATATCTTCGAGTTTTCAACTTTATATTTTATTATTGTCTTTATTACATATTTTATTTTTATGAGTTCAATTCTTAGTTTTACGGAAAGGAAACACAAAACCTACCATTGGATCTACCTTGAAAAGTATCAATATGAGCCTTTATTGATTCTTAAAATAACTTTTAATAATAAATTACTTGTGTCATCAATTCCAACAATAGGAGATAAATTTAACCAAGGTTACATTATTCTCGAAGATATTTCGATTTTAGAGAATCAAGAAATTTTCTTTATTGGTCCTAAAAATATCAACTGGTTTAAAACTAATCAACCTGGTTTTAATGATTTGTTGATTGCAGTTAATAAATTCAAACCTAGGAGTTAAGAAAGTCCCTATTGTCAGCAACTTTGGAATGCTATTACTTCACACCCGATTAGGAATTTCTAATAACACAGTACTCATTGCGATTGTTTTTGATTACCAATCAAAGCTTTTCTGTCTATCCGGATAAGAAGTTGCAGTAGGCTTCTCCATGGATCAGCTTCACTTACTTACGCAGTGTGTCACCTTCATCTTTGGGCTTTCTTATTCAGTTCGTTTAGTCTTACCAAGCCTACAAAGTCTCATTTAGAGAGTCGGCCCCCTATTTCCGCCAAGATCTTTTAGGGCAGTTGCAGCTCCATTTCTTACTAGAGGTTTCTTAATTTCGTATAAGGGATTAGTAAAGATTTCCTGATTCGTTATGTTTCTTTGCGGACGTGTCAAGTGTCTCCTTACAGTATGTACATCCAACCCATAATTGTACATATTGTAAGGAGGCTATTTTACTTCTTTTTGTATGAAAACATAAGTACTCCCATCCGATAACTCTTCTCAAAAACCAAAGTTTAACCGATCAAAGCTTCTGACAACCCTCACATCTGTAATCTTATGCTCTTCCATATATTGAGAAACTATTTTCCTGTAAAGTTGGGTTAAAACATTTTCCTCTTCCTGCCAATCGGGGCCATACTGTAAAAGCTACTTCCTTTTCTGAGATGTTTCGTGCTAAAAAACAAGCCTTCGTCACAGGGAATACAGTCGATTCAAGGGGCGATGTTGAATAACGAAATAGGATGTTATACTTGATGTACAAAAACTTAATTGCAATAATTTCAATGTTTTTTCGACATATACAAAATGCGGAATTAGAACAAACACATATCGTAGTGCAGATTATAGTTTATAGAAGCGGATTCTTAGTATTTAGCCTTTAAAGTTGATTGGAGGAAAAGATTCATGAATATAGTAATAGAGAAGTTAAAAGACACAGATATTGAAAGCTTGTATGAATTCGAAATTGAAAACAGAATTTTTTTCGAGGAAATGGTACCGTCTCGAGGAGATGATTATTACATACCTGAGGTTTTTAAAGTAAGGAATGAATCTCTGCTTGATGAACAAGTCAAAGGACTCTCCTTTTTTTATTTAATAAAAGATGAAAATAACTCTATTCTTGGAAGAATAAATTTAGTTGATATTGATTCCGATAAAATAGGATTTCTCGGCTATAGAGTGGGACAAATCCACACTGGAAAAGGTGTTGCTAAAAAAGCATTAAAATTATTACTCAATACAATAGTTGATTTAGATATAAAAGAAGTTAAGGCAAAAACAACCACCAACAATATAGCATCTCAAAAAGTTTTAGAGCAAAACGGATTCGAGCATACAGAAACTAGTGATAAAGAATTTGAAATGAATGGGCAAATGTTAAAATTCATTAATTATACATGGATAAATAAATCATTATTTTAATCACCCATCGGACGCGACTGTTTAAGCTGAAGACCATAAGCCAAATTCCTCGTTCAAGATACTGAGGGGTTAGGCTTTTTTGTCTTTTAATATTCCTTATATTGTGAATTTCGCGTTCTTGATGTTATTCCATTGGGAAACTCATTGAGTATTGCAGATGAATTGGTTCTTACGCGCATTTAGTGAAACAAACTAGGTATATGTAATGGATCTATTAATTACTTACTTGATATAGTATTAACCGTTGACTCGCACACGTTTTTCCGTAACTTTTGAGCAATGAAAATTTTCACTTTTCTCCGCAAAATATTACGGATCTATTGTTCATACAATTCATTCAATCAATTTCAAATTGATACGCTCGATCTTTTGACCCAAAACTAAAACCTCAATATATTTTTCGTTTAACCACTCTAATGCTACTTGCCCTTCTTCTTTCAAGATAACGCCTCGCTGGCTTTTATACTGAAAGTTCTCTTTTGCCCATAACAATAGTATCTTTACATATTCTAACGTCTCAATTTCACATATACTGTCCTCTTCATCTTCTTCTGCAAAGATATCTTCAAAAGTTGTAAAAGACTGGTCAGATCTTATTAAGTTCACATTCCCTCCACCTTCGTATAACGTTATTTCCCCTTTCAGTAATTCGATTAAGTTTCCGATCTCTTCCTGGATCGTGGCGAAGTCTCCAAATATATCCGATCCCAAAGAATTACTAATCAGATAACCATTCTTTAATGATGAATCGATGCCTAGGTCCACGATAACTTCGTTGAAATCTTCTTTATATTCGATTGTATACCTGTATTTAATCATGTTCGTATCTCCAATCTTTTTAATACAACGGATAGGCGGATGTAATCATATCAATATAGCCTACAATAATTTATTCAGCACCTCTATTTGCTGTCCTCTCACCTTCTTTGGTTTATTTTCTGCATACAAAAAAGCTCGTTCCTCACAATATTCAGGTGGGAAGAGCTTTCGGATTTTTATAACATCAATCGGGGTCATACGGCAACGTTTTTAGTGCTTTCATATCTTCCCAACTGTACACCCAATACTTGGACTATGAATACTATGGACGTATAAGATAAACGAACTTTCGTTGTTCCTCGCAAATGATTTATGATTCACAATCAGTGAGTTAAGAATGTAAATCCAATCTTTTTTTTACCATATCTAATAAATTATAAATCTCCTGTTTAGCTTCTGGGTGCTCCTCCACGTACTTCTCACTGTAAATCATCAAATAGTTATAAAATTCATCATGCTCCATCACTGCCATTACATCTTCATCGTATGCTGGAGGCTCTCCAATAAAACACACTTTCTGATCACCAATATACTCTTCCTCTTCTGGCATATGATAGGATGAAAATTGTACCTCCAGTGGACCTGAACCATAACCATATCTCTCATGATCTCCGAAGTATGTTAAAGCTCTCGGAAAATCAATAATCCAGAAATAAGATTCGACTAATCTATCTATTTCAGCTTTTGTTGTCAAAATTTTGTACATCATATCTCTCCTCCGATATTAATTAAAAAGCAGGATAAAAGTTCTTTATGTTCCCTTTTTCATCTACGAACCCCACAAATTTCAGCCCATTTAGTTCTCCTTTAACTATCCCGTTTTTCACGTTTCCAGCCTGTATCTGTGGCTCTAATGCTGCTTTTCCCCAATTATACATTTTTTCATTAGAAATTATATTGGGATCGTATACTGTTTTGGGATCATTCACTCTCTTCCCAACCACATTTCCATTTGTGTCCGTTATCGGTTCAAAGATACTTTTATCTGATTCACTTCGCTTCAAGGACGGAATTTGATATTCCACCTCGTAGATTCCCTCAATGTTGTGCTTATTGGGTTCCCCTATAAAATAATCCTTTTTAACACTCAGCCCATACTTATTTGCGTCTTCTTGTAAGGTCTCATTAAATTTGTCCATATTATGACCACCTGATACTCCAGGTCTACTACCTCTCTTAAATCCATCAACGTTTACTAAATGATCATATGGTCTTTGCAATTTCTCTGCATCACTTACATGTTCACTTATTACACTCTTAGATACTTGCCCCGTAACCTCAGAACCCTTCTTCTGCTCATTCGCTTTCCTCGCTTCCAGATTCTTTTTAATCTTCGCCACAGCTGGATGAGAAGAAGGCAAACGAAACGGCCCTTTGCCACCCGGCATACTCCCGCGAACCATCTGAAATGCCATAAATAGCTGGCTGAACTTCAGAGAAGTCAACATGATTTGAGCATATTTATCGGATACAGGCTCGCCTGTGAAGGGATGAATTCCATTTTCAAAGGCTTTGATCTGCATCGCATAAATATCTTCTCCTGGCGCTTCAGCATCCGTAGCTTGCATCCGATTGATATCCAAATGCCCCTGATCCTTCTTATATGCCTGAAGGGCTGCCTGATCCGTAACACCATTCTCGTTCACAGGCATCCACATCAGCTTCCCATACACATTGACTTGCGCCATCCGGTAGCCTTTATCCTCCGTACTCGCATCATTACCCAAGGTCTTCATCATTACTCCCGCACCCACAGCGCCAACAGCACTTCCAAGACTCACCTTTTCAGCATCGACATTCTCAAATCGCGTAGCGATCTCCTTGAGTTCCTTGGAGATGCCCACCATACTCTCCAGTGCTTTATCCAATATAGGGCGCGACTGTTCAAACTCATAGTAGAATCGCTCCTGCGTCGCCCCCATCCACATCATCTGAACGAACATGATCTGTCTCGTCAGTTCACTGCGAATATGCTCCAACTGTTGTCTGGCCTGATCCACCTGATTGGATACATGATGTAGTTGCTCAGGAGTCACCTTAATTGTACTCATCCGTTTTCACCGCTCATCTAAGATATGATAGGACTATGTTAGCAGAATTTTAATGGCAATTACATCCGGCTAACCTCCTGATTTCACTGCATGAATCCGCTCAGAATGATTTATATCCGTCCCTCAGCCCCATACGATCTCTATGTAGGTGTATACATGTTCCAGAGGGTTTTCCTTTTACGACTACAGGATACTGTGGCATTTTACTACGACAAGCAGAAAACTTTAACAAATAATAGAATTAAAGAATGAACTTGACTTGTGCCGTTGATAGGGGTACTATATGTTTGTATAAATGGAATATATTACAATTTAAATATTTATTTTGGAATCTTATATTAACAAGATGGGTATCAGAGCCTAACATAACTAAGATATCAATGCGTATAAATGAGTTTTACATTTTGTCTGCAACACATAATCATTGGCAGGCATTCATTTTACATATACATTCCTACTTCATAGAGTTTTCTAGCCTGTAGAGTTCTACCTCCTTAATTTCTTTTTTAGTAAAGAAAAAAGGAGAAGAATCATCTTTAAAAGAGAGGAGGGCAAGAGGCTTTAAGTTGCAAGCAGGTCTATTTGTCGTAACCGCATGTTCTTGTAAAAGAATACCCATAACAAGAAAGGTGGAATTTATTGCTATGAGAAAATTGATTAGTTTAGCTCTTATTCTTGTTCTAATGCTTTCATTTAATGTAGCTGCCTATGCAGACGGTGATGTGACTCAAGCCAAACCTATGACAAAGGAAGAAATTATTAATTCCAAAGAATTCCGTGAAGCTGTGAAAGCGGCTAAGGCTGAATTTGAATCGCAGAAGGCAGATAATGCGGGTGGTCCAGTTCTGTTTGCGCCTGCTCCGAAAGTATCTCACATTAATGTATATGGTGTCGTATCTCCGAATGGCGGCCAAGAAATTTACGGCTTCAATAACAACCCGCTCTCCACGACCAATGATCATGGTGGGGCTTGGATTCAGTGTATTACTTTCCAGATCGGTTATGACAGCAGTCACTACGGCACACTCGCCGGCAATACAATGACTAACAACTGGTCTGAAGCTATTGATCTGGACGGTGATCGTGTCGTAGACGCTTGGGCCTATTCTTGGGTTTATGAAGCGCCTACTACAGGGGGACAATTTGTAGGAACGGTCTATTCCATTAATATTCCAACACAGTGGACCGCTTGGATTAATGTTCGTTAACAGGAAGGATGTAATATGAATATTGGAGGAATTGGCTATCCTGGTTCTATCATGAGGAATACGGGAAATAAGCCCAAAAGCTCATCAGCTTTGAACATGGATTTGATTCTTGATCAGGCGCAGGGATATACATCCCCTGCGTCTTTTCTCATTGTGATATTAAAGGGCCGACTTTGTATAGGAACCCACCGTTGCATAGCAGGCTACTTGCCCTCTGCTTGTATGAATACATACGTACTCTCGTCGGATCGTTCTTCTGAAAAAGCGAAGTTCAACCGATCAAAGTTTCTTACGTCCTTCACATCTGTAATCTTGTGCTCTGCCATATAACGTACCATTTCACCTCTGGCCATCTTGGCCCAGGTTGCCTTTTCAACAAGCTTCCCATTGACCATTTGTCCGAATACACAAGTAATGAACCGGGTTTCCTCACTCAGAAAAGGTAAAATATTTTTGCTATACTCTTTGGAAGCCAGATTTAGGATGTAGTTGCTTTCTGATTGAAGCTGATCTGCGAGTTTGCTACCCCAGAATTGATAGAGCGATTTGAAGCCTGGACCTTGCAACTTGCCCTGCATCTCCAACCGATAAGGGGTAACCCCATCCAAAGGCCGTAACATGCCATAAAAACCGGATAATATGCGTAAATGCTGCTGAAGATACGCCAGTTCCTCATTTTGAAAAACACCCGGAGCCATATATTGATACTGAATGCCCTCATAGGCATAGATGGCTGGCGTAAGATTTGCTTTTATATTCATATTCTGAATCCGTTCCACGTTCTGTTCGGCGATTGCATCGTTACACTTCCACATCGCTTTGAGTTCGTCATAGGACAACTCTTGAAGCAGACTCAATAGCTGTTCTGACTCGTTTATAAACTGCGGCATCTGCGCGATAGCCATAAGATCGGTATCAATCTTCATCTTTTTAGCTGGTGATATGATAATTCTCATCGTGCTAATCCATCCTTAATCTACCGTTGTTTTGTCGTTATCCATTGTACAGGATTGGACAGGTGAATCCAATGCCATGGCTTAACTAAATCCCTCATAGTACCTTTGAAAAGACTCAAAATGAACAAGTCAGCCCACGTTTGGACCGGCTTGTTCATTAGAATTCAACACATTCAATTGGTGAGAAAGCAAGGCGTGCATTTCAAACTGCTATTAGGGAGATACGCTCCCCGCGCCGCTATTTTGCTCTGTTTTTGTAGTTGGCAATTGAATCATTGGCGTATTTGACCCACTTACATATGGAAGTGCTCCATCCCATTTCTTGATAGTTTCATATTCAACGAGTTGACTCGATAATGATTGTTGAAGTTCTTTATTTGCTTTAGCTTGACCTTCTGCTTCTATCAATAGTTTGTCTGCATTACCCTGCGCTTCCACGCGCTTACGATCTGCTTCTTTCTTGGCGATCTCCAGTTCAGTCGTTTTACGTTCCAGTTCTTGAGAAGCTTCAACACGCTTATCGATTGCTTCCTGCGTCTTGGCATCAGGTTGAGGAACACCTACAGTAACGTTGGATACAATAAAGCCTAGTTCTTTAACGTCATCAGAAAAACGTTGTTGCACGTCTACTCCTGCTTCGGATGACTTTTCACCATACACATCAATGACTGTAAACTTGGAGATACCTTTACGAGCTGCGTCACGGAAACGTGTTTTGAGATATGTATCCTCAATTTCTTGAATGCTAATTGGCCCAAATGTATTGAATATAGAAGATACTTTACTTGGTTCTACTTGGTAGTTGTAGGCAAAATCGATTGTGATGTTTTTCCCGTCAGAAGTAGCAATCTGAATATCTCTGTATTCAACCGTTTGAATTCGGATCGGATATTTCGTCACTTTATCAAACGCTCCAACGAGTTTCCACCCTTGACTCAGTGTGCTATCTTTTACGCCTCCATTTGGTGAATAAACGACCCCAACATATCCATTAGGAATTCGTGTTAAAAAGAAGGTCACCATTAGCACGCCCACAATAATAACTAATGCAACCGCAATTGCCCCTACCCTAAACGTCTTTGAATTTTTCATCACCATTCTCCTCTTGTTTGAATTTATTGTATTTCTTCAAAATTCTACTACCTATTTTATTGAATAGCGGGAACATTAATGACCATAGAATAAATGCTAGGATAAAAATTAAAATGATTCCCCCAATAAATGGCATATCCGTCCTCCCCTCTATGGATGTAACCGAGTACAAATTTATAAATGGTAACTAATTATATCCTTCTTTATATATACTTTGTAAATTCGTATTAGGTTTCAAGGATATTCCGCGCTTGAACTACTATTAGGTAAAGTAGAGAAAAGAAAGGTGGATGAATGGGCGTCCAGTACCCAGTTATTCCTATCAAGAAAGTGATCATCAATTCATCTGGGTATTATGGATCAGGAGTTGTATCCATTGCTCTTCTCTGTAGGTGTACACATATTCTAAATAAACTGCCCTACTGTCACAAAAAAAGAGCCATCAAAATGTTTAATGACATCTTCGAATGAGTAATGATACGAACCAGAATTAAAACTATAAATTTATATCACAGGTTACCATCTTATGAGCTAAAACTCACTTTTAGATGATTTAAACCTTTCTAAGTCATAATATGGATTTGAAATATGATCTCCAACCTCCATAATCGTCTCTTTAATCTCGTTTAAAATTATCAAATCTATATTATCTTCTTTACTTATAGACTCTTTAATTTTAATAAAACAATTCTTCAAACCAAGGTTAACAACAATAGAGAGTATGATATCTACATCTTCGTAGTAATTAGTATTCCATAACTTCCTCATTAAGACATCTATCTCATTTCTAGTTTTATCCTCTAAAAGCTCATAAGTCATGATTTGTCGATCTGTTAATTCGGATAGGATTAACAAAAAAACTTTTTTATCAAGAATCTTATTTTCAAAATCTTTTAAAGCATTCCTGAACAAAGACGGTAAAACTTCTGTAGGTAACCTATCCGCTAATTTCTCAATATCTCCAATATTCATTTAATCATTTCCCTTGTCCTCTGTATGTATTTTCAGAATGACTTGTTTCCATTGCTACAGAATATACAAATCAAAATCAAACTCTGCGTTCAAATCATAGGCTATACCAATTGCCTTTTTCTCAATAGTAATCGCAGGGGTCTCATTATGCATAATCCTAATCGAGAAGCTAAACCGAAAATTCAAATTATTCTTCATTCTCAAGGTTTTCAACTTTTCTATATGTGGCTCCAAAAGATTGAGTATGTGATTCAATTGCTGATTGATATCAAAAGATTCCTGATAGTCCGTCTCCAAAAACCAACAGGTTTCCTTTCGATACAAATCTCTATCATCAATCTTTTCTCCTTTTATATAGGTTCCAGATGGTTCAATTCCAATCTGTTCTGTGATTAACTTCGGTTCGAAATGATCTCCTGTAATGATAAATTCAGCCATAATATTCGTTTTGTCCATATATGATCCTCCTAACTTTATTCATATATCAAAAACCTGAACTGCAAGAGTACTACCTTCTTTATTGATACATTTTATTATCATATTTGAACATCTTACTTATCTTTAAATTTAAATTAGCGAATTTTAAATGACCACATTTTGTCCCTCGACATATTCCCCCATGTAGTAAAAGCAACTGGTGAGTCTTCAGATATGTATTGGTTGAACAATAGACTTAAATTAAATGAATAGGAAGTCCCCAAGTATCCAAGTAAAAAGTAATGTCCGATTTATCTATTAAGAAGATTTCTTCCCCTACACCAGGTAATTCAACGGAGATATACATATTTCCACCCTCCTCAAACTTCTTAGTTATTGAGCCTGACAGAGGATCTCTTGTTAGTTCTTTATTAATTGAAACGATGTGTAGATACTTACCTTGATTTAGAGATTGGTAGCTTATTGCATCTCCTTCTTTTAAATTTGTGCATGACTGACTTTCGAACTGTTCTGTTTGAGTACTCTCTGTAGACTTTTGAGGGTTATTGACGGTAACTAAGCACACATTACCTTTTAGTTCAACAGATTTTAGATGCCTGCTAGTTTCTACGGGAACCGGATCTTTCATCATAAAAAACACCAGAATGATTACTGTAATCAATAATAAACCTATAAATAATCCTTTTCTCAAATATGACCCTCCTTCTATTTAACAACGTACCATTTACCCTCTTTCCATCTTGGCCCCGGATGCAGTTGCTTTCAGATTAAAGATGATCTGAGAGTTTGCTACCCCAAAATTGATAAAGCGAGCTAAAAACCGGACCTTGCAACTTATCCTTGCATATCCAACAGATAAGGCCTAACCCATCCAAAAGACGTAATATTCCATAAAACCGAATAATATCGGACATACAATTGAAGAATTATGGATCAGGCCATAGTTGTACCCATTTCGTTTCTCTGTAGGTGTATACAACTTCCTGTGGATTGTCCTTTAATTTGACGACTACAGGATACTGTGGCATTTTACTGCGACGAGCAGTGATGCTAATGATATCATGTTCATCCATACCCTTTTCAACGATTAAATACGTTCTTAAACCATCTTCAAGATCCTTCATATCATTCTTATAGGAGCCATACCATGTGACTGAAGCTACAACTATTAGTGCAATTACAATCAATACTCCCTTTAGAAATTTCATTTTATTCACCTCACTTTAGCCTGTAGTTTGTAATTCTATTAATATTTCCGCTTATTATCACCATCATTTGGTAACCACTATCTTTTCCGATTTTCCTTCCCAATCCATCTGAACTATAAATTCATCCTCATCCAAAAATGGGGACATCCCTTCAGCTTTTCCTCTGATTACAGTATTAAAAGGAACTTCTCCTGTAGAATGAATATTTTTGCTCATAAATTTGGTTTTAACTTTTTTAATTAATGAAGGATTATCTCCTAAGTACCTAATTTCATATTCATAACTTGCTACAGAGCTATTACTTTGAACGGTACATGAGACACTCCAATTCTCACTCTCTCCTGTATATGAAGTGACTTTGTTTGAACAAGCGGATGCTGTCAATAGAAGAAGAAAAAGCAAAAAAAACGATACTCTCTTCATAATAAATCCTCCTTTATAGTCAAGCTATAGCAAATACTAAATTAGCAAAATAAGAGATCATAATAAATTACATCTAGAGAAAATGAAGAATTATTTTGAATTTCAAGAAGATTATGGTCACCATTTTTGCAGTAGCTCTCATCTTTTCAAATATTAATCCTGTTATGGCAACACAGGACGAACCAGACTTTGAAACAAGCAAATATACTATTGTAAAAAAGACTGTCGCATTTGTATGACAATCTGCCAAAGTGATCTATAACACTCCGTTCAAGCCACCGAATAACCGCCCTAGAACATCAAAATATATGATGATGAAAGACATTATTATAGATATTGGTAGTATAATCAAAAATTTAAGTCTTTTCGTAGGAACAATAAATAATAAAATAATGACCATGATTAGATATATTCCCATAAGTATTGGGATCAAATAGTAATGAGTATGCTCGGGCAAGTAAGCATCGCGCAATTGATACCCTTCGGACAGTAGAGCTGTGATTGGAAGGGATAACACTAGATTAGGTACAGTTCCATTGCCTCGTGCATACCACATCACATAAGCACACATCGGAGATACTACTGCACACATCCCCCAAAAAATAATTTCTTTCATTGGAACGAAATGTAGAAAAAACACGGTGTATAGATAATAAACAGTTAGCAGCGACACAAAAAAGAAGAATACCTTAACTGCTGCTAGTTTAGGAGAATAACTAATAACCGATATGAGTGTGGCAACAAAAATCCAAATACCTAGACGCCCACCAATATCGTCAAATATGGGGTTAATCCCCTGAGCATCCACAAGCTTTGCCGCTAAACCTAAAATCACTCCGATCGTTATCGCACTTACAATTGAAAGGACATTTTGTTTTGTAGTTGATTGGTTTTCAGCTCTAATTTGACTTAACTCTTTATGTATTCCCACTTCAACCCTCCAACTTCCATAATTCCTATATTCTAACACAACCGATCCAGCCTGTAGAATCTGTTCGATCTGTTCCTCCGATAAATTTCATTGTTATTCTTCTAAAATGGTTCTATGTATCCACTCATAACCGACCCTGGTCCTTACCGAACAGAAATCCCCACTTTGTCGCATGGGTCCTTATATCTAAATCACTATATCCACTCGTCAATCCTCTATTACCTGAATTTAGGTCGTTATTCTCATTATCTCAATGCGCCATTTTGCTATGATTATTATTACTTTGACCGTAAATCTATTCCACCAATATCATATCAGGCCATATTATTTTCAGATAACAACTAGGTGGGTTGATGATCTTATTTAATTTTATTTTAGAGAGAAAGGGTGTCTCATCCTATGTTTATTGTTCAATTACTGCTCGCTATCGCACTTCTGGGTAGCTCAGGTAGCTCAAATCATGCCACTTCTACACAACTAGAAATCAATCAAATACAGCCTATGGATGCTTCTCCTGGACAAGTCATGGAAACCGGTTTAGAGCCTTTCCGGTCCGAACGCAATTATAATGGATGGGAGCCAGAACTAGATCAATTCGAGCAGGCCGCCAGCAGTCTTCAGAACAGGCTATTTGAAAGTGTTGTGTCACCGATCCTATCCAAACCTGGCGATACAGGAATATTTGATTATGGCGGGAATCTGAAATTACTAAAGTCTGTGCCTCTGAATACACGTTTTGAACGTGGCCCACTAACCATTCATATTGTTCATGCCCAATTATTAGAGGCTAGTGACATTCCTGAGGATTCACAGAAAAACATTTCCATTCTAAATCGAGAAGATATCGGTTCCAAGATCACTTATATTAATATTCTCTATACTGTTGAAAATACTACGGATCAGAATATCGGTTTTTACGGCTTAAACTCCGTTCATCCAAACACGGGAAAGCCGATCTCCGCAGATCGCAATTTCATGAGAAAATCATATGTCTATAATCAGTATGATGGCGTAGTTATTGATAATACGAATTACGGTTTGGTATATACCGATGACCCTGATAAGTTGGAATCCATTGAACTTGTATTCAACAAAGTCTATGACTACGATACTGGAAAAACCATTGTAGAGCCCACTTTGTTGAAAATTCCTTTTGCTGTTCAAGAGTAGTGTAAACACAGCTCCATCGCACATTATGACAAAACTATCACTCTAAAAAACCACCCTAATTCATTGAACTGCACCTCCAATTGGTAGTTGTGTCTAACAATTGGAGTGCAGTTCATTCATTTGGAGTGGTTTTTTGTTTATATATCCATGGTATCCAATCGCTTTTCGTATGCAATGCTGCTACGTCCAACCGATTTCTGGAGGCTCATTATTCATATGCCTGATCGAGGATCTAAATTATCTCAATTGAAGCTGACAAAAAATTACTTCAACATTATAATTGTTACATATTATCCAAAAGCAGTGATGACCAGGAGGACAAGATGCAATTTCAACCAGTGTATCATGATGGGGAACTATTTTTACCCAAAATCGAATTAAATATGGCATGTAACCAATCGATTGGCATTATAACAGACTTGAAGCGAAAACAGATTTTAATGAATCAACTGCAGGATCGTTCCCAATATTACATACTTCGAGCTCAACAAAACGAGTATACACAATTAACGGTGGAAGAATTAATCACATTTTTAATCAACATAACAGAGCGGAATGATCGTGCCACTATGTTATTGGATTATTTCGCTTTGAAAGAAGAACGGAAGGTAAAAATCAAGAATCTACGCCCATCAAAAAGAATGTATGTGACGTTGCTGCGCGTTTATTTTGCACATCAGCCTACACTGGTACTGGAGGAGCCCTATTTTTATTTGGAAGAACAAGATCGTCGCCAGTTTAAACGGATTTTAGATGATCTTTCGAAACAAATACAGATTTTAATTGTAACTTCTAATTTAGAGGATGCTATGATTTCCTGTGATTCAATTTATCGTCTGAATGAATCCGGATTTCATCTGTTGGATATTCGTGATTCAGAAGAGGACAAGCAAACAGTGCAGGAACAAGATCGAGCCAATATAACCCTGCAGAAGATTTATACGAAAAAAAATGACAAAGTGATTTTATTTAATCCGCCTGAAATTGATTACATAGAAAGTATGGATGGTTCAGTTCTTGTCCATGTAGGTGGAGAAAGTTTTATCTGTGCGCTGACGCTGACCGAGCTCGAGCAGAAATTGTTTAACTTCGGATTTTTTAGATGTCATCGATCCTATATTGTTAATCTACAGAAGGTAAGAGAGATTATTACATGGACGAAAAATAGCTACAGCTTGCGATTAAATACAGGACAAGATGCAATTGTTCCGTTATCTCGTTCAAAATTACAAGAATTAAAAACACATCTTAACATTTGATTTCCAGGGAAATATCGATTCAATCCAGCAACTAATGGTACCGTTCAGCCGTTGACAGCTACATTTCGGCGGATTTCGATGGTTGGAGGCATGTAATCTTTATATGCTTAAGTCATCAACTCCAAGGAAGTGATATGCATGGATGTTATCCGAGTAGAACGTATTCGAAAGAGATTTGAAAATAAGAATGCATTATCAGAAGTATCTTTTTCAATTCCAAAAGGTGAAATTTTAGGTTTTCTAGGTCCAAGTGGTTCTGGAAAAACAACTTTAATTAAGATTTTAACTGCGCAATTAAATCCGACAAGTGGACAGGCAACTGTACTTAACCAGCCAGTGGAGATGATGCATCAGTCTGCACAGAAGATGCGCTTTGGTATTTTGTCAGATAACAGTGGTCTATATGAAAGATTATCGATAGATGAAAATCTGGAGTTGTATCGCCAATTATATGACCTTCCTAAAACTTCGATCGATACAGTATTGCAGTTTGTAAACTTAAGCGAAGAACGCAAAAAGAAAGTCATCCACTTATCGAAAGGGATGCGTCAGCGTGTTATGCTGGCATGCGCAATTATCCATGAGCCGGAATTATTATTTTTAGATGAACCTACTTCAGCTTTGGATCCGGTAAACTCCACACATATTTATAAAGGGCTACGCTACTTAAATGAGAAAGGGACAACAATTTTTCTAACGACACACGATATGTCAGAAGCAGAATTGTTATGTGACCGTGTAGCGATTTTGTATCAAGGTGAAATCCAAGCTATTGGCTCGCCTAAGGCGCTTAGAAAACAGCATCGGGAAAACGTCGTTTGTGTAGAATTGGTAAACGGGGAAACCTACGAGCTCCCGATGAATGAAGGAACGGCTGAGCAAATTGCCGATTGGATGAAGCGAGGCTTAATCGAGCGATTGGAATCGAAAGAGCCAAGTTTAGGCGATATCTTTATTAAAGTGACAGGAGGTGAACTGTTATGAGTATCTCGTTAAAACGTGCGCGAGCAATATTTGTAAAGGACTACAAAGAGTTTTCACGCAATTATGGCATTTCCATCATGTTGCTTGTTCCGATTCTATTCGCATTTCTTTTTCGCACTGCAGGCCCTTCTTTCCCTGGGGCAATAGGTTTTCTTCTAAATATTTCGTTTGTGCTCTTAACCTCTTTCGCACAAGCATGTTTGATCGCGGAAGAAAAGGAACGTAACACCTTACGATCATTAATGATGACTCCAGCCACAACGATGGATGTATTAGTTGGTAAAAGCACCTTAGTCTTTTTCATGTCTGCTATTGTTCTGGCTATTGCTACGTATATATTAGGCTATGAGCCACCTAGTATATGGGCATTTGCAATTGCAATCATTCTTTCAATAATTCTATACACAGCAGTAGGAACGATATGTGGTTTATTCTCTAAAACGGTCCTTGAAGCTTCATTAGCAATCATTCCTGCAGCAATGGTATTTTCTGCTCCTCCTGTTGCAACAATCTTGTTTGGAGATTTCCCGATTTTTAAAATGCTGGATTATACACCAAGCATTCAACTTGTGACTTTGCTAAATATACCCCATACAGGCTTTACAATTGGAGACCTCTTAAAACCTCTCCTCATTATTTTGATATGGACGGTTGTATTAACGATTGTGTCTGTTATTTTGTATCAACGGCGGTTAAAGGATGAGTAGCCACTCCTCGCCTACACAACCAAAATATAAAACAAACCCCGGTACACGTCTGCATTCAGCAGCGTACAGCCGAGGTTCACCATTACCATTTCAAATGTTACACTACCTATCTCAACTTAACTCATCTCGTAAAATCATGCTGCCCAATAGTCAGCAGCGTTGGCCTGCTCTTACTCCACACCGAAGTGGCGATCTTCGGATTGTAATAATAGAGCGCTCCGTTTGTCGGATCAGCGCCATTCAATGCCTTACGAGCAGCCCTGTAAGAAGTCTGGGTTGGCTTGGTATTAAACTGCCCATCATCTATAGCCGTGAATTGCCCTTTCTGGAAAATAACCTTCGAAATAGACGACGGGAATTCACTCGAATGTACCCGATTCAACACAACCGCTCCTACAGCGACTTGCCCTTCAAAAGATTCTCCGCGCGCTTCACCATGGATCAGCTTCGCCAACTGGCGTAACGTCTCGCCTTCGGCTTTGGCCTTTTTGTTCAGCCTATTCAGCGTTGCTGGACCTGCAACGCCGTCTGCACTCAGTCCCTGCGCCTGCTGGAACTTGCGGACAGCACCTTTGGTGATGGTACCGTAATATCCAGTCATTCCAGCATCGAAGTAGCCCAGATCGCTTAATTGCTCCTGCAATTGCAGCACATGCTCGCTACGAACGCCCTGTTCCAACTTCTGTGCTCCCGCAGAAGGAGCTGCCACGGTCAAGCCCAGAGTCAATGCGCAGGCACCGAGAAGCATACTGACCCGCCCTGCTCTTTTGCCAGCCATGTTACCCTTCCCATGAGTGACTTTCCGACTGACAGTGATAGGTTCCATGTTGTCAGCAAACGTTAATGGATTCAGCCCCTCATTCGTGCTATCAACTGTAGTCCGTTCATTACTGTTCATATGGCTTCCCCCCTTCATCTCTGTCATCTCACTTACGCTATCTAATTCACTTATCATATTCTTTTCATTGATTTCATTCGGTTGATCCATTCCAATATTATTCTTCATCATTCCATTAACCTCCACTTTTCTGAATCCAGATCCCACATCTTCCTCCTGAATCCTCACGGTTGGACATCCCGAGTGTCATTATAGGATATAGAAAAAATGAAGTCTATCGGACCGATGACGCAGTGAAAAAACGACACCGAACATAACAAAAAGAGGCATGAGCCCATGGTCACACCATGGTCATACCCCTTCTTCTATCAACCTTACAACGCTTGTCCAACCCGTTATTTCCGTAGGCTGGCAGACCTGTACAAAAGTTGCGTTGTATTTATTGACAATTACTCAGCAAGTTCCTGACCCTTCGTTTCCCGGCCCCAGAACAGTACAGCCGCTGCGCCAATGAGGATGGTCACGAAGAAAATGGTGAAAATCAGGCTGATTGCCACTTCACGCTGAACCAGCATACCGACCATCAGTGGAGCAAGTACGCCACCGATCCGGCCTACCGATGTGGCAAGACCCACACCTGTCGAACGAACAGAAGTTGGATACAATTCCGGGCTGTAGGCGTACAGACCACCCCAGGCTCCCAGGTTAAAGAAGGACAGACAGATTCCTGCGGCCAGGATCGTCGCTTCCGTTGTTGCCAGTCCGAACGCAATCGCACTGCATGCAGTCAACGTAAGATAAACAACAAGTACGAACTTGCGACCGTAACGTTCAATGAAGTACGCTGCGGTGAAGTAACCTGGCAATTGTGCGATCGTCATGATCAGCACGTATTGGAAGCTTTTAACCAACGTAAATCCTTTTGCCATCACAACCGATGGCAGCCATAGGAACATGCCATAATAAGAGAAAATGACGGTAAACCACAAAATCCAGAGCATCAACGTTGTACGGCGATGTGGTGCTGACCAGACGGTAGCCACTTTTTCGCGGAACGTGATTTTACGAAGCTTGGCATGATTCTTATATCGCGGCGGGTCCTGAATGGCACGACGCAGATATAATGCATAGAACGCCGGAAGTGCACCGATGGCAAAGGCAATTCTCCATCCGTACTCCGGGATGACAAAGTTGGCAATAAGCGCGGATACAATCCAGCCCCCTGCCCAGAAACTTTCCAATAATACAACGGCACGTCCACGTTCCGCTGTAGGCATCGACTCGGATACCAGTGTAGATGCCACAGGCAACTCTCCGCCAAGTCCAATACCCGCAACCAGACGTAGTGCACACAATACGGCGAATCCAGTCGCCAATGCAGATAGACCGCTTGCAATCGTGAAGATTAACAAGGTCCACATTAGAATGGCCTTCCGTCCAAAACGGTCCGCAAGTGCACCTGCAAGCAAAGCACCTAATGCCATACCGATGGAGTTAATACTCGTCAGCACACCGACTTGTCCGGGACTGAGACTCCATTCCTTAGCGAGTGCAGCCACGATAAAGGAGATCATTCCGACTTCCATCGCATCAAACAGCCAGCTCATGCCGGCACTGAACAGCAGCTTACGCTGCTTGGGATTCCGCAATACTTCCAGTTTGCTCATCACTTATAGCTCCCTTGATCTCTATGTAGTCACTCTGACACTAAATCATTATTATGCAGAATGCTCCAGAAATCAATGCAAAATAAGCTTTTCCTTCCGATTTCTACGATACCTCACCCCTTGAGTGAACCCGCTGTCAGACCTGCAACGAAGTAACGCTGGAGTAACAGGAACAGCACAATCATCGGAATAGCAGTGACAAGTACACCCGTGAGCATCATCGGATAGTTGGTTACGTACTCCCCACGGAATTGCATCAGTGCTAGTGGTAAAGTCAGCTTGGATTTACTGCTGAGCATCAGCATCGGAATAAGCAAGTCATTCCATACCATGACGAGTAGGAACGTAGCCGTTGCCGCCAGCGAAGGTGCAGCAAGTGGCAGTGCAATCCGGGTGTAGAGCCTCCATTCGCTTGCTCCATCCATACTGCCCGCTTCCAGAATCTCCGAATTGAGCATGCGCATGAAACCTGTCAGCATAAATACTGAGACAGGCATGAGCATCGCGGCGGATACAACAATCAGGCCCGTCAGACTGTCTGACCACCCAAGCGTACGCGTGAGGGAATAGATTGGCAGCATGCTCACCTGGGAAGGAACAATTAGGCCTGCCACGAACAGCGCAAATACGATTTTGCCTACGCTGCCGCCCCAGCGGACAATGGCGTAAGCAATCATACTGCTCAGCAGCAGCTCAATCGCAACCGTTCCCAGCGTTACGACCATACTGTTCCCGAAGTATTGCCACATCGGCTGATTGCGGAACATGCCTATGACGTTATCCCACGTGAACGGGTCAGGCCAGCTGAATGGGCTGGTGAAGAAGTTGCTGCTTGTTTTGAACGAAGATACAAATACAAAATACAGCGGAACAAGAATCAGCAGCGCGTACACCAACAGGATCAGTCGATTGAACCATTTTAAAACCATGTAAACTCCCTCCCTTCTTTTTTAAGTCTATTAGGTCATCTTCGATGCCGTTCAGGTTCGCCGTTCGGATGGAACGGAAACGACAAATACTTTTACATATCATCCACTCACGACTCTCATACTCACGAACATGCGTCCAATCTTCAATAGCTTACCCGGTCGGCACGCAGTGCCTTGAACTGCAACAGTGTCAAGAGCGCGAGCAACACCAGGAAGATCATGGAACCGGCAGAAGCCAGACCAAATGAATAGCTGCCAAAGGCGGTATGATAGATATATGTTGTCAAAATTTCAGTTGCGTAGTTCGGGCCTCCGTCCGTCATGGTGAAAATGAGGTCAAATGCCTTGAACGACTGAATGGTCGTATAGGCCACAACAATCGTTGCCGAAGGTGCCAGGAGTGGCCAGGTCACCTTACGGAATACCTGCCATTTGCTGCCGCCGTCCATACGAGCCGCTTCATACAGTTCTGCCGGGATACCTTGCAGACCTGCGATGAATACGATCATCATCTGTCCGGCATGGGCCCAGACTTGGACCGCAGCGATGGAATAGATGGCGATCTTGGGATCACCAATCCAGTTGCGGGCGATGCTGCTCATCCCGGCTTCATTCAGTCCATAGTTGATCAACCCAATGGATGGATCATACATGAACGCCCAGATCAGCCCGACCGATACGGAGGACAGAATCGCAGGCAGGAAATACAATGCCCGAAGCACAATGCGTGTCTTGGTATTGCGTACCAGGAGCAGGGCCAGGACAAGTGAAATAAAGGTTTGTGCTATAACTACCGTTAACATGAACTCCACGTTATTGCCAAAGGCTTTGCGAAATACGATGCTGCTGAGACTGTCCTTGTAATTATCCAGCCCTACAAATGCATACGACGGGGATACCCCGTCCCAATCCGTAAAGGAGTAGAACAGCCCCGTCAATGTAGGAAATACGAACAGTGCCACGTACAGCAGCAACCCGGGGATCAAAAACAGGGATAGCTGAATACGATTCTTCATCGTTTATTTCCCGATATGCTGATCAATGATCGCTTGTGCCTGCTGTGCTGCTTCTTCTGGAGAAGTGCCGCTCAGCACAGCCTGAATGGAGTTGGTTACGGCTTTTTGATTATCTCCGTTCAGGATGGTGAACCGTGGCTGGAACACGGTCTTTTTGCTTGCCCATTCTCCGGCTACCTGAAGCTCAGGCGTATCGTACTTCACATCATTCACCGTTACATTCTGTCCCGTCTGGTTGGCGTAGTCACTCGCTACATCGGGATTGCTCAAAAATTCAAGGAACTTCTTCGCTTCTTCCGGATGTTTCGATTTGCTATTCACCGCGAGCATGAATGTAGTGGTATGCACCCCTTCATATTTCGCCTGATCGGCACTTACTGTAATTGGTCCAAGCAGTTTTTGCTCCAGATTCGGGTTTTGCTGTTTGTTCTGAGCGAGTTGATATGATCCACTGGCCAGCATCGCTGCTTTTTCTTGAATAAACAGTGCGCCAGCCGCAGGGTCCTTCGTACCCAATGCATCCTGCTGGAAGTAACCTTTATCGTTCAGTTCCTTGATTTGAGTCAATGTTTTCACCCAAAACTCATCCGTCAGTTTGGCTTCGCCCGCTTCCACTTTGGTAAAAATGTCGTCACTTGGTGCGTTGTTCATCACCATCGTATTCATGAATTGGCCTGGGCCAATGTCCGCTCCGGCAAAGGCAATCGGAATGATGCCATTGTCTTTCAGCTTCTGGCAAAGAGCCAGGAAACCTTCCCAATCGGTTGGTGGCGTCAAGCCGTATTGTTCAAACAATTTCACATTATAGATGGGATCGTTATATACGAGTTGATACGGGATCGCATATTGCTTGCCATCGTGCTGTCCTGCTTCAATCAGCTTCGGATTGTAAGCTGACAGGAACGAGGATCCGCTCAGGTCCGTGAACAATCCCGCTTTGGTGAAGGCTTCGAATTGTGCACCCGGGAAAGATGCAAATACATCTCCTACCGAACCGTCACTGATTTTGGATTGAACAGTGGACTGATATTGATCGGAGGGCAGTGTCTGCATCTCCACGTTGATGTTCGGGTTTTCTTTTTCAAATGCGTCAATGGTCTTGTTGAGTGCTTCGGAATCTTCTCCGCGCCAGTGCATGAAGCTGATCGTAACCTTGCCTGAACCTGAGGAGCCGTTATCTCCAGAGGACGCGTTATCCCCACCGCCGCAAGCTGACAACAGGATGGACATCACCAGCATACTGACAAGCGGCAGGATCAATTTTTTATTTTTTTTCATGAAAGACGACCTCCTGAGGATGATTGATATGTTAACTAAAGAATGTTTATACTGAACGCACTCCGATGACAGAATAACCTTCCGATCGCTGTTATCCCCAGATTTATTTGATTCCCTTTTATAAAAGGAAAAATCCGGGGATAAAGGCGAACGCTTCGCTTCTTCACGTTATTTCTGTCCTCTCCGTTTTCGTATAAAAAGATTAGTTGAACCTATTTAGTTAGTAGTAACTTGATGCTGCTTCTGTCTTGTTTTCCATTTTTCTCGAATGATTGGCATCACGGCACGTCCGAAGATTTCTGCCTCTTCCAGATGAGGGTAACCTGACAGAATGAAGGTCGTAACGCCGAGATCTCCATATTCCATCAAGCGTTCTGCGACTTGTTCGGCTGTACCTACAATGAGGATTGCACCGCCGGATCGCACAACGGACAAGCCTGTCCACAGGTTGGGACCTACGACAAACTGCTGCTTCTCGGACAGTTCCCGTAACTCGTTCTGTCTGCGTTGGTTGGTTGCATCCGTCTCGGCAAAAGCGGCTTTGGCTTTCTCGATCGCTTCTGGTGGTACTTTACTAATAATCTCCCAAGCTGCTGCCCATGCTTCTTCTTCGGTATCCCGAATGAGAACCTGAGCACGCATACCGTAACGGAGCTGACGATCTTGTCCCGTTTCCTCTTTTACTTGCTGACGAATGACCTCAATCTCTTCGATTTGCTCCTGAATCCAGTCATGAGGCTCGCCCCACATCAGGAACGTATCTGCATGCTCAACGGCCACCTTCTTGGCAATCGGTGAACTTCCTCCCAGATAGAATGGTGGATGTGGATTTTGAACCGTCTCCGGCATGCCTACCGGCCCTTTGAAATTATAATACTGCCCGTTGAATTCAGGATTGAGATCGCTGGATGCATCAGCTCCTGATTGTGTGCCACTTCCGGCAAACTCCGTCAGATTCAGTCCCGTCGATTGCGTCCACGAACGCTTCATCACTTCCATATACTCACTCGCGCGAACATACCGTTCATCATGCGCATGTGCGAGTGGATCTCCCAGTTCCTCCAGATCCCGAACGGAACTGCCTGTCACTACATTGATCATGGCACGACCACCAGAGAGCTGATCCAGTGCCGCTCCCATGCGTGCAGCAAGTACGGGTGTAACCAAACCCGGGCGAATGGCAACAAGGGGACGCAATGTTTTCGTATGACTCATTACTGCCGAGCCAACCACCCATGCGTCCAGACACGCTCCCCCTGTCGGAATTAGTACAAATTCGAATCCTGCCTTCTCCGCCGTCTGTGCCACATCGATCAGATAATCCAGACTCGGCTCCCGCTCCGGGGCAACCCCTACATACTTCCCATCCCCTGCTGTAGGCAAAAACCATCCAAACTTCATTTCTTCCTGTTCGCTCACAAGAGTCAATCCCTTCTATGATAAATTGCTCTAAAAATGTTTCACTCAAGCACTTCGGTTACAAAAAACCTTTCGAGCACTCTTGTCCCCAGATTTCTTTTCATTCCCCTTTAATGGGAAAATCCGGTGACAAAGGTGCACGCTTCGCTTCTTCAGGTCCTTTCTGTCCCCTCCGTTGTCGTGTCATTCTTTAAATTGATTTATTAGACATATTCAGAATCAAATGCCGATTAATTAACTTGGTTTAATAGGTATGGACATCATATCAATTGATTTGTCTGTGAGCAATGTCATTTCGCGGCAATTTCATTTTGTCATTTTGTGGTCTTTTCTCAGATTTAGGTCTTCCTGATCTTGAATATGTATAAAACCCACCTGTATAATAGGTTATAAGAGAAACTTTTAGAATGTACAAACGATACTTATACAATAAAGAGGTGTTCCTGATGACCGAGAGCATGAAGGAGGACCACCATGAGTTTTTGGAACTTATTTTCTTCACTCCATCTGAATTCGAGAAAGCTGGTGGCGCCTGGCCGATTCGCATTGGCCGTAATATAGCCAAAACCAACTATCATATTGGCCCGCGCACTACGCCTTATTATTATTTGCTGTTTGTACTGGAGGGGGAAGGTACATTCATACAGAATGGACAGCGTCACGCCCTTCGTGCCAGGGATGCGTTCTGTCTGTTTCCACAAGTTACGCATGAATACTGGACGGACCCGGAGGACACGTTGCAGAAAATATTTATTGCCTTTGACGGCGCACATGCAGCCGAGCTACTGTCTCGGATTGGACTTACACCCGACTCACCGTATCGTTCAGGTGTACTGACGCCGGAGACTGCAAGCGCCATGCGTTCGTTCATGGAGGATGTTCGCAAACCGCAGGACGGAGCGAGTGATCTGGGACGACTCACCCGATTTCTAAACCTCTTCGACCGAATTGCCCGGTCCCCCGCAACCAAAGGATTGCAACCGGATTCAGCCACACCTTGGCTCCAGAAAGGCAAGGAATACATGGATATTCATTTTGCAGGCGGCATCTCCGTGGAAGGCGTGTCCGCTCATGCGGGTGTGGATCGAACCCATTTTGCCAAACAGTTCCGCAAAGCCTATGGTCTGTCCCCTGTGCAATATATCCAACAATTGAAAATGAATCAGGCCAAACGCCTGCTGGTACAGACGCCGCTAAGCTTAACTGAAGTGGCTCACTCCGTGGGTTATCCCGACTTGTTCTCCTTCTCCAAAGCGTTCAAAAAACAAGTCGGTTTGCCGCCCAATCGTTATCGTACAGCGGAGAGTACTAAAGAATGAGGGAGCGACCTTTCGCTCCCCAGCCTATAATCCATTCCTTATGCACCACGCCTGTATACGTTGTGTAAGATGTCACCTCTACCAAATTACAATGGACTCCTGAGTTTCATATCCTGCACAGCATAGTGCTGCAAAACCCATTACGAAATCCGTCACCAAAGAAGGCAAGCCCCATCTACCCGGGACTTGCCTTCTTTCTATACTATAGTCTTGACTACACGTACTCGAAACCAGGAACTTTTTACGTTGACATAAAACTATTCCTTCTTTTCATCCTTGCGCGCAAGTGGAATACCGTTCTTCTTGGCATACCATGCTTCATAATGATGCACAGCTACACCTGCAAATGAAGAATGAGAGGAACCGAGATCAAACACCTTCGCCATCTCTTCATTCATATTGCTAACCGGTTTACGGAAAAAGGTCAGGTGATCCCCCTCGTGTGTATCCGCGAGTTCCGCTCCGATCCAGACTTTCTTGCCGAGATCATCCGCTTCGTCCAGTTCTTCCTTGGACAGATCATACATCTGCTGTCCACTGTCCCGATAAGCCATAATGGCCACCGCATCGAAGTGGGAGATCACCCAGCGACTGAATGTACCCTCACCTTCAGCCGACTGACGGGCATCAAGCCAGAACGGGATGGCAGCGCTCATGTACAGTCCGGCATCCTCGCCGGCTTTTGTCCAGGCCTTCATGTTGTTCTGCCACTCTCCAATGACACTGTTCTCCTCTTTCTCCCAGCGCTTCAGCTGATACGGCTCCACATCCAGTTGAATGCCTTCGAAGCGTTCATTCTTGGCGGAAGTTTCATTGTATGCTCGTACTCGCTCGATAAAAGCAAGTCCTTCATCCCGCTTTTCCTCATAAGCCCAGTCTGCATGACCGTTAAGTCCATGCACTTCAATCTCAGCCTGCCGGGCAGCCGCAATGAATTTGCGATATGTTGCATCAGGCACCTCATCCTGGATTTGCAGGAAGATGGTATCCACGCCCTGTTCTTTGGAAAAAGCAATAATTTGAGGCGTTTGTTCTGCAATAATGGACGCGTCCCACAGCCAGGTCGCTTTATGTTCCTCCGTCGTGAACCATTTGAACATCCAGGACAGAAGCAGCAGGCATAACACCGCAGCCAGAATAGCCCATTTCGCCATACCCACCAGCTTGCCCCGTTGCCTCATATATTTCCTCAGACGAGCAACGCTTCACTTGGTTCAAACACAGGATGCTGAACCGAGTGACCAATTTTGTAGATGTGCGGATGTGTGTACGAACGGAATGCATTTCGTGTATCCAGAATCGGCACACCCATCTCGGCAATATCAAAGTAAGGCAAATCGCTGTGGTTGGTGATCAGCACGATGCAATCGTACTTTTTGAACTGTTCCAGATTGAACACTTCGCTGTGTACGGTCTCCCCATGCTTGTCCTGGAAGGAATCCGCATGTGGATCGTAGTAGCTAACGTTAGCTCCACTTTCCTTGAACAGTTCATATACTTCCAGTCCTGGTGATTCACGCAGATCGGCAATATTCGGTTTGTACGACATGCCGAGGAGCAGAATATTTGATTTACGTACGGATTTCGCGTATTCGTTCAGAATCGTTGACGTTTTGTTCAATACATAATATGGCATGTTGTCATTGGTAGATTGCGCCAGCTCAATGAATTTGCTATAGAAACGGAAGCCTTTGGCCTTCCATGACAGGTACATCGGATCAAGCGGAATGCAGTGTCCACCGATGCCTGGGCCTGGATAAAATGGCATGAAACCAAATGGTTTCGTCGCCGCCGCGTCAATAACTTCCCAGATATCAATGCCCATACGGTCGCACATCATCGCCATTTCATTTACAAAGGCAATGTTCACGCTGCGGAATGTGTTCTCCAGCAGTTTGGACATCTCAGCCACTTTCGGCGAAGATACCGGTACTACGGTTTCTACATATTTGCTATATAACGCTGTTCCCAGTTTCAGGCAAGCTTCGGTTGTACCCCCGATGACTTTCGGTGTATTAAATGTTGTGAAACGTCCGTTGGACGGGTCCACACGTTCAGGCGAGAAGCAGAGGAAGTAGTCTTTACCTGCTTCTTGTCCGATCTTGTCCAGCTGCTGCTGGATCAATTCTTCCGTCGTACCTGGATAAGTAGTGCTTTCCAGCGTAATGAGCATACCTGGTTTCATATGCAGTTTGATCTGATCCACAACGGTCTCGATGTAAGACGTATCCGGGTCCTGATTCTCACTAAGCGGTGTTGGTACGCAGATACTGAGTGCGTCGATCACGCGCAGCATACTGTAATCTGTCGTTGGCTGGAAACGACCGCTTTGCATTACTTTTTTCAACTCATCGGACGAAATATCGTGAATATAGGAATCTCCTTGATAGATACTGTCTACTTTGGACGCATCCAGATCAATTCCGATTACCGTGAAACCTTGATTGACCATTTCCACGGCAAGTGGAAGTCCTACGTAACCGAGCCCGACGACGCCGAGTACAGCTTCTTTATTTTCAATCGCATTCAGTAATGTGTGGAATTGTTGATTCTCCATGATATTCCCTCCGGGCAGTGTATTTGGTAGTGCTTAAAATCCATATAAATAGATGAGTGTCTGTGCTCTAAATGTTGCTCTAATCTATCTGATTCATAGTGTAAAAAAACTCTTACTTTGCACTTCACACAATCAGTTGTTCCAAGCCGTCTTCTAATGCAGGCAGCGTCTGATTCGTGCATCCAGCTCTACAGGTGAGAACGGTTTGGTCATGTAATCATCCACGCCGCTGCGGAAACATTGACTAATCGTCTGCTCGACACGTTGTTCGGTCAACACGACAATTTTGGGTGGCTGCTCCATCTCCAGGTTCTGAATATGATGGATGAACGGCAGACCGTCGATGCCATACAGATTCAGTTCGGTGAGCACCAGGTCTGGTGTGACTTTCTCGATCAACTCCAGTGCAGCCAGTCCATCGACGGCTTCATAGGTTTCGTATCCCTGCATCTTCAACCGCAACTGCAGGAATTCGCGTACCGTAGGGTCGTTGTCCACAATCAAAATTCGTTCCGGCTCGTCCGCCGTATTGTCTAGCGTGTAGATATGAATCTCCGACGAATCTACGAGCTTTGAGGACTCAGCCATATGCTGAATAGTTGCCTTCGAAGGGCGCTCCCCTTCCGGGAAACTGGCCAGTGTAATCTGTGGATCGGCACCGGGCACGGTCTCTTGCAACTCATGTTTGATCCGAAGTCCTTCATAATGAACTTCATCCAGTGACAACCCTGGCAGCAGGACGGCAATTGCCTGGGTAGCCCCATCCTTCCACACCTGGAAGGATGTCTCACTCGTTTGCTCCAGATGTGTCCTGACCTGCTGCTCAGGTTGAGAGTTTCCTGCACAATGGATGAACATTAAGCCGCATGTTTCGGCACCCGTATCCTTCAATCCCTGTTCTACACTTCGGTACACATTAACGGCAGCCTCACGCTGCAATGTCGCCGTATTTGGCATGTTCTTTTCCACCCTTCTCCTCGATTATCTATACATGTCCAAAAAATGTTATTTACACTGACACTCCGATGACAGAACGACCTTTTGATCGCTGTTATCCCCAGACTTTTTTGATTCCTTTTAACAAGGGGAAATCCGGGGATAGCGTATGCTTTCGATGTAGCTTTCTTTCAGAAAGCTTTTAGGCGCACGCTTCGCTTCATCAGGTTATTTCTGTCCTCTCCGTTATCGTGTAAATATTTAGTTGAACATCTATATTGCTGTTACTGTATTTCCATGATCTCTGTACTTAAGCGGCTTCGCTTGTTTTCTTCTCATCCTCGGACCAGCTTTGGCGTGTCATGGTACCCCATGAGTTGTTGTTTTGCATGAACTGCACATGTCCCTGCAATCTCCACAGTACGCCGAGCTGGTGGTAACCCACGAATTTCAGCGCGGAGTAGACCAGCATTTTGACCAGATCGGAGAGCTTGTTATAACGCTTGAAAGCAATCTCCTCCAGGACAAGTGCGCCTACACTCAGCAGATAACCACTCACGAAGTTCAGCAGTCCGAACAGAACCAGAATCGGCCATTGCGTCATATCCAGAAGCACATATCCAGCGAGAGCCAGAAGGCCGGTAATCCGGAAATACGGGTTCAGCGCTTCAAAAAGGACGTTATAAGGCATGGTTACCATACCCATGACTTTATATTTCGGATTGAACAACATGCCGCGATTCTCAATCATGTTCTTCAGGTTCCCACGGCCCCAGCGCTTGCGCTGACTGGACAAGATCCGGTAGGAATCCGGCGCCTGCGTCCAGCATACGGCCTCAGGGCAGAAGGCAACGCGATACTTCAATTTGTTCTCCAGCATATAACGGTGAAGTTTAATGATGATGTTCATGTCTTCCCCAGGATAACCATCCCGGTAACCACCTACGGCGATAACAGCGTCCTTACGGAACATACCGAAGGCACCGGAGACAATGATCAGACCGTTCATGTGACTCCAGCCAATCCGTCCGCCCAGGAAGGCTTTGAGATATTCAATGGACTGGAACATGGGCCAGATTTTGCGTGGCAGCGATACATCTTGCACTGCCCCGTTTTCAATTTTGCAACCATTGGCGATCCTTACATCTCCACCGATGGCTACCGTCTCTTCCGGATTCTCCATATACATGCGTGCCATGCGGATCAGGGCATCCTTTTCCAGCAACGAGTCAGCATCGATCGAAGAGATCAACGGATAGTGGGACAGGTTGATCCCGGCATTGAGGGAATCGGCCTTACCGCCGTTTTCCTTGTCAATGACATACAGATCCGGGAACTCCGGGTTATGATAGATCCCACGAATTTTCTGACAGGCGATCTTGCCCCGAATCTTCGTATTGGGTACTGGCTTCAGCCGATATTCATCCAATAAAATCTTCAGTGTGGCATCACTGGAGCCGTCATTTACGACGATCACTTCATAGGTTGGATAATTCAGCGTCATCAGGCAGTTCACATTTTCAATAATCGTCAGTTCCTCGTTGTATGCCGGTACCAGCAGAGAAACCGAAGGCACTAGTTCCGAGCCTGACAATGTATTGTATTTGGAATAATGCGACCGCCGGAAGATCGTCCAGATGTTACGGAACGATAAGGCCAGAATGGAAAAATAGAGCGTATTTACAAAAACAACATAGTAGATTGCGACCATGCCGTAGATTAATAGTAGATCCCTAAGCAGTGTAATCCCCTCCTACCGTAGCGACACCTGTGCGTTTCTTGCTGGTTCTGTTCTCTCGGACAGGGCCAAAATAGCGATCGTACAGCAGTCTTTTTTTGTTATGTGCAATCATCTGCTCTACAGCTCTGTCATCGGTTCTCGTGTGCTGCATGGTACTCTCAATCTGCTGCATCGCAATCTCGCGCTCAGCAACTGTACCTTGCACCGCAGCCTGACACAGCGCTTCGAATCCCGGTTCACCGAGCTTGCTCAGACTCTCCGCACTGTTATATCGAACTCTCCAGTCCTCATCCCGCAGCGCTTTGCGCAGCAATGGAATACTGCCAGATGCATGTTTCGAACCAAGCGCTTGTACCACTTCAGCGCGAACTTCCGGATCGGGGTCCTGGATCAGCTTCAGAATGGTCTCATCCCGGAGTGCTGGACTTGCGCTAAGATACAGCTTCACCGCTTCGGCACGTACATCCTGATGTTCTGCGCCTACCAGTCTGTCGAGTGCAGGCATCACTTCAGGTACAGCCTGTCCCCACATGGCAACCAGTCCGACTTTTACAAAATCAGGATTCCGATCTTCCAGCAATTCAATTAGAATTCTGCTCGTATCCAGACTCGTTTCGAGCAGAATATCTGCTGCCAGATGGTGAATGGACTTACCTTTGGTTAACAGCAACGCGAGCATGTCTTTCAGTTCACCTTGCCGAGTCGTACATCTGGAGATGGATCGACCAATCATAATGGCCATCGGGCCCGGTTTCTCATCCTTCAGCAATTCCATCAAACCCGGAACGGCTTCAGGACAACGCATGCCACCCAAGCGATAAGCTGCATCAATCTGGCGACCATAACGCAGACGGCCCAGTTCCTTCAGATCATGCTCTACGAATCCTGCTTCACGGCACAGTGCGATTAATTTGTCGCGATACTCACCCTTGAACTGGTCGATCCATTCAATCAATCTGTCCTGAATGACTCTGCGTTCCAGCGGAGCCAGTTTGCCTGGTGGCAATTTGAGTGGACTATTCTCAGTCAAGGCTGTTTGCAGATAGGTGAAGTAGTCACGCTGCTTCAATTCATAAAACGCCGTCTTGCGTCGTTTGCCATTGTGGGACATTTTCATGGCAAACAATACGATGACGCCTACAACAACAAGTGCGATACAGATGTACAAAAACAGATAGGCCAAAGCCAAACTTGGAAACATGTGAAAAGGTCCTCCTTTATACTCATTTATTCGATCTGAAAACTAGGAATTTTTTCATAGCTCTTCTTCATTTTTTCGTAGCTTAGCTTCAGGCGTTCACTATACTGCACCTGCTCCCAAGGCTGCCAGCTATATACCGGCAAAGTCTTCAGGTCCAGGGTCGTCTGTTCACCCCCAGGCCAAGATACTTTCTTCGTGGCGCGGTCCGTTAACCACGGAATGAGAGTAACGCCTTCCACAGCAACTGTAGAGAACTCACGTCCATTCTTGAGCGGTCCATAGTCGATCGCTTGCAGCGAACTCGGATCACCGAACCCAAGCAGCATCCAGGGAATTCGCATCTCCACTTGATTGCCGTTATACTGCCATGCCGTTAATGAATCCGTATCAGGCTGGCCGGGAGCCGTCGTTCCTCGCTTCAATGGTCCGACCTTTTCATTCATGAACGGTTGAGCAGATCGGGTATCCGGCGGTGTCATCCTCAGGCTGACTGCCAGATTCCATGGGTGGAACGGATTATCTGCGGAATCTGACTGCTGATCTGGCAGCATATCGTATCCTTCTTTGCCGTACAGACGCTGATTAAAGTCATAATCCTTGGCAATCTCCACCTGTGATTCTTCATCCTGCCCCAGTGTAATCACTGTCTCAAGACCATCACTAAGTGTCCGCCCCGGGAGTAACTTATCAGGCTGACTGCCTCCAGCAAGTGTATCTGTACCAATTCGCAGCACTGTCTTCTCCGGGTCAAACGGTTGATCCAAGGTCAGCCCAATATACAGATAGGCTTCATCATGGGTCATCTTCATTTCCTGAATGCCGTCCACTTGGCCCTGCCAGGTCGTGACCTCTTCATCCTTCAGATCATTCCAGTCATCCAGTGTTCCATCGATGGTCAACTGTTCCTGTTTGCCCGGGTCCATGGCAAGCAGACCAAACATTTTCTCGTTTGTCAGCACGTTCAGCCAATATGCACGGCGATCAGCCGGAATTTCCAGTGGCATCGTGTTCCATGTTTTTTTGAACCATTCATCCTGCCACATGAACACAATCGCTCCCGAGTATCCTTCATCATAGATATCCTGCGTCAGTGACGCGTCAATATCTCCCTGCTCTACTTCGTTATGTCCACCCTGATTCCGGCCTCCCATACCCAGATGGGAAATACCAAGAGAAGAAGGTACGCCATACTCTGTAATCATTACAGGCATATCGGAAAACTCGGCTTTAAGTTTGCGCAGATAACTTTTGTACGTGTTGTACTCACCGTTCTCATCCTTGATGGTTTGGAGCGTTTTATCAATATGGAACAGATCCGGGTAATACGGGTATACATGGTAGGCTGCAAAATAACCTCCCTGCCACGCCTCCGGCTGAATATGTCGGGCATCCACACTGACGAGATCCTCTTCATACAACGGCTCGCCGGGATGATCCAGCACATCGGTCGTTACCCAGTTGGTGAAGGTCATCGGATGTTCCCACCCATACTTCTTCTCCAGGACCGCCGTATGATCCAACAGCTCTGCGAGCCAGTTCTCGAACGGTGACGCTTCTGGAGTAGCCGAGAAATGAACTCCCTTGTACTGCGGTACGTCCGCATGTTTTGCGTTTGTGTTGTCTACCATCGCCGGGTCCCATTCCGTCCCCACATGCCAGGCCATCAGGTATTTTCCTGCATTGGTTTTGTATTTGCCGCTGGACTCTCCCTGCTTGGCCGGAATGTCCGCATCGCCATAGACAGCAGATACGGCTTTCTCAATCTCCTGCTTGAACGTCTGCTCAATATGGGCGGCGTAGGCATCCTGCTTCTCAATCAGCTCTTCCTCAGGTGACCATATCCCTTGTATAAAATATAACGGTTGCTCCCGTCCGCGGTTATATTCGACCAATGCGGAGTAGAAAATCGGTTCGTGAACCGTGTATACCCGGATTACATTGGCTCCCAGATCCTCGATCTGCTGGAACCACCGCAAGTAATCCTCTTTGGTCAGCGGGAATTCTCCCGGGTAATGCCCCGGTGAAGTTGCGCCCAGGTTGACACCTTTGACGAACATCTCCCTCCACGTTCCATCTGGCCCGTATTCCATGAACCGGTCTCCATCGGTCTTGAATTTCATCTCCGTGCCGTTCTCCGCTGTGTACGTAACGAGCTTGGGTTGCATATAGTGCCATCCGGCAAATATTCCACCGGTCACCACCACTGCTCCTGTCAACACCGTTAATAGCCAGCGTCTTCGTCTTTGTCTGCTCATGTCTTTAGATTGCTCACCTCTCTAATATGCATCCTGCTTCAACATCGAATGGTCCAACATGAAGTTTACGAATCAATCCGCTTCGGATGTCCGCTTGGTAGAGATGTCAGCGGTGTAGTTCTCACTATAGCGCTAAGACTCTGCATTTGTAACTAGGCTGATGGAAGCAAACATGAAATGGAACATTCTGCCCATAATTCGTAAAAAGCGCCATCAACTAGCATCCGAAAGCCTCCAGGATACATCTGATTACCAAACACTAATATTTGCTGGAATCGCATGGATTAGATGCCCTGCTGATCTTGCACTTCTGGAACCTTTATTGTTATGTGCAACGCGGGAACAGGCAACGTTTGCCGTTTGAACACATACCCCATTAAACGCGAGTTATATTTTAAAGTTGCGGACCTTTTTACAGTATTAACCATAAAGATTACAAAATTGATACTATAGTCCGATAACGCATCAGCGATATTCCGCGTCACATCAAGGTTTTCTGAAAAGTGCAGAAAATCAAAAAAGGACATCAGTCCCCCTCTATAGGACTGTACCCATTTATAACCCTTTTACAAAAAGCGAAATGAACGCCCGGTCATCACCCTCAAGTCACGGATCTCTCACATTAAATGTAAAAAAGCACATCTTATTTCCTAATTTCTGACTCTAATATGGCCTTAGGGCAATTGTGTCCAATTTGCAAAATAATTCCGGTTGCCGCATTTCGAATTGTCGGATATGCTTATAAAACAAGAACACTTGTTCCATACTGTAAATAAACTGTTAATTATAGATATTCAAATGAAGATAATCGACACTTTAAAGTAGAGTACAGCATCACGGATAAGGAGAGAAGTCTTATGCCCCGCCAAGACAGACGTGTCATCATGCTGGCCGACTGCCAGTCATTCTATGCCAGCGTGGAGAAGTCTGCACATCCCGAATACAAGGACCGCCCCCTCGTTGTTGCGGGAGATCCGGCGCGCCGTTCGGGTATTATTCTTGCGGCTTGTCCACTCGCCAAGTCCTATGGAATTACAACAGCAGAACGATTGGGCGAAGCGCTCGCCAAATGTCCGGATGTTGTTGTTGTTCGCCCGCGGATGGCCGAGTACATTCGGGTGTCCCTTCATATTACGCGTATCCTTCAGTCTTACACCGATCTGGTGGAACCCTATAGTATTGACGAACAGTTTCTCGATGTCACCGGAAGCCTGGATCTGTTCGGTAGTCCCGAGACGATTGCCCGCAGCATTCAATCCAGGGTGATGGATGAGACGGGTGTATACATTCGGATCGGCATCAGTGATACCAAGGTCGTTAGCAAGATGGCCTGTGATCTGTATGCCAAGAAAGTCCCGGGAGGCATCTGCACGCTACCTCGCAAAGATCTGCCTTCAACCATCTGGAAAAAACCTGTGCGAGACATGTTCATGGTCGGTTCCCGCATGGCGCAGCATCTCTATAAGATGGGGGTCCATACGATCGGTGATCTGGCCCAGACTCCACTGTCCCGGCTGAGAGAACGTTGGGGTGTGAATGGCGAGGTATTGTGGCGTATCGCCCGCGGTATTGATGATTCCCCGGTCAAACCCGGGACATATGCTCATCAGCAGCAGGGAATCGGACATCAGATGACACTGCCCCGGGACTATGACTCCTGGGAAGATATCAAGGTGGTACTACTTGAACTGGCGGAACTCGTCAGTCGACGTTGCCGGGACAAATCACTCATGGGCCACGTGGTCTCGGTTGGATGTCGCGGACAGGATTATGATCGGCCAACCGGTTTCTCCCGCCAGATGAAGGTGAATGAACCCACCAACATTACGGATGAAGTATACGATGCGGCAGCAGCTCTGTTTCTGCGCCATTGGGACGGATTACCCATCCGCCGCATCAGCGTGTCATTGACCGGACTTGTACCCGATTCTGAAGTGCAGCTGTCCTGGTTTGATGACCGCGAACGTAAAAGAGAATTGGAACGTGCCACGGATGATATCAAGCGCAGGTACGGAGATACCGCCATTATGCGGGCATCCTCCCTCTGCTCGTCCGCGCAAGCCCATGAACGTTCTCATAAAATTGGAGGTCATTATAAATGAGTAAAAAATTGCAGCAAAACGGTATCTTCGAGTCCTCACGCATGATGCTCCCCGAACACCGGGAAGCCTACATTCTTCATCAGGAACAACTTGCTCCTCGTACCCGCCCATCCCTGGATGCCCAGGCCGCGGAAGAAATGTCCCGTTTGCTCAGCAACTCGATGATGCTTGGAGATAGGGTCACTATTACGTTGTTTCACGAACATGACGATATCCGTTACACGGGACAGGTGCTTCGGCTGGACCGTCCTGCCCGTACCCTCAGACTACTGATGTAAGATGGGTCCCGGGATATTCAGATGAACCTCATTACAAATGTGGCCCTAGCCGATGAATGAAGGGAGATATACCCACCCCGATGTTGTGGATATTCCATGATAGATGCAGCATAGCCGTTGCCATGCAGGACTGTCTTCCTACACTTCCAGGTGAATACCAAAAGCAGCCGACGAGACATATCCTGACCATTCACTTCGTTCTAAAGAAGCAAAATATCAGATATGTGATTCATCGGCTACATATAAGGGTAAGCTTCTTTTTTCTGAAAAACTTCTTAGAAAAAACTCCAGTCGAATTCCTTGGACAGACGCTCCAGCAGATGCACGCCGGCAATACTGTTGCCTTTGCGATTCAGAGCCGGGCCAACAAGACCAATGCCGAATTGTCCCGGTACAAGGGTCAATATCCCTCCGGATACTCCACTTTTGGCGGGCAAACCGACCTCGATGGCAAATTCGCCTGATGCATTATACATACCACAGGTGGTCATGAAGGTCTTCGCAATCTGAACATAGCGACGAGGGATGAGTTCTTCTCCCGTAATTGGATCTGTTCCATTATAGGCCAGAACAAGTGACATTCGAGACAGATCTGCACACGTCACTTCAATGGAGCAATGACGGAAATACACGGCAAGCACGTCTTCAACGTCATCCTTAATAACCCCGTTGTGCTTCAAAAAGTAGCCAAGTGAACGATTCATATGACCACTCTCCGATTCGGACTGGAATACCTCTTCGTTATAGCCCAGGCGATCATTATTCGCCAGTTTGCGGAAAAACTCCAGAATGCGGCGTGATTTTTCTTCCTTACAGTCTCCTCCAACAAGCGAGGACACCGTAATCGCACCCGCATTGATTAGTGGATTAAACGGGATTCCGGGTTCGACTAGTTCAAGCTTGATCATCGAATCGTAATCGTCGCCTGTCGGTTCTTTTCCTACATTAAAGAAAACCGCTTCTTCCCCATGATCCATCAGGGCCAGAATAAGGGTAAATACTTTGGAGATACTTTGCATCGTAAATGGGACACCGCAATCCCCCGCTGACACATGGTTCCCTTCGGCGTCCATGATATGTATACCAAGCTCATCCTGAGAGGCTTTGACAAGCTCCGGGATATAAGAAGCCACCTTACCTTGCCCGGTGTGCAAACGACTGGTCTCCAGCCACTCCGGCAGTAATGCATTCAGACGTTCCATGGTTGAATTGCTCATATGTCATCTCCTCCACATCTCTATATAAGCAAGCATCTTGCATGAAAAGTGCATGGTGAACGCCCATATAATTAATGAGTAATGAGTTCCAGCCCTCTCATGCAAGATGCCCTGTATTATCTGATTACCCTCAGAACAGTCCCTTTACCGCTTCATTTGAAGATTTAACTCCAAAATCTCGCCAGGAAGACCCTCGTAATCGCCTGTCCAGGTGGATACAAAGTTCTGTCTGGTCAAGATCCGGCGGGAAGCAGCGTTACCCGGATCGATAACTGCGTAGAGGGATCCAATCCCTGCGGCTTGTGCCTGAATAATCAACCGTGAAGCTATGGATGTGCCTTGACCTTTGCCCCAATGTTCAGGCAGGATCATGTAACCTATCTCAGCCTTGGTCGGGTCCTCCTGATCCGGAATCAATTTGGCATACGCCACACCGGCACCATCTTCACTATATACTCGGTAATGTCCACAAGTGGAACGCTCATTAAACTCCAGCATAGACTCGAATTGCGTTCTCGCCTCTTGCTCAGGTACTGCACGTTCTGTAATCTGTTTCATTACTTCCATATTGGAAACCAATGCATAATAATCATCAAAATCAGGTTGTGTGTATTTAATGAACTTCATGATATGCCTCCTCTGGGGTACATAACTTATCTTGGACTTGTTGAATTCACCTAGAGTATAACAGATGCGAATGACGGAATGCACACTAGGCACCATGCTTGCAGGCAGCCAGATGGTCCGATAGGCCAACAAGTCAGCAATCTGACCACTGTAGATACCAAAAAGCGGCCTCAACTGGAGACCGCTTTGTTTACTTTGTTTTTAATTTGCTTTTTAAGATGAAGAAATATTCTCTGTTCCGTACTTCCAGTGCATGTGTTAGCTTGCCCGTGATGAAGGGTTAAGGTTCATCTGTTTTTCACGTTGACGTGCACGACGACCTTGACCCGGAGGTGTAATGATCAGTGCGAGCAACAGCGAGACAGCGCAGAGTACAGCAATCACGATGAAGGTTAGATGGAATCCACCCAGCAGGGCGCTGATGAATGAGCCAGCCAAAGCACCAAATCCAAATCCCTGATAGATCACACCATAGTTTTTGCTCTGATTTTTCAATCCGAAGTAATCGGCCACAATCGCCGGGAATACCGTAATGTTACCGCCGAAGCAGAAGGCAACGGCCGCCACACAAGCGAAGAAGATCCCGAAGGTCAGTGGAACCAGACTAAGTGTCATGACAGCTACGGCTGTAACCAGCAGCGCACCAGCGATGACTTTCATTCGTCCTACTTTATCCGACAGCGCACCGAGAATAATACGTCCTGCCGTGTTAAAGATTGCAACCATGGCCACTGCGTTCGCAGCGGTAGCTACATCAAGACCTGCAAGCTGTACACCGATATCTTTGACAATACCGATCAGATACAAACCGCTCATACAAGCCGTGAAGAAAATAACAAACAGCATGTATGCTTCTTTTGTACGTAGCATCTCTTTCACCGTGTAGTCATGACGTGCTACGACTTGTTTGGATCCTTCCTTGCTTGCCGGAGCCTGTTCACGAACAACCGCTTCACGGATCAGGAATGATCCCGCAACCACCAGAACCAGAACGATAATGCCCCAGTACATAAATGCCTGAGCAGGACCAACGGCACCAATCAATGCCGTGTTAACATATTTGAACAATAAACTACCGGTACCGAATGCGCCGACCGAGATTCCCGAGATCAGACCTTTACGCTCCGGGAACCACTTGATCAGATTAGACAACGATGTAATGTACGCCGTACCATCTGCAAAACCAACGACAAATCCAGCCAAAATGTACAGCAATGTTAGCGAAGTGACTTGGGAACTCAGAATAAGACCCAGTCCAAGCACAACCCCGGCTACACGGATCAGGCGCTGAAGACCCCAACGTTCCTGCAACCGGCCTGCAAACAATGTGGCAAACGCCAAAGCAAAACTGGTAATTGAAAAAGTTATCGCGACCGAGCTGACGTCCCATCCGAAACGATCAGACAACGGTTGATTAAATAAACTCCAAGTATAGATAGTTCCAAGACCCATTTGTACAATGATGGTCCCCAAAACAATAAGCCAGCGATTCATTTTTGTAGGTGCAGATGTTGATTCAGGTGTTGATGAAACGGATGAAATTGTTGCTTTCATCGTGATCTCCCCTTTGCCGATGTCATATACATGAATGCGTTCACAAGCTAATCATACATGAAAGGGGATTCATCACACCGTTTTGAGCATGAGTTGCATCAGATGCGGAATGAAATGCTTCTAGATGCGCATGAGTTGCCTGAATTCTTTGACCTTCCCACGACTCACGGGCACTTCAGCTTCCAAATCGCGCAGACGGAGCAGATACGTATTGTTAAACCAAGGTACAATTTCACGGATTTGCGACAGATTTACGACGTAAGAACGGTGGCAGCGAAAGAACGTATCCTGTGGCAGACGGCTGTGAAAATCCGATATGCTCACTGGCATGGTGAACTCCCCATTTTTGGTATATACCTTCGTCACTTTCTCTTGCGCTTCCGCATAGTAGATATCTGCCGTATCCGTAACAATAATATTGTCATTCCGCAGCAGATTAATTCTTCTGTCTGTATGGGAATTCGTATCTCGTTCTCGTAACAGATCTCCCTGTGCAGCAGATCCGTCCACCAGAGTAGCTGGTCCATCCTCAACATGTTGCTCCACCGGCGTATGATCACGCTTGAAAGCCATCTCCAGTTTATGGAGCATCGCAGCGATTCGTTTCTCATCATAAGGCTTGAGAATATAATCGAACGCCTCCAACTCAAAGGCTTCCGCTGCATGTTCCTTATACGCCGTAGTAAATACAATGTAGGGTTTCGTTGCAAATTTCCCAATATGATGAGCCAGCATCATACCGTCCAGCGAGGGAATATTGATATCGAGAAAAATAACATCTACTTCTTGTTCCTGCAAAAACTTCAGTACATCCAGCCCATCTTCAAGGCGATCCACCACTTCAATCTGACTATGTTCCTGGATTAAATAATTCAGTTCCTCACTTGCCAGAATCTCGTCTTCCACAATAAGAGCTCTCATTGATCCATCATCACCTTGTTACGACATCTCCTTTGGGCACATCAAATAAAATATTTGTTCCTTGTTCCAGCCGTGTAATGGTTACACCTTGTCCGTAGATAAGCTTGACCCGGCGATACACATTATATAGCCCGATCTGGTTACCAGGCATACGGTCGTGATAGACCCGTTCAATAATATCTGCACTGATTCCTGCTCCTGTATCGCTGACACTGATTCGCACAAACTCCGGATAATCCTGAACCCGAATTCGAACAGTCCCGGGTCCTTTGACCTTGAGAATGCCATGAATAATTGCATTTTCGACGAGCGGTTGGATAACAAGACTCGGAATATGCACCGCGACTTCATCAATGTCATAGATCACGTTAAGTCGGCTACCAAAGCGAGCTTTCTCAATCTCTACATAATTCCGGACCTGCTCCAGTTCCTTATGAATATCGATCAACTCATCCGACAGCTCCAGATTGTAACGCATGTACCCGGATAGATTCACAATCAGCTCCCGGGCACGATCCGGTTTGGTTCGGATGGACGAAGCAATCGCATTTAGCGCATTAAACAGAAAATGAGGGTGAATGGTTGTCTGTAACGCACGCAGTTCTGCTTTGTTGGCAGCAGCCTTGATCTCTTCTACCCGAGATACTTCCATCTGGGTTGAGATGATCTGCGATAAACCTACAGCCATCGTTTGTAATGGATACGTAATTTTGTACGCTTTGCGATAATAGATTTTGAGCGCACCTGTAATGTCTCCTCGTTCTTTGAGCGGAATGATTAACAGCGAGTGGATATCCGGTGTTTTTTCATCAATGACATCATTACTGATCGTAATCTCCCCGCTGGATATTGTCTTCTTGGTCATCTCACTTATAATTTCATTACCAATATGATATCGTTCCTCACCAAATCCTACATATGCTAGCACATTTCGGGTATCCGTAATCGCAACGGCATCAGCCTGAATATCCTCCTGAATAATCCGGCAGATTTTGCGCAGAGAATCCTCGTCAATGGAACGGAAGTACGGCAAGGTCTTGTTGGCAATCTCCAGCGCCAGCTTCGCCTGACGAGCTGCAATCATTTCCTTTTCCCCTTCGACACTCTGTACCAAGAGCACAATCAGCCCAATGTTGACTTCACCCAGAATCATAGGCAGCGCAATCTGCGAGACAATATCGGCACCCAGTGGATCGGGATAGGAAAATAGCAGGATTAGTAACATCGTGAGCGCTTCGCAGATCATTCCGGCACCAATACCGATGATCCATCGCTTAGGCTTGGGCGTGTACTTATGTATATATCCGGATACCAGACCCGCCAGGATACTCGTGATTAGACAAGGTATAGCTGTGACACCATCCATATCGATCAAATACCGATGCACACCGGACACAATCCCCGTAATAATACCCACAGGCGCCCCGAACAAAATACCACCCGATAGCACCGCTATAATGCGGACATTCACCAGTGAACCTTCAACATTAATGCCCGTATATGTCCCAAAAATGGCAAAAGCACAGAATAACAAGGTAACTGCAATAGACTCTTGCCACCTTAATTTCCCCTTTTGCAGAATCTGCCTAAATCTCGGCACCCTCGACAGAAAGAATAAAAATATAATCAACAGCGCCGCCCGTTCAAATAAACCCAGCAGCATCGTAAACATTTCCAATCGTACTTCCTCCACATCTGTCTGAAAATAAAATGCATACCGACGCAGCCACGCCTTTTTGACATAAAATCCAGGACATTGATCGCTGCTGCTCGTATGCTCGTATGCTCGTATGCTCGTATGCTCGTATGCTCGTATGCTCGTATGCTCGTATGCTCGTATGCTCGTATGCTCGTATGCTCGTATGCAACAGTTTACCGCTCCCCCCGGAGGAAAGCAAAGTCCATCCTGTGAAAATACATCAACTATGTTACACCATTCACACTATAGTTCATCCCTTAACTTCTATGAAATATCCGACTCCAAAAAAAACTATGTTATAATTAGTTGTCATGTTATTCCAATTATTAAGCGAGAATTAATACAGAAAGGTGTTCATGCATGCTTGCCATTATACTCCTAGGTTCATTTCTGCTTTTTAGCCTAATATGTCTTACCCTATATTGTGTCTCCAGACGATCCAACAATCCTGATCGCTCAACAAGACTTGTCCTGCAAATGATTTTATTTATATCAATCCTGACTTTAATTGTACAGGACTACATTCTAAAAGAATTCCCTTCCAATAGCATTATCATTGTAGTTTTAATCATAACTTTAATCATCATCAGCTCTTCTCCTGATCAAAGTAAGAGGGCAGCAAATAAAACTACATAATCATTCCATTTGAAGCCCAACTAAAACCTCCATCATCGTGAGCTCAAAAAAGGGGTGTTCCATTAGTCAGATGACTTAATGGAACACCCCTTCCTAAATTACCAAACAATCATTCATGTAATTTGGTTTTATAAAATGAACTCCAGCTACACAGTAACGGAGAGTGCAGAACCAATCTGAAGAAGCGAAGCGTGCGCCTTTATCCCCGGATTTTACCCTTTAGAAAAGGGAATCAAAAAAATCCGGGGATAACAGCGATCGGAAGATGGTACTGCACTCGTAGTGGTCACGTGTAACACCCTGTAGTTCATTTTAGTTCACCCAACGTTACATCGAATCCCTACCTAAACATCCCCCACAGCTTAATCAAATGAAACGTATTGTTCGGATCAATCTTCTGCGCGAGTACAAACGCAACAAACTGCTCCTCCTGCGCCGGAGAGAAATTCTCATTCATAATGACAGCTGAAGACTTGACCAACCTTCTGACCTTGGCCTTATCTTGCAGATCAGACTTGGTCACGCCATCAATCAACTTTTTGATACGCTCTTTGACAGCGGGATTTTTCATCTTTAATTTGATCCGCTCCACCAGCTGCGGACTAATTCCATATTGTTGATAACCCAAAACGTATAGCACCTCCCAAAGAATGAACTCACTTCTTATTCATATGTCGGGAGGGCTTGTACACTTGTCTTTTTTTTACAAAGGTAATACGAAAAACCCGCTATTATGGCAAACATTAGTCAATCAGATCACCCTTGAATACTTGCTGTTGCTGTAGGAAATCACGCAAAGGTGCGTAGTCCATAGACGTCCAGAAGGTCGCATCCTCAATCAAGTGGGTTACGTCATCTCTGGCTTGTTCCAGCACAGCAAAATCGGCAACCATGTCGGCAAGACGGAATTCAGGCAATCCGCTCTGTTTGGTACCGAAGAAATCACCCGGACCCCGGAGATCCAGGTCACGCCGGGATACCTCGAATCCATCCTCCGTTTCCGTCATGACCTTCATGCGCTCCTGTCCAACCTCCGTCTTGGGATCAGCAATGAGTACACAATAGGACGCATGGGCACCACGACCAACCCGCCCACGAAGCTGATGCAGCTGGGAGAGACCGAAGCGGTCCGCGTCCATAATGACCATCAACGTGGCATTTGGCACATCGACCCCAACCTCGACAACGGTGGTGGAGACAAGCAACTGAATATCATTGCTATAGAAGTCACGCATCATCTCTTCTTTCTCCGCAGCCGTCATTCGGCCATGCAACAGACCTACACGATATTTTGGAAAGTTCTGCTGCATCTGCACATGCAAATCAATGGCATTCTGCACATCCAGCTTCTCCGACTCTTCAATGAGTGGACAGATCAGATAGGCCTGACGCCCCTGATCCACTTCTCTGGAAATAAACCCGAGCACCCGCTCCATCATATCGTGCTTAACCCAATACGTAGAGATCGGAATCCGTCCTTTCGGACGTTCCGAGATCGTGGATACTTCAATATCCCCAAAAGCCGTAATCGCCAGTGTCCGTGGAATTGGCGTAGCCGTCATGGTTAACACATCCGGGTTATATCCTTTACGTCTTAAAACGCTGCGCTGATTCACCCCGAAGCGATGCTGCTCGTCCGTCACCACAAGGCCCAGATCACGGAAGAAAACATCTTCCTGAATCAGGGCGTGTGTACCCACCACAATATCAATCATGCCCATTTGCAACGAGGCGATCAGATCTTTACGTTTGCGTCCATTTACACTGCCCGTTAACAGCCCTACGGTTACCCCAAACGGTTCAAACAGCTTTTGCAGTGAGCGCATATGCTGTTCCGCCAGAATCTCAGTAGGCACCATCAGAGCCCCTTGGAACCCAGATCGAACAGTCGTGTATAGTGCAATTGCCGCAATAACCGTTTTACCCGATCCTACATCACCCTGCAATAACCGATTCATTGCATAGGGCGAACGCATATCATGCAGAATTTCAAGCTCCACCTTTTTCTGAGCATCTGTTAATTCAAAAGGTAAACTGCGTACAAACTCACGAATCGTCGTATTGTCCGTGGTATGCACTACACCATCCATACGATTCCGGTTGAGCGCGCGATACGCCTGCATTTTCAACTGGAACAGAAACAGCTCCTCATACACCATCCGCTGTCTGGCCTGCTGACCTTCCCGGTTGTCCTGTGGACGATGAATCCCCGCAATCGCCTGCTTACGTGGCATCAAGCTGTATTTCTTCATCAAGGAATGAGGCAGAATCTCAGGAATCATATCTCCGAATTGGATTAACCCTTGATTGATTGTTTTCCGCATCCATTGTTGCGTCAGCTTGCCAGTTACAGAATATACAGGTTGCAATGTACCTGAACGCCCATCGCCTTTATCAGGGAACTCCGAGTCAGTCACTGTCATCTGCATGCGTTTTTGTTCCCATTTTCCCGTAATCACAATCTCACGATTGGGGGTAAGTTGTTCTTTGAGAAAATGGCGATTGAACCAGGTGGCTGTAATCATCCACTCTTCCGTCATGATCTTACAGGTAAGACGGGACTTTTTACCGTATCGTTGTAATACAGGAATACCCATTACCTGTCCCTGGACCGTAATCTTGTCCCCATCCTTCACTTCACTGAGCGAACGAAGACGATAATCCTCATAACGGAACGGATAATATTCAAGCAGGTCTTTAACAGTAGAGATGCCAAAGGCGTGAAGCTCTCCCTCTTTGAGAGCACTCACGCCGTTAATTTGCTTAACTGATATTTCTTCCAATTTCATGTCTAATCCCTCATTCCGGAACAGGCCACATAAAGATCGCAATGACACCAGGTCCAACATGACTGCCTATTACGGCTCCAATATTGGTATAGATCACTTCATTCAGTGTAAAATGACCCCGTAGCTGTTCTGCACAAGCGATCGCTGATCCCGGGTCAGCGGTATGACCTACCGCCAAATTAACCCGTTTGCCTGCAAGATCCTTCTGGAACAGCTCAATAATGCGTGCCATTGCTTTTTTATGACCTCTGACTTTCTCAACTGCGTAGATAACGCCTTCTTCATCAATAGACAGGATCGGCTTAATGTTAAGCAACGTTCCCAAGATGGCTGAAGCTTTGCCAATCCGACCGCCCTTTTGCAGATACTCCAAAGTATCTACAAGAAAGAACAACTTGCGAGATTGTTGCATCCCTTCAATAGCAGCAGCGATTTCGACTGCCGACTTGCCCTGTTCGGCAAGTTCAGCAGCCTGTACCACCATTAGACCGTATCCATACGAAGCTGACTTCGAATCCAGCACGGTGATGTCACCCTCACGCTCCAGCAAAGACTTGCCAAGCATGGCCGATTGGTAGGTACCACTCATGCCGGATGACAGGTGGATCGATACAATCGGGCGTTCCGGGTTCTCATCAAGAAGTGATTGGTACACATTCATGAAATCGGTTGGAGATGGCTGTGAAGTTGTAGGCAACACAGAACCCTTCTTCAACTTTTCGTAGAACTGTTCCGAAGTCAGATCAACGCCATCTGCATAGGTCTCTTCACCGAACAGAACACGTAGCGGAACAATATGAATCCCGTATTTGCGAATGAGTTCTTCGGGAATATCTGCCGTACTGTCTGTTACTATCGTAACCTTGTGGCTCATGACTCTCCTCCTCTTCGCCAGAGTGCTATTGGTACCTGTTCAAAAACTCAACAAGAGACGTTTTGAACAACCTTTATTAGGACTCTACGGAGAACAAATAATAATACACAGGCTGTCCTCCACGATGTACCTCTACCTCAGCATCAGGATACTGTTCTTCAAGCCATGCAGCGAGGGCAGCAGTAACCTCAGGGTCCGCTTCGTCCCCTTCAAGGATCGTCACCACTTCATCTCCACTCTCCATCATCTGTTTGAGCAGACCTTCACATGCTTGAAGCATGGTTTCATCCGTCGCTACAATTTTGGAGTTATGAATACCGATATAGTGCCCCGCCTTAATATCTAATTCATCATATTGCGTATCACGAACCGCATGAGTCACTTGACCGGACTGTACCCGGCTGATGGCCTCCAACATTTGATCACGGTTTGTTTCCGCAGACTCATCTTCCTGGAAAGCAAAGGCAGCAGCCATCCCCTGTGGAATGGTCTTGCTTGGAATAACCGTAATCCGGCGCTCATCTTCAAGCAGTTCACGAGCCTGCTCCGCAGCCAGTACAATATTCGAGTTATTCGGGAGTATAAATACCTGCTCCGCAGCAATGGAACGAACGGCTTTTACAAAATCCTCAGTACTCGGATTCATCGTCTGTCCACCAGACAGAACAACATCAACGCCAAGACTTTGGAAAATCTCTGCAATACCGTCACCGGAGGATACCGCAATAAAACCATACGGTGCCATCTCATCTGCAGGAAGCACAGCCTCTTCCATACTGCGCGCTGCCTCAGGTGGAATCTCTGCAAACAATTCAGGTGATGGAGCAATGTCCATGCCTGCTGTCAGGAGATCCCGATGCTGTTCACGCATATTGAGAATATGAATCTGTGTAATCTCACCATAATGCAGCGCCAGGTTTAATACATCGCCTGGTGTCTTGGAATGGACATGAACTTTGATGACTTCATCGTCGGCAATGATAATGATCGAATCCCCATTAACTGACAACGCTTTCCGGAATGCTTCGTCATCAAATGCCACTCCTGCGTTCTCTCCAAGCTCACGATTAATGAAGAATTCCATATCATACAGGAATTCAATGTCTTCCGTTTCCAGTCTCGCCTGAGCAGACAATGGCATCTCCGGTGCAATCACCTGCTGCTGTGCAGGCTTCTTGATATCCACTTCTGTCGGTGCAGCCGGTTTCAAAGCAGATGCTGCCACGGATGGGGTTACTTCTTTGTTCAGTGAAGTACGACTCCCTCCGTCACCTTGCAGCAATACTTCCATAAAGCCCTCGTAGATATATACAAGCCCCTGACCACCTGAATCCACAACACCAACCTGTTTCAGTACAGGCAGTAATTCCGGAGTCATTGCCAGTGCTTCTTTTGCTTTTAACAAAACTTCATTCATTAATTCAGTAATATCATTCGTCCGTCTTGCATAGTAGTTGGCATGTTTCGCCGCTTCCTTGGCTACGGTAAGAATGGTCCCTTCAACGGGCTTTACGACTGCTTTGTAAGCTGCGTCAACACCGTTCTGCAGGGCTGCTGCAAATTGGAGCGTATTCAGTTCCTCATAGGGAGCAGCTGAACGACTAAAACCACGGAACAATTGCGACAGAATAACTCCTGAATTCCCCCGTGCGCCCATAAGCAGGCCTTTCGATAGAATACCGGCAGCTTCGCCGATGGAGGCAGAACTTTTTCTTTTAATCTCTGCAACTCCTGCACTCATTGTCAAATTCATGTTCGTTCCCGTGTCACCATCCGGCACAGGGAAAACATTCAGGGAATTGACGTGCTCTGCATGCTGTCCAAGTTGTTCCGCTCCGGCAAGTACCATTGCGGTGAAATCTGTTCCATTTAAAGAACGTATACTCAAGTGAGAATTCCCCTTCCTAGCTTGATACACGAACACCTTGCACCAAGATGTGTCTGGTCTGTTCATGCGCTAACGCGGACTGCGTTATTCTTCGTCCATACCTTGTCCGGCACAGGCATACAATACAACATGTCAGCCGGATTAACGGTCTGGGCGGCCGGGCTACCAATATCCTGCACTCTCTGCACCCCTAACTTCGGGGCATACGGATATGCACCGGTATCAAGAGCCGACATGAATGCCGCATGGAGACTGGTGCCAATGATGGAATGCCGCAGCTCACAGCGTTGCCAAAAAGCAGACCACCGACCTCTAAGTACGGTTTATTCTCCGACTTCCTCGCGGCAACAGCCTGTTCACCACTGTATTATGGACTACTCAACATTGTACTATATTAGACAGGAGAAATAAATAAAGTTTTTGGATCAGTTGACGAAGCTTTTTTAATTATGATATTATATTCAAGTATTGTTTTATGCAGGTTAAGTAATGGAAATGATCCGGTTATGCCGGCTTAAACAACGCCATTAGCTACTGAAACCTGATCTTTATGATCAGGAAGAACAATTTAGTCCTTATGGAATGACTTTTCGTTTCTGAAGGCAACTGGTTATTTTAGGATAGGAGGTGTAATCTATGTCTCGCAAATGTTATGTGACAGGTAAGAAACCGGGCACCGGTAACCACGTATCCCACGCTAACAACCGTAACCGTCGTACTTGGGGCGTAAACGTTCAGAAGGTCCGCATTCTCGTTGACGGCAAACCAAAACGTGTATACGTAAGCACCCGTGCACTGAAAGCCGGTAAAGTGACTCGCGTATAATCACGCAAAGCTACTATAAATCGGGTAAGCAAAAAGCACCTTGTTCCTTGCAGGTGCTTTTTTGGTATTCAAAAAAGGGAATCTTGAATACGCTCATTAACATGTGAATAGCCGCCGCATGACGCTTCGCAGGTACGAATTCCAGATAAGACTGAGCCAAGGCGGCGGTATTCCCTATTACCTTATCAATCGGATTAGTTCTTTTGAAACGTATTAAGAATCGCCTTTACAAACCCTCCCAAAAACTTCGGCAGTTTGAATGTGTAAAATTTCATAATTCACCCTCCCCATCATGCTCATGCGTCCGCCGTATCCTATGCTTCAGGCCTTCTTTACCTCAAACACGACAAAAAAGGCTACATGAGAAACCTGCTCATGTAACCATATTTATGCGGAACCTTCGATCCCTATTCCACAATGACAAGCCCGAAGATCAGGTCATTTACGTTTGGGCAGGAATATATTGATAGACAGCGATCATGAAAACACTCAGTACATAATACAGTATGCTGAATATGACAAAAGTAACCCGATGCCCGGTACGATCAAATTTGCGGAAATACATAATAACAACGCCTACCCCGATTAATGACGTAATCGCATTAAACGGGGATTGAATAACCGCAAACAAAGCAAGCACAAGTCCCGTCACGAGACTCGCAGCCATCGTCCACAGTGTCTCCTTGAGGGTCATGGATCAGCCTCCGTAGCTACGGCGAATTTCAGTAATCGCGGCAGCGCGATCCTCACGGCCAAATACGGCACTCCCGGCAACGAGCACATCTGCTCCAGCTTCCACCACAAGCGAGGCTGTATCGGCAGCAATTCCGCCATCTACTTCGATATGTACATCATGGCGTCCCTTTTCGTTCAACCAGGTACGAATCTGCTTGATTTTGTTCATGGTACCCGAGATAAATGCCTGTCCGCCAAATCCAGGATTGACCGTCATGACAAGAACCATGTCCACATCATCCAGAACTTCGAGAATGGCAGACGCTGGCGTTCCCGGATTTAGGGCAACTCCTGCCTTCACTCCTTGCTCCTTAATCAGATGAATAACGCGGTGCAAATGCACACAAGCCTCAGCATGAACGGTAATTACCGCTGCACCCGCTTTGGCAAATTCCTCAACATAACGCTCCGGATTCTCAATCATCAAATGCACATCGAGCGGCAAGCTTGTATGTGGAGCGATTGCCTTCACAATCGCAGGTCCAAGCGTAATATTAGGGACGAAATGACCGTCCATAACGTCAACATGAATCCAGTCTCCTCCTGCAGCTTGAGCTTCTGCAACTTCCGCACCAAGGCGGGCAAAATCAGCTGATAATATCGATGGGGCAATTTTAATCATGTTAATACCTCCGCTTCTTATCTTTCATTTCGGTCAGGAACAGCACATAGTGCTGATATCGGCTTTCGGAGATCAGACCTTCCTCCTTGGCCGCAAGCACACGACAGCCTGGTTCATGTGTATGAGTACAACCTCGGAATTTGCATTGATCTGCAAACTGGGCGAATTCCCGGAAACAAGTGGAGAGTTCCTCCACACCGATCTCCAGAAAGTCCAGTTGGCTGAATCCTGGCGTATCTGCAACAAATCCACCATTATCCAACGGAATAAGCTCCACATGCCTGGTGGTGTGTTTCCCTCGTCCTAGACGCATGCTGATCGCATTGGTCTCCAGCGTCAGGCCCGGCATCAATGCATTTAACATTGAAGACTTGCCTACACCGGATTGTCCGGAGAATACGCTGATCTTACCAGCCAGACGGTCTCTGAGCAATTCACTGCCTTCACCGGTACGTGAACTTGTGGAGATCACTTCATAACCAACCTGTTCATACAATGCTTTCACTTCAGCAACAGTGTCTTTGGCTGGATCAGCCAAATCCAGTTTGGTCAACACTATGAGTGCATCCAGCCCCGCCTGCTCGATGTGAACAAGGAACTTGTCCAACAGGTTCAGGTTCATATCCGGTTCCTTCACAGAGAATACGAGAACAGCCAAACTTACATTGGCTACAGGAGGGCGGATAAGTTCCGTTTCACGCTTCCGAATTTCATCAACCGTTCCTTCTCCGTTCTCAGTCAACATGTAGCTGACGCGGTCACCTACAAGCGGTGAAGTTCCCCGCTTTCTGAAGATACCTCTGGCTCGACATTGAACGGCGGAACCTTCAACCGAAGGAACCCCGTTGTCTTCCACTGGCATGACATAATAGTAACCGCTTAGCGCTTTAACGATGATACCTTCTGGCATAGCTCCGACGCCCTCCTTTAGATGGTGGTACATTTACTCCAGACGCCAGCATAAGCCGCCCTTATGGACGGCTTGATGCGTTAATGACTTCCTTTTTCTTCTCTTTTTCCTTGCCGTGCCCCTTACCATTATTCATGGCAGAAGTGTCCTCATCTACGCTGTCACCCTCACCGTCTGCCGGTGTGGACTCAGGTTCACCTTCCTGATTGGGATCAACACTGCCTTCATCAACGCTACCTTCACCTGGATCAGGCTCATTTTCTGGCGGCGTCTCAGTGCTTTGTTCCGGGTCAATGGAAGGTACATTTACTGTTCCGTTTTTGGCTTCACTGTAAGAGACAAGATACGTATCCAGGAACTGCCCATCACGATATACGGACACAGCCCCATTTTCATTTGGAGCCAGCACAAGCGGAATGGTCAAGGTCTGGGTTGAGTTCACGGTGCGTGTTCCCCATTCCTGATTCTTGCCGCGTGCGTCTTCATATGTGATACGGATTTTACTGTTTTTGCCCTCTTCTTTGGGTGAAACATTGATATTAAAAGGATATTCCAGCGCTTCGGGCGGATACCCTGTACTGATAAAGATTGTAATCTTATCGCCAGGACTAACCTCTGTGCCCGCTTCCACAGGCCACTGCTGCGTCACTTTCCCCTGGTCCACCGTATAACTTGATTCTTCCTGCACCTGAGCAAGCACAAGTCCAGCAGATTTCAGTTTTTCTTCGGCTTCACTGCGGGTAAGGTTCTTCAGGTCAGGCATTTTGACCGTCTCAGTACCTTTACTTACGATTAACTCAATCTGAACTAAAACAGGATCAAATTCCTCATTCACACCCGGTGTCTGGGAAATAACAGAACCTGAAGCCACATCATTGGAGAACTCTTCTTTCCGCTGAATCTGATCTTCCTTAATGCCAAGCGCAGTCAACTTCTTGACAGCCTCATCATAAGTTACTTGTTTGACATCAATCATCTTCAACAGTTCTTTTTCTGCCCCAACACTGATCTGGACCTCAGAACCTTCTTTGACAACATCGCCTTCTTTTCTGCTCTGGTCATAGACAATACCCGGTTCGACACCTTCTTGGTACAGACGGATGACCTCATCACTGACGACGAGTCCTTTCTCCTCAAGCATTTCCCGAGCCTTTTCTTCTGTCTGGGTGATCACGTTAGGCACGGTTACTTCAGGTACAACCAGCATACCCTTGACATACCATACAACGCCCACCATGGCGATTAGAATAAGAACGGTTAATGAAATGAGTAGAGCTGGCTTCTTCCAGCTCTTGGATTTTGCCTTACCCTTGCCAGTTTCTTCGTCAGACTCCATCACAGGCACTGCACCCGTCGATGTAACTCCGCGAGGTTCAGGTTTGATCGCTGGCATCACACGAGTCTGGTCTATATCATCCTCATCCGGAAAATCAATCTTCGTTTCATTACGTCTCTCCGGCATCAGGCAAGTTTCCAGATCGGTCTGCATTTCTTTGGCCGACTGATAACGTTCCTGCGGATTCTTACGCATGGATTTTAAGATGACATTTTCCACACTTTGCGGAATCAATGGATTGAATTTGCGTGGTTCATCGAACTCTTCCTGCAAATGCTTCAATGCCACACTGATAGGACTTTCACCCAGAAACGGAAGTTGCCCGGTAAGCATTTGGTAAAGTACGATCCCAAGAGAATATAAGTCCGATTTTTCACCAGTAACGATGCCTTTGGCATGCTCTGGTGAGAAGTAATGTACAGAACCAACTACGGAACCGGTCTGCGTAATCGTTGTAGATGTAACGGCACGGGCAATCCCGAAATCCGTGACTTTCACACGGCCATTCCGACCAATTAATATATTGTGGGGTTTGATATCCCGATGAATGATTTGATTATGATGTGCATGATCAAGAGCATCTGCAATCTGGGAAGCGATTCGCACCGATTCGTCCACCTGCAGAGGGGCACGTTCTTTGATAATTTCATTCAGGTTTTTGCCTTCCACGTACTCCATCACAATATAATGAACGTCATCTTCCTGCCCCACGTCATAAATGCTAACTACATTCGGATGAGACAGCGATGCTGCCGACTGTGCTTCCCTGCGGAAACGGCGAATAAACTCTTCGTCATGAACAAACTGTTGTCTAAGGACTTTGATCGCTACATTCCGGTTCAACAGAAGATCCTGGGCTTTGTACACAAGAGCCATGCCGCCACCGCCGACACGCTCAATCACTTCATAGCGTCCGCCTAGCTGGTGCCCAATCATGACTCACACCCCGTTTCCGTATCCACGGAACCTTCCCTCTGCAACTCGAACAAAGCAACCGTGATGTTGTCGTCTCCCCCAGCAAGTAAAGCCAACTGAAGCAGTCGGTCTGCACGATCTTCCAATGCCAGTTCCAGATTGCCGGCAACCTGAATAATCTGCTCATTGCTGACCAGGTTACTGAGACCATCACTGCACAGGAGAAGAACTTCGCCTTCCTCCAGCTTGACGGTATCCAGATCTACCTTCACCTCGACATCTGTTCCAAGCGCACGAGTTAGTACGTTGCGACGTGGATGATGGGACACATCCTCTTTGCTAATCTGACCATTTTTGAACAATTCATTCACCAGTGTATGGTCCTCGGTTAGCTGAATCACAGCTTTGTTCGCAACTTTGTAGGCTCTGCTATCACCGATGTGTCCAATAACACCTTCCGTATCGTTCAATAAAGCCGCAACCACCGTTGTTCCCATGTTGTGATACTTGTCATCTGTTGATGCCGTGCGGAAGATAACTTCGTTGGCATGCAAAATAGCATCGCTGAGAGCCGCAGACAGAGACGCATGTGACAGACCTGGTTCCAGTGTTCCCAGATCTTTCACCAACGTCTCTACTGCCAAGCGGCTTGCCGTATCCCCTGCAAGATGTCCACCCATGCCATCGGCAACTATACCCAGAATATATCCTGTATCGAGATTACGAATCCAGGCTGAATCTTCATTCACCGAACGCACTCGTCCGATATGGCTCACATGAACTGTTTTGATCAAAACGTTCTCACCTCAACTCCATATGCTTTGCACGAAGCTGACCGCAAGCGGCAGCAATATCATGTCCCTGTTCACGACGAATGGTTACATTAACACCCTGTTCCGAGAGAATCTTCTGAAAATTGAAAATGTCGCTTCTCGATGTTCTTACGTATTTGCGTTCAGGTACATGGTTAACCGGAATCAGATTCACGTGGCATAACATGTTCTTAAGCACACTTGCCAGTTCTGCTGCATGCTCTGGCTGATCGTTTACCCCACCAATAAGTGCATACTCGAACGTAATTCTCCGACCTGTTTTGGCCAGATAATAACGAAGGGACTCCATCACGTCTTCAAAAGGAAAACGACGGTTAACCGGCATCAATTTCGAACGCAGTGCATCATTTGGTGCATGGATCGAAATGGCGAGGTTAATCTGTGTATCTTCATCCGCAAACTTGTAGATGTTCGGAACGATACCGCTCGTGGATACCGTGATGTGACGCTGACCGATGTTCAGCCCTTTTTCATGAATCATAATGCGCAGGAAAGTCATCGTAGCTTCATAGTTTTCGAAAGGTTCACCCGAACCCATGATCACGATGCTGCTGACACGCTCGCCCCGTTCATCCAAAATTTTCTGAGCCTGCACAACCTGGGCAACAATCTCCCCAGCCGTAAGGTTACGCTTGAGACCACCCAATGTGGATGCACAGAACGTACAACCAATACGACAACCAACCTGTGTGGTTACACAGATGCTGTTCCCGTAGTTATGCTTCATGATTACTGTCTCAATGGCATGGTCATCATGCAGACCAAAGAGGAATTTAACCGTTCCATCCTTGGATTCAAACTTGGTAATTTCCTTAAGCGTTACAAATTCAAATTGCTCTGTCAGTTTTTCACGCAATGGCTTGGACAGATTGGTCATTTCACTGAAATCATTCACGCGTTTTACATAAATCCAGTCAAAGATTTGGCCACCGCGAAACGCCGGCTCCCCATTCTCCACAGCCCATTGCTGCAGTTGTTCCAGAGAATAATCATATATAAAAGGTTTCATTTTGTTGTCAACACCTATTCCTTCTTTTCTTTTCGTTGGCTTCCTTCTTTTCGTTCCATTCGTCCTATTCTATCACAAAGACCACGTTACATCCATGTATACCCTTGATATCTGTACTTCATGCATTATAACATCTCAATGCCGCCATCGCACCCTGTCATCACATTCTCTGACAATTATATCGAAGTCTCATCACAAAGAAATCCGCCGAAGTTCCCCTCGGCGGTCATACTTCCGTGCTCTATTAAACTGTTATTCCACTGTTTTTGTCAACCGTGCGATGAAAAATCCGTCACTGTGAGCGTATTGTGGCAAAATCTGAATACCACCGTTCACAACCTTCAAGTTCGCTGTCTCCGATTCAGACCAGACGGATGTTTCTGCTGGACTATATTCCGGATGTCGATTCAAGAAGTCTGCAACCATATCCTCATTCTCAGCAGGCTCAATCGTACACGTGCTATACACCAGAATACCACCTGGTTTTAACAACGGCGCAACCTGATCAAGCAATTCACGTTGCAAGCCTGCGATATCTCCGATATCTTTTACGGTTTTGGTCCATTTCACATCAGGCTTGCGGCGAATAACACCCAGACCTGAACATGGTGCATCCAGCAAAATGCGGTCAAACGACGCTTCCGGATACCGCTCGTTCAGATCAAGAGCATCTCCAGTTACAGCATCGATGCAGCTCAGACCGAGACGCTCCGCCTGATCCAGGATCAACTGGCGCTTATGAGCATGTACATCATTCGCGACAATACGACCGCGATCCTGCATTTTCTCCGCCATGTGAGCTGTTTTACCACCTGGAGCTGCGCAGCAATCCAATACAAGTTGGTCTACTTCTGGCGCAACTGCTTCAGCGACGAGCATGGAACTTTCGTCCTGTACAGAGAACAACCCGTCCCGATACCAGGACGTTAGAGCCATGTTTCCGCCACTACGTACAAGAATTCCATCGGAACTCAGCTGAGAAGCTTCAACGATTGCACCTGTACTAGTCATCTCATGCATCAGTTTCTCCCGTGTGGTCATTGTTGTGTTGACCCGGACACTCACCGCTGGCGGCTCATTATTCGCACAACAGATCGCTTCCGCCGTCTCTTCGCCGTACTGGGCAATCCAGCGTTCAACCATCCATAACGGGTGGGAATGCTCCAGTGAAATACGTTCGGCAACGGGCAGATGTTCTGGAATACGAAGTTCATCCCGATTGCGGATCATATTGCGGAGCACTCCATTCACCATACCCGAGATTCCCTGATGGCCCAGTTTCTTCGCCAGATTAACCGCTTCGCTCACCACGGCATGCTCCGGAATACGATCCAGGTATATCATCTGATATACGCTGATTCGCAGCAGGCTACGAACCCATGGTTGCAGTTTGGATACTCCTTTGGCGACGTAACGTTCCAGAAAATAATCAAGTGTATTTAATCTGGCGATTGTTCCATACACCAATTCGGTAGCTAGTCCAGCATCTGCAGGGCTTAAATCCGCCTCTTTCAGACGGCGGTTCAACTCTAGATTACTGTATGCTCCATCTTGCTCAACAGCACTCAGAACCTTGACTGCCAATGTACGAGCAGATGTTTTGGGTTGCTGGGAGCGAGATGCACCACCCGATTTACCCGAATTCGGACGACGGTTTCCTTCACGTCCGGATGAATTTCCATTAGCTTTCTGGCCTTTTCCTGACGAACGACCTGGTATGTTACCGCTCATCGCAGCACCGTTCCAGGTTTCAGTGTACCCCCGCGAGCAAAGTCAGCGGCCTGCATCACCTTTTTGCCTGCAGGCTGCACTTCAGTCAACCAGAGAGACCCATTTCCTGTGCGGACTTCAATCCCTGCCTTGTTTAATTGCAGCACCGTTCCCGGCTCTGCTTGTCCAGCATCCGAAGAAGTCGCCAGGTCCACCTGATTGGGATTAGCCGCAGCCCAAATTTTAAAGACCTGATCATCCCACATCGTAAATGCACCGGAGAACGGCACAAGACCACGAATCTGATTGAACAGTTCACGTGAAGTACGACTCCAGTCCATTTTCTCGTCATCCCGAGTCAGATTACGAGCATACGAAGCCTCAGCATCATCCTGGGGGACCCCCGTTGTCTCGCCTGCAATCAATCGTGGCATTTCTGCCTGAAGCAGTTTGGAACCAGCCTCACTTAATTTATCAAACATCGATCCTGATGTATCTTCATCCGTAATTGGCAGTTCCACACGCGAGATCATATCTCCGGTGTCCAGGCCTTCAGCCATATACATCAATGTGACTCCTGTCACGGATTCCCCGTTAATAATGGAACGTTGGATCGGGGCTCCTCCGCGATATTTCGGCAAAAGAGATCCATGCACGTTCACACAACCACGAACAGGCATATCCAGCACGGCTTTGGGCAGAATCTGTCCAAAAGCCGCGGTCACGATCAGATCCGGCTTCCATTCAGCCAAGCGGGCTACAGCTTCCGGATCACGCAATTTAACAGGTTGAAACACCGGCAGACCATGGCGTTCTGCCGCGGCCTTAACCGGTGTTGGCGTAAGTACTTTTTTGCGTCCCTGTGGTTTATCAGGCTGAGTCACCACACCCACCACATTGTACCCCTCTGCAATCAGCATATCGAGAGAAGGAACTGCAAATTCAGGTGTTCCCATAAAAACAATATTCAAATCGATCACTCCTTAATTACGACGCGGTCCCGTTTGATCGGCTGCAATTTCATACACTTTCTCGGCGACATCCGTAAAGAGTACGCCATCCAGATGATCAATCTCATGCTGGAATGCACGGGACAGCAAGCCACTACCCGTAATGATCAGCTCTTTGCCTTCACGATCCAGACCTTTAACCGTAACGGTCTCGAAACGGCGAACATCACCATTAATTCCAGGGATACTCAGACAACCTTCAGGTCCGAATTGCTCTCCCTCACTTGCAATGATTTCCGGGTTAATCATCTTGATCAGCCCTTGCTCATCACCTGCGTCGATAACAATCAGACGTTTCAAAATACCAACCTGCGGCGCAGCAAGACCTACACCTTCCGCATCGTACATGGTATCAGCCATATCATCGAGCAATTTTTGTACGTTTGGTGTAATTTTGGTTACTTCTTTGGCTCTCTTGTGGAGCACTTCATCTGGCTCTTGCACGATAATGCGAATCGACATGTTGTAAGCACCTTCCTAATCCTCATCATAATTTCAGGACGATATCTGTATTTTTGGGGTATTCATTTTAATCTATGTTTATACCGCTTGTTTACATCCGCATTGCTGCAAAATGCTTACATTAACATCTGCGGGTCTACATCCAGACTAATAAGCAATTTCTGCGCCTGAACATCATCATCCATGCGCCGGGCCGTTGCCAGAGCGAGTCCTATGGCGTCTACATCCCCCCGCCATTTTATCATACATTGGAATCTGTATCTATTCTTGATCCGAGGAATCGGAGACGCTACCGGCCCTAGTACATCAAAGGCATCATTGCTGAATCGATCCAGACTGCCGAGCCATCCGGCTGCATTAGCCTTCTCTTTTAGTATTCGCGTGTAGTTCTCGGCAAGACGAATCAATACCGGAAGCTGCTCATGCGAAAAGGTCACCAGAATCAGGCGACAGTAAGGCGGATATTGCAAATTGCGACGGTGCAGCAATTCCTCACGTACAAACGACACGTAGTCATGCTGACTCGCATGGCCAATGGAGTAGTGTTCCGGCGTATAGGACTGAACAAACACTTCACCAGGCAATTGGTGCCGACCAGCTCGGCCAGCTACCTGTGTTAATAACTGAAACGTTTTTTCCGCAGCACGGAAATCAGGTAAATTCAACGCTGAATCCGCTGTTATTACGCCAACCAGGGTTACATCCGGGAAATCAAGTCCCTTCGCAACCATCTGGGTGCCCAGCAATACATCCGCCTTTTTCTCACGAAACTGTTTCAGCAGCTTCTCGTGCGCCCCTTTTTCCGTTGTTGTATCCACATCCATCCGAATGACCCGAATACCCGGAAAGAGCTTGGCAAGCTCTTCCTCGACTCGCTGTGTACCTGTACCAAAGTATCGAATGTGCTCGCTTCCACAATCGGGACACACTTCCGGAGCCGCTTCCGCATACCCGCAGTAATGACAACGGAGATTATTCGAGCGCTGATGATACGTTAATGAAATATCACATTCGGGACAACCTGCCACATATCCACAACTTCGGCACATAACAAAGGTCGAATATCCACGGCGATTCAGCAGAAGCACCGTCTGTTCACCACGCTCCAAGCGCTCCTCCAACCCTTTGTGTAAAGCCCTGCTGAACATGGAGCGATTGCCATCCTTCAACTCTTCACGCATATCAACGATCCGCACTTCAGGTAACTTGTTACCCAGTGCCCGTGTTGGCATCTCCAGTAAGAGTGGTGCAAAATCATCATTACTCTGCGAGCGTGCCGCGTAATAACTTTCCAGCGAAGGTGTCGCTGAACCCAGAACAACCACGGCCTGGTGCTGCTGTGCTCTTTTTACGGCTACATCACGGGCATGATATTTCGGAGTTTCCTCCTGTTTGTAGGAAGTCTCGTGCTCCTCATCCATAATGATCAACCCAAGCCGACTGAATGGAGCAAATACGGCTGAACGCGCCCCAATCGCAACCTTCACCTGACCCTCACGAATCTTGCGCCATTCATCATAACGTTCACCGCCAGACAGACGACTGTGCATGACCGCAACCTGGTCGCCAAATCGCCCTTTAAAACGTTCTACCATCTGTGGTGTGAGTGCAATCTCGGGCACCAGAACGATAGCTTGCCGATCCTGCTCGATGCATTGTTGAATGGTTTGAAGATAGACTTCCGTCTTGCCACTTCCTGTAACACCATGTAACAAAAACACCCCATGGCGTTGTTCCTGCAATCGGCCATTGATATTGTCGTAGACAAGTTTTTGTTCATCGGTCAGAACCAGCGGTTCAGTCGCTTTGAACGTCCTGCCCTGATAAGGGTCTCGGAAGACCTCAACGTCCTCGGTGACGATTAGTCCCTTTTCTTCAAGCCCTTTAATGGTTGCGGCCGATACCTGAAGTGTAGATAACACTTCTTTCATCGGCATGGGCAGCAGTTCTTTCATTTCCAGCAAAAAAGCCAGAATCTCCTTCTGCCGCTGTGCTTTCGCCGGGAATGAAGCAAGTGCTTCCTGAGCAGCAGCAATATCTACAGCCAGATCAACGGACTTCATCGTTTTTTTATTTAACTTGTCCTTGATGGCCTGACTTTCCAGCAGCACGCCACCAAGCAATAATTTCTTAATTAGTGCAGCATGATTGGGATATTTTCGACTCAGTTGTTGTAGCGGTACCTGCCCCCGACTTTTGACAAAACGGATGATATCCTGCTGTACTTTCTCGGTTGTAGACTCTTCTCCCCAAACAAATAACACCTCATCATCCGGTTGTGCACCCGCCATCTGTCCATCAAGTGCATCTCCCAACGAGATGTATCTCTCTGCTTTCCCTTTCAATGCCGTCGGCACCATGACCTGCAATGACAAAATCCGGTTACTGGCATAACGTCCACTCATCCATTCGGCCAACTCAACCAAATCCTTTGACAATGGGGGAACAATGTCCAGCAACTCCTGAATCTGCTTAAGCTTGAATGTTTCCTCTCCGGTACGCGGCACAAGATCAATCACGAATCCCTGTACCGTCCGATGACCAAAAGGTACACCCACCCGGCTGCCAATCTCGATCCATTCCCTCATCGATTCAGGTACCAGGTAATCAAACGGCCGGTCTGTTTCCTTCACGGGAACATCGACTATGACCTTGGCAATCTCCATATCCTAATTCCTCCCGGCAATGCGCTCCGCCGCAATCCGGAGCAACCGATGAGCCACATCGTCCTTGGCCATCACTTGAAGCTCCTCCACCAAACCTTCCCGGTCATAGATATGTACCGCGTTGGTGTCTGTTCCAAATCCTGCACCCGTGCGGGTTACATCATTGGCTACGATCAGATCACAGTTTTTCCGTTCCAATTTCTCACGTGCATACATCTCAACGGACTGAGTCTCCGCAGCAAAACCAATCAAAAACTGATGGGTTTTCTGTTGGCCCAGCGTTTCAAGAATATCTATATTTTTAACAAGTTCTAGCGACAGCGTGTCGCCTTTCTTCTTGATCTTCTCGGTGTAAACTTCCTTTGGACGATAATCGGCAACTGCCGCCGCCTTAACCACGATATCAGCATCGTCCCATTCGCGTGTTACGGCTTCATACATATCCTGTGCAGACTGTACAGGGATCAACTCAACGTTCTCCGGTGGCTTGGCTTGGGTACTGCCCATAACCAATTTCACATCTGCCCCCAGATCACGCGCAGCTGCGGCTATGGCAAATCCCATTTTGCCAGATGAATCATTCGTAATGTATCGTACCGGGTCAATGCGCTCAATCGTACCTCCAGCCGTAACAACAACCTTCTTGCCATGTAACAATGGAGCTTGTCCCTGCCGGCTAATGTCTGCAGACTCGCGCTGTTCAAAGAAACGTTCCACCACATCCACAATGCTCTCCGGTTCTTCCAGACGTCCCTTGCCCACATATCCACACGCAAGCAGGCCTTCACCTGGTTCGATCATCATGGCGCCTCGTTCAACAAGAAGGTTCATATTATGCTTTACAGCTGGATGATCATACATATGTACATTCATCGCTGGAGCAATCATGACAGGGGCTGTCGTGGCAAGAAGAGTTGTTGAGAGCATATCATCTGCCATGCCATGTGCCATCTTGGCAATCACATTGGCTGTTGCCGGAGCAACCAGAACAAGATCCGCCAGATCGGCCAGATGAATATGAGATACGACTGCTGGTTCACGCTCATCAAATGTATCGGTATATACGGTGTTTCGGGTTAACGTTTGCAGCGTTAATTCGGTAATAAACTGTGTAGCGGAAGCTGTCATAATGACATGAACATCCGCTCCCTTTTGCACCAGTCTGCTGCATAATGTTGCTGCTTTGTAAGCGGCTATGCCGCCTGTCACACCAAGCACGATTTTTTTACCGTTCAACATGTTTATTTCCCCCGATATTTATACGACGTCTAAGTAAGATTCCGTTAAAATATGCTTATTCGTAAAAAAATAACAACCTCGCGGTTGTCAATTAATCCGGCTTGCGCCGTATGCAGTTGAAGAGCAGCCGCAGGCGGCTTACTCTTCTTCTTCGTCCTGTCCTTTGATGACAACGAGCAGGTCTCCATAGATTTCTTCCAGTGCAACGCCAACTTGTTTATGGGATCTCGCACCTCTTAAATCCGTTTTTTCACCTTCACGTAGCTGTCTAGCCCGGCGGGAAGCAGCAACAACAAGGGAATACTTGCTGTCGACTTTGTTCATCATTTCATCAATAGAAGGATACAGCATATTAACAAACACCTCTTCGCATTAGTATAATCGCAAGTTGCCGCCTGACAGAACTGATGTGGCATGTCTTCACACCCGGGCATTCCGAGAAGGAGTGCTTCAGTATATGATATGACAACTGCCCCACTTATATCGCATTCTGCAGCGGCAAAAGGGATTATTTATTGATCTTACAATGTTCGGCGATTATGATGCTTTCTATTCTCTTGCACGCCAAATCAATTTCATCATTCACAACAGCGTAATCATACTGCTCCAGCAGACTGATCTCATCAACCGCCACGGACATCCGGTGATCAATGGTCGCTTGGCTTTCGGTACCACGGCCCTGAATGCGATCTTTCAGCTCGTCCAATGAAGGAGGAAGCAGGAAAACAAAGATCCCTTCCGGGAATTTCTCTTTCACTTTTAACGCGCCTTGAACCTCAATCTCCAGAATGATGTCGCGGCCTTCGTTAATCGTTTTCTCTACAAAATCACGCGGTGTTCCGTAATAATTACCAACATACTCCGCATGTTCCAACAATTGATCTTCAGCAATCATGTTCTGGAACTCTTCATGACTTCTGAAGAAATAGTTCACACCATGTTCTTCACCAAGACGAGGCTGACGGGTTGTCGCCGATACGGAATAGATCAATTCCGGCACCCGTTTGCGCAAAGCGCTGCATACAGTACCCTTCCCGACCCCAGATGGGCCGGACAACACTACCAGTAATCCCTTAGACATATTACACTCCATTTTATTCGTCGTTATCATCATCTTTCGAAGAAAGACGATGGGCGACCGTCTCAGGCTGAACTGCAGACAAAATGACATGATCGCTATCCGTAATAATTACGGCACGAGTACGTCTTCCGTACGTTGCATCTATCAGCATGTGACGATCTCTTGCCTCTTGTATAATTCTCTTGATCGGCGCCGATTCCGGACTCACGATGGATATAATCCGGTTCGCCGATACGATGTTACCGAATCCAATGTTAATGAGTTTGATTGCCATAATCAGGTTCTTCCCCCTATACATGCGACTCTTTTGCCGAAATGTGGCCGTTCATTCGATATTCGCAGCTTGCTCACGAATCTTCTCCAGCTCTGCCTTCATCTCGACAACACGATTCACCAGAGCCAAATGGTTGGCTTTTGATCCAATCGTATTGACTTCCCGATTCATCTCTTGAATTAGAAAGTCCAACTTACGACCTACGGGCTCATCACTCTTCAGCAGTTCCCTGCTCTGTCCAAAGTGACTCTGTAGACGCGTAAGCTCCTCTTCTATGTTAGAACGATCGGCAAACATTGCAATTTCCATACCCAATTTATGCTCATCAAAAGGGAAAGAGCCTTCTTCCTGCATTTCCGTAAGCCTCTGTCTTAGCTTGTTGCGGTAATCACTTACCACAGTCGGTGCAAGATCAAGCATCTCGGTATGCAGTGACTCCAGACGGGTAATCCGCCGTTCCAGATCACTGGCCAGATGAAGACCCTCGCGAGCGCGCATCTGTTCAAGGCTGGACAGAGCCTCTTTCAATCCTTCCTGCAGAACTCGCTCCCATTCGTCCTTCTGCTCTTCGGAAATGGAACTTGTCCCATCCGAATGAACCATGACGTCCGGCAGCCCAAGCATATCCACAATACTTGGTTTGCCTTGCATTCCATATTGGGTCTCCAGTTGCTCTGCAGCCTGCAGATAGGCCCTGACCGTCTGTTCATTCAGAACAGCGGGAAGAGCCTGGTCTTCCTCTTTTTCTTTCATTACATAAACATCAATCCGCCCACGTTTCAAACGACTCTGTACGATCTTCCTCAAACCGTCTTCATAATATGTCCACTCTCTTGGCAGACGCATCATCACTTCGCAATAACGATGATTAACAGATTTGATCTCTAATTGTACCTTATAGCCGCCAAAATGAAAGGCGGATTGACCGTATCCGGTCATACTGAATGACATCGGCATCACATCCGTTTTACTATTGTAATTGATTATTAGGGTTGAAACAAGTAGGACATTGATGCTCCGACTTCTCCCATACGTATTGAGTCAGTTCGGCCGTCATGCCGTAGAACATAAACGGTGTCATAAGATAGATCCCTTTGAAATGCGCTGTTGCTACGTCCAGCAATTCTTTGGCAATTTTTACCCCCATCGCACGGCCCTCTTCGCCTTCCAGACCTGCCATACGGGAACGCACTTCATCCGAAAGCTGAATTCCGGGAACCTCGTTGTGCAGATACTCTGCATTCCGTCCACTCGCCAGCGGCATTACACCTATAAAAATGGGTACATCCAGATGTTTGGTCGCTTCGTGCATTGCTACAATCAACTCAGGATCATAGATCGGTTGTGTCATGATGTAATCAGCGCCAGAGGCAATTTTCTTCTCCAGACGTTGTACAGCTTTCTCCAAATATTTCACATTAGGATTAAATGCTGCTCCGATGACAAAGCCAGCTTTTTGCTTCAGCGGTTTACCTGAGAAAGCCACACCATCGTTCAGCTGTTTGATCATGCGGATGATTTCAAAAGAAGTCAGATCGTACACCGAGCTTGAACCCGGCAGATCTCCAAACCTTGCTGGATCTCCTGTTACAGCCAGTACATGATTAATCCCCAGAGCATCAAACCCCATCATGTGTGACTGCGTTCCAATCAGATTCCGGTCACGGCAGGCAATATGCACCAATGGACGGAGACCCGTGCGATCCTGCACGAGGTGACCCAGCGCCATGTTGCTCATCCGTGTAACCGCGAGTGAATTATCGGCCAGTGTCAGGGCATCTGCTCCTGCTGCTTTCAGAGTCTCGGCACCTTTCATGAACTTGGCAATGTCCAAGTCACGCGGCGGGTCAAGTTCAACAATGACCGTATGACGCTGCTTGACCAGATCGACAATCGTAGGCTGACCTCCACGTCCGGAACGCTCATCCACATGTTCATGCAGCACAATACGCGGTTTGGATTCTGACGGATCAGGCTCCAAAATAGGCGAAGGTATATAGTCAGCAAGCGCCTCTTTCATAGCGGTAATATGATCAGGTGTCGTACCACAGCAACCGCCGATAATACGAGCGCCCAGTTCGGCAAATTGCACTGCCGTCTGACCAAAGTACTCCGGAGTTGCACCATAACGGAACTGACCATCTACATAATCTGCTGCACCCGCATTTGGATAAACAGACATTGGAATACCAATACGTCCGGAGACGGTTTCCATGGCACGCATAATCCCGTTTGGACCTGAGCGACAGTTAAAACCAATGACGTCCGCGCCCTGCTCCCGCATAATCCGGAAGGCTTCAGGCATCGTATATCCGTCCAGTGTATGTCCTACATCCTCTACAGCGAACTGTCCAATTACAGGCAAATCACTCAGCTTGCGCGCTTGCAAAAGGGCAATATCCATCTCTTCTATATCATAGAAGGTCTCAAGCAAAATGCCATCCACGCCTTCATCTAGCAGTGCAGAGATCTGTTGTTGATAAAAGCGTTTCAGTTCACTCGTCGACACGTTCGTCCGCTTGCCACCTCGAATGGAACCAACTGCACCAAGCACATAACCGGTATCTCCAGCTACCTCTTTGGCAATGCGTACGCCGGCACGGTTCACGTCCTCCACCTTGGACTCCAGACCGAACTTGGATAACTTGTCGTAATTGGCAGAATACGTATTTGTTTCAAATATTTCTGTACCTGCATCCCGATAACGGCGATGTACATCCGCCACCACTTCAGGTGAAATCAAGTTTAATTCTTCATATGAAATTCCCACCGGGAACCCCATTTGGTACAGAAATGTTCCCATGGCCCCATCTCCAACGAGAACCCGTTCCTGCATAACTTTGCGCAAATCCGCCTTCATCCCATTTCCCCCCGCCTAGCTGTGATCATTTACATACTAATGTAACACAAAAAACGCTAAAAAACGAAGAAAAACACAGGTTTTTGATGAGTATCCAGCTCATATGGACTTTCTTGCCATACAGCCCCCAATATGTCTCTGTACAGGAGACACGACCTGTCCTTTTTGACAAAAAAAGAGGCCCGCAGGCCCCTTTGGTTAAACCTTCCACTTTTTATGAAGTGATTCCCTTAAAAACAACTTCAGCAGGTCCAGTCATGTACACATGATTGTCAGCTTCATTCCACTCAATGTGGAGATCCCCACCCTTGAGGCTGATGACTGCTGTACGATCTGTATGTCCATTCAGGACAGAGGATACCAGTGTCGCACAAGCTCCGGTTCCACAAGCAAGTGTTGGACCCGCTCCGCGTTCCCATACACGCATGTCCACATATCCACGGTCACGAACTGTGGCGAATTCCACATTGATTTTTTTTGGAAACATCGGATGCACTTCAAGAAGTGGGCCCCAAGTTGTGAGATCAAAATTAACAGCATCATCTACATAGATAACCGCATGCGGGTTACCCATGGATACGGCAGTGAATTTAAACGCATGTCCATTCGCTTCAATGTAGTGATCAACCACTGGGTTGGCATCCACCGTTGTAGGCACTTGAAGACCGTTCAGGATCGGCTCACCCATGTCGACACGTACCGTTTCCACTTTACCATCACGAATGTTGAGGCTCACAGGTTGTACCCCAGCACCAATCGTTTCAATGGTGATCTGCTCCTGGTTCACGTGACCATGATCGTATACATATTTGGATACACAGCGAATGGCATTACCGCACTGCTCTGCTTCCGAACCGTCCGAATTCATGATGCGCATCTGAAAGTCCGCCTTCTCCGAAGGCAGTATATAAACCAGGCCGTCCGCACCGATGCCGAAGAAACGGTTGCACCATTTTACAGCCAATTCTGCTGCATCTGCCGGAAGCTCCTTTTCACCAAATACAACGATAAAATCGTTACCAAGTCCATGCATTTTCGTAAATTCCATAATCTTGCCCACTCCTTTTGGCAGTCTGCTGCCAAAGCTATATTCTTGCTCTTCTACAGGATTACCATAGAAATTCATATTCAGCATTTACACAAAAAAGCTATCCAGCAAAATGCCAAAGCTGCCGCTTTGAATCATTTTGAGGATAGCATAACGAAATAGGCCAGGAAAAGGTATTGATTTTATGCCGAAAACTTTGTACTTTTCGGTACGAAGCGGCCAGAACCACCCATACGACGGCGGTTACGACGGCCACCCCACACGCTGCCTGCGCCCATAAGGAACGTTGGAATGCCCGCAGCCACGATACAAATCGCCCATTCACGCAATCCCAGAGGTACAGTTTTGAAGATCGGCTGCAACGGTTCAACGTACATGACAACCAGCATCAGTACAACCGATGAAATCACTGCAAGAACCAGATATTTGTTCTGTAAAGGATTCCGATGGAAAATGGACCGCGAACTACGGCAATCAAAGACATGAATGAGCTGCGCCAAAACGAGTGTCGCGAATGCCACAGACTGTGCCTTGATCAGTTGCCCTGGATTATCCGGTGCAGCCTGAAGGGTAAGCCAGAACGCTCCGAGTGTACATAATCCAATCAATACACCCCGGCTGACGATTTTCCAACCCAGTCTGCGGGCAAAAATGTTTTCCTTGGCGCCACGGGGTTTGTGTTCCATCAAATCTTTCTCAGGCTGATCTACCCCGAGCGCCATTGCAGGCAAACCATCTGTTACGAGGTTAACCCACAGAATCTGAATAGGTACAAGTGGTAGCGGCAAGCCCATCATCATCGCAAAGAACATTGTCAAAATCTCACCCACGTTTGATGCCAGCAAATAACGAATAAACTTGCGAATGTTCTCATAAATATTACGGCCTTCTTCAATGGCAGCCACGATCGTTGAGAAGTTATCATCACTCAGAATCAGCGCCGAAGCTTCCTTCGTGACATCTGTACCCGTAATGCCCATCGCGATCCCGATGTCTGCTGCTTTAATGGCTGGAGCATCATTGACTCCATCACCCGTCATGGCAACGACATGCCCTTTGCGCTGCAATGACTTCACGATGCGAAGCTTATGTTCAGGAGATACCCTGGAGAACACGTATATGCCCTCTACCTGTTTATCCAGTTGCTCGTCTGTCATGCCTGCCAGTTGTTGACCACTTAAGGAGGCACCTCCACGTGGAAGAATCCCGAGTTGATGAGCAATGGCTTCTGCCGTTGTTCCATGGTCACCTGTGATCATGACCGTTCGTATCCCCGCCTTGCGGCATGTGGCAATCGCATCTCGCACTTCACGACGCGGCGGATCAATCATACCTGCAAGTCCTACGAAGACAAGCTGACTCTCGGCGGCGTGTTCGTCAGCCACTTTTTCTTCCGGCCGAACTTCACGGTAGGCCATTCCGAGGACACGCAGTGCTGCTCCAGCCATGCTCTCGTTGGCTGCCATCACTTTCTGCCGCAGCGTTCCAGTGAAAGGTACAACCTTGCCTTCCCACAAAATATAACTGCAGTGTCCAATCAACACATCCGGTGCACCTTTGGTATAAATCATGCGGCCCCCCTGATGATGAACCAGAACCGACATGCGTTTTCGCTCCGAATCAAACGGGAATTCCTGCTGGCGGGCATACAACTCTTTGAGTCCGGCAGGAGTAAGCCCCATTTTGGAGGCCAGTGTGACCAGTGCCCCTTCCGTCGGATCACCTTTCAGCTCCCAGAATACATTGTCTCGTTGAACGGTTTCTTCTTGGAGATCACCTTTATTTGTGTTTTTCTTGCCGTCCTTTTTGGTATCCTTGCCCTTTTTCTTGCTCCCCACCTCGCTTGCAACACTCTCGACAATACTGGCATTGTTGCAAAGCGCGCTGATCTGGAGCATTCTGCGTAGCGACTGGTCACTCTTCAGTTCTACCGTTCGACCGTTCTCCAGCATCTGTCCTTCAGGTGCATAACCATCCCCGGTAACCTTGATGCTGCGTCCCTCCAGCCATACATCCGTTACCGTCATCTTGTTCTGAGTGAGCGTGCCTGTCTTATCCGAACAGATTACGGATGCACAGCCCAGAGTTTCGACGGAAGGCAGTTTGCGTACAATGGCTTTACGTTTGATCATACGCTGCACGCCTAGTGCGAGTGCAATGGTTACAATAGCCGGCAGACCCTCCGGTATGGCCGCCACCGCAAGGCTGACCCCCGCCAGAAACATGCCAACGGCTGGTTGTCCGTGCAATATCCCTGCGACGACAACCATAATGGTTAATCCCAATGCGACAAAAATCAGAATTTTGCCCAATTGTTCCAGCCTGTGCTGTAACGGTGTTTCTTGCTCCTCCGTATTTTGGATCAGATCGGCGATTTTGCCCATCTCCGTCTCCATCCCCGTACGAATGACCACACCTTTAGCTGTGCCACGAGTGACCATGGTACCCATAAAACCAATATTCTTCTGATCACCCAGCGGAACGTCCTCGTCCGCAATCGGAAGGCAATGTTTACTTACGGGAACCGATTCCCCGGTAAGGGCCGACTCCTCAACATCCAGACTGTTTGTTTGCAGCCAGCGAACATCAGCGGGTATGCGGTCCCCACTCTCCACCATGACAATATCTCCGGGTACAAGTTGTTTGGCGGCAAGGTGTACTTCCTGGCCTGAACGAAGCACTTTGGCAAGAGGTGCAGACAACTGTTTCAATGCACGAAGAGATCGTTCAGCCCGGAATTCCTGTACAAACCCCAGAATCGCATTCAGTACGATAATAGCCACAATCGTTACCGCATCCAGATACTCACCCAGCAATCCGGATACCAACGTTGCTCCCATCAACACCAGCACCATAAAATCCTTGAACTGATTCAAGAGCAATGTAATTGGAGAAATACGTTTTCCCTCGCTCAGCTCATTTGAACCGACCACTTTCCTCTTCTCTGCTACAGCTTCATCCGTCAATCCTTCCTGCGGGCTGACGCCAAGAGTGTTACGAAGCTCTTCATCACTAAGTTGATGCCACTTGGTATGTTCCATGCTTCAAGTTTCCCTCCCAGTCTGTATTTCATCTGCAAAATAAGCTCACATGACTCACCGGCGCGCTGGTCGACAGGCTGTACACTATGCCGGACAAACTACCTGCTCTATATGTATTCGGACAGGTCTGTGATTAGCACCGGGAAGGTGAATCCTTTCCCTGATGGACAGAATAGGCTAAAATAAAAGTCTGCGATGTTCTGCGCAGTACCAATTCCAGCGTTCAACAGACAAGCAACGAAGAATCTGTAGCCAGTCCTTGTTTTTTTTACATACCTGGTTGCACGTTTCAGTTATATAGATGAAGCATTTGGCATGATAAATGCAGGTGCTCGATAGAGAGAGGAAGTGGAAAAAATGGCATTGGACGGCATCGTAACACGGGCCATTGTTCATGAACTGCAAGGCTGCATTGGTGGACGTATCAGCAAAATCCATCAGCCGAATGGTCATGACGTAGTTCTCACACTACGTGCTCAGCGCGGTAATAGTAAATTGCTTGTTTCGGCAAGCCCAACCTATCCCCGTGTGCATTATACGGAAAAGACATTCCTTAACCCTACGGAAGCACCCATGTTCTGCATGCTGCTCCGCAAGCACTGTGAAGGTGCCATCATTGAGGAGATCCGTCAGATTGGCATGGAACGTATTATCCACATCAATGTGCGCCAGCGTGACGAATTGGGGGATGTTTCGGTTAAACGGATCATCATTGAATTGATGGGGCGTCACAGTAATATTATTTTGCTTGATCCTGTTACAGAAACGATTCTGGATGGCATTCATCATGTGACTCCTTCCATCAGTAGCTACCGGGTAATCATGCCTGGATTCGCTTATACTGCCCCACCCGAGCAACATAAAAGTAATCCGCTCGAAGTGAGTCGTACAGCATTCGAGGACAGCTATCATGCCGCTGAGGAAGAGGCATCACGCTGGCTCGTGAACTCCTTTAGCGGTCTTAGCCCGTTAATTGCGGGAGAGATTGCTGCCCGTGGAATTGCAGCTGAAGGTACAGTGAGCACTCAGGCTGTGGTGGAGGGTGAGAGCCGAGTTGAGGCTGGTGCACTGTGGAACGCTTTTGAAGCCGTGATGGGACCTGTCAGAGATCATATCTACACGCCTGTAACCGGAACAAACGCCAAAGGCAAAATGATTTTCTCGGCCGTTCATCTTCAGAGCATTCAGGAGTTGGAGAAAACCTATGACACGATGAGCAAGTGCATGGAGGATTACTACGGAGACAAGGCTGAACGGGACACGGTAAAACAGAGAGTAAGTGATCTGCTCCGTTTTCTGCAGAATGAGCGAAGCAAAAACATCAAAAAGCTGGACAACCTGAACAAGGACCTGCTGGAAGCAGACGATGCGGACAAGTTCAGACTATGGGGCGAGTTGCTGTTTGCCTCCCTGCATCAGGTCCACAAAGGGGACAAGAGCGTGGAGCTTGTGAACTTCTACGATGAAGACCAAGCCAACATTACCATTCAGCTTGATCCACTGCTCACACCGTCTGACAACGCACAACGTTATTTCAAGCGCTATAACAAATACAAGAACAGTCTGGCTGTGATTCATGAGCAGCTTGGCAAAACCAAAGACGAGATTGACTATCTCGATAACCTGTTGCAGCAGCTGTCCATTGCATCCATGAACGATATTGAGGAAATACGGGATGAGCTTGTGCAACAGGGATACCTTCGTGACCGTAACAAGAAGGGTAAAAAGAAGAAGAAAAGCGACCGTCCGACCGTACACCAGTTCACCTCCTCCGAGGGGATTGATATTCTTGTGGGCAAAAACAACCTGCAGAATGAATACGTGACCAACCGTCTCGCTTCTTCCAACGACACCTGGTTGCATACCAAAGACATTCCTGGTTCACATGTCGTTATTCGCAGTACGGACTTTGGTGAAGCTACATTGGAAGAAGCAGCACAGCTTGCTGCCTATTTCAGCCAAGCCAAGGAGTCAAGCAGTGTACCTGTGGATTACACGTTTATCCGTCATGTGCGCAAACCAAGTGGTGCGAAGCCAGGTTTTGTGATCTATGATCATCAGAAGACCTTGTTTGTCACGCCAAATGATGAATTGATCAAAAGTCTGCCGTCCACGATTAAAAATGGATAAGGCTATATAAGTTGAACTAAAGATTATTTACACTAACACTACGATGACAGAACAACCTTCCAATCGCTGTTATCCCCAGATTTTTCGATTCCCTTTTTCAAAGGGGAAAATCCGGGGATAAAGGCGAACGCTTCGCTTTTTCAGGTTTTTCTGTCCTCTCCGTTATCGTGTAAATGATTAGTTCCACTTATATAGAGATGTAACAGTAAAAAAAACAGAATCCCCTGACCATAACGGTTCAGGGGATTTTTGTGGATGCATCAAAATTGTTTCAATACTAATGTGAATTTCATCTTTATCTATCGTTTTTGTTGAATATTAATTCTTTAAAATGTATAATAATTCAATTCTCACGAATAAAACTACTGTTAAGGAAGTGTACCATGACCATACATATTCGAGAAACTCAACCTGATGATCTGAAACCCTTGATGGCATTAATGCATGACTATGTGGTGGGATTCTACAATAACCCCTGGCCTGGTGATCAATCCATCCAGCTTTTGATTAATAACCTGCTTAATCAGCAGATCGGTGCTCAATTCGTGGCAGAAGAGAACGGGAAGCTTATCGGATTTTCCACCCTCTTCTTTACTTACAGCACGATGAAAGCAGAACGTGTCGCCATCATGAATGACCTATTTGTTACGGAAACATTCAGAGAAGGCGAAGCAGAAGCCAAATTATTTGCATACTGTCAGCAATATACACGTGACCATGGATGTGCATATATGTCTTGGATCACAGCAGTGACCAATGAGCGAGCACAGCAATTATTCGAACGTCTCGGGGCTACACGTGGCGCTTGGGTAAACTATTCCATTACATAGACTCTTTTTAACACGAAAAAGGACATGGAAACATGGTAAGGCTAACCCTACCATGTTTCCATGTCCTTTACTTCTACAATATTAAAATGTACTCAATAAGCAGAAAAACCCTCAAAGCCAGATAAAGTGTTAACCTGTCTAAATTATACTCCCCTTTGCCGGGAAGCAGCTGCCTTCAGCCTTTCCAACACATCAACCGTTACGGTCTTGCTACCCAGATCCCCGTGGAAAACGACACCTTGCCGTTCCCCATGATAATCTGATCCGCCAGTCTCGATTAACCCATAACCCTTAGCCATCTCGGCGTATCTGCGCTCATCTTCCGGTTCATGGTCCGAATGAAATACTTCGAGTCCATCTGGACGGCAGTCCTCAATGATACGTCGCACCAATTCATCATCGTTATAGAGACCCGGATGGGCAATTACAGCGGCTCCACCTGCGGCTCTGATCCATTCGCAAGCATCCTCTGGTGCAACGCGAGGTACAGATACAAAGCCTGGCTTGCCTTCAGCAAGATACCGATCAAATGCATCCCGCATGTCAACAGCGTATCCCTTCTTCACCAGCACATCAGCCATGTGAGGTCTGCCAATACTCTCATCCGGCTCTAACGGTCGCCCCAGCTCATCCAGTACCTCCTGCCAGCTTATATCAAGCCCGAGTTCTTGCAACTTGGCGATAATCAGATGATTCCGCTCATCTCGAGCTTCTCGTAATCCGCGCAACCGTTGCAGGAACTGCTCATCCTCTGTATTCACATAATACCCGAGCACATGAATATCTTTCCCACCAGCCCGAGTGCTGATCTCCACTCCGGCAACAACATCAATATCGTACTCTTTTCCCGCTTGTTGTGCTTCCGCTACACCAGCTACTGTATCATGGTCCGTTAGGGCAACCGCAGATAGCCCTTTTTGTTTGGCAAGCTTCACATTATCAGCAGGTGGCTGCATTCCATCGGAAGCCTGACTATGTGTATGAAGATCACAGCGTCCTTGGCGCTGATCCATGATCAACAGCTCCTTTGTTTAAAATTGATTATGATTCAATCTTATCTACCATTGATGTTGCCAACTATTATGCCTTCCCCGTCTTATGTACCGACTTAGGCTGCTCCTGCTGACGCAGATAATTCAGGAAAGCGACTGCTGACAGGGGCAACAAGGACGATTTTAGATGGATGGCATAGAACTGCCTTTTGAATTCGAGTCCGCGGATATCCACAATATGAACAAGTCCCAGAGCCAGTTCATGCTGCACCGAAGAAGGAGATAACATCGTAATACCTACCCCTGCCTCCACGGCCGATTTTACCGCTCCTGTACTGCCAAGTTCCATCACAACATTCATATCCTGTGGATCAATCTTTTTCTTTTGCAGTTGGTCTTCCATCACCTGACGAGTACCCGAGCCCTTCTCACGCAGCACAAAAGGATAATTCATTACATCCTCAATATTCACTTTGCTACGCTTAGCCAAATCATGTCCGGCAGGTACAATCAGTTTCAGCTCGTCCTGCATGACAGGCTCCACAATCATGTCCGGGTGGTGTACTGGCGCTTCAATCAGACCAAAATTAAGCTGGTGCTTCAATATATCATCCATAATTTGCGTTGTATTCATCACTTTCATGACAATTGAAATGTCCGGATATTGAAGTGCAAATGGTCCGAGCATGCGTGGAAGCACATATTCCCCAATCGTTAAGCTGGCTCCCAGCTGGAGTCTGCCCTGTAACATCTGAGTAAACGCCGACATCGCTTCGTCCGTCTGTCTGACCAGCTCTACACTCCGTTTCGCATGAGGTAATAAAGTCCGGCCAGCCTCGGATAATTCTATTTTTTTGGTGGAACGATGCAGTAACTTTGTCCCAAAATAGTCCTCCAATGATTGAATCTGCATCGTTACTGCCGGTTGAGTCATATGTAATGCTTGTGCAGCAGCCGAGAAACTCCCCTTCTCTGCTACCGTATAAAAAATATGCAATTGGTGAAAATTCATATCTTCGCCCCTCTTCGATTACACTCTCTACATTGTAGCCGATTTCCCGCTTGGCAACAAAAAAAGCATGCAGCTTGTCTGCATGCGATAATACTTGAATCTATGATTTCAACATATTGAATCTACTCAGGCTTACTTATGCTTGCGGCTATTTTTGACCAACGTCATTCTTCTTGAATGTCTTAACCATGAATAATATGATTTCAGGTCCCTCAACTCAATGGTCTCCGACATACGTCCCAGAAACGTAACTACAATCATTTTGTGCAGCGGGTTGCCCGCAATATCATATTCTCCTTCGAGTTCGGAAAATTCGGCGACCACCACCAGATCCTCATCAATCAGGTAGACGTCCTGTTCATTACGGTAGTATGGTGTTATACGGTCCTGCTTCAGACACTCCCATAACCACGCCGCAATATGGTCATCATCACTACGTGCAGGCTCAATACGGTCTGCATACCGCATCTTGGCATGATGGGTAATGACGATGTCGGCCACTTTCTTGTCTCCAAGAGCCACGAAAAACGGCTCGTAGGTGCTCCAACGTTGCATCACCTTATCACGCATGGGAATCACTCTCCACCAGATAGGACTTTCTATCTATTTATTACCAAATATATTACAACATTAGTCCCGCAACCTCAAGGCGTAAGTTTAACTTTTTTTCACAATAGCCAATTTGTGTATAATTCAAGAAAAGAGCGACCCCAAAGGGTCCCTCCAGTTTCTCGTCTATATTCCGTAAAAGCTCGTTTTGTCCATCGTTTTGCTGGCATACTCGGTTTTGATCTCATTACGATACGAGCGTTCGATCTTGCGCACATAGGAAAGTCGCTTCACATTTTTCATCGTATCATCTGCCCGTTCTGCATTAACATACATGACTACATAATGCATACGGCGGGAGATATAATGCACGGTGCCATATTTTTCGAGATTACGGGCAGCTTTCAAATCACTGACCCAAATAATGAATCCTGTCCTTTCCGCAAACATCATCGTTCCCCGCCCTTCTATAATGATTACTTAACTGCAACCACACTTGCCGCCACTACCGCAGCCGCCCTTCGGATTCGGGTCATTGCTCGGTACCTTAATGGTCGTTGACACTGCAAATGCAATGGTCTCTGACATCTGGAATAACATATCATCCAGGGACTTCTCTGCCTGTTTGAAGCGGATTACCGCCTCAAAATTTTCCAACTCCTGTTCCAGAGCCTTCACCTGGTCTTTTGCTGCATGATAATCCGGGTGAAAATGACCGAAACGCTGTGTTTCTTCAAACAATTCCTTCTTGGCATTCAGCTTCCGAATCCCCATCTGAATCTCAGGGGTAGTCTCGACTTGCTGCTTCCAATATAAATAATCCGATACTTCGGCAGATTGGTTAATCATGTCGCCCAGTTCATATGCGCCCGTTAACACTTGGGCCATATCGACCGTGTTCATTTCCGCTACGCTCATGAAATATTCATCCTATCTATATATAAAGTTCTACTTAATGTAGACTATCTCATCATAGCATATCCATGAATAGTTAAGAAGAGTTTTTCCTGCAATTAGAAATAGGGGGAACTTGAAAATTCGCCTTTCAACCTGATATTCATGTGAAATAGTCAGGTTATGACATCATCTGGCAGGATAAGACGCATTGTATCCCACTCTGACGGGGAGAATGTACGCCATTCTGTCTCTGATGTATTTTCACTTGAATCCAGCATGCACCAACCGCTTAAAGTCCAGTGTTCATGACCCTCTACCTGATGTGGAATGAGGTATTGCGTACGATTTTCCTGTTGTATACCCAGCTTGGTCTGCCACTCAATGGCTTTGGCAGCAATCTGTCGGGCGGTTGAACTATGATATCGACGCCACTCCTTGTACCAGGTCTCCGGTATCTCCTCAAACCCCAACAGAGAGAACTTCTTCTCAATGACAGAATGATCACGCTCCAACCCACGCAGAGAAGCAGGGACATCAACCAGACCTAGATTATTGGGAGTGTAGAAAGAAGAATATACACCACTCAACATATCTTTTTCTAATAACTTCGGATCATCTGCAGAGCCTGTATTTGCCTCCATTACCTTCATACTCCGAATTACTGTCAACGGTGCAGCATCGGTCTCCTTTCTCCAATCTGCTAATGCAATACGCACATTCTCTGGTATGCCTGTCAGCGCATATTGTTCCAGAAACTCTATCACTTCATGTAAATCAAACCCTCTGGCTAAGGCCGAAATGAATCGTTCTCTTGTCATACGGTATATGGACATTCGATCACGCGTCACCCTCTCTGCGCATTGCTCCAGAATCCAGATCACATCAGGCCCTGCTTCGGGAGGCACCAACATTTCGAAATCAGGCTGCATGTAAAATCCACACGGCTCCGCTTCACTTACCATCTCTTGTTCTCGATATAACAGGCTCTGCGGTTCGATCAGCCAGCGGAATGCCAGATCTCCCGACTGATCTTCACCTACTTCACCATACCCCCAGCCAGCTAGTGCGTAGAGCCAGCCCCTGACTCGTGGTTTCAATTCCGAATTCTCTATACGGCACCATATATTTTTTTCTGGAGCAAACACTGCCAATTGATAACGGAAATGCTGCAAAGCGGGTTCAGCTTCTCCGTATCTTTCCATACACGCTTGATATATTTCCCGATGCATCTGTCTCCACGAGAGCTGCAACCATGTTTGTAATCGATGATCTACAATCTGAATTTGGCCATCTGACTTCTGAACGAGATTCAGACTGAGCAGTAGATCGAGAAGGATTGCTACGTGGGTCGGATACAAATCCGAATGTCCATATTTGATGCTCAAACCTTCAAAGTCTGTCGAAGATAATACCGTGATCACACTTAATTTTTGAACACTTTTCTTATGTATAGTGCCCTTCCCTGTCAAAGGAAGTCCTTCTCTTTCGATCCACGCGATCAGATGAAGCAGCTCCGCAGCAATATCCGGCTTTCCTTCCTGTAATACATGAGCATGCTGTGCCATCTGTTTAACCGTTATACCCACTCTTTGTGCGTAAGCAATCGTCAATGTGTCCATCAACGAAGCAGGAATATAAAATAATCGCTCTCCCCAACTCTTATATACAGACTCAATCCATCTTTGCTGCCTAAGGTTGGCAAATGAAGATTTGGCTTCTGCGACACTTAGTCCTTCGATGGCCCACTGTTCTCGCGGCAGGAGGGAGGAAAAAGGCTGACCGGCATGTTTGTGAAAAATTGCACCAAGCACTTTTTGTTCCACCACAGTCAGCTTTGACCATGAATCAAGGTTCAGTACCACCGGCTCATCTATTGGTTCAAATGAAGACATATCCCAATCCCTCCTCTTTTCGCGAGTATAAATGGACTATTCGTTCTCATGAACGATAGCATATTCATATCCCTGCTCCACCAAGAACATCTGACGGTTTAATGCAAACTCCTGTTCCTTGCTATCCTCTGATACCAACGCATAGAAATATGCTTTGTTTTCTCCAGCTTTTGGTCTCAGAATTCTTCCCAAACGCTGTGCCTCTTCCTGCCTTGACCCGAAACTCCCGGATATTTCAAGCGCAACAGCGGCATCGGGCAAATCCACAGCAAAATTGGCAACCTTGGATACAACAATCGTTTTAATCTCTCCTCGTCGAAATGCAGCAAACCATTTGATTCGCTCTTGCTGTGACATGGCTCCCGAGATTAGAGGTGCTTCAATTTCCCGGGCAATCAACTCAAGTTGATCCAGATATTGTCCAATCACTAGCGCAGGCAAATCCCGATGACGTTCCAGCAAACGCTTGACTACACGTACTTTCGCCGGATTCTCGGCAGCCAATCGAAATTGATGCTTAACCTCGGTTTGCAGATAATTTGATCTTAATTCGGGAGAAAATGGGATACGTATCTCCTGACATTGTACATCAGCAATCCACCCTTGCTGCTCCAGTTGTTTCCACGGCATATCATAGAGCTTCGGACCAATCAGTGAGAAAACATCCTGTTCACAGCCATCCTCTCGGACCAATGTAGCCGTTAATCCCAGTCTTCGTGTAGCTTGAATATCCGCAGTTGCACGAAACACTGGTGCTGGCAGCAAATGTACTTCATCATATATGATCAGCCCCCATTGCCGCTCACTGAGCAGTTTGATGTGGGTAAAATCAGCATCCTTTGATTTCCGGTGTGTAAGAATCTGATATGTAGCTACAGTCACAGGTTTCACCTGTTTTTTCTGACCTGAATACTCACCAATCTGTTCGCTGGTAATCGTGGTTTTGTCTTGAATTTCCTGAATCCACTGTCGTACAGACGTAGTATTGGACGTCAAAATAAGGCATTCACATTGAAGCCGCTCCAGCACGGCCATGCCAATGACCGTTTTGCCTGCCCCGCAAGGAAGTACGAGTAAACCACTTCCTCCCATGCCCTCACTGCCTTCGAATGCATCCACAGCCTCTCTCTGGTAAGAACGCAGCGCAAATCGCTCAGAGTGGTCCCCTGGATCATTGGTTCGCCATTGGAATGAAAGCTTGGTTCCCTCCCGATACCCCACGTAATCAAGTACGGGGTAACCCAATCGTGTTAATTCTCTTTTCAATAACCCTCGCTGTTCTCCTGGGAGCAAAAGTTCATGAGCGTCCTTGCGTTCCATACGAAAGGCAGCTATCGTTTTCAATCCACTTAATTCATCCAGCAACCGCTCATCCTCACTGTAAAGACGCATTCTGGTGTGATCTGCTTCAGAATGCAACTTTAATTTTCCATACTGAGCCATGATTCTCCGAACATCCTGAATGAGTGCAGCAGGCACGTTCCAGCGGGATATCAGCTCCAGACTTGCGATGACCTGATCTGCATTCCATCCCAGCGCAGCAGCATTCCAGAGCGATAACGGAGTGATTCGGTAGGTATGAAACGCTGCTGGTGTCTTAACCAGTTCTGAATACATCCCAAGCTGCTCTCTTGCTCTTTCGAATCCGGGGTGGCCAACTTCCAGCAAAACTGTAAAATCTCGCTGAACGATACAAGCATCTGTCCTTACCATATGTTCTGTTCCTTCCATTTGGAACCTTCCTCCTATCACAAAAAAGTCCAGTTCCGGCAGCTTCCGAAAATGAACCTGTATAATTGCGAGTTCAAAAAGTCTGGTTTTCAGTACCGAGAAGATGGACTTTTTGAACAACATCTATAAAAATCCACAAAAAAACATCCTGCCCATACCTCGGTATGAACAGGATGCCCAACTAGCTATAAAGTCATTCGGCTGTGTAACCCTTGGCCATGGCGATAAATAATCTCACGGCAGTCTGCATTGCGTCTTCATCAAAATCAAACATCGGATGATGATGCGGATAGATCGCATTTTTATCCGGGTTGCCTGCTCCAACAAACATAAAGCACCCTGGCACCTTCTGCAGATAATACGCAAAATCTTCCGCTGGCATCAGCATGGGGGATGCTTGCACTCGTTCTGCCCCAAATAATTCTGTAGCTTCTCTGAAGAAACGTGCTGTCTCCTGTTCATCGTTCACCACAGGCGGATATCCCATAATATATTTCACTTGCGTCTCTGCCCCATAAGCTGCCCCTGTCTGGGCTACCATGGTAAGCACGCGCTCTTTCATCCCGTTTCGGGTCTCTTCATCAAACGTTCTTACCGTACCGCTCATTTTGCATTGCTCTGCAATTACATTCTGAGCCGAGCCCGCCTGCATTGTACCAATGGTCAGCACCGCCGGTTGCAATGGATCAACCGAACGACTGACAACGGTCTGAAGCTGCATCACAAGCGCAGAACCCGCGATGAGACTATCTATCGTGGATTGTGGCATCCCGCCATGTCCACCTTTGCCTTTGATCTCAATGTAAAAATCGTCCGCCGCAGCCATCATCGGTCCTGCTTTGCTGGCAACAACACCTACAGGCAGCGGGGTCCACAGATGAATGCCATATATGACATCCACGCCTTCAAGCGCACCATCCGCAATGACCTGGACTGCACCGCCCGGAAGCAGCTCTTCTGCTGGCTGGAACAAAAAGCGAATCTCGCCTTGGATCTCCTGCTTGTGACGGCTGAAATACAATGCCGTACCGAGCAAGATGGAGATATGACCATCGTGGCCACATGCATGCATCGCTCCTGCTTGTTGTGATGCATACTCGATATTCTTCTCATCTTGAATGGGCAGTGCATCCATATCGGCTCGCAGCATGACGACAGGACCCGGCTTGTCCCCACGGATTGTACCAATGACCCCGTGACCACCAACATGACGCCTCACTTCAACGCCAAAACTCTCCAACATATCCGCTACAAAAGAGGATGTCTTCTCCTCATGAAAGGAAACCTCTGGATTGCGATGAAGGTGACGCCGCCATTCCACCATGTGGATCTGTAGATCTTCCCACCATATATTATTAGTCATGTCTCTCCACCCTTTCAATCTTGAAACGGGACTTATATCAAGCCCGAGCCTTCCTCTTCAAACCTATTGCTATATATTGTAGCAGAATTGGAAGAAAACCGATACGAAACGCCTTGGGAAAGCTTGCACGGGAAGGGGAAACATACTATCATGAACTAGAGAAATACTCGAGAAATTATACTCGGAAGCTTATGAGGAGGATCAAACGCTTATGATTTTTGAGAATACAGGCTTGGATGGCTTGAAGAGCGACTTGGCATACCTGGATGAGAGCGCCGAGAAAGTCGGATTTGTCCGGTGGCAATGGGAATATTACCGTGCTACATATGACTACAAAATTGAAGATGAACAAACCAACTCAGAATACTTTGTACGGATTAATACCCGCGCTGTGGAAGGCAAATTGGAAAAACCGGATACCGTTCTTGCTGTGGAAGCAGTATACCTCGGCAAAGCCACTTTCCCTCACGGCCTGGATTATGACTCTTCCGTTCCGCAACCAGTCGTGAAGCTGGCAGCCCAAAAATTACAGCAGCTTAAAGAACTGCTGGAAGCATAGGCTGGGCCAAACGATGAAACAACAAACGGCCCAAACGAAAACGAAGAGAGGCACGCCGGATTTTCAACTGCTAATCCTCACTTTATTGTTGGTGGGCTTTGGACTGGTGATGGTATTCAGCTCCAGTTCCAGCATTGCAATCGCAAGCGAAAGATTTAACAATGATGCCCTTTACTTCACGAAAAAACAACTTATGTGGGCGATTATCGGTCTATTTGGCATGTTTTTTGCCATGAATATCCGCTTCAACAAGTACAAAAAGCTCTATGCACCATTTTTTCTGTTCACTACGGTACTGCTTCTCATTGTGTTGGTCGCAGGTAAGAAGGTAAACGGTGCCCGAAGCTGGATTGAAATTGTCGGCTTCAGTCTTCAGCCTGCCGAGTTTGCCAAAATTGCTATTATTCTGTACCTCTCTGCTCTGATTACCAAAAAAGGCGAGAAATTTAGAGTTTTCAAGACAGGGTATTTTCCCGTCCTGTTCATCGTTGGATTCATCGCAGGACTGATCATGCTGCAACCAGACTTTGGTACCACCTTCATTCTGGTGTCCACTTGTGGTCTCTTGATTTATGCCGGTGGAGCTAGTATGAAACATATCCTGGGTTCAATTCTCTTGGTTGTACTCGGTGGGGCACTGGCGTTTGGAGTTAATTCCCTGTTTTCTTCCGCTTCGCCTTCCGACGCAACGAACACTACAACAGCGGTCACTGCGGAGCAGAACTACAAGATCGGACGTATTCAAGCTTTCCTGGATCCATTATCCGATATTAATGGCGGAAGTCTTAACCTCTACCGTTCCCTTGTTGCCATTGGTGATGGCGGCATGACAGGTTCCGGGATTGGACAAGGTACGATGAAGCTGCACTATTTGCCAAACGCGTATAATGACTTTATTTTCTCCGTAATTGGTGAGGAGCTTGGATTCATCGGAAGTGCATTATTCCTGCTTGTTTACCTGTACTTCATCTGGCGCGGAATTATTGTCTCTCTCCGCTGTCCCGATCCATTCGGAACATTGGTCGGCATAGGTATCATGGGACTAATCGCGATTCAGGCATTTATCAACATCGGTGGTGTTACTCAGACCATTCCGGTGACGGGTGTTACGCTTCCGTTTATCAGCTATGGGGGTACCTCACTCTTTGTAATGATGGTTGCCATGGGCATTCTGCTCAGTATCTCACGTACTAACAATCTGGACGTGATCAAGGAAGAGAAAACGAAGTCCGTAACTGTACAGACACAGACTCGTACCTCTCCTGCTCTTCGTTCACGGGAGTCCATCCGTCGGATTCGATAAAAAAGCAACACACAGAAAAGGCTGTGCACCCAATGGATGCGCAGCCTTTTCTGTGTACTGAATAAACTCTGTCTATCAAGATGAAGAACAGGTCAATATCGCTCTGTTCTCCATTGCGGATTGCGATTTCTACAGATCGTCGCCTTTGAAAGATACACCTTCTACCTTTACATTGACTTCAACCACGCGTAATCCGGTCATGGTCTCTACCGCTTCTCTTACATTCTGCTGAAGCATACGGGAAACTTCATGAATCGGGGTTTCGTACAGGACGATGATGCGCAGGTCAATGGCTGCTTCCAGCTGGCCGACCTCAACGCTCACGCCTTTCTGTACGTTTTTACCGCTGAGTCGCTTCGCCCAGCCCTCTGACAATCCTCCAGACATTGCGGCAATTCCGGGTGTTTCCATTGCAGCCATTCCGGCAATTTTTGCAACCACGTCATCGGCAATCCGGATGTTTCCGCTCTCCAGTTGAAGTTGTTCTGCCATGCCACATCCTCCTTCACTTCGTTACTCGTATTTTAAATCCTTTCCACCCCAAAAAGCAAATTAAACTCAAAAAGATGCGTTTACAACCTACCACCATTTGGTTATATTGAAATATGAAAATAATCTCATAAGCGATTTACAGTGTAATTCAAAACAAAATAATTTATAACCGAGGTGTTTGTTGTGAGAAACCGGATTTCATCCATTTTGCTGATTGCGTTCTTTGCACTCAGTGCCATCGCCCACTACATGAAATGGGATTCGATTCTACAGTTCGTGATATCAGCCATTTCGGTTATTTTTGTGGCCGGTTTTTTAGGCAAAGCCACCGAAAATGTGGCCCACTACGCCGGACAGCGGCTAGGTGGATTCTTGAATGCCACCTTCGGCAATGCCGCCGAATTGATCATCGCCATTTTCCTCGTCAAAGAGGGACTGTTCGACATGGTCAAAGCAAGTCTGACAGGTTCCATCATCGGAAATCTGCTGTTAGTGCTCGGGTTAAGTATTTTTGCCGGGGGACTCAAGTTCAAAATTCAGAATTATAATGTTTCACTCGCAGGTCTGAATGGTTCCCTGATGATTGTTGCCATCATTGCCCTGTTTATTCCGGCAGTCTTTCTCAATACACATTCCATTACACAGAAAGACACCAATACACTTAGTCTCATCGTGGCCGGATTGCTCATTCTCGCGTATATTGCGTGGTTGCTATTCTCCATGGTGACACATAAGAACTACCTTGCAGACGTCACTGAGGATCGCGATGAAGAGCTACCTCATGAGCATGCTCCGGCGTGGTCCAAGAAAAAATCTATTCTCTACCTGGTGCTCGCAACAGTCATGGTTGCTTTCGTCAGTGAATGGCTGGTGGGCACGCTTGAAGTCTTCACTTCGGAATTTGGACTTAGCGAACTGTTTGTCGGTGCATTCCTTGTGGCCATCATCGGTAATGCGGCCGAACACAGTGCAGCCATCATGCTTGCCATGAAAAATAAAATAGGAGCCGCGGTTGAAATTGCGGTTGGCAGCAGCTTGCAGATCGCACTCTTCGTTGCTCCTGTACTGATTTTTGTCAGCTACTTCACAGGCAGAACCATGGATATCGTATTCACAACGATTGAACTGGTCGCCATCGGCGTATCCGTATTTATTGCAAAGTCCATTACCCAAGATGGTTCAACGAATTGGTACGAAGGTTTACTCCTGCTCGTGGTATATATCATACTCGGTGTTTCCTTCTTCTTGGTGTAACAACCAGACCCTCACGTAGCCATCATTAAAATAAACAAGCCACAAGAGGCAGTCCGAATTTACATTCGGTGCTGTCTCTTTGTTTGTATACGCCTTCGGGCTGGGCTTGCATTCCAGTCCCGTTCAGACGCACAAAAAAAGCATGCATAAACGCCTGCATGCCTTCTATTCTGACCCGCGCATTTGCAGGCTATTGCTCATTCTTCTTGTTCAAGGCTTCATATAAAATTGCCAAATTCCGCTCAAGCGCGCTAACCAGCTGCTTACCTGCACCTTCTGGAAGGAGCCCTGCACGAACAGCAAAATCAACTTCTTTGGAGAACCCATACATCTGTGTATCCAATACTTCCTCATAGAGAGGGCAGTAGCGGGTAGCCAGATTCTCCATCTGTACTTCAATAAGCTTCTGTATTTTATCTGCATCTTCTTGAAGAAGACTGATCGCTTTCAAATTCAGCTGGTCCTGCAGATCAGATGAAGTCATGCATTTTTCCCCCCTATGTCCCAAAAATCGCGTAAAGACGTTCTACCTCTAATATTAGACGAAATGAAGAGCTAATACAAGAACCTGACCAAAATAAGCCCGCAAAGTTAAGCCTTTTGTTGAAGCTTAATCCACCTGTTCCAGCCACGTCCAGACGAGTATTCAGATCATTCCATGCCAAAAAACACCCCTGCCAAAAAAGGCAAAGGTGCTTCTTGAGAGCTATTACTCAGATGCGATGCTTACATTCAGTCCATGCTTGGCAAATACTTCTGACATGGCTGCTTTCGCTTCAACTGCATCTGGACCATGAACATGCAGTTCATAGCTGTGCGTGCTGATCAGCGTTGTAAACAATCCGAGAATACTTTTCACATCGATATACTTGTTCTCCGAATGAAGCACGATTGAAGAAGTAAACTTGCCTGCTGTTTGAGCAATTTCTACTACAGCCGCATTATTACTCGACATAGGAATCCCTCCGTCTTTTTACGATTGGTATCATCTATTAATTACCACTACATGATACCGTGAATCCGCTTTCCTAGCAACAGCAAAATCCTGTTCTTACTTCAAACGGTCCGGATTCAAGCATTCCAGTTCAGGAATAACAAAGATACCGTCTTTACGAATCAGCACATCGTCAAAATAAATCTCCCCGCCGCCATAATCCGGACGCTGGATTAACACCAGATCCCAGTGGATAGACGAGCGGTTGCCATTGTCCGTTTCTTCGTATGCCTGACCTGGCGTAAAGTGCAAGCTGCCTGCGATTTTTTCATCGAACAGGATATCTTTCATCGGATGCAGAATATGCGGGTTAAATCCAATCGCGAATTCACCAATATGACGAGCACCCTCATCCGAATTCAAAATTTCATTCAAACGCTCTGTGTCGTTGCTTGTTGCTTCAACAATTTTGCCATCCTTGAACGTGAACTTGATATTTTCAAAAGTCACTCCATTGTACAGGGTTGGCGAGTTATAACTAATTGTTCCGTTCACGGAATTACGCACAGGGGCACTGTACACTTCGCCATCCGGGATATTCTTTTGGCCAGAACATTTCTCTGCACCGATATCTTTAATGGAGAAGCTCAGCTCTGTTCCAGGTCCGGTGATACGAACTTTGTCTGTCCGCTTCATCAGGTTAGCGAGCGAGTCCTGCGCTTTATCCATTTTGGCGTAATCCAGATTACATACGTCGAAGTAGAAATCTTCGAACGCTTCTGTACTAGTATTGGCGAGTTGCGCCATACTTGCGTTAGGGTAACGAAGTACAACCCATTTCGTATGTTTGACACGTTGTTCGCTATGTACCGGGTGGGAGTATAATGAATTGTACATTTTCATTTTTTCTTCCGGCACATCGGACAGATCATTCACATTTTCTCCCGCACGAATACCGATATAACAATCCATCTGTTTCATCCGGTTCAGATCAATCTCTGCCCATGTTTTCATCATTTCTTCTGTGGCATTTTTCAGCATCGCACGCTGTACGGTTTTATCAGTCAACTGTACAAAGACGTTACCACCTTTTTTTCCTACCTCTTCAATAATGGCGTTAATCAGATCACGTTCCGATCCAATCATTTCAACCAATACATTTTCACCAGGCTGAACATCTACTGAATAGCCTACCAGGTTTGCTGCAAGCTTTTGAATTCTTGGGTCTTTCATCTTGGTAAAATCCTCCTGTCATCTGCCATACTTAAATTGAACAACGGTAAATTACGATACTATTGTAGCACGCGAACAGTCATCCCGTCAGCAGGCAGTCCCTCACTTCGTTTATTGATATGACTTGAAGTTTACATCGGTGACAAGGGCTTCTTTGTTACTTTTACGGTTGTTGTCCGTGTAACTCATCTGACTTTCAGAGGATAAACGAAGAGGCAGACTGCTCTTCCGATCTACCGTGAGATGATATACCGTCTGCACGCTCGCTTGTTTCATCATCTGTTGCATCGTTGTTTCACCCTGTTTCCAAACTTTCTCCAGATCCTTCTCAAGCTTCTCCTTACGCGCCCCTTTCACCGAAGCTGCCTTATGCATATATTCTGCCCGAATGGCGTTCATCTCGTCGTTTAGCTGGGTTACAGCCCATGATTTAGCGTCTTCCGGTGCAAGTTCAATCCGTAATGTTCTGGTTCGACGACCAGCGCCATACTCCGATTGGATGGTTTTGTGCATCCCATCGATCTTCTCCAATTGGGCAATTGGGTTAAAACGAGAAAGAGACCCACGCAGCGGCTCATGCTGCGCTGACAATGCCATCCATTGCCCTTGTTTCCGCTCGAAAGAGGCGCTAAACCCACTGGGCTGTCCATTATTTTTTACGGCAGTTGTTTGAATGCCTGTCCCCACAGCAGTTACTTCTCCAGGTAATCGGGTCTGAAGGGTCAGACGATCATGATTCTCCAGCTTGCCTTCAAACTTGAACTGATTCTCGAACAGCCCACTGTTCTCCCGTCGAAGTCCTGCCTCTCCTTCAAAACTCAACGTTTCTTTTCCCGCTATCCCCGATAAAGCCAAGGAAAAAACCTCTTCAGGCGTTTGATCTCGCTGGATTAATCCACAACCCGGAACACCAATAATCACGATGCTCACAAATAACCATAATGTACGTACCGAATGGCGGTTAAACATGTCTATCTTCATCCTTCCGTGAACTTTCTCCATAGATTGCCCCGCCCGTATACGCTTATACTTCCTTCTACACACAACTTGATTCTCCCATGCACAAAAAAAAAGAGAACGACTCCGCAATTGGAATTGTTCTCTCTTAACGTGTTACATTCTGTTCCTCTACAACGATTCTGTTCCGACCACCATTCTTGGCGCTGTACAAAGCCATATCAGCCCGATAAAACAAGGACTCTACACTGACCTTTTCATCCATCCAATTCCACTCTGCGATGCCACTGGATACCGTAACGGGCGGTCTGGTCTCTTCTGCGACTCTCTTTCGAATCACTTCCGCATAATCTAACGCCTGCCTTACACTCACCTGTGGCATATAGATCGCCAGTTCTTCTCCACCCCATCTGGCACAGACATCCTCCGAGCGAACAGAGCTCGTGACGATCTCACTCACTTGCTTCAATACTTGATCCCCCGTCTGGTGTCCGAATGTGTCATTCACCTGTTTGAACTGATCAATATCCACCACTATGAGGGAGCCACAGAATTCATGAGCCTGTCGCTCGTGAATTACACTATCCAGATAATGCCTCACATACAGACCTGTCAACATATCCAGATTAGCCAAGCGCCGAACCTCGGCATGCAGCGTGGCATTTGACAGGGCAAGCCCGATATGAATGGATAACATCTGCAAGAGCCGATAGTTATCATATGAAAAGTAATGCTCTCTACTATGTCCCAACAAAATGGCACCCTTCACTTCACCATTAACTCTGATCGGTGATGCAATAAGTGACATGGACCCCGTATCTTCCATGAAAAAGGAGGACACTTTATCATATTGCGCATAATTGACTATAATAAGCGGTTCCTCTGTTCGATAGATCAAGCCTGCGATACCGTAGTCTACAGAAAAGGATTGGTGAAAAACATCTTTCACGTTAGATGACATCACTTCAAAGTCATTGGTACTGTCATTGAGTTGAAGAATGCAACACGTTTCAGCCTGGAATATTTCCTTTAACTCTTGCTCGGATAATTGATAAATCTCCGAAAGATGGAGGCTCTTGTTCAACCGCTGTGTAAGATCATTAATTAAACGGAGTTCCTGAATTAACATATTGGATTGTTCATGCAACTTGGCGTTCTCAAAGGCCGTTCCGGCAGTGTCTACCATCATCGTAATCAATTGCAAGTCCGATTCTTCCATAATCTCTTCATTCATTTCGATATGGAACACACCGTATATGCCTTGTTTACCTTTCAGCGGAATCCCTACATCTACAATGCGGTTCTCTGCATCATGTGAGCGAGCAACAATCAGCTTACCTTCCATAAAAGAACGCACACAAATATCTTCTCCTCGCTCGTGGACAAGCAACGGTTTAATCCGTGGATCAGAGTTGCTCTGATCCTGAGACATATACAATTCGATATAAGTGGCCGGGTACAAGTAATCCATACTGTCAAATACCTCATCCAATATGGCCTCGACATCCATTTTGTCATGCATTCTCTGAACAATCTGAAAGAGGATGGACCTCCGGTGTTCCTCACGGGCTGTTTGTTCATGAGCATGTAACAGGTCCGTCATAAATATGTATTCGAATCTTCGGTAAAAGCAGGTGTGATAATGCAATGCCTCAGATTGAACCACAGCTTCAGACGTTTCATATCCATTGGATTCATAGATCACAGCAGTGAATACGGCAAACATATCCTTGTTAGTTCTGGAGAATAAGGGATGTGTTATTATAAGATATTCTCCGTGTTCGCTTGTCCCTTTAAGGGACAGGACCTGTCTCTTATCCAAACATTCCAATACCAGCCTGCGTGCATTTACGCCCGGATCAGCTTCATGATCGCTATCGTATCCTATGCAATCACCTTCTGTGTTCCACACGCTGTAAAAGGTTGATGGTCTAGCCAGCCTTGAACCCACTCTGGAGTTCCAGTCACTGTATGCCTGCTCTAGCAAGCCGCCCAAATATGAAAAATCAAAAGGTGTGATATCCATTTTTTGCATCCACAACACATGCTCATCATGAGAACGAGGAGCGGCAAAAGATGCGGAATCGCCCGAACTTCTTGAATTCAAGCTGGCAGGTAAACTTCTTAGATGTTCTAACATGTCAGGCGCTCCTTTGCACCGTTTTTGCATCCACCAGGATGCATTAATCTGCAGACGTTATCGCAAACCTGCAAATCCGTTGCGATAACCTTGTTACATAAAGATGATTTAAAGTTAAGATACAATCTATTTTACTCTGTTTAAACCTTTTTTGCATCCATATTTCAGAAAATTGTCCCATTATTTTAGGCCCAATGACCTATCGACAAATTTAGACGTTTTTTTGCTTTTATTCTGCGCTTGACTTTGTTTCTCTTAAACTGTAATATAAATTGTTGATGAAGACTACTAATGGGTCTTTAAATTTGGGCATTACCGGTTGTGTCACCCTCATTCTTTTTGTTGCTTTCAGGACAGCGGCTGAACTTTCCTGATCGTTCTATGCGAGGCCAAGCCCGCATCAACAAATTGGAGCGCAAACAGAGCCCTAATATGAACTTTAACTAAAAAGGAGCTACTTTAAACATGGCACGTTACACTGGTCCTAAATTTAAATTGAGCCGTCGCCTCGGCATTTCCCTTAGCGGAACAGGCAAAGAATTGAAACGCCCTTTCCCTCCAGGTCAGCACGGAGCTAACCAACGCAGAAAAATGAGCAACTACGGTATGCAATTGCAAGAAAAACAAAAATTGCGCCACATGTACGGTTTAGGCGAGAAGCAATTCCGCACACTGTTCTCTAAAGCTCAAAAAATGCAAGGTATTGCCGGTGAGAACTTCATGTTCTTGCTTGAGTGCCGCCTTGACAACCTCGTTTACCGCCTTGGGTTTGCTAACTCCCGCGCTGGAGCGCGTCAGTTGGTAGCACACGGTCACGTAACTGTAAACGGCAAAAAAGTCGATATCGCTTCTTACCAAGTAAGCACTGGTGATGTAATCGGCTTGCGTGAGAAGAGCCGCGCTCTTTCTTCCATTAAAGAAGCTTTGGAAGGCCGTTCGCATCTTCCAGCATACGTTGAATACAACGAAGCAGCTGTAGAAGGTAAATTCATCCGCTTGCCTGAGCGTGCTGAATTGTCCCAAGACATCGATGAAAAACAAATCGTCGAGTTCTACAACCGTTAATCGTTGCAATCACATTAAAGTTTCAATCCAAACAGCTGTCGAGATTTTCTCGGCAGCTGTTTTTCTATGCTTTTTTTTAATTATCTTCATTATAGGAACGTAAATAACGATATAAAATATAGACTCCCTTCAGGAGAAGCACACATCCATATATACATCACAAGAATGACATCGAGGGGGATTAAACATGCATTTTTTTCGCAATCGCAAGCTCGCTGTTAAGCTTGGACTTTTACTCGGGATCGTATTACTCTGTTGTATTGGAGCCCTGATTGCATTTAATACCAAATCCATTTACGACAAAAGCCTCCAGTACGGCGAAACCGTTGCTGGACAGGCAGCAAACCGGGCTACGAATGAGTTTATGACTGACATTAATCAGGTTAAAAACACGTTGGACACCATGAGTACCACGTTATTGGATGCTGCTCAGAACGGATCACTCAACCGTGAAGAGGTCGTCAGACTCCTTGAACAATATCTGAAGAAGGACGAGAAAGTTTTTGGCTTTTATACGGGCTGGGAACCAAATGCCTTTGATGGAAACGATGCGGAGCACATCAACAAAAAAGAATATGATGATGGTACGGGTCGATTCGTTCCATACGTTATACGTGATGGCAACTCCCTGCATTTTGAGCCTATGCCTACTTATGAGGGAAGCGGTGAAACCAGTACTTACTATCAGCAGCCAAAGAAAACCAAATCCATCTATTGGTCCGAGCCTGTTACCTATACGGTTGGTGGTAAAGAAACACTGCTCGTTTCGATTGTCCTCCCTCTATTAGATGAAAACAAAAATTTTCTGGGCATTGTTGGGGCCGACTTTACCATTGATCGTTTTCAGCAAAATATAGCATCACTTAATCCGGATCAGGGTTATGCCATGCTTATTACTAGTGAAGGACAGATTGCTGCACACGGCTCCAAACCGGAACTGGCTAATGAAGGTGCCGTAATTCCATCTGAAATGAAGACAGTCATTCAGCGTATACAGTCTGGCGAATCTCAGTTTTACGCTACGGACCCTGAATTAGGTGAAGAACTGTTTATTGCCGAGCCCGCCAGGTTACAAGGAACGGATTCAAACTGGTACCTTGTATCGGCGCTGCCAAAGAGCCATATCCTTCAACCTTTCTATGACAGCTTGAACTGGTCCATACTGATTGCGGCACTGGCAGTGCTTATGCTTGCAGGTGTGGTTACCTACACTATCGTCTCCATTGTAAGGCAGTTGAATCAAGTTAATATCGTCGCTGGACAGCTGGCTGGTGGAGATTTGACACAAAAGTTACCTGTACGATCCAAAGATGAATTTGGCATCATGGCGGGTCATATGAATCAGATGATGGATACATTGCGACATACCATATCGGTTATATCCGAACATGCTTTATCTGTCGGCTCCACCTCTCAACAGTTGACCGCAGGTGCCGAAGAAACAGGTAAAGCAGCCGAACTGATTGCATTAACAGGAGTCGAACTTGCAGATAAAGCAGGTAAACAGGTGCAGGAGCTGCAAGAGTCCTCCCGCTCCATGAATGAAATATCTGCAGGGATCGGAAGAATTGCAAAGGCCGCCTCCGATGTATCCGATTCATCACGAACTGTGGCCGAACGAACAACCATCGGAACGGATAAGATTCAGTCCGCTATGCGTATGGTCGATAGTGCCACTTCTTCTGTGCAGACGTCGATGACCGCACTGGAGAATTTCCGCCAACGTTCGGAAGAGATTGGCCATATTACAGGCATGATCACAGAAGTTAGCCGTCAAACCAACCTACTTGCACTTAATGCTTCCATTGAAGCATCGCGAGCAGGTGAACACGGGCGCGGGTTTGGTGTTGTTGCTTCCGAGATTCGTAATCTGGCTGAACAATCCAGAGTATCAGCAGCGCAGATTGCAGCGTTAATTCATAGCGTTCAGCAAGAGGTCCTTTCTCTCGTTGAAAATATGGGACATGGGAATGCCGAGGTGAGCCATATAGCGGAAGTGATTAATGAAAGTGGTGAACTATTCCTCTCCATTTCATCACAGATTACAGATGTTAATGAGCAGATTGAACATGTCTCAGCTATTGCACAGCAGATGTCAGCTGGATCACAGCAGGTTGATGCCACGTTAGTGCAACTCAAAACCATTGGTCATGAGACAGCAGATCATGCAACTCGTGTTGCCTCTGCCTCTGAAGAACAACTCGCATCCATGGAAGAGATTACGGCGGCATCTGCCTCACTGGCTAATCTTACGCAGGAGCTATTAGAACTGATTCAACGCTTCAAAACCTAATGTAGAAGACCTCCAAAACGACAAGTCATTCAGGCCACCCTATGCACCTCAGCATGGAGGTGGCCTGCTTATTTTGGCTTACAACTCATGAAATGTGCTTCAATATCGCATGATATATAGCATAATGCATGGCAGAATGGCAAATTTCGACCATTACTTGTATTTCTCAGGCATGCAAACCCGCCTTTTTATGCTATAATAAGTGCTGTTAAAAGGAGGAAGACACTGAATGGTTGATGTTAATAAGAAAAAGCCCGATGAACAGCCTGTACGCAAACGCAGTTTTGCCCGCAGACTGGGAAGTTTCGTCAAATGGATGGTTGTCCTTGGATTTATGGGGGCACTATTTGTAGGCGGTGCTTTGATGGGATACGTCAGTTCCATTGTGAAAGACGAGCCTGTCCGTTCAAGGGCCCTGATTGAACAAAAAGTCAGCGAAAACTCCATCACAGGCTTTGCTTACTTTGCCGACGGCAGTCCGATCGGTCAATTACGTACGGAAGAAGACAGGCGTCCGGTCACTACAGACCAGATCCCACAAAAGGTTATTGATGCTGTCATTTCGATTGAAGACAATCATTTTTACGAACATAAAGGTGTAGACATGAGCGGAACTCTACGTGCCGTGAAACAGAAAGTGCTGAAAGAATCAGTACAAACCGGCGGTAGTACACTGACTCAGCAATTGGCGCGTCGTGTGTTTTTGAATCTGGATCGCACGGAAGATCGGAAAGTGAAAGAAATTTTGCTCTCACTCCGACTCGAACGTTTCCTGACCAAAGACGAGATCATGACAGCCTATCTGAACAAAGTTCCTTTTGGTAATGGTTCCAGCGGATACAACGTTTACGGAATCAAGGCGGCCGCCAAAGGATTGTTCAATATTAACGATCTGGAAAAAATCAACATTGCTCAAGCTGCTTATCTTGCTGGATTGCCACAACTCCCCTCCTCTTACTCCGCTTTTAACGGTAAAGGTGATTTTGTAGAGGAGAATTTTGACCGCGCAATCAACCGTCAGCATCTGGTACTGCGCCGTATGCTTGAACTGGGCAAGATCAATCAGTCCGAGTATGACAAAGCTCTTGCTTTTGATATCAAAAGCTCACTTGCTCCGAAGACCATCAAGGCTTACAACACTTATCCATATCTTATGATGGAAACGGAACGACAAGCTGCACAGATTTTGATGAAACAGTTGAATTCCGACACAGCTGAATCTACTGACAAAGATACGGATGCAGACACACCTCAGAAGGAAAGCAGTGCATTATTAGAGGAAGCTCAGACGCAACTGCGGACAGGTGGATATCGTATATACACGACCATCAACAAAAGTATCTACAAAACGATGCGTACCATTGCGGAAGATGACAGCAATTTCTCAGCAGATGATCCTGTCAAAGGAAAAGAACAAACTGCTGCCATGCTGATTAATCACAAAACCGGTGCTATTCTGGGCATGATTGAGGGACGGGATTTCCAGGATGAACAGATGAACTACGCAACGCAGATGATACGTCAGCCAGGTTCAACGATGAAACCTATTGCAGCTTATCTGCCAGCTCTGGATGAAGGTCTTGTCCAACCTGCTTCTATTATTGATGACTCACCGATCATTCTCAAAAATGGTCCGAGCGGCTACCACATTGCCAAGAATGCCAACAACCGGTATCAGGGACTGGTCACTGCCCGCAGAGCACTGAACTATTCTCTTAATATACCGGCTCTGAAGTTGTTTAATGAAGAAGTAGGGATCGAGAAGGCTTGGACCTTCTCCAAGAAACTGGGGATTACCACCATTCAGAAGGAAGACTATCAGGCTCAGACAGGTGTTCTCGGAGGTCTCCAATACGGTGTAACCGTTGAAGAATTAACCAGTGCCTATGGTGCTATCGCCAATAATGGTGTATACAACGATTCTTACATGATTAGCAAAATTGTAGATTCCAAAGGAAACATCGTTTATAAACACGATACTGAACCTGTCCAAGCCTTCTCGGAGCAGACAGCATACCTGATGACCGATATGCTGCGGACCGTTATTACAGAAGGAACGGCAGATAAAGTACGTGAGAATTACAAATATTCGAAGAGTGTGCCGATTGTAGGTAAAACGGGTTCCACTCAAAACTACGCAGATGTCTGGTTTGAAGGTTATACACCAGATGTCACACTTGGCGTGTGGGTTGGATACAAACAGCCAGTGAACACGCTGGAAAGTAAATCACAGAGAAAACGTGCGCAGCAACTGTGGTCGAAAATACTGAACGAAGTGATCGATACGCAAAAAGATCTGTTTGTCACGGATTCGTTCAAAAAACCATCTGGCATCGAAACGCGCACGGTGTCGGCATACAGTGGCAAGTTACCAACATCCATGACTGACAAATTTGTTACGGATATTTTCAACAGCAAGTTTGTTCCGAAGGATAGCGATGACGGTGTAGCCAAAGCCAAGTACATTACTTACAATGGTGTAAACTATATTCCACGTGACGGAACACCTTCGGACATGTTGAAGGAAAAAACAGTAATCAAGCGTAAAAAACCAATCTCGGATCTCATCAAAGAATTGCAAAATGCATTCTCACGTATGAGTCGACATGAGTCACTTGCTTATTATCTTCCTGAAGATGCTGGTGCAGACATGCCAACACAGATTGATCCAAGGACAGATAATGGCAAAGCTCCTGATGCACCAGGTAACGTACGCATCTCAACCTCAGGTGACAGAGCTGTCATTACATTTAATTCCACACCTGAAAATGATGTCGTGGGTTATCGTCTGTACCGTTCTGTAAACGGTGGAGGATTCCAGAACCAGGGTCAGGTTGTCTTGGCCGGTGAATCCAGATCATTCTCTGCATATGCAGCGCAAGGCGGCAACTTCGCCTTCTATGTAACGGCAGTGGATGTTGCCGGCAGGGAGTCTGCTCCTAGCGCTACAGTAAATAGTGCTGGTGTAGCTCCTCCTGTGGAAGAAGAGATTGATGAACCGATTGAAGTTCCAGGTACAGTCATTACCCCGGGAGAAACGCAGACCGATAATACAACAACGACAGCTCCAGGCACACCTGGTCAAGTCAGCGTATCCGCCCTCACTCAAGGACTGCGTATTCAATGGGCATCCAGTCCAAACGCAGATAGTTATACTGTATATTACAGTGAAACAGGCTCGGCTCCTTACACCAAAATTGGAACAACAGCGGGAAATACCATGGATTATGGAGTACCCGCATCGACCAGTGGATGGTTTAAGGTATCTGCCAGCAACAGTGCGGGTGAATCCGAACCTTCTGCAGCCATACATTTTCAACCCTGATTCAGACATAGCGTTCCAAAACAAGCCGCATCCTCAGACTGTATCTGAGTGTGCGGCTTTTTATTTGTATTTACAGCAGCCAAAAAGCCTGCTTCATGCCATTGGCATAAAACAGGCTTTTACAATCCATTTTAATGGGTAGAGTCACCGGATTGACTTCTCGTAGAGTATTAATCTCTCCCCACAGCCAGTTGTATTACCATCGATACCGACACATTGATGATCCTTGCACTGTCGTGTTAGTCTTCAATGGTGGATAGATCTCCTGTTGGCAGATCAAGCTCCCAGGCCTTCAGCACACGGCGCATGATCTTGCCGGAACGTGTCTTGGGCAGTTTATCCTTAAACTCAATCTCACGCGGAGCAGCGTGGGCAGACAGGCCCTCTTTGACAAAACGATAGATCTCTTCTTTCAGCTCCGGTGTCGCCTCATATCCTTCACGAAGCGCCACAAAGGCCTTGATGATCTCCCCACGTGTCACATCCGGCTTACCGATTACACCCGCCTCTGCTACCGCAGGATGCTCCACGAGCTTGCTCTCCACCTCAAAGGGGCCGATACGCTCGCCTGACGAATTAATCACATCATCAATCCGTCCCTGGAACCAGAAATATCCTTCTTCATCCATATAAGCGGAGTCACCGGATACATACCAGCCCGTAAGCCTGAAATACTCCTCGTATTTCACAGGGTTATTCCAGATCTTCGCCATCATGGATGGCCATGGTGCCCGTATGGCCAGATTACCCATACTGTACGGCGGCAATTCCTGCCCGCGATCATCAATAATCGCTGCTTCGATTCCAGGTAACGGACGTCCCATGGAGCCAGGCTTGATCGGCATTCCGGGATAGTTACAGATCAGCTGTGCACCTGTTTCCGTCATCCACCATGTATCATGAATTCGCTGACCATAGGCTTTCCACCCCCAACGAACAACCTCCGGATTGAGCGGTTCACCGACAGACATGACATGACGCAGACTTCTCAGATCATGCTGGGCAATGGTCTCTTCTCCCGCTCCCATCAGCATACGGAAGGCCGTTGGTGCACTGTACCAGATCGTGACTTTGTTCTTCTGGATGGTGCTGTACCAATCTTGAGGACTGAAACGACCACCCCGTATCACATTGGTCACTCCGTTGAGCCATGGAGCAAAGATACCGTAAGAAGTGCCTGTCACCCAGCCAGGGTCAGCAGTGCACCAGTACACATCATCCTCACGTAAATCCAGAACAACCTTACCTGTATAATAGTGCTGAATCATGGCATTTTGAACATGGTATACCCCTTTGGGTTTCCCCGTAGAGCCTGAGGTATAATGAATAAGCAAACCATCCTCACGATTTAGCCACTCTACCTCCATCTCATCCGAAGCGGCAGACATCTCTGCATCAAAATCGATGAGTCCTTCTTCAGTCTGCGCGCCCCCACCCACAATAAATATATGTTTGAGTTCGGGCAATTCGGAACGTTTGATCCGTTTCAGTAATTCCGGAGTGGTGACGAGTGCTACTGCTCCGCTATCCTCCAGCCGATCCTTCACAGCCGTTTCCATAAAAGCTTCGAACAAAGGGCCCGCGATGGCTCCAGCTTTCAATATGCCCAGAAGACTAAAATACAGCTCAGGGCTTCGAGGCATAAAAATAAACACCCGTTCCCCTTTGGCTATACCATATTTGCGGAGAACGTTCCCGAACCGACTCGACTGTTCACTCAGATCAGCGAAAGTATAGGACTCTTCACGTGAAGCATCGCTATACAATAAAGCGGTTTTTCCGCCCCTTCCTTCCAGTACATGACGATCAATCGCTTCATGCGCCATGTTAACTTTTCCGCTGGCGTGCCACGTAAAGTGCCTTTCCACCGATTCCCAATCGAACCGGCTTCTCGCCTCCGTGTAATCGCCCAGATTAGATTCAGACACAACCGTTTGCAGCATCTCACCATGTGCTTGACTCATGCTTGCCAGCCTCCTTCAACTCGACATTTCGATTCCCGTCAGGGGTCAATTCTCATTGCCTTTGTGTTGACTGAACTTCCAGTTAGCGCTTACATTAGTAGAGAGAACTTCTCATCATGTACTTGCTCGGCCAAACAGATGTTAACCATACTGTACTGAATTGTGAACATTTTTTGTCTACGCAATTATAGCAAATCTTTTCAATTGTCGTCTATGGCTTTTCAATTTTTTGGATTTTTGCTATAACGGACCTTTTGAACAACCTCTATAAGTAGGAGAGAGAGGAGCATGAACCATGGAACATATCAAAGAACATCATATGCGTTCCATCTTCAAGTCCGGCCACCGAATTACTGTTGAAGGCCCCGTGCAGGCCGAGGAGATAACACGTCTTGCCTTCCATCCGGATCTGGATGCCTTTCGGCGACCAACGGAGCAGCAGGAAGCTCTGGCCGAGATCGCAGCATTACCTGAAGGGCGGATTATCATTGCACATGAAAATGAAACGATTATCGGTTATGTAACCTTTCACTATGCGGATGATTGTGAACGATGGTCCGAGGGCAACATGACTGATCTGATTGAGCTTGGAGCAATCGAGGTTGCGGACGACTATCGCTCGCTTGGCATTGGACGTGAAATGTTGCTTACGGCTCTGGAAGATAAATACATGGAGAATTACATTATTTTCACCACAGAATATTATTGGCATTGGGATCTGAAGGGCAGCGGACTAAACGTATGGGATTATCGTAAAATGATGGAGAGGCTTATGGAAACGATCGACATGACCTGGTATGCAACAGACGACCCCGAAATCTGTTCACATCCTGCGAACTGTTTGATGGTGCGAATCGGAAGTCAGGTGCCGATCACATCAGAAGAACAGTTTGATCGTGTACGCTTTCGCTATCGGTTCATGTACTAATTCAATGATCTGTTCGAAAAACGATATACATAACAAAAACCGCCTCTCGCAGCGTTGCTCCATACTTCATGGAACAGCTAATCGAAAGGCGGTTTTTCAAGTTACTCCCATTACATATTTTCTAACATATGCTCCACAATACGGTGTGAACGCTGGGAAGATTCCACGGTAAATTCAGCAAAATTGACATGCGCCGAACCATCCGCTTTATCTGACATCCCACGCAGGACAACAAATGGTACTCGATTCATGTAACAGACCTGAGCAACTGCTGCCCCTTCCATCTCGGCACATGCACCGTCCATTTCGGTATATAACATATTAACCGTATCTTTATTTGCAATAAATTGGTCTCCAGATAACACTTTACCGATCAGATAATTGGCTCCCTGAGCTTTACATGCTTCTTCAGCCAGTGTAATAAGCGAAGCCTCGGCAGGGAATGCAGATGTTTCCTGGTAAGGGATAACCCCGCGTGCGAACCCCAGTGGCGTTACATCCATGTCGTGCTGAACACATACAGACGATATAACCATATCTCCGATGTTCAGATCGGGGTTAACTGCACCCGCAACACCTGTGAAGATAATCCGATTAACCTGAAAACGATCAATCAAGATCTGCGTCGTAACCGCTGCATTTACTTTACCTACGCCTGATTTGCACACGACAATGTGCTTGCCCAGCCACTCGCCTGCAACGTATGTAATGCCGGTTTGTTTAACCGTCTCAAGCTGCTTCATACCTGCCAGCAAAAGCTCGACTTCCTCATCCATCGCTCCGATAATCCCAATCGTTTCACGCATCTTCCGATACCTCCTGTTTTCACTTTTAACCTCATTCAGCACAAAAGCTCCGTCTCCGGAGCTTTCGCATATCCACTATGTAGAGAGAATGACTTCTCCCTTACTGTATATAATCCCGATTAAACTACATCTGCGTGACTTACAGACAGACGAAGAATCGTTTCATGCGGCAAAATAACCCGTGGGTTCTCTACATTTTCTTTCTTCATCAACTTGGTCAGCAAACGCATCGCTACTGCGCCAAGGTCGTACATTGGCTGAGCCACTGTTGTCAACTGAGGACGCACCATGGAAGCCATACGGATGTTATCCACACTAATAATGGAGAAGTCATCCGGTACTTTCAGACCGTCATCCTGAATGCTGTGAATGGCACCAATTGCCATTTCATCTGTAGCAGCAAAGATAGCTGATGGTTTTTTCTTGAGTCCAAGGAAATATTTCATTGCTTCCACACCGGATTCATATCGATAGTTACCAATTCGAACAAGATCCTCCTGGTATTCAATCCCCGCTGCTTCCAGTGCTTTTTTGTATCCTTGGAAACGGGCATATCCATTCGCCGGATCTTGCAGTGTACCACTAATCATCGCAATTTCCTTGTGTCCATGACGAATCAGGGTGTTTACCGCGTCAAACGCAGCCGCCTCATGGTCAATATCCACCGAAGGGAATGTGCCCTTCTCATCACTCGTTGCACAAAGTACGATCGGCACAGCCGCAGACTGGAACGCCTGAATGTGTTCGTCCGTTACTGTTCCACCCATGAAGAGCAGTCCGTCTACTTGCTTTTCGAGCAACGTGTTAATAACACGAATTTCTTTTTCTTTCTTCTTATCTGCATTACACAAAATAATATTGTAGTGATACATATTCGCAATATCTTCAATTCCGCGGGCAATCTCCGCGAAGGTTGAGTTCGAAATATCTGGAATAACGACCCCGACCGTGGTTGTCTTCTTGCTTGCCAGACCTCTGGCTACCGCATTCGGACGATATCCCAACCGTTCGATCGCTTCATATACTTTTTTCCGCGTTTGCGGTTTGACATTAGGGTTATTATTAACTACCCGTGATACCGTTGCCATAGACACTCCAGCTTCACGTGCCACATCATAAATGGTTACCGTCACAGTACTTCTCTCCATTACCAGTAAATTTTCATACCATTTTCATTAAGATTTATATTACGACAAATTTTTGCATTAATCAATTAAAATAGGCTTTAGGACTCACTCAAAACATTCGTAAGTGTGGTTCTAGTAATATCTGAATGGGAAGTATGCCATACAGGAATTCCCTTTTTAATCAGGATCGCCTGTGGAGATTCATGCTTAACACCCAGCTTATCTGCTGCTTCATTGGATACTGGGCGATCTTCCACAACATAGATGATGCCGTATTTCACATTTTCATTGGCATTGTTATGCAAATAATCGTTCATCTCCTGATAAGCGTTTGAGCTGATCGGACAGCGCGTGCTATGCTTAAACAGAAGCAAAGGTTGATCCTTGGTAGCCTCCACCGCGGAGTTTAGCTGTTCAATACTTGTCATTTTAGTCATGTCAGCCATTAGATATACATCCCCCTTTACCAGGAATACCGCTATGTTGAGCGTTTTCACTCTTCGATATCTTAACAAAAAGTACGCGAAAAAGCCAATTTTCATGAAAACAAGCATTTTACACGTCAAAATTAGACAGCATTTGAGAAGTACTCCTGCCACACAAATCCGGATAATTGACTTAATCTGCGCTCCGTGGTCTCAATCCACGCTGTATCACCAGACTTCGTTGCGTAGCCCATAATGTCCAGCAACAAATTGATACGCTCCTCCACTGCTTGCTGCATTCGATATTCCATCTCCCGATCAGTCGCATCCGGCCAGGCTAGCAGTAACTCATGAAACAGGTCTGCCAGTTCATTACGTTCACCAAAAGATACATCTTGTTTCACGGGCTGTTCACCCAATGTGTTAATGCATTCTGTTAAGTCCGGCTTGACCGGCGGAAGCACTTCATATGATACACAGTCTGTACACGCAAATACGGGTACGTTTCGAATCTCCACTTTTTTGGCGTATACCACTGTTCTTAATTCCAACTCCATTACATGTCCACATCTGCACGACTTGCGCACCACCATCACCTCATTCGTTCTATACTCTATATAAGTACCATTCGACCTATTTCGGCTCAAATCCTGCTATAAACGAAAGGTTGCACAAATTACCACTCCCTCCAGATGAAGGTTGTCGAATGCAGGCAGTTACTGACTTGTAATCGCTTCCTCCAAACTGAATATGCACTTCCATGAAGTCCCTTGGAGAATCTGTTACAATTAAAGACGCAACAGACCTAATCACCGCAAAAAGGAGAGATGGACATGAGATTAACTGGTAAAAAAGTCATCGCTCTGGTCGATGAAGAATTCGAGGATTTGGAATTGTGGTACCCTGTGCATCGTGTTCGTGAAGAAGGTGCAGAAGTGCATCTTGCTGGAGAGAAAAAAGGAAAAACCTATATTGGCAAATATGGTGTGCCTGCTGAAGCCGAATACAGTTTCGATGAACTCGATAGTTCAGATTACGATGGCATTCTCGTGCCAGGCGGCTGGGCGCCAGACAAGCTGCGTCGTTATCCCAAAGTACTCGAGCTTGTGAAGGAAATGAATGCAGATCGGAAACCGATTGGGCAGATCTGTCATGCGGGCTGGGTGCTGATTTCTGCCAAAATTCTGGACGGGGTTACAGTAACCTCTACACCAGGCATTCGGGATGACATGGAAAATGCAGGTGCCATCTGGAAAGATGAAGCCGTTGTTGTTGATGGACATATCATCTCAGCTCGTCGCCCGCCTGACCTTCCACCTTATGGCAAAGCATTCTGTGATGCACTCGCTGACAAGTAAAAATAACCCCACTGTGCTCTCATGCACAGTGGGGTTATTTTATATAACAAGGTTTCCAATAAATAATTATCACAAATGTAAATATATTAACTTAAAGGTATTTATATCCATTTTTCCCGATCAGGATGCATTCGAACCACTTTGTTCGTCTGGACTTCCTGTGGAGTCATTAAAAACTTGCAATCGCTCCTCAATATCTCCGCTGGTCCGCAGGGCGAAGCACTTTCGCGCTTCTTCTTTGGCGTCCGATGCTGTTGTGTTCAACACTCTGTGCTTCACACGTAACAGGGATTGCGGAGACATACTCAAGTGGCGAATGCCAAGCTCCAGCCAAAGTGGAATGGCACGCTCGTCCCCTGCCATCTCACCGCACACACTGACATCAATTCCGGCCGTATGCGCCGCATCCGCTGTGGCACGAAGCATCCGCAGAACAGCCGGATGATAAGGGTGATACATATGAGCGATCTGCTCATTCATTCGATCTACTGCCAGTACATATTGAACCAGATCGTTCGTACCAATACTGAAGAAATCAGCTTCCTCTGCGAGCAGATCAGCAATCATCACCGCTGCAGGAACTTCAATCATGATCCCCACCTGAATGTGAGGGTCGTATGATAATCCCCGCTCGTCCAGATCGGACATCGCCTCACGGAGAATCTCATTGGCCTGTTGAAGTTCTTCCACCGAAGAAATCATCGGGTACATGATTTTGACATTTCCGGCAGCGCTGGCACGCAGAATGGCTGTAAGCTGTGTTTTGAACAAATCCTTGCGGTCCAGACTAATCCGAATGGCACGGTATCCCAGAAACGGATTGTCTTCCTCCGGCAGTTCAAAGTAATCGAGTTGCTTGTCACCACCGATATCCAGTGTACGAATAACAACGGATTGTCCTGCTGTTTTCTCTGCCACAAGGCGGTACACCTCATACTGTTCTTGCTCACCCGGGAACGTAGCACGGTCCATATACAAAAACTCTGTTCGGAACAAGCCTACCCCTTTGGCTCCTTGTTTCAAAGCAAGGTCCAATTCCTTCACCGAACTGATATTGGAAGCCAAGTGCAAAACGGCCCCATCTTTGGTTACAGCATCCACGGTAGCAAGAACTTGAAGTTGTTCCTTTTTCTTCAGTTGTTTGCTGCGAAGCATGGTATACCGTTCAATTGTCTTGCGATCCGGGTCCGTAAATACCAAGCCATTGTCACCATCCACCACAAGCATATCCCCTGTCTCTACTGGCATGCCAAGACTCGCTTCCAGACCGGAAACGAGAGGAATGCCAAGGGCACGAGCCATAATCGCAGAATGTGATGTTTTCCCGCCAATCAAGGTCACAATGCCTAGTACATGGGTGGGATTCAGATGCGCCAGTTGAGATGGCGACAGTTCTTTGGCGACGAGTACATACGGCTGGGTATCCGAAGGAAGTGTAATCTCCGGTGCACCGAGCAAATGCTTGAGCAGACGGTTCCCTACATCCTTGATGTCAATGGCCCGCTCCTTCATATACTCGTCTTCCAGCAAGTCAAACATCGTGACAAAATGGTCTATGGCTTCTTTGACCGCCACTTCTGCTGCCTTATATTGACGCTCAATAATACCGCGAATTTCGTTCATGAATACCGGATCTTCCAGGATTGCCAGATGTGCATCAAAGATACTGGATTCCTCTGGACCAACAACTTCCTTGAACTCATTTTTGATATATTCGATCTCATCCTTTGATGTCCGTATGCCCTCATACAACCGTTCGAACTCTTGGGCGAGATCCACCGAATCCATCTTCTGATCCGGCAAATCCCATTCCCAACTGGGCAGGACAAATGCTTTGCCGATGGCTATGCCTGCAGCTCCGTTGATGCCTTGTATCTTCATTCTACCCCTCCAACGTTCCTGTCATAGAGCACCACGGACATAACGGATGCCTGACCTTTCTTAACTTGCTTAAATGGAGCAAAACTCCATGATTTTACACGATCCGGATTCGTAATTACCATTGGTGTTGTCAGTGACGCCGCTTGCTCACGGAGTACTGCCAGATCAAACTTGATCAACAACTGCCCTGGCTCCACCGTATCGCCCTCCTGAACAAAAGCTTCAAAATGTCCTTTCAACTGAGAGGTATCGATGCCGATATGCAGTAACACCTCAAGCCCCTCACGGGTAGAAATACCCAAGGCATGCATGGTCGGGTACAGGTGCATAATCGTTCCGTACACGGGTGAGACCAGCTCTCCCTTTTCCGGAACAAAGGCTACACCATCACCGACAAGCTTGGCTGCAAAGATCTGATCCGGCACCTCTTCAATTGGGAGCATTTTGCCCTGAACGGGGGCACAGAACAGAACCTGTTGCAGATCTCTTTCCAGCAGCTTCGCGATTTCTTCCCGAATCAATTCCGAGTAGGTCCCGAATACCACCTGTACATTACCGCCACCCAGCTTGATCAGTCCAGCGGACCCCATACTCTTCATGGCACCCGTGTCGATCAGGCGGTCATCATGCACAGTCAGGCGAAGACGTGTAATACAAGCTTCAACCTGTACAATGTTACTCTTCCCACCCAATGCTTCGAGGATTAAAGGTGCCTGATAAGGAATGTTACCTACCCAATCTTCCAGCATGGAGCCCTCTTCACGTCCTGGTGTTGGAATCTTGAACGTACGAATCGCCCATCTGAACAGGAAGTAATAAACCAGCCCATATAGTATGCCAATCGGAATGAGTTTCCAAGCATTCTCCGATAGATGGAAATTGAGTATGTAATCAATAATACCTGCGGAGTAAGAAAATCCATGCCGGATATCAAGCCAGTAACTAATCCACATGGCAACGCCGGACATCACTGCATGCACGATGAACAGATAAGGTGCCGCGAACAAAAAAGCAAACTCAATCTGTTCCGATACCCCGGTTAGAAAACAAACGAGTGCCGATGTCAGAAAAGTTTTCTTGATTTTTGGTTTCAGATCTTCTCTGGCTTCCTGAATAATAGCAAAGGCTATTGCCGGAATGGCAAACATCATGATGGGAAACAAACCCGCCATAAAGAATCCTGCCGTTGGATCACCTGCAAAAAATCGGGGCAAATCCCCTTGCACAATGTTACCATCAGGCGTTTCAAACGTCCCTAACTGGAACCAAAACACATTGTTAAGCAGGTGATGAAGCCCAAAAGCGACCAGCACCCTGTATAACACTCCGTAGATGAACAGACCAAAACCCCCGAGACTGTATTCCCAAGTAGCAATGCCATTCAATCCATGCTGTAGGATCGGAGCGAGCCATAACATAAAACAGGAGAACAATGCCGAACAAAGTCCGACGATGAGTAAAACAAACCTTGAACCTCCAAAAAATTGTAAAATTTCAGGCAGTTTAATGCTTTTAAACCGATTATGCATCCCACCGGCAAGCGCGCCGAGTATGATTCCGATTAAGGAAGCGGGCTGAACAGTGCCATCCCCAAAGTTCCGAGTCACCTGATCATATATCACGATACCAGCCAGAGCAGCAAGTCCCGCTTGTCCGGCCTGGTTGGAGAGTCCCAGTGCTACACCGACAGCGAACAGATACGGTAAGAAATAAAAAATACCGTGTCCGGCCACGGTAGACACTTCACCGACAATATCCAATCCCCAGGCGTCCCAAGGCAGACTGCCAACACTGAGCAAAATTGCGGCGGCGGGCAGGACCATTGTAGGCAGCATTACCGCTCGTCCGAGCTGCTGCAAGGATCCGAGCCAATTCATGGCGACCTCTCCTTTCTATCCTAGATGGTAAGCTTTACGCAACGTTTTGTCAAAGCAAAACAGTAACCAATTGGTAATTAATACGGCAAAAATAGAACAGAAAAAATCCCGTCAACTTCAAGTTAACGGGATTCAACCTATGTTCATTCAATTGGTTCAGATCAGGAGATCATTCGATCACAGGTGAACGAACCTCTCAGCCACGTCCAGCGCCGCGCAGAACGATGGAATCCTCTACCTTGATACAACGATTCGTTACCGCTGTCATGCCGTTCTCAGCAGCAATCTGGACCGCTTCATCACTATGGATGCCAAGCTGTAGCCACAGGACATTCGCTTTGATGGCAGCGGCGTCACGTGCTACATCCGCGCAGAACTCATCGCGACGAAACACATTGACAATGTCTACCGGCTCTGGAATATCCGCGAGGGTGGCATATACCGTCTCACCAAGGATTTCACCTTGCACCTGTGGGTTAACCGGGATGATGCGGTAGCCTCTGCTCTGCATGGCTTCAGCCACCATATAGGAAGTGCGATCCGATTTGTCTGATAAACCAACGACTGCGATGTTGCCTGCCTTGCGCAAAAGTTGTCCGATTTCTTCACGAGTAGGGTTGTTAAATTCCATGTTCAAGCACCATCCTTTTCTGATTAAAGTGCGTGTTCAAAAGACTGATTTTCAGTTATTACTCTTTTACCCATTGAACCGAGGCGCCAAGCGCCTGCAAATGATCGAAATATTGCGGATAAGACTTGGCTACATGGTGTGCATCCCGAATACGAAGCGGCTCCTTGGAACGCAGACCAACGACTGTAAGCGCCATAATTACGCGATGGTCGAAGTGAGCGTTAATCTCAACGCCGCCTTCTACGCCTTCCGGACGTCCGTGTACGATAATCTCAGCTTGACGCTCTTCGACGTTCGCTCCTGCTTTCCGCAGCTCGTTCAAGTAATCGGTGATTCGGTCACATTCCTTGTAACGCAGGTTCTCTACATTATAGAACCGTGACGTGCCTTCCGCAAACACAGCTGCGGCTACCATCGCCAAAACAGCGTCTGTTGCGGCATCCCCGTCGAATTCGATCGCTTTCAGTCTGCCATTTCCTTGAACGTGTACGACATCGTTCTCATGTGTCAACGGCACTTCCATCATGCGCAGCACGTCAACGATGGCACGTTCGCCCTGTTTGCTCTGCTCCATCAGGCGCAGAATTTTCACATCAGACTGTGTAACCGCTGCTGCTGCAAGAACCGCTGCTGATCCAGGATAATCGCCTTGAACTGTGTAGATCGTTGGCTGGTAAGCCTGTCCACCTGGTACACGGAAGGACATGTAATCATCACTTGCATGGATAACGATACCGGCCTGCTCCAGCACTTCCAGCGTCTGTCCGATAACGACCTTGGACTTCAGGTCATTCAGCACTTCAATGGTGCTGTCTTCTGCAAGCAAAGGCGTAACAAACAACAATGCGCTCAGATATTGGGAGCTGACGGAGCCGGATACACGAATGTGTCCACCCTTGGCATTGCCACCTTTGATTGTAATCGGCAGGCGTCCTTGTTCGTGTTGTACTTCTACACCCAGTTGACCAAGCGCATCAATCAGGTCATCATGCGGACGTTTACCCAGCGAATCCGGGTACGTATTCACAAAAGTAACTTCAGGGCAGAGCGCTGTAACACCCATCAGGAAACGAAGTACAGCACCTGCATTCCCTACATTTAATTCACGCACATCACGTGGATGACTGCCAAAGCCCTCGATCACAATCTTGCTGTCGTCTTCTTCCAGCACTGCCCCCAGATCGCGAATACATCTGCGCATGGCGTCACTGTCTTCACTGTGTGCCGGGAAATGGATGGTACTTGTGCCTTCTGCCAGCGCAGCAGCCAGCAAATAGCGAGTCGTGTAGTTTTTGGAGGACAGAGCCCCGATTTCCCCGTTCAGAGTGGGGGTTGGTTTAACAATAACGTCCATGGATGAAATTCTCCTTCATTGATTATATTGTGGCCAAATTGACATTCCATGCATCGCTTGGGTATCATTATAGGCGTTAAGTCCATACAGAAAAGAGGACCTGAATATGACACAAATAGCTGAAATTGAAACGTCTGAGCTGCGCCGCCGTTTACAGGCGGGAGAGAAGCTGCAGATGATAGACGTCCGCGAGGACGATGAAGTCGCGCAAGGCATGATCGAAGGAGCCAAGCATATCCCGCTTGGTCAGATTCCGGACCGACTGTCTGAGATTGAAAAGTCAGGCGAGATCGTGATCATCTGTCGTAGCGGTTACCGCAGTGAGCGTGCATGCGAATATCTGCAGCAACTGGGATATGAAGGCTGTACGAACATGGTCGGCGGTATGCTTCAGTGGCAACAGGAAGACTAGAGTAGCCCGGAGAGAAGCGAAGTCATTTGTAACCTTGTGACCTCAGCTCTGCTCCACTCCCAGAAACGGGCCTACACGGCCCGTTTTGTTATATCTGCCACCACCTATCAACCATCAAACTTCGATGATAACAAGCTTAGACGCGGTAATGCGCTAAAATTAAACGAGTCACTTCAGCAGCGGATAACTCGGTTGTATCCACCGTATAATGTGCGAACCGATATGCGTCTTTCCGTTCTTCCATAATGGCCTTGATGCGTTCCTCTGCATTGCCTGCAAGAAGGGGACGATTGTCACAGCCGCTAACACGTTCCACAATCACTGCCGGATCGGCAGTCAGTGCAACAACCCAACCATTTTTTAACATCACGTCACAATTATCAGAACGCAACACCACGCCACCTCCGGTCGCTATGACCTGTGACTTCTTCTCCAGCACCGAGCATAACATGCGGCTCTCGGCATCACGGAAATACGTCTCTCCCTTGCCGGTGAACAGTTCCGGAATCGTACAGCCTTCCTCTTTTTCCACCGCGGCGTCCACATCAATCAATCGATAACCAAGCTCACGTGCAAGCATGTCAGCGACGGTTGATTTGCCGGTTCCCATCATGCCAATGAGAATAATATTGTTAGACTTGCTCAAGGTGTACACTCCTTTAATTCAAGCAATTCGTGAGCACTTTTGTCCTATCATAACACAGCCCTGCGGACGGGGAAAGACCATCTCCTAACCGACTTGCTTTCGACCATCCGCAAGTACATTCAAGACAGATCAATTAACTCCCGGCATCTCAGCATACGTCAGATTACCCTCAAGCAGTTATGAGCCCCCAAACGTCTCAATCAGTAACCATCCCAGCAAACTAACAAACTCCAATGAACTTATTTACAGTAAAAAAGAGGCCTAGCGTTGACCGGCTATCACCGGAACGCCAAACCTCTTTTGAGCCCCTTAGCAGGCCAAAGTGCCCCTTAGCAGGCCAAAGCTCCTGCTTAAGGGCACTTTGGCCAAATCTAATAGACTTGTATAGGTGGTACTACTCCATCCAGTTGTGGTGGAAGCTGCCTTCTTTGTCCACACGTTTGAACGTGTGAGCACCGAAGTAGTCACGTTGAGCTTGCAGCAAGTTTGCTGGCAGACGCTCTGTACGGTAGCTGTCGTAGTAAGAAAGAGCGCTGGAGAAGCCAGGTACCGGAACACCTTGTTTTACAGCAGCCGCTACAACTTCACGCCATGCCCCTTGATAAGACTCAACGATGTTTTGGAAGTAAGGATCCAAGAGCAAGTTTTTCAGAGCTGCATCTTTATCATAAGCTTCCTTGATGTTTTGCAGGAACTGCGAACGGATGATACAGCCGCCACGGAAGATCATGGCAATGTTGCCGTATTTCAGATCCCAGCCATACTCGTCGGAAGCTGCACGCATTTGTGCAAATCCTTGTGCGTAGGATACGATCTTACTTGCAAAGAGGGCTTTACGCACGCTCTCAATGAACGCTTTTTTGTCACCGGAGAACGCTTCAGTCGCTGGTCCACTCAGGATTTTGCTAGCTGCTACACGCTCGTCTTTCATAGCAGACAGGAAACGGGAGAATACGGATTCCGTAATCATGGACAATGGTACGCCGAGATCCAGCGCACTTTGGCTTGTCCATTTACCTGTTCCTTTTTGTCCAGCAGCGTCCAGAATGACGTCAACCATAGGTTTGCCCGTTTCTGGATCGTATTTGGAGAAGATATCTGCTGTGATTTCGATCAGGTAGCTATCCAGCTCTCCTTGATTCCATTCCGTAAAGATCGCATGAAGCTCTTCAACGGAAACGTTCAATACGGATTTGAGCAAGTGGTACGCTTCACCAATCAACTGCATGTCTCCGTACTCGATACCGTTATGCACCATTTTCACATAGTGTCCGGCACCGTCAGGTCCAATATATGTACAACATGGATCGTCACCGACTTTGGCCGAGATCGCCGTCAGAATCGGTTCAACCAGTTTATAAGCACTTTCCTGTCCACCCGGCATAATGGAAGGGCCTTTCAGTGCGCCTTCTTCACCACCGGATACACCTGTACCGATGAAGCGAATGCCTTTGTCTTCCAACTCTTTGCTGCGACGTTGCGTGTCAGGGAAGTATGCGTTCCCTCCGTCAATGATGATATCACCCTCATCCAGGTGAGGAAGCAGTTGTTCAATGGTAGCGTCGGTCGCTTTGCCGGCTTGTACCATGATCAAAATTTTGCGCGGGGATTCCAGGGATGCTACGAACTCTTCAATGGAGAATGAGCCTGTCAGGTTTTTACCTTCAGCTTCTTTCAGAAGATCATTGGTTTTCTCCGGGGAACGGTTATATACCGATACTGAGAAACCTTTGCTTTCAATGTTAAGGGCCAAATTTTTGCCCATGACAGCCAGGCCAATTACGCCAATTTGTTGTTTTGTCATCTGGTCCTCCATCCTTTGCTCCAATTAATTTTATTGAAATAAATTCTCAACAATACTCCTATTTTAACGGTTTTATGTATAGAAGTGAACCCCGTGGCACCGTGGCACAATAAGAAAACACCCCAATCAGCCGAGGTGTTCATCGTATTTTCATAAATACAACCGTAAAGACAATACAACATAACAAGATAATCCAATTATTGTATATGTACAATGTTATAATCATATCCATGAACTCTGATCAAAAAAGGAGGAGCGTACATAATGGCGTTTGAACAGCTTTCGAACGAAGAACGGTTTTCCCTGGATATTCGAAGAACATTTCTTCTGGGGGCATATATGAATGAATGGGGGATGCCGGAGCACAGGATCGTTCTTTCCAAGCCGGACAGAAACATTCATGTAGAAATCTATTACTTTCCTGCCACGGTTCATTCAGGCATCGCAAGATTTGTGACAGTAGGCTTGTCCCAGGCATGTCGTCCTTCAGGGGAGAAGGTCGCTTCCGAGTGGATGCTCGCGCTGCAATCCAATCTCGGTGGTGAGAATGTGGAGCGTGTGAATAGCTATATGGCCGATCTGATCTCCCATCACATCGAAAATGTACATGATTCAGCGGTTCCACGTGTGATGAAATCAAGCGAATTAGCGCCAGCCCGATGGAATGCAACCGCCTTTCTTCTCGATGAACTGCGGGGAGAAAAAGAATCCCTCGAACAGCTCCATGTAGGTGATGAAACAATAGAGCTATTGTGGGCGGTACCCCTCACTTCTTTTGAAGCTGACCTGCTACTCAACAAAGGGGTGAACGAATTCGATCTTTGGATTGAGAACTCTGATTACTCTATTCTTGATCCTTGTCGCCCCTAAATGACAAAATGGTTTAACGACGATTGTACGTGCAAATGGCTTGTTACATAACCACAAAGCCCTGGCATGCACCAGGGCTCTTAACTCAGATTATGATCAGAAGCTTTATCCTTCATCCTTCCAGCATCAACAGATGCCCAGACAACCGTTTCAGTACTTCACGGCAGGCATTGGCTTTATCCACATTATCTACCTGAATGGCCGTATGCAGGCGCTCCAGTTCATCGTCCAATTCCATGCGCAACAACATGAGCCTTTCCTCACCTTCGCGTGAGAGGAACATTTCTTCCATCTCTTCCGCCGTCGGCGCAGGTTCTTTTTGAAAAATGACACGCTGTTTGAACCCAGACACTTCCACGAGCCGAATGACTTCACCGAATAAAATATTCTCCACGGTCATCTGCTGATCCTTGAACCGCTTCACAACCGCATGCCCGCGTGTATCTCCAATCAGCTTCTCCAGCCACTCTGCAAGCTTTGCATCCTTAATGATATAATCCCCAGTCATCTTGTAGTTCCCCGTGCGTGTCTGTTGAAAGCGGAGCTTTACCAGCTTGCGGCCGGTCCGGACTGACAGGATAAAAAAGGATTCGTCCTCGCTCCAATATAGTGAATATCCCTCACGAATAAGGTCTCTGATCAAATTTTGGATATGCCGACGGTTGAACCGCAGCTCCAGATTGCAATATTCAACTTCATAACTCTTATTCACGGCACTCCCTCCATCTGTACCGGATCAACTCCGGCCCTCGTCTTCAATCGCTTCTACTCAATCGGCTTACCCTATTTTATACTTCATTTTATGTAAGGGTACTTGGTTATTTGACTATTTTTCACCGAAAGAGCCGCCGGATTGCAGCTTTCCGCAGGAGCACAGGGGCAAGCTCCCGATTTTGATGATATAATGGACGCGAAAAAGGGAGCTCCACAACCAAGACGGTTGGTGGAACTCCCTTTTCTTTTGTTTATTTGGCCGGAGCGGTACGAAACGGATTGCGGGATAACACAAAGTGCACAACGGCAAGTCCTGCCATGACGATGGCACTGCCAATGAATGGAGCCGGATGACTCACGTGGTCCCACAACAGTCCGGAAACAATGGGGCCTACAACCATGCCTGATCCCTGCAATGTAAGGAAGAATCCCCAGATCGCGCCCCGCTCCCCTTTGGGAATCAGCGTGGCTACAAAAGCATTCCAGGCGGGCAAAATCATGGCATAACTGATGCCCACCAGCATGACAACACCAAACACCACCGGAATGGATGTTATGGAGGAGAATGCGAACAGACTCGCCGCCGCCATCAAAAAACCAATGTTCAGGAACGGCTTAGTGCCAAACCTGTCAACCATTTTACCAACAGGCAGCAAGGCAATAACGGTTATTCCACCACCCGCAATCAGCAACAAGCTGTATAGATTCGGTGAGATGTGCAGGTCTGTGCGTGTATATAGCGTGATTACTGGACTGAGCAGCCCTATGACAAACGACTGCATAAACAGTGCAGGATACACCAATGGATTAACATTTAGCGTGCTGCGTACCCGTTGCAGTGTGTCCTTCACACTCTTTTGCAGCCGGATGAACGGCGTGAGCAGATTCGGTTTGGCTGGATATTTTACATCACTATTCTTCACTGCTTGCTCGGCATGCTCTCCTTCAACAATGACGCGTCCAGGAAGAATCATAGCCACCAGAATAACGAGAATCGCACAACCCATCAGCACGAGGAATATAGTTCGATAATCATGATGCGTGCGCTCCAGCAGCCAGTTCATGCCTATAGGTCCAAGCCCCGTGCCGCCGAGAGCAGCCATCTCCAGTGCCCCCATTGCTGTACCATTCTTGTTCTGTGGGCCTGACATCGCCGTCACGCCTGTCATGGCGCAAGGCCAGAGTGGTGACGTACCAATGCCAAGAATCAGACAGGCCATGGCCAGTCCAACGGCACTTTTGAGAAAAAGGATCATAATAACAGCGATTAAGGTACAGATTAATGCTGTAACCATCGTTGCGCGGAACCCGATCCGTTCTGCAGCCCAGCCGGAAGGCGCCCTGAACAGATTATCTCCCAGATATTGAAGAGCAAATGCCACACCAATGACGCCTGCAGACAGACCCAGTATATTGTCCATATAGACGGGCAAAACAGCTACCAACAGGGCTCCTTTGATAATTTCAACTAGAAAAAGTGTTAGCCACATCGCGATAAAAAATGGTGATCGCAAAATTTTGGCTGGTTTTGTATCGGTTTGCATTCTTTTTCCCCTTTCGGCGTTCATTTGCCTATTCCCTATCCTTAGTGTAACCGTGGGGAATGTGCCCAAATCTCAGCAATTTAAAAAATTGTCGATTTATACTGTTGCATTCGGTTCTTAATTTGCTATACTCATCTTTGTTTACCAATTTTATTAGGAAGGGTTGTGACAGCACTGATGAATCACCACCGTACGCCGCTGTTTACCGCTTTAAAAAATCATGCGGCACTCAATCCGGTACAGTTTCATATTCCGGGCCATAAAAAAGGATTGGGAGCGGATACCGAATTCCGTGAATTTATTGGCGATAATGCCTTCTCCATAGATTTGATTAACATCGCACCGTTGGATGACCTGCATCAGCCAACCGGTGTCATTCAGGAAGCACAGATTTTGGCAGCAGATGCCTTCGGAGCCGATTATACCTATTTTAGTGTACAAGGCACAAGCAGTGCCATTATGACCATGATTCTGTCTGTATGTTCACCGGGTGACAAAATTATTGTGCCCCGTAATGTGCATAAATCGGTTCTGTCCGCCATTATTTTCTCAGGCGCCAAACCCGTATTTGTTTCTCCTTCACAAGATGCCAACCTTGGTATTGACCATGGAGTGACTACACAGTCTATCCGTCGTGCACTTGAGCGTCATCCGGATGCCAAGGCATTGCTTGTAATTAACCCGACCTATTACGGTGTGGTTACCGATCTGAAAGAGATTGTTGAGCTGGCACACAGCTATCAAGTCCCTGTCCTTGTTGATGAAGCACACGGTGTACTCATTCATTTCCATGAGGATCTGCCGTTGTCTGCGATGGCAGCAGGTGCAGATATGGCTGCAACCAGTGTTCACAAGCTTGGTGGCTCCATGACACAGAGTTCCGTACTCAACCTGAACACGAAGAATGGGTTCGTGAATCCACAGCGTGTACAGACGATCCTGAGTCTGCTGACCTCAACATCAACTTCATACATTTTGCTTGCTTCACTCGATACATCCAGACGTAACCTGGCACTTCACGGTCGTGAGATTGCACAGAAGGCGATTGAACTAGCTGAGTTTGCCAGACGTTCGATTAACGATATGGATGGCCTGTATTGCTTCGGTAGAGAGCTTCTGGGTACAGAAGCGACCTTCAACTATGATCCAACCAAAGTAACGATCCATGTTCGCCATCTGGGCATTACAGGGTATGAGACAGAGAACTGGCTGCGTGAACATTACAACATCGAGGTTGAACTTAGTGATATGTACAATATTCTGTGTCTCATCACGCCAGGAGATACGGATGACAGTGTCGATATCTTGCTGAACGCTTTGCAGGATCTCTCCCGTACCTATTATCAAGTGAACCCAGCCCATGAACTGGTCGTAAAAGTTCCGGATATTCCCCAGTTGATGCTGACTCCACGTGATGCTTTCTACGGTGATACCGAAGTGATTCCGTTTAAGGAATCCGCAGGACGTATTATCTCGGAATTCATCTATGTCTATCCGCCAGGAATTCCAATCCTGTTACCGGGTGAGGTTATCACCCAGGAAAATATCGACTACATCATCGATCATGTCGAAGTTGGATTACCCGTCAAAGGACCCGAAGATCGCAGTGTAACCAACGTTAAAGTGATCGTGGAAGCCGATGCCATTTTCTAAAACAACTCCCTTGCGCTGTGCAGGGTATAAACTTTAAGGACCAAGCCCTAGCTTGGTCCTTTTTTATTTTATGGAGCAAGCGAGTTTGCATTTTCCCGTCTATTTCGTCGTTCAAACCGGTGGTGTACATGCTCGTATACCTCTTGAAAACAAACAAAAGGCCCCCTGAAATCAAGGAGCCTTCATGTTATGTTCCAAAAGAATGACTATTCTTGTGATGCAACGAGTTCGTTGTAAGCCGCTTCAACGCGGTTCCACTCTTCTTCGTCTTCAATATTGTAGAGCACCATTTCCTCGTCTTCTTCTTCCATACGCAGGATGATGCCGTCAGCTTCAGGATTGTTACGTTCCAGCAGGAGCGCATAAACATGCTTCTCCACGTCAAACGTCTCCACCAAAACCATCTCCACGTCTTGGCCGTTCTCGTCTGTTAATGTGAGAAGGACTTCTTCATGCTCGTGGTCGTGGTCGTGGTCTTGCCCGCATCCGCAGCCATCGCCGTGTTCATGTGTGTGATCGCTCATTGAAATACCTCGCTTTATAAATAGAAATTGTGTAACCTTGCATATCGTAACATGTTCAATGACCCAGGTCAATTTAACTCACAGGGTTATTTCCGCTTCAATCGTTCAGCGCTGTAATGATTTTCTCCGCTACCAGGACGTAGCTGCTGTTTGCATTTTCTTTAATATGAAAGCCGACTTGATACTTGCCGGCACGATTGAAATCGTACGTAAAATCGTAAGTGCGGAACCAGAAGTTATCCTTCTGGGTCGTAAGCTCCTGTGACTGGATATCCTTCACCTGACCGCTTGGATTGGTAATCGTTACTTTCACCGCAGCTACATCTGCTGTCAGACTGTCCACTTGTGAAAATACATTGAATTTCAGCTTACCTACGTTAACGTTGCCAAATACAGTGTCTCCCTTGAAGAGAAAAATATGTACATTCGGTTTGATCACCGTTACTCTCTTGTTACTGCTGTCCCATTTGACGACGCCTCCAGCTTCTCTTACAGGTACATAGGTCGTTCCATCAATGAGATAACCTCCATCAGCTGCTTCCTTGCCGTTAATGAGAACACGAATCTTCTCGTTCACCGAATCTGCAAACAATAAAGACCCGCCGAGCAAGGAGAATACCGTGACACAAAGCAATATTCGTTTCCATTTCATCCCGTCAATATTCCCTCCCCTGCTGCTAGCTGTTGTACATTTATACTGCAGATTCATCCACAAAGTTGCGCTGTTTTTCATCATTTTTCATTTTTTATCCAGAATTTTTTCCACCCCTTGGAATGCACAAAAAGAGGCGATCCTCATTATAGGATGCCCCTGATCTATAATTGTTATATATACGGGATTATACGAAGAGTTATGAAGAAGTATGGCGGGTCAATATACAGGGAACGCCCTTGCCTAAAGCCCCTTCAATTCTCATACGTGCAGCATAATCCATGCCTCGCGTACATGGTGTCTTACATCTCTCACATACATCCGAAGTGACCAACTTCATGGATACACGAATTTTGTCACTCTTTAATGCGGGAGTTTTCTTGCCCTTTGCTTTTGCCATCCCGGATTCCCCATTTCCCCAAGTGCTTACTGATGTAATGCATCATATGGGGATTCGCCCGGTTGTGTGTCAAACGTAATGATCAAACTTCCTGATTTCGGTTATGTTAAATAAAGCCACCATTTACCCGGATCGTCTGACCTGTAACCCATTGTGAATCCGTTCCAACCAGAAATGAAATGACACTCGCGATGTCTTCCGGCTCACCCAGACGACCAAATGCATTCATTTTACGGATTCCTTCTAGCTGTTGCTCTGTCTTGCCAACCGAGAACAACTCCGTGTTAACCGGACCTGGTGCGACTGCATTAATCGTAATTTGTTTAGAACCAAACTCCTTCGCTAGTTGACGGGTAATTTGCTCTACCGCCCCCTTGGTTCCTGCATACACGCTGTAGTTGGGAAACATCTGTCCTGTTACAGAGGTAGAAAAATTCACAATACGTCCTCTATCTTCCATATGTTTAAGCGCTTGTTGACAAGCAAAGAAAGTACCCTTCACGTTAATGGCAAACTGCTGATCAAATTCTTCTTCTGTCACTTCCGCTAAAGGGGTTGTCTTCATAATACCTGCATTATTGATTAGAATATCCACTTTGCCAAGCTCGCTAATCGTTTGGGAAAACAGACGTTCCACATCTTCCTTCCGCGCCAAATCTGCTTGCACGGTAATGGCACGAACTCCTTTTTGCCGAACAATCTCTGCTGTCTCTTCTGCTTTGTCCGGACGACTCGCATAATTAATCACCACATCGGCTCCAAGCTCCGCGAGTTGCTCCGCAATTGCACGTCCAATACCTCGCGACGATCCTGTTACCAAAGCGACCTTACCTGATAATTTGTTCATTCGATCTCCCATCCTCTTCACTCATATTTGGATAAACCGTGTTCGACTAATAACCATACCTGTGCAAATTCATTATCTATCGTATCACTACGCCATTCATAGGCATGTGCCGGGTGATGGAAACGAGCCGTTGCATGAAGAATAGCCGCTGCTATTACCTGAGGATCACTGAACTTAAACCGTTGATTCCGGCGAATAATTTCGCTCAAATGGTGAATGAGATGCTCTACATGTTTGCGGATTAGATCAGCTGATTCTTGGGTAACCCGCGCATACATTTCAAATAATTCCGGATCTGACTCAGCATAATGACATTTAAGATGTATTAATGTTTCTATATATACTTTCAGATGATGTGCACCTTCACTTGCGTTTTTCTCATCCTGGGTTACCAGAGTTAAAGGTGTGATTATTTCTTCTTCAAGCCATTGTTCAGTGACACCTTCAAGCAATGCCTTCTTGCTGACATAATGCCTGTATATCGTTCCATGACTGACTCCGAGCAATTTGGCGACATCGGTGACGGATGTTTTGGCAGCACCGAAGCGTCTTATCGTTTCCTGTGTAGCTGCAATAATCTGCTCTTTAGTGAGAAATTCAGAAGTTTTGTCTTTTACCATATTAACGAGATGGTTAACACCATCCACTTGCCACCTCCATTGAGGTTAGTTTAACACACTTGATAACAAATGACGAATATTGATTTTTGTCATTTGCATCATTTATCATTTTAACGTCCAATGAAGTCATAACAAAAAAAGAGCCCATTAAAACTGGGCTCTCTTGCCTTACTTATCATGTATATTAAGACGCTCTACAATTGACAATAGTTAGTATAGTCACCATTGGTGCATTTAAAAAACGTATTTAAATAATAAAAATATGACAAGGAGGATGCCTCCGAGAATGAGCCAGTTGCTGATTTCATACCAAATGCTCTTGCCTCCGGAAAGGTATTTCTGTTCATTCTCCTGATGTCGCTGACGGTGGGTATCGGTCTCCGAGCCATGGGGTGGTTTGCTAAAATCCATCATGAGTACATTCCCCTTTCAACAGTTTTGTGTAAACTTAATACCATTATAACCCATAATTGAGTACTAGATTGATTTTTCTGCATAAAAAGGGCTGTTTCATACAAATGGTTCTATTGGATAGCAGTTAATTCTTCTTCTGTGACCCATTTGTGATTCTTAACCAAATCTCCCCCTATTGTCGGGGTATAATCAACCATATATACCGTTGTCTCTTCAGCAGAATCAATTGTGGCCTTCGCACCCTTCATCCCTTTCATGTGATCAGCGCTCAACACTACCTTAGAACCTGCCGCATACGGTTGTTCCTTATGGTCCTGTATTTCCTCATGGATAACCCATTTATGATTTTGCACGGGATCTCCGCCTGTTGTTGGTGTATACGTAACTGCATATACCGTAGTTTCATATGCTCCAACGATCTGTGCTCTCGCACCCTTCATGCCTGACATGTGGTCGGCATTCATCAGCGCCTGGCTTCCTACTGGGAAGGTGGGGTTGTTTTTTTCCCGCAGTCCTTCCGGTAGCTCTCCCGATTCAGAATGGTGCATCTCACCTGCGGCAGCTGTATGACTGCCATCGTTACTTTTAATAGTCTGTCGAGTCTCCTTGCCACATCCACTCAAAACCAAACTGCTTGTAATCAATATAGTCGATATGGTCAATACGTACTTTTTCATGTTCTGCACTCCTTTAATTCTATTTATACCATTCATTATACCCCCTATAGGTATGATGCAATCATTAATATTGCTTTTTCCGACCAAAGCACATCTTAAAACGGAGCAAAATAATACAAAAAAACCTCCGATTTCTCGGAGGCTTCTTATCAATAACAAATAGTATCAGTGATTACGCGAGTTCCACGTTAACATTCACGTTCCCTTTGATTCCTTTGGAATATGGGCAGTAGTCATGGGCAAGTTTCACAAACTTTTGTGCTGTCTCCTCATCCAGACCAAGAATTTTAACTTCCAAATCGACTTGAAGCTTCACGCCGTTGTCCTCAGAGTCTGTCACCAACATTACGGTTGCAGCTACAGTACTTCTTTCAATTTCAACTTTGTGTTTCTTCAATTGAAACTCCAGTGCGGAGTTAAAACAAGCACTATACCCTGCTGCAAACAACTGCTCCGGATTGGTAGCTGTCGTCACTTGTCCTCCCAGTTCAGGCGGTGCCGCAACATCCAACATAAACACGTTATCTGGGGATTGTACGATTCCTTGACGTCCACCTGTATTGATGACTGTTGTTTCATATAATGTTTTCATTTGTGAAAACTCCTTTAGTTGATTGGATTTATGTTGATTAAAATTCGACTTCTCTTGTATCGCTAACAATTACATTGTACACAATTTAATTGTTCATGTAAATAGTTAATGAAAAAAAATAATACAGTTTAATGCTGCGTTTAAACGAATAGCGATGATAAGGATTATAATTGTAGTCATCAGTAGAGGAAATTTGTCCTTTCTTAACTGTCACCATCGGATAACCTAAGTAAAACTTAAGGAGGGATAACACGTTTGGAGAATAATTCATTTCTAACCCCGGACAAGCCCAAACATAAATCCAGGGCTCTCTATGAGGTGCTGGCTGTATCAACCAAACTCGGCCTTACTTCATTTGGAGGACCGATCGCTCATCTTGGTTACTTTCATGAAGAATATGTTCGCCGTAGGAAATGGATGGATGAACGAAGCTATGCAGATTTAGTTGCGCTATGTCAATTTTTGCCCGGGCCTGCCAGCAGTCAAGTCGGGATTGGAATTGGCATCATCCGCGGAGGTTTGCTGGGGGGACTGATGGCTTGGCTTGGTTTCACACTTCCTTCTGTCATTGCTTTAGTTTTGTTCGCTTTCCTTCTTCAAGGATTTGATATCAGCAGTAATGGCTGGATTCACGGCCTTAAGATTGTTGCTGTAGCTATTGTCGCTCAAGCGATATTGGGCATGGGGCAAAAACTAACTCCTGACCGTTACAGGGCAACCATCGCTATCTTTACTGCTGCGGCGACTCTTATATGGCAGACTGCGTTCACTCCAATCCTTTTTATTGTTATTGCAGGCATAGTAGGCATGATCCATTTTAGAAAAATGACAGGTAATAAGACAGCAGACTTGTCTGTTCCGGTGAATCGTAACTTGGCAATAGTCTGTTTGGCTACGTTCTTTGGAATCCTGATTCTGCTCCCGTTACTCACACCCTTTGATCGTTCGGGATGGCTGTTATTCTTTGATAGCTTCTACCGTTCAGGCTCACTTGTATTTGGTGGAGGGCATGTTGTACTTCCGTTACTGGAACGTGAATTCGTCCCTACGGGCCTGATCAACAAGTCCGACTTTTTGGCGGGATATGGAGCAGCACAAGCTGTACCAGGGCCATTGTTCACCTTTGCCGGCTATTTAGGAGCGATGATGCGTGGGGTTCCAGGTGCTTTGGTTGCAACGATTGCTATCTTTTTGCCAGCGTTCCTTCTAATCGTAGGAGCATTGCCCTTTTGGAATTCTTTATGTAAAAGTTCAAAAACTCAAGGAGCATTACTCGGAATTAATGCAGCCGTTGTAGGTATTTTGTTGGCGTCGTTGTACGATCCACTTTGGACAACTGCGATCCTGACTCCTGTTGATTTTGCACTGGTATGCATGTTGTTTCTAATGCTCGTTTTTTGGAAAGTACCACCGTGGATCGTTGTCGTTGCTGGTGCAGCAGGCGGTACAATCATCAACCTTCTCTAAATAAAAAAGGTACCCGTACACTTGAACACTTTTTTTTCAAAATGTTCAAGTGTACGGGTACCCGATTATTCTAAGCATACCTTTTTTACCGCTTCATGCAGATTATCGATTTATCCTCTTCGTCATTCCAATCGTAAACTTCTCAAATCCCAGTTTTGCGTAGTAGGTTTCCAAACCTTCCGTGCACATCAGTTGTGGAATGACCTTATTTTTCTCGCAATGCTCAACGATTCGTTTCATTAATTCTGTACCTATTCCTTGAGATTGATAGTCAGGCAGAACGCCTACCCCGCATATTATACCTGTTATCACTCCATCTGATATTACACGCCCCATGCCCACTAAGCGCTGCTGATCATAAGCATACATTGCATACCAACTTTGTTTGCACATACGTTCCAATTCATGTTGAGATAAATTCAGCGAATTCCATCCCAAAGATTCATATAGCGTTAATAATTGGTCGAAGCTCTCAGGTGGTTCTATTGAATAATGTATCGATTCTCTCATCAGATACCTCCTCTATCTACTCCATTTTAGTTCAGTTGCTCCAAATATCCACTTTCATCTGTGCACATTTGAAATACTTGGCCTCTGCCTTGCTTGTAGTCAGTTTCAAAAGACATTGCAGTTCTCCATGTTGGAACAAACCACCGCTAAGGTCAGCAGCAACACCACCATACTGATCATCCGCACCAAGCCATACGGACGGTCTCTCGAGTCCAGCTGAGAACTGTAATCCGGTACAGAGCAGCACAGTGAGATTCTTACGGTTCTGTGCCTCATCTCCTGCTACGCCATGTGTGGTGAAGAACACCATGTTTTGATTAAAATCCGTGTACGTTCCATCTGCTTTATAGGCACGGACCATACCATACTTCTGATTTACGTTTTGAAAAAAGGTGATTCCGGCTTTGCTATCCTTTGATTTAATGCCAACCTGAACTGAAATTCCAATGTTCCCGTTTAATTGTAGCGCTTCCAAAGTGATTGCAATTGCTGTTACTTTCGAGCTGTCAATCAGATGTTTCATTTTTAACTCTGCCGTGGCTCCTGCCGTTGTCGGTGTTGTAACGGTTATGGTCCCTCTGTCGGGCAAAGGCTCAAACGTAGGGGTCCCCACCACCTCCACCCAATCCGGTAACGTTCCGTAAAGAAAATCGGCCACAAGCTGTTTGTGAACCTTTCCAAATGGCACGATCTGACCGGCTGCATCACGTATAACCATCTCTACACCCCCACCGAATAGGCTACACCGATATTATGATCGGTATTGTAATACACGTACACTACCCCGTCCATAACGGACACCATCAAGGATTGCATATTGGTCGTTTCCCAATTTAATGCCGGAAAATATATATCTGAAGGTTTGTCCAGCAGTTGACGAAAGTCTGCGCTGATCTTGGCAATGGCAGGCCGAGCTACAGTCGTGACCCCACCGGAAGCATAAGCCGATAACATGCCCAACCACCACATGCTCCCTTTGTACATAAATACACCAGCATTGGGTCTCGAAATGTTTTCATCCGCCGATAAAGTCGCATCATTACCACCCATTAATGGTCTCGGATCAGCTAACCAGCTACGTCCGTCATGTGAATGCCAGATACATTTGCGGCCAAAGTCGCCGCCGCCCATCACCGAAAAACCGATCCATTTGCCGCCATTTCTGAAGCATGAGAAGTAACCGGTATGACCATCACCCGGGAAGCCGGGAGGTTTGTCCAAAATCAAACCCACTCTTGTCCAGTTAATCATGTCTACAGAGGTCGCAAGTGCCGTTGATTGATTGATTCCCAGTCCGTTTTGTTGATAATACATAAAGAACAATTGTTCTTCATCGTTCCAGATCACAAATGGCGTTTCCGTCGAATTCCCAACCACAGTATCGAGATACACCTGTCCGTGTTTGGTCCATGGTCCTGTCGGGCTGTTCGAGTAGGCTAGTCCAATTCCTCCGATATGATTATGGTTGGTAGAATACGTAGCATAATAATCTGCTTTTGCATCAGGGATAAGTCCCTTTACCTTGATCGCCCGAAACCAATAGATTGATTGAAGACCCGCCATTGCAGCGGTATACATAGGATTGTCCATTTTTTTATCAAATTGAGGCGTGTACATCCGTCTGGTTTCTGCATCGCAATAATCATAAGGCGCAACGGCCCTGCTTGCCTTCATCGCTGCGTCGAGTGCTGTCTGAGCAATATTTTCAGTCGTAGACATGGGAACTCAACTCCTTCATGAGCAGGCTATTACCATTTACCGGTCGCGAATATAAAACATCCGAAGTGTCCTTTAATAGGATTGAAAAATCAACAACATTACCCTCATTTGCAGCCGGCTCCTGAGTAATACAAATGATAGGACAAATTCTAGCATTATATGAATACGCTTTCATTTTGTTCATTCCTTTATTTCCTTTACAGTTGTTATCAGCAACTGTCCCTTTCATTGGTACGCCCGGATAATGTTGATCCTTCATATTAATCCCTCCTATTGTTTTCTCCCGATAAGTATATTCATGAAGTTACCTTTCTGTTAAAGCATTATGCCCATCTTGCAGCCTATTATTCTCAGTCTGGTTTTCATATAAAACATAAACAGGTTAACCAATACAAATTGGCTAACCTGTTTGAACGAAGAAACTGCACAACCAACTACTTATTCCTCCGCAAAAAGTGAAGATATGGGATTGGCTACTTTTTTATTGGATTTCTCCTTGCCTTGGTTATCCAATACATAGTACTGGTAAAAGTCGTTCGTGAATCCAATAGACTCCTGTGTTTTCAGCTTAAAAGCTTCAAATGCCGCATCACTCAGATGATCCTCATTCCAGAAATAATGAAGCATCAATCGATTCTGGTTATAGGGATGTTTGATAACGTATGCACCCGCGGCGAGAGGTTGGTTCATGGTATTTTTCCAAGGAAAACCCGTCTGTTTCGTTCGATCAATAATGTTAAATTTTAAAGCCTGCACCAATCCGTTTGACTTGGCATTGCCAATGACAATAAGGTTACTGTTGCCAATCTCTTTTTTCATCTTTTGCTTCAGTTTCTTGCGATCCCGTATAATGTCGTATCTCATACCGGTCATATCAAGGAATCCGGTCAACTGATTAACCATATCTTCCTGCTGTTTAGTTGCAAGCTTACTGACCTGATCGCTGAGCACAATGGTTAATTCCTCGCCTTGAAGGACTTTGTCCATCAATCGATTCATCACTTCATAAGGCAGATTAGGGATCATGCCCATGACAGCCTGATACTGTTGTTGTAACATGTCATGTACATAGGCGGCGGTCTCTTCCTGTGATAATTGGTATTCCGGCTTTAAGACAAAGTTAGGCTGATATAGGGCCATCTGCATTTCTGAACGTACTTCCTTACCAAGCACATCTTCAATGGTGTGAAGCAGCCCCTCTAAAGTTGCATTCTGGTACACGTAGCGTTTGAAATATGTTCTCATGAACTCGTCAAATTTCTCTTCGCCGACGGTACGGTAAAGCTGATAGATCGCTTGTCTTCCCTTCTGATAATATACCAAACCTGCTAAATCCCCAGCTTCATCGTTTGTTGACGCAATCGCCATCTCTACGGGCGCCGTATCAAACTGTACGGATCTGAACCCATTTAACTTATCTCCCTGTTTCTCTGCAAAATACACCATGGAGAAATCGGCAAAGCCTTCATCCAGGAAGGATTCGGTCTCCGAGTTATTACCGATCAATGCATGGAACCACTGATGCGCTATTTCATGAACAAAGGTTGTGTCTTCTTCTGGAATAGCACCATTTTGAATCTGTCCCATCTGGATGAGCCTCGCATACTCCACGGCAACGCCTTGTACATACGTCTCGACAATTCGGAACTCTGGATAGGGATACTTGCCATATTTCTCACTATAAAAATCGATGACCTTGAATGCCTGATTAATGTACCGGTCAACTATCTTTTTCTTGGATGGATCATCGTTGTAATAATAGTATTCCACCGTCAGACCGTTACGGGTAGCGCGCTCCACTTGAAGATTAGGACTGGCAAAGAAAACAAACTCTCTCGTATTCTCGGCTACGGCAGAAACAATTTTACGTCCATGTTCTGTACTGTCTTGAGTGGTGATAGAGCCAAGCATGGCTACCTGATACTCCTCAGGCACATTAAATTGAACTTCAAAGTCCGATGAGGTGTAATAATCGCTCTCAAAAGTTCGACTATACGGTGCCTTGTTCCATTGATGCTTAACCTCGTCGTAAACAGACATCACCGGGAACCAGTGCGCACCATTGATCATGTCCTTGTAGTAGGAAACTCGCTGTGAGCCATAGGGTATATTCAACTGAAACTCCAGTTGGAATGATACAGATTCGCCTGGTTGAACGGGCTCTTTCAACTGCACGGTCAACGCTTGGTTTTCCTTATGGAAATCGAGAGATTGGCTATCTGCTGTTACAGCCTGAATATCGATGCCACCCAGAAAGTCCTCCGCTGTCTTCTCCGGGTGATCTTCACTAATCTTTTCATTATGCTGTTGGTACATGCTCGCCTGTGTAGACTTGGAGAGGTTTGCGTCAGCATATGTATGAAGGACCAACTGCTGGAGGGTATCCTTGCTTGTGTTGCGATACGTTACCTTCTCGCTCCCCTGGATCGTCATGTCCTTCTCATTTAATCGAGCATGGATCTGGTATTGAATCGGGGCCTGCTCTAAAGAGTCTTTCTGTGTGTTATGTATCTTCGTAGATACAGGTGGGACTGCTTCCGCTGCCACAACCCCCATGCTGGCAAGTGGGCTTGTTGCCAGTATTAAAGCCAGTGTACCCGCAATCCCTACTCTGGCTAACTTTGATGTAAATGGGTTTGAATAATTCATTAGTTCTCTCCTTCTCCTGTTCTATGATGACCTCAGAACCAAGTATAGAAGAGGAACCTTACGTTGAATTTATGTTTTATTTAAGTTTTGTTTAAAAAAAGGAAAAGAACATGAAGCTTTCTCAAATCTCATTCATGTTTGTATGTAAAAAAAGAAAAGAAGCCTACATCGTAAGGCTTCTCGTGTATGATCTGTAGTGGGCTCGAACCACTGACCCCTACCCTGTCAAGATAGTGCTCTCCCAGCTGAGCTAACAGATCATGATATATAAATGTTTCCCAATCAAGTAACAGTATCATATCAAGTAACCGTGTTCATTGTCAATGATTTATTTGGTTATAATTCACCCGAAATGGTGCACAATAAAGGAAAGATTACCATTTCTACAACGAGGTGAATTCCCTATGAGAAACTTAACAAAACGGTCAACATCCAATAAATATACATTTACCAAATGCTTCTTTCTCTTTGCTGGGCTTGTGATTCTCAGTACAACCGTTACTGGTTGCAGCTTAGAGAGGGATGAACATACAGTTCAATTCCAACAGTTAAAACAGCCCAATGAAAATGGTGAATCTCTTCCCGTTTGGCTGGACGTATACTCCAAATCTGTAATTCAAGATGTATATTCTCCGCGAGGAAGCAGTGAAGTCTTGCCGTGAAGGTTAACAGATGAATTACTCATCTTCATCCCACTTGCGTGAGTATGCTTTCTTCGTAACGTAATACAACAGAGTAATCATTCCCGCCGACATTAACAAGGTAATGACCATGATGCCTGTCATGCCCATCACTATCCCCTCCTCTCCCAATATGTTCCAGACTTCACTATACAGGAAAAACATTTTTTTGTATAATTCAGTCTGATATGTCGCGCAAGAGCAGAAAGAAGGAATGGAATTGGCAGCTGAGATTAGTTATGTATCGACAGAAGAACAACTGGAGCAAGCCCTGGGAATTCGCCATCACGTTTTTGTGATCGAGCAACAGGTGCCTGCCGAGATTGAGATTGATCAATTTGATGTCATCAGTCCAGATGTGCATCATGTATTGTTAAGTACGGATGGCCAAGCTGTAGCCACAGGACGTCTGATCTATTACAGCAAGGATACGGCCAAAATGCAGCGAATCGCAGTGCTTAAATCTCATCGTTCATTTGGTTATGGACGTGTGCTTCTGCTCGCGATGGAGGAGCGAGCACGTGAACTCGGCTTATCCTATTCTGTACTGGATGCTCAATGTCAGGCACAGAAATTCTATGAAAAACTGGGTTATGAAGTGATTTCGGAAGAACCTTTTTATGATGCAGATATTCTGCATGTTCGTATGAGAAAGAGCTTGTAAAACTTCGGCATTGGCAAGTCTGATCAGCATATGATGCATACTTCCCATGAATTCGGATAGGCTAATCAGGTAAACAGATTCCTATCTCGTCATATAAGGAGAGTGTGACATCATGGATCAAACGACACGCGAGAGTTTCACAGCAGTACAGAAAAATGGTGACGGTGACCTGACAGCTTTTCAGACTTCAGCAGGACGTGTACTGGATTATCAGCAAGCACTTGCAGAAGTAAAAGCTGGTGCTATTGCCGGTGTGAATGTATTTAAAGGCAAGGATGGCGAAATGTACATTCGCGGCGATGCCGACGGTGATCCAACCAACAACCTGGACCAACTTCCCCATTTCTAAAATAGATGCACATGTCGTACATGTGACACAGTAAGCGCCGATCCGGATATCCGGGTTGGCGTTTTCTTATTATGATTAGTAGTCCGTAAAATATTTTACGGAATCACCGGAAGGTTGGCTTTTGCGAATCGGCTGTTGTACCTGTTCCCATGCCTGTAAAATCTGTATACCTTCGAGAGTAGACCGATTCTCCCACGCGATGTGCCCGGTTCGTTCAAGCTCCAGCAAAGACTCATGAATGTAAGCTCTGCTTCGTCCCGTCTTGTTCTCCAGTTCATCCATACGCGGCAGCCTGCGCCGTTGTCCTGTATAGTTCACCAAAATACGTAAAATCTTGCGTTCAAAGTCGTTCAGCATACTTTACCTCCCCATTCAGATCCGTAACAGGACGCCATGCCAGAATACCTTGCTCCAGAAATGTTCGGGGTGAGCCTTCTTTTCCCGCTGATGCTCTAATCATCCCGCCACGTACACTGTTAATTCGAATCTGTCGCTGCGTAATCTGCCCTGCACGATCCATGTAGACAAGCTCCACCATCTGGCCAATATATTTCCCTAGCATAATCATCCCTCCGATAAGAACATTTGTTTGTATTTCATATTATATGCGAACATAAGTTCTTTATTCAATAGTAAAAAAAGGATTTTGTAAAATAAAAAACCAGACCTTCACCTTAATGATCAAGGCAGTCTGGTTCAACCCATAGTATAGCTAATATGAAACATGGCTTGTAATGACCAAGTTCAGTAGCGGATCAGTGTCGATCCGATTCCGAAAATTGCACTTTCTTTAACTGTTGTGTAGATGGATTAAAATCAACATTTACATAGACTGCGAATTGCTTGCCGTCTTTAGCACGAACCCACAGCTTGAACTGTTCCCGTGATTGATCCGCTGTTAGGGAGGTACGACCGATATGCTTATAGTCCAAAATATCCACATTATACTTGGTCTGTGTTTCTTTGACCGCAATAATTCCCCACTTCGCATAATCCGGGATGGCTCCACCCGTAGCCGAGGCAGGTGTGAATCCCGTTAAACTAAGCATAACCGTAAGTATTGTAACGATGAGCATTCTCATTTCACTCACTCCTTGGGACAATATGTTTCTGTTATATTGCCCGTCCGGCTTTCATTTTACACGAATAAACGAAAGATCCAGGCCAGTGGCCGTAGGGAAAAAGGAACCACATGAACAAGCCGGTCAAACGAATCAGGAGGCTCCGTCCGAAAGCTCATTCCCCAGTCACCTGAGAAAACGTGTTGTTGTGTCTTCGGCTCCTCAGGACGTTCCAACCCGTATTTCTTCTCAAGTAACTGCCGTGTTTCTTCATCCACCTGAACCTCGTTTGTAACGTCATATGCTGTGACAGGCTCGCTGCTTATGTACATCTGAATCATTAGAAACATCGGAATCCACGCTATTTTTACCCAACGTTTGTTCATCTTAAACTCCTTTATGTACTTTAATTCTCTTGTATCTGGAAGCTCCATTTAGAGGTTAGATTATACATAAAATTCACCGAATTGGAAATAACAACAGGGAGAAGATATGCAGCATTTGATATGCAATACTTAAGTCCCATTTGGTTGGTTTTTTGTTTAAAAAACCCAACAAACGTGTAATAGGCCATGACAGAGTGACTCCACGATCTGAAACCCTACACGATCTGCAATACCAATCTGAGGAGGTTACACCCGAATGTTCAAACGCTTGGATGAAATCCTAATTGAGATTCCCAATGTCGAGAAGCCAGATCCGAATGCTGCGGCAGCTATACAAGAATTGCTCGGCGGCAAATTCGGAGAAATGTCAACGTTGAACAACTACCTCTATCAATCGTTTAATTTTCGATCCAAAGAAAAGCTAAAGCCCTTCTATGACCTCGTCATGAGCATTACGGCTGAAGAATTGGGTCATGTTGAACTCGTGTCTCATGGGATTAACAAGTGCCTCAGAGGCTCAACCGAGTACAAAGAACCCGACGATACGCCGCTAGGTTCGGTGAAAGATGCTCGTCTGTCGTATCACTATCTGGCAGGTGCACAAGGCGCAATGCCTTTCGACTCTATGGGTAATCCATGGACGGGAGCAAACGTCTTCAACAGTGGCAACCTGGTCGAGGATCTGCTGCATAACTTCTTCTTAGAATGTGGCGCTCGTACCCATAAAATGAAAGTATATGAGATGACGGATCACCCGGCAGCCCGGGAAGTAGTTGGTTTCCTGCTGGTACGTGGCGGCGTTCATGTTGTCGCATATGCGAAAGCACTTGAGATTGCAACTGGCGTAAATGTGACCAAGCTGGTTCCTATTCCTTCACTGAACAACAAAGCCTTCAACGAGGCTCGTAAATATGAAGAAAAAGGGGTACACACCAAGCTGTACACCTATAGTGATAAAGACTTCAATGCGATCGGCCAGATCTGGAAAGGGACTCACCCCGAAGATGGACAACCTCTTGAAGTCATCCAAGGGATACCTGAAGGATTCCCGATTCCAGAAGCCCCTGCGGTGGAAGAAGAATTCGCCCCAGGCATTTCGCAAGAAGACTTTAAGGAAATTGCTCGCCGTCTGAAGATGGCAGGAAATATTGCCGATTAAGGAACAAATTGTTTAACAGGTTCTTTCCCTATATATAAATTGTTAACTCTATGTTTAAGTGAAGCCCTCGAACCCTGCTGCTGAATGCAGAGAGGATTTGAGGGCTTTGTTATAATCAATTTATGATACCATTTTATGGTGCAAACATGAGTCTGTTGTATGCACGTCATTCCCTGAGAATTTAGCTGTAAAAGTAAACCGGATCTCTGCTCACATCGTTAAACTTAATTAAACTCCAGCACTGATTCCTCACGCTGACTCATGACTTCAATTAGCATGTTGGCACCCAGACGAAAACCTTGTGCAAACGCTGCTTCCGTATGCATGCCCTCACATCTGCCACACAAGTCAAATAACTGTTCAAGCTCACGGAATTCGTTCTCGCTCAATCGATTCTTCCACTGCTCTGTCAGAGCTGCAATCTGCCGCCCTAACGCTTGGTATTCAGGATGTGTCGGCATCATCATCTCATCCGGTCGAAGTCGTCCATTATATAATGCTTCTAATATCGAATTCATGTGCATCCTCCTGTATATCAATACGCACCTCACTTGAATGAACGTTCTGCACATGGTAGGATATTTATGCAGTCGCTCATTCAAGTGATTGTGGGTTAGGAAGTAGCGCTGTTCTTCGAGGGACGAACGCTGCTTCCTTTTTCTATTTTTGGAGCTCGTCGTAAATCTTCTCAATCCCTTTGCGAACGATGTCTGATCGATTCGTATTCAGCTTCTCAGCCGAAATATCGAGCTTGTTCATAATTTCCTCGTCAACACGTATCTCAATCGTTCTGCTTTTGGGTTTGTCAGACTTAGGCCGCCCCATCTTTTTGGCGGACATTTGCTTCACCTCTTTTTTTGTCCTGACAACAATATATTATTGCCAGGACAAAAAGTCAATGTAATTATAAAACATACGTTCGTTTTTGTGACAGCAGATTCATAGATAAATGTATAGTCAGTAATCCGTTTGAATGATAAAAAACAACCTTGAACGGCTAGGCGCTCAAGGTCGTTAGAGTACTATTATTGAGTAACAAATTAAAATTCAAGAGATACGCAGACAGGTAGGGAAAAGAAGTTGGTATTTTAGCATTGTTATCACTACATATTCAATATTTTTATCTCGAAAACCGTTTTACTTGTTCATTGGTTTTCCATATCTCACTAAGACATGCCAAAGTAATTTTAATTCTTGTAGAACTTCTTTGTAGGTTCCTCTATCACTCCAATGACTTGGATTTCGTTTCAGGTCCATAGCTGCAGAACCAATGATATTTGCATCAATCAAATCACTTTTTGCAATTCTCTTGGCTAGTGAAGGCATCGAAGGACCTCGAAAATCCATAGGAACGTCATCTACCAATAGTGTAAAGCCCATGTGCCAGTGGAGATCAATGGAATACTTTAAACATATCTGCTCTAAGATTCGTCCTGTATGTGTGCCTTTAAATGATGGGTCGGCAACAAGAATCTTTACATCTTTTTCAAGGGAAATATCACCATGAACCTGAGCTTCGATATAATGGTCCAGATTTCGGTGTGGCTCTTGGTTTGATGGATTTCGGAATGATTTCTCAAGATTGATGAGCATATGGTCAATTAACTTTTGAACTGTTAGATTTCTTTCACCAATGGCAAAATTATTATAAAATACATCCCTCATAAGAGCAGCCAAAACGAGGTCAAACTCCTCATACGTTCCCTTTTCCTCAGGGTCTTGGTGAGAATCCAAATATGTATACGTGCAACGCTGAGAGACCTCAGTGGATAAAAGGAAATAACATGATCCAAAACGCGGAGCAGGTCCATCGGGATGTAACATGACATTGAGCGCCCCATACTTGGGACGTTCGCTATTGGTTGAGCCATTAATTTGGTACGCTCCGCCAAACATTTTATTCTCCCAAACGTCACGTTCACCGCCTGAAAATGCGGATACACTTCCATTCGATAAGAAAGTCTCAAACTGACTTTTATAAACCCCCTGCTCAAGTAGTGCCTCAGCCACGCTTTTCATATTCGGATCTAATCGATCTGGGTGAAAGTGTAGCGCGATACTTGCATGAGATTTTAGTTTAGTGATAGCATCTTCAAATGTCTTCAGCTCGATGTTGGACATACGAAGGATTTCCCTAATGGTTTGCTCCGCCTCATTTTTGCGGCTTCTTGCATAATTGGTTACATGCTCTTGAGCTAATTGCTGAGACCTTGATAATTCCATGAGCAGAAGATTCCTTTCCATTTTTATAAAATCATAATACATGATGGACAGTAAGGGAACTTACAGGCGGTTCAAAAATCATGATAGCTTGCAATGAATCTAATCCACATCATTTCTTTCAATTTGAATCATATTCATGTGCAACGCGCGTTCCTCCACCATCATAAAGCTATGAGCCCCTTATTCTCCGCCTTGTGTCTTAACTTTCTCCTCATCCTTCACGGTCACATGAACTACTTGCCCTTCATTCGCTGTATTCGCATCTCGCATCTGAATGGTCCATGTCCCTCTATCTGCATCAAACCGTGTGTCCTCTATGACGGGAATATGCATGTTCTCTGTATCAAGTGAATGCAGTCCGCTACGAATCGCATCCGCAGCCGTCATGTGCGCACCATCTGGTGCCACTGGACAAGATACGGCTATCTTTTCTGCTCTGGCCTGCCCAGGATAGGGTTGATTTTCCGGGCCTCCATCCGTCCAGACTTCAACATAGGAGCCGATCTGCGGATCAGGCGCATTGGAGAACCATTTTGCCGGATAATACCGACTCTTTCCTCCATTGGAACTGAAATCCTCATATGCCGGATCAACAACAAGAATGGAATTGTCTTTGCGTTCAACCACATAACCAGTGAATCCATCTTCACTTGGTGCATTGGCTTGAGCCTGCACAGAGTTGCACTCGATATGTCCTGAACATCCCGTAAGGCATACGATTAGAATTGAGAGCAATATGAGGACTCGACGAAGATGGATCACATGTAAATCCCCCTTTAATAACACCTCTTTCTAAATTTAACGTACCCGGTCAGATTATTGTTGCATTCACTTCCTCATATCCCTTTTATACACGTACCTTCCCCAGATCACCAATGTTGCGCATAACAAGACAGCACAGTAGGCCCAGACAAATAACATGGCGAGTCCTAACCCGATGTTGGCATCCAGGCGTTCATCAAAGATCTCTGTGAATAGCGAAAAACCAAGTGGCACGGCGCCAACAATGAAAAGTCCAATGGACCATCCACCCCAGCGTCGAAAACCAGACCCCTCACGAGTACTTGAAAGTTTGCGAATCCCTTGACTCAGAAGCCACCAAATCAGAATAAATAATAGACAGGTTAGAAGAATTTTCAGCATATCGTTCAACTGCATATCGCGCACCTCCTACATCTTGCAAGATGATGAACATATCTTACACGTTAAGTGTTCTCTTTACTATATTACCCGTTTCCATATCCATGATCACATGCAGATCAGAGCACAGTACCCCTGGCTCACACTTGATCATGAAAAAGAAAAAAACGCCACCGTCCTGACTCCTTCCAAGTCAAGAACGATGGCGTTACTTCTCAGATTTACATTGTTACATTCACATAGGATAGGTTACGCACCAAACTGCGCATAGTGAAGGCGGCTGTACACCCCACCTGCTGCGAGTAATTCTTCATGACGTCCCTGCTCCGTAATACCTTGTTCAGCAACGACAATAATACGGTCTGCATTTTTGATCGTTGCCAGCCTGTGAGCGATGACCAGTGTAGTCCGGCCTTCGGACAGCTCAGCAAGGGATTGCTGTATGGCTGCTTCCGTTTCTGTATCCAACGCGGATGTCGCTTCGTCCAGAATCAGAATTGGCGGGTTTTTCAGGAACATACGTGCAATGGACAGACGCTGTTTCTGTCCACCGGACAACTTCACGCCACGTTCACCAATTAACGTATCCAATCCTTCCGGCATCGATTGAATCAAAGGTTCCATCTGTGCACGTCTGGCAGCCATCCAGATTTCTTCTTCGGAGGCATCCAGCTTGCCGTAGGCAATGTTCTCCCGAATGGTTCCATCGAAGAGGAATACGTCCTGTTGTACAATTCCGATATGACTTCGCAAGGAATCCAGCGTCATATTCTGAATCTCCTGCCCATCGATCGTGATGCGACCTTCCAGCACATCATAGAACCGCGGCAACAGACTGCACAGCGTTGTTTTACCTGCCCCCGATGGACCTACAAGCGCTACGGTTTCACCTGCACGCACGTTTAGATCGATACCTTTGAGAACAGGCTCCTGATCCGAATATCCAAAGGTCACTTGCTCATAACGAATATCTCCACGCAAATGGGATACCGCAACGGCCCCTGGACGATCTTCCACATCCGGTTCCATATCAAGCAGCTCCGTATAACGTTTGAAACCTGCAATCCCTTTGGGATACGTCTCGATAACCGAGTTGATCTTCTGGATCGGTGTCAAGAACACATTGGACAACATAATAAATGCAATGAACTGACCGTAGGTCATACTGCCTTGAATGACAAACCATGTTCCGCATACCAGGACAAAGAGGGATACCAACTTCATCAGCATATAACTGACAGAAGAGTTCCAGGCCATGATTTTGTATGCAATTAACTTGGTTTGACGGAAACGACCGTTGTTCACAGCGAATTGTGCTTTTTCATGCTCTTCATTAGCAAAAGCCTGAACAACACGGATACCTGTAATATTGTTCTCTACACGAGCGTTGAAGTCCGCAATATCACCGAACATTCGACTGAATGCCTTGGACATTTTGCTACCAAAGTAGAGCGACAGATAAATAATCAGCGGTACAATAATAAAGGTTAATACCGCCAGATTCCCGTTAATGCTCATCATGATGCTGAATGCACCAATCAGTGTCATCACCGCGATAAATACATCCTCTGGACCATGATGGGCAATCTCACCGATATCCATCAGATCGTTAGTCATACGGGACACGAGGTGTCCTGTTTTTGTATTATCGAAGAAACGGAACGATAACTTCTGCACATGATTAAACAGACTTTTACGCATATCCGTCTCAATGTTAATACCGAGCTTGTGTCCCCAATAGGTAACCACGAAATTCAAAAATGAATTCAATAAGTAGATGCCGAGCAATGCCAGACATGCCCATAGAATCCAGTCCCAGCGACCGCCTGGCAGCAGATCGTCGACTACGCGGTTGACCGCCAGTGGAAAGGCAAGCTCCAGCAAGGCGACTAAAATCGCACAACTGAAGTCAAGAATAAAGAGCTTTTTGTAAGGCCTATAATAGGCAAAGAAACGGCGAAGCATGGACTGAAGTCCTCCTTATGCAACCACACAATGATGATTACGTTCTATTTCGTCTTGCTTAAGAGGTACAGGAAGTATGGCGCACCAATAATGGCAACCAGGATCCCCGCAGGAATCTCCGAAGGCTGTAGGATGACACGACCCAGCGTATCTGCAACCAGTACAAGCAATGAACCGATCAGTGCAGATGCGGGTAACAGGAATTGATGTTTTGGACCCACCAGACGACGCGCCAAATGCGGTCCGATCAGACCTACAAAACCGATCCCCCCACTCACAGATACACATGAGCCGGCAAGTCCTACAGCAGCCGCAAGCAAAATCAGTCGCTCACGCTCAACCGGAGTCCCGAGTCCGCTGGCAGTCTGGTCCCCCAGATTCAGTACGTTCAACACACGTGCCTTATACAGAACAAGCGGGACAAGAATAATAAGAAACGGTAGCAATGCCGTTACAAATTTCCAGTTCGAACCCCAGATGCTGCCTGCCATCCAGGTAGCTACAAATTGATACTTTTCCGGACTAAGTCTTAACGTAAGCACGATCATGGCAGAACTAATTCCCGCCGCTACCCCGATCCCAGTAAGCAACATACGTGTAGGCAGGATGCCCTCTCCTTTTTTGTAAGAGAGAATGTAGATCAGAAATGCAGCAAAACCGGAACCGATCAGGGCCAGAATTGGCAAAAGAAATACCGGCGCTGCTGTCGTTGTCGGGAAAAAGGAAACAAATAACATGACGACCAGACCAGCACCTGCATTAATCCCGAGGATCCCCGGATCGGCCAACGCATTCCGAGATACTCCCTGCAAAATACAACCAGATAACGCAAGTCCAGCCCCGACCAACACCGAAATCACAATCCGTGGCAGACGGAATTCAAACAGGATCAATTCCTGTTTCGCCGTGCCTCCACCAAACAGGGTTCGCATCACCTCAAGCGGCGAAAGCTTGGTAAAACCTGTGTTCATGCTCACCACAAAAGCCGTAATAATTAATAGGGCAAGCACAATGAGGACAATCGTACTCTTGGTTCTCTTCTTGCGCTCTGCTCCAACTATTGTTGAGGATTCCATCGTTACAGAGTCCTCCTTTCTTTACGCGCCAGATACAGGAAGAATGGTACCCCGATGAGGGCAACCAATGCGCCAATTGGCGTCTCGTACGGCGGGTTAATCATACGTGCAGCCAAATCCGCAAATACAAGCAAGAGACTGCCCATCACAGCGGAACATGGAATAATCCAGCGATAATCGACCCCAACCAGCTTCCGCGTGAGATGGGGAATAATGAGTCCAACAAAACCGACCGCACCCACCACGGACACAGCCGTACCCGCGAGAATCAGTACAACAATCAGGCCTATGAGCTTGATCAGCCCAGTACGTTGCCCCAAGCCCACCGCAATATCTTCTCCGAGACTAAGCAGAGTAATGGAACGGGAGATGAGAAGACCTGCGATTAGTGCAGCGAGTACCCATGGGAACATGACCTCAAGTTGAGACCACTTCGTTCCGGCTACACCACCCGCTGTCCAGAAAGCTAGATCTTGTCCAATCCTGAAATATAATGCAATCCCTTCACTGAGTGCCGACAACATCGCTGATACAGCCGCACCTGCAAGCACAAGGCGTAGTGGTGTAAGACCCGATTTGGAAGCTGCACCAAAACCATACACCAACAGGACACCAAGCCCTGCTCCAAGGAAGGAATACATGATGATATACATAAATGGCAAGCCAGGGAAGAAGGCAAAACAAACTGCAAGCGCAAATCCAGCTCCCGCATTTAACCCAAGCAGACCTGAATCGGCCAGCGGGTTACGAGTCATGCCCTGCATGATCGCACCAGCTACAGCGAAACATGCACCTACCATTGCTCCTCCAAGGATACGTGGTAATCGAATCTCCCATATGATCTGATGTGGAGTCAGCTCAGGATTGAAATCAAAGATAGCCTTCCAGACTACACTAAGCTTAATATCAGCAGCGCCAAATGAAATGGACAACGCCATACCCAGAGCGAGTAGCAAAACTCCCCCTGTAAGAATAAGTGTGGCTGCCCACGGACGAGTGTGTATCTTCGCTGTGGGTGAATTCGGATTATGTTTTTCTGGTGAAGCTTGTGAACTCATACGCGCCCACCCTCGTTATGAGTGGAGCTGCCCAAACCTATGTACATAACAATCACCTCTCTATAAATACCGAACTTTAATGATATTGATTCTCATTCCCATAGACCATTGTAAGTGAATCCACGGGCTCTGGCAATGGACAAATAGGACATGTTTATTGCATATATGAAGATTTTCACACAATTTCACACGCAAAAAGGCCGTGTAGGAGCCAAAAAGCTCGAACACAGCCTTATCATTGCCTATGTAGAACATATATCATACAGACTCATTTAACGAGCATGTACCGTGATCAAAGATGCCAGGACATCCGGAACATCGGTAATGATTCCTTGCACACCCATGTCAATCATGGCCTGCATCTCGGCAGGATCATTCACCGTAAATGGATAGGTAACAATGCCATGTGCCAGTGCAGCAGCAATATCTTCTTGTGTGACTGCCATCTTGTAGGGATGAAGGCCGGAAGCTTCGAGTTTGGCGGCATAATCATAGGGACGGTACAACTTTTCCATATATAGAAGTGCTGTACGGATCTCCGGGGCAAGACGTTTACATCTCACGAGCGAAGCATGATTGAAGCTGGACAGCACGACCTGTTGCTCCAGGTTCCACTCCCGGATCGCCTGTATAACCTTCTCTTCCATCCCCTTATAACTCACAATACCATTTTTCAATTCCAGATTAAGCAGCGTTCCTTTCCCCTGTACCAGCTTGAATAACTCCTCCAGAGAAGGAATACGTTCCCCGGCGAAATCAGCATGGAACCAGGACCCGGCATCCCGTGTGCGCAATTGATCGTAAGTCGTATCCTTAACCCAACCTTCTGCGCCGCCAGTTCGACTTAACGTCTCATCATGAATCAGTACCAGTCTGCCATCATTCGTCATCTGCACATCGGTTTCAATACCTGTTGCTCCAAGCTCCAGACTCCGTTCAAAAGCACTCATCGTGTTCTCCGGGCATACGGCAGATGCACCGCGATGGGCAATGATCTCCACGTTCCTCATTCCAGCACCTCCTGTGTTCAAGCTTCACTCTATGATTAACACTATAAACACGGTTTGTTAGACTTGTATTAACGGGGCGTATAATGGGTTGCCTGCTTCGCTAATACTAGCGGCCAGGCCCAACATCTAACGGGCTGGGGATTCACTCATTTTTGCGAACTCAATCTGAAAATCGACATAACATAGTATGAACGATGGAAGCACTGAACTCCGTTATAAGGAGGTTGACTATTGAATCCCTCAAAGAAAAAATCGATACCTACGCGTGCTCACACCTCCCAGTTACAGTCGGCTTCCAGGCTTTCCAGATCATCTGTCCATATCAAAAATAAATCCGGCAAGACGGCTAATCAGCGTTCTTTTAACTCCACTTCATCCAGCACACTGGATCAGCTGGCTATTGTTGCAGCAATACTCTCCTTAATTGCAGCCGCCATCGGGCTATATATCGCCTGGAAATCGTTAAGTGTTCCGGATCAAACTGCTGTTGTGGTGTAAGCTGCTTGTTGTGCAGCTAATGGCTCAGGAGGCTCTCTCCTGCTTCTGACCTTATTCAGGGGCAGGTTTTTGCTTTTTCAATTACTTAACGTATGCTGGAAACGTCAAATAACCGTTCCCCTGAAACGCCGGGATATACCGGCGTCTCTTTGGAAAGGTCATTTTTTATTCGGGCGCTGCCTCTGCAGCATGATCCCCGTCCCCGGATTTGACCGAATTACAGAATGAATGTGCGAGAGATAATAACCAACAGAATGAACAATACCAGAATTGCACCTGTTGATGTCCATGCTCCACCACCGAAGCCTCCGCAATATCCGTAACCTGTACCTTTGAGTTCGCTCATCAGTGACACTCCCCTCTTCATCGAAGTACACTATAGACTATGTCCGATAGCGCAACTTGCTTGGGCAGATCGAAAATTCTCCCGAGGAACGAGTGGGTTCAGGCCCGTCTTCTTATGCACTCATTTCCCGTTGAGTTGTGACCACTTCTGAGTCAGCTCTGCAGGAATGTAGGATGACATTTGTTTGATCAGTTCAGCCGGATCAGATTCCAGACTCCACAGACTGAGATGCGAGGTGTTAGAGAATCCCTCCTGTACACTATGTTCTACCATCTTCATCAGCGGTCCATAATATCCGTTGACATTCAATAAGCCAACAGGCTTACGATGAATGCCGATCTGTGCCCAGCACAGTACCTCAAATAGTTCTTCAAATGTACCCATGCCTCCGGGAAGCGCAATGAACCCATCGGATAATTCAGCCATCGTAGCCTTGCGTTCATGCATGGTTCCCACTTCAATCAGTTGTGTAAGCCCTCCATGAACAACCTCACCCCGGAATAATCCCGTAGGCATAACCCCGATTACTTCTCCCCCTTGCTCAAGAGCAGCATCGGCTACTGCACCCATCAAGCCCATGCAAGAACCACCATAAACCAGTGCATACCCACTATCGGCAATCTGTTTGCCCAGTTGGACAGCCTTCTCTGTATAATCGGGGTGATTTCCCGGATTGGAGCCTGCAAAAACAGCTATACGTTTCATTGGGTTTCACTCCTTCTCATGATCTTTTTAGATTGAACTAAAGAATATTTACACTTGCCACTTCGATGACAGAACAACCTTCCGATCGCTGTTATCCCCAGATTTTTTGATTCAATTTTACAAAGGTGAATATCTTGGGATAAAGGCGAACGCTCCACTTCTTCAGGTTATTTCTGGCCTCTACGTTTCTCGTGTAAATGTTTAGTTCAATTTATCTATTTTAATAATATATATCATGAATGTAATGGGTATGTACAACAGGTTAACAGAACCCATGGACAAAAAAATACCCGACCGTTTGCAGCCGGCCGGGCTCCCGTTTTATTACACATCAATTTAGAAGGGGTTGTTACTACCTAATATACAGACCAAACATTAAATCCATATGATCTTTGCATGAAATGAATATTAAATCTTCGTGGTACTAACGTATCCCGCGGCGTGAACGTACGACAAACATATGCTTGTCTTTACGAAGAACCCGACCATCTGCAAGTTCAACCTGATCCTCGTCATGACGCAGAATCGTCGTGGATAACGCTACAATTTTGGCCCGGCGCCAGATCATAACCTGTGACTTGAAATAGATCGCATTTTCGAACTGAATTGCCTTTTTCATCACATATCCAACCTTGTGCACCTCAGAACGTGCTTTCTTTAAGGGAAGACTCTCTTCGGGAAGAGGTCTAATCATTGCGATATTGTCAAACGATACCTTGATCCGTTTCGGTCCGATCCGTACACATTCCGCTTCTTCATCCCACTCGACCAGCGTTCCCTTCAATGGCTCCCGTATGCCTGTTGCACGATATACCGCTACTTTTCGCCCTATCCAATGTCGCAATGTTCTCACCTCCATCTGTCTAGTTTTCAGGTATCTTCCAATCGATCGGTTCAATACCTTTGGAGGTCAAGAAATCATTGGCTTTGGAAAAGGGACGACTGCCGAGGAATCCACGATGCGCTGCCAGCGGACTGGGATGTGTAGACTCCAGTACCAGGTGCTTGTCCCTGTTTATAAAAGCACCTTTCTTCTGGGCATGACTGCCCCATAGCATATATACCATTGGCTCTGAACGTTCATTCAGCGCACGAATGACAGCATCCGTAAATGTCTGCCACCCTAGTGCCTGATGCGAGTTAGGCTGACCTTCACGAACCGTCAGAACAGCATTTAATAGCAGGACTCCCTGCTGTGCCCAATGAACCAGAGATCCATGATTCGGAATAGGCAGGTCCAGATCGGCGTGAAGTTCCTTGTATATATTTTTCAGAGAAGGCGGTACGCGTACCCCCGGTCTAACCGAAAAGCTTAATCCATGAGCCTGTCCCGCACCGTGATAAGGGTCCTGACCAATAATAACGGCCTTAACCTGATGATATGGCGTCAGCTTCAGTGCGGAGAACAGGTCTTCTTTGGGCGGAAAGACCGTCTGTGTTTTGTACTCGGCGGCTAGGGTGTAACGAATCTTGTTGAAATACTCAGCTTCCGTCTCTTCCTGAAGCACCTTGTCCCAATCGTTTCCAAACATATGTATAGGCTCCTTTCCCTGATGAATGCAGTTACGTACAGCCCATCTACTGGACTCTTCCTTCTGAGAGCCGCATGTCATGCAACTCATAGACTATCCACCATTTTAACATAACCGGGGACAGCAGACCAGAATTGCGCATCAGGGTATACATTCACTTCGAAATAAACCTTGTTCTAGCTGCACTCCGTATACTCATCCGAAAAAGTCACCACGCTGTTGCGTGATGACTTGATGACTTTATATTTAAACCGGTACCTCTTCGATTTCTTTCACAAGCACACTACTGATTCTCCGTAATCCTTCCTGAAGGACAGAACGCGGACAAGCCAGATTCAACCGAATACAACCCTCACCATTCGCGACAAACATATGACCATCTTCCAGAAGCACACCTGCTTGCTCAGCGAAAAATAACGGTAAACTTACATGCTCGGGAGCATATGCCGAGATATCAATCCAGGCAAGATATGTGGCTTCCGGAATATGAAAGACAGCCAGCGGCAGATGTTGCTTCACATATTGTTCTACACAGGCAAAATTGGCGTCGAGATAAGCTTTTAATTGTTTCAGCCATTCATCACCCGTTTCATAAGCTGCTTGAGTGGCAGCAATGCTCAGTGGGTTTTTGAAACCATAATGGCGTGCCTGCCAGATGTCTCGAAGTTCCTTATTCGGAATGATGACATTGGAGAACATCAGTCCAGCCATATTGAATGTTTTGCTCGGGGACATGCATGTAATGATTCGATCCGTATCCGGGAACAGCTTCGCAAGTGGCGTATGTCTTTTGCCAGTCCGCAGCAGATCACAATGAATTTCATCCGAAATGACCCATACATTGTTCCTCAGGCAGATCTCACCCACACGCTGTAACTCTTCCGTTGTCCAGACGCGTCCAGACGGATTATGGGGGTTGCAGAAAATACATACCCTTACCTTCTCATCCTTGGCCTTGGCTTCAAAATCCTCAAAATCAATCGAGTAACGCCCCTGCTTGTTGATCATATCCGAACATACCAGATCAAGATCATTATGCTCTGCAGCTGACTTGAAGAAACCATAAGACGGGGTCACGATCAGTACTTTCTCATCCGATTGACAAATATACTCCACCAGTTCATATAAAGCAGGGATGATTCCGTTTGAGGTCTCCAAATGCTCCTTCGGAAAGGACCAATCATAGTACCTTTTCATCCAATTCGAGACAGCTTCATAGTATGCCGGATCAAACACCTGGGAGTAACCCATAATTCTGCGGTCCAAACGTTCCTTCACTGCATCCAGAATCTCGGGAGGTGTAGCGAACTCCATATCTGCAATCCACATGCGAATGAATTCTTCGTCCTTAAATGGAAATGTCATATCTTCTGAGGCGTTAAAAATATATTGACGGAATCCATCCGTATTCATGGCATTTGTACCTGTGCGATCTATAATCTCATCAAAGTTATATTTCATAGTAGCTTCTGCTCCTCTGTCTGCTCAACTTTTCATTGTCGGTTCATGTCGTATAAGATCTATTATTCCATGACGTAGAAATTGCATCAAATGCAATACAATCTATCCTGACGAAACAAATAAAGTTTATTGTTTCCCCAGAATAGGTTTTTCGGTGAGAAAGTGATATATTTCTCATATAACATCATTTTTATGAATGACTTTCACCATTTTCACGTACTCTCAAGAAACATTGCATAAGGAGAACCAGTTATGAACAATATCAATCAGGAAGTTGGCAAGAAAATACGAAACTTTCGGAAGTGGCGGGGACTGACCATTCAACAGCTGGCGGATCAGATCTTCAAGAGCAAGGGCACCCTGTCCAAATATGAGAGCGGAGATATTACACTTGATCTGGTCACGTTACATCATATTGCGAACGCGCTCAACATTCAGGTGGAACAACTCTTGTACCAAGAACCCAGACACGCTTCCCCCCTGATGAATGCGGTCCCGTCCAGCTTTTTCAAGAATTCTACACGTTTCTATTCCTACTTCTATGATGGGCGTAACAACAGTCTCATTCGATGTGTCATTGACATGATGGCTCAATCGGATGCCAACCGTTATCGCACCGTGATGTATATGAATGTGAAGGATTTTGAGAACTACCAGGAATGCGAGAATATGTACTGGGGCCACACCGAGCATTATGATACACTCACCACGCTGATTTTGAAAAATCAGGCCACTCCGCTGGAGAATCTATATATTAATATTCTGGCATCTTTTCAGGAATCGGAGAAAAAGTGGGGACTGATGGCTGGTGTCTCCTTCAGACCTTTCATGCCGATCGCGCTCAAAATGTTATTCTCCAGAACCCCGCTGCCCGAGAATCAGGAGTTGTATAATGAATTGAAAATATCAAAGGAAGATCTGCGGACACTGAAAATATACAACATGCTCGCTGTCACTTGAACAACGCAGCGTATCACCCATTCTCATTATGGGTCGGCGACAGTTGCTCCACATTCCTCCTCATTAAATAAGGCACTTCTATAAGCTGTTGAAACCAGCTCATAAAAGTGCCTTTCACTTTGATGCCTATCGGTTCGGGGATAAACGAGACAAACGTTTAGTTTTTGATTAAATCCAGCGTTTCGTCAAACATTTGCTTCTGTTCCTCAATCTTGTTCTCATTACCGATCACGCAGCGCTGTTGTTGTTCAAGAATGGCCGATAAGAGCTCAGCAAAACCGATAATGTCGCTTTCCTTCGTGCTTAACACTTCGTCACGTTCCTGTTGCAGATCTGCTTCAGTCACATTCGACAGATAACACTCCAGAGAGAATGCACCTTCGCCATAAGGTGTTCTCGGCGTATCGAGATCCTGAATCGCACCAATGATATAACGCGTCATCTCACGCTCGTCTGCCCGGAAATCGGTCAAATATTGCGGAATCTCTTCATATACTTTGTACGTTTTATCCAGGTTCGGATCACGATACGATGCAACATAGCTGTCTCCGTTCCGTCTGAAGCCTGACATACAGCCATAAGCTCCGCCTTTGGCGCGGATATTGGTCCACAAGTAATCCAGAGACAGGATACCCTGCAAGACCCGTAGGGAACCGGTGTATTGATATCCTTTGTTGATATAATTGCCCGTTTGCACCACGTACTGCACCTCTGAAGGAGAACGGAATCCTTCCTTATGCGTAGCCGGTGTGAACGTAAACTCTTCCTTGGCAACCTCATGTGTGAACAGCTTCGCTTTCAGATCGGATACCTGTTGCTCCAGTCCTTCATATCCCTGCTCATCGGCAGTGTAACTAACAAGCAAGTTCTCCGGTCTGAAAATATACCCCGTTAACTCTTGCAGGCTGGAAGATAACTCTTCTTTTCTGGCCTCAAAATTCGCCTGAAGATCCTCAAGCCACTGGTAAAAGGTAATGCCACTCACAGCTTCTCTGAAATCCGCAACCGCTGAATGTTTGGACGATGACCGACCAATTCCCGCAGAGTGTCCGCTATTGATCAGATTACGTTGCAGATTACCTTTCATCTGAGAGATGATCTCATATAACCGCTTCGAATTATCGAATTGGGATGTGAACACAATTTCTTTGATCATATCAAAGGCAAATCCAAGCTTGTCATATAACACTTTTGCGTTGAACTCATAGGTCGCTTTGAATTCATTGTGCTTATGCGCGTTAGCATAAGATCCAATCCCGCTATGAATACCTCCTGAATGGATATGGATTTCATTGGACAATTCATTGAACGAATAGTTTTGAGTATCCACGTAACCCAATACATTTTTCAACAATCCTGCATACGGCAGGAGATGACGTGGCACTTCTTTGATATCGAACAGCAGTCTCAGATAACCAATCCCGTTTGTGTAGAGGTTATGGTGGAGAATGGTTGTGCCATCGACCTGGTTCACCGTTTGATGCAACGTAGAGGCTTTTGGTTCAATATCTTCAATCGACAACGTCGGAATGACCTGCTGCTGCTCTTTGGTTGAAGGTGTATTCTGATATTCGGCGAGTGCTTCCGTTTTCTGAATCAGCGTCTGAACTTCTTCCTCGCTAAGTCCGGCCTGAATGGTTTTCAGCCGTGCTTTCAGCGCTTCTTCTTTACGTGAATTCAACCCTTTGTCCGGTGTCAGGGCTACGAAGGAAGTATGTGTGTTTTGCAGTAAATACTTCTCAATCAGCTGCTCAAAGTAACCTTCGTTCATTTTTGTCCGCAGTTCAGCAAATACGTCATTGGCTTCCAAATGAGTGAAAGGTGCTTCTTCATCGTACAACCAGCTTTGCAGGGAGGAGAATCCGTAGATCAGACCCTTCGGCATTCTGCCATAGTCCGCTTCTCTGTGATTGAACTCATACGAGTTAATTCCAGCAAGCAGCGCTTTAGGATCAAATCCTTCTTTTACCACACGCTCAAGCACTTCTTGGACCGTTCCCAAGAAATCCTCTTTGCTCGCCAGATTGCTCTTCTTCAGTCCCACAGTGAATACAGGTTGATACAGGCTGTCATCATAGGAACCGTAGACGTCCTTGGCAATGCCCTTATCCAACAACGCCTGCTTTAGTACCGCTCCCGGAGCGTTCAGCAAGGCGTATAACAAAATCTGGAACGAAATGTTCAGTTCCTTATCCAGACTTGTGCCAATCACCGCATTATAGGTCAAGAAGCTGTTATCCACTTCGGATTCCGTACTTCCCGCAGAGTAAGTCTTAACTGTGTCTACCCGTTGTGCAAAGGCAGGTTGAAGTTGAATGGCCGAATCAATCTCGATTCGATCATATGCACTCAGGTAGTTCTCATCTAGCCATTGCAGCTTCTCTTCCATATCCATATCTCCGTAGAGATAGATGTAACTGTTGGAAGGATGATAGTATCTCGTGTGGAAATCCAGCAACCCCTGATATGTCAGATCCAGAATAGCTTCCGGGAATCCGCCAGACTCGGAGGAGTATGTGGTATCCGGGAAAAGGGAGTTTAGTACTTCTCTGCGCACCATTCGTTCCGGTGAAGAAAAGGCACCTTTCATCTCGTTATATACAACTCCGTTGTAGGTTAACTCATCATCGGCCGAGGCCAGGTTGTAGTTCCAGCCCTCTTGCAAAAATATCTTTTCATTCTCATAAATATTCGTATTTAATACCGCATCCAGGTAAATATCCATCAGGTTATGGAAGTCATGATCATTACGACTCGCGATCGGGTAGATCGTCTTATCCGGATACGTCATGGCGTTAAGGAATGTATTCAATGAACCTTTCAGCAACTCAACAAAAGAATCCTTGGCCGGAAATTTCTTGGACCCACAGAGCACGGAATGTTCGAGGATATGGGCTACCCCTGTGTCATCTTCCGGAGGTGTTCGGAAACCGATACTGAATACTTTGTTGTCGTCCTGATTGGACAAAAGTACGATTTTGGCTCCGGATTTCTGGTGCTCCAATAGATACGCATCCGATTTCAGTTCTTCAATTCTGCGCTCCTGTAACACCTTGTATGGCTTAAGCTGTTTCAACATAAACTTGAGTCCTCCGTCCATAAGATTGTTTTATTGGTTTTGTGACTCTACATAAGTTCACATATGGTTATTTACACGGGCACTCCGATGACAGAACAACCTTCCGATCGCTGTTATCCCCAGATTTTTTTGATTCCCTTTTGAAAGGGAAAATCCGGGGATAAAGGCGCACGCTTCGCTTCTTCAGGTTTTTTCTGTCCCCTCCGTTATCATGTAAATGTATGTTTGAACTTATATCGTTCAGCAAGGTAAAGGTAATATATGCCTACGGATAGTATACACCATTGTTCCGTCTCTTCATAAAAGTGAGGCAAATGTACCTTCTGATATGTATTATGTAGGGTTTAGGTTTATGAACTGCATGGTAAAGTGGTCAGCTATGACATCATATAGATAGTAAGTAACACAAAAAAAGATCGCATGCAGCTTGGTTAACAAGCGTCATACGATCTTTTCTTTAAGATGCCGAGGACCGGGATCGAACCGGTACGGTAGTCACCTACCGCAGGATTTTAAGTCCTGTGCGTCTGCCAATTCCGCCACCCCGGCAGGATTATGTATTTCTTGGCGACAAGAAATATCTTACCATGAAATAATTAACTTTGCAACACCTTTTATTAAAAATAATAAAAAATGAAACAGGCACTGCAAGCGTCAGCTCACAGTGCCTAGAAAGTCCGAGTTGCGGTCCCGGACTTCCGGTAAACCAATCTATATTAAGGGAGGTGTAAGATAAGAATACCTCCCCAACATTAAAGAAACCTAAAATCAGCCTTAAATTAAACTAAAAAAGTAAAATAGGTCGAACACGAGCCGCTTCTTCCTCACTACACTCCACGATAACCAAGATATGGTCCTTTAATAGCCAATCTTCGTAATACCGCGCATCCTCCTCCGAGATCCCCGCTTCAGTCAGTGTAAGCACCAAATCATCAGTCTCACTCCCAATCTCATTACCAGCGAGCCTACGTACTGCATTTCCGATCGACATCGTCTGATCCATCCGCTTCCCCAGACCAGCCAATATGCCTTTCAGAGCTCCAAAAGCACCGTCAGTTCCTGCACCTTTTAATGGTTTGGGCAGCCCCGTCTTTTCGCTCACCAGCTCCAGATTAAGCTGCTCCTTCGCCACTGCTCCCAAATATTTATCCTTGATGCCTTCCTCTTTCACCTTATTCAGCATAATTATAGCCTCGTTCTCGGTACGGGCCAGCCCAATAATCAATTGTGTCATTCCGTTCCCCTCCTTTTACCCTAATATAACCCCGTAATCCCCATTCAAAAACGGATCATCCACAGCTAAGACAAATCACCTAGAAGATTGTTGATTTCTCTTCTGGAAATCTATACCTAGTTCTGATAGACTAGATAAAGAAGACAAATTAACCATTGAAAACATTGACATATGGATTTAACATCTCATAATCAGGAGCAATGACTTATGAAAAAAGAGGTAGAAATTGCCATCCGGCGTAAACAACAGATCATGGTTCGTAATACAAGCGGTCAGACGGTAACCGGATTTCCCGAGCGTACCGCTGATACATCCATTCTCTCCTTACGTACCGTTCACGGAAGTCTGTGGATACCGTTTGATGAGGTTGAACATGTTACGCGTCTGTTAAGCATCCGGTCTCATCATTTAAGCGGAATGCAACTCGTATAGTCGGATCTGTAATCCTAGAAACTCAGTTCCCTTATAGAAAAAATACCTTAACTAGATCTATTTATGCCAGCACTTTACACAAAAAAAACCAGACGCATGCACGTCTGGTTTTTCTCTTCTACTTATCCTGTACCATGCTGCTATTGACCTCACAACAAAGACCCTACAATCCTTATTTCTGCCCAACCATATCCTGTTGTTACTTCACTACAAACTTCACTCGTGTTCCATCCGGATATGTACTTAACTGATTCCCTACCCATGAACCTGCACCACGATTATCTTTCGGGGTAATGTACTGGATATCTGCACCTGTTCCTCCTTCAGCACACATCGCCATAGGCCACTCGTCACGATCCTTACCTTTTTTGACCGGAACACCTTTAAGGGATAAATCCCGATTGCCTTCCGCTCCATTACGATCAATGGTGCATACATCCGAATGCCCTGCCTTGATAGCAGCTTTAATATGTTTGGCTGTTTCGGGATAACGCTCTGAAGGGAACGTAATGGTGTGGTCCACACTCTTATTAGCCCCTCCGAATGGATTAGGTATCTCCTCCGGCCATTCTCCCCCTGCCCAGGCGTAGAGGGCTACCAGCAGCATCGCTACCAGTGTCAGTACCTGCTTTTTGAAGCCTTGTTTACCTTTTCGTTTTCGTCCTGTGCGTCTCTTACTCATGCTGTGTCTCCCCCATTCAACATTAGCATTATAACAGAACGTCCGTTCGTAAAACAATAAAACAAATAAAAAAACAGCCGAGGCCAGCCGGCTGTCCTGCTTGTTTGATTATCCTACATTGGGAATGGCCAGCTGGCGCAGCAAGGGCAGTGTCACCTCAAACTGTGTGCCTTTCCCTTCTGTACTCTCCACCGAAATCTGACCATTCATCAGTTCCAACAGTTCTTTGCAGATGGTCAGACCAAGACCGCTTCCGCCAAATCGGCGCGCATGGGAGATGTCGGTCTGAGTAAATGCATCAAACAATTGTTCGATCTGATGCGGAGGAATGCCAATTCCCGTATCACGTACAGAGAATACCAATACAACGGTATCCATCAGTTGTTGCCTCACATCCACCTGTAACTGCACTTCACCTTGTTCTGTGAACTTGATCGCATTACTCAGCAAATTATCCAGTACCTGCCGAAGTCTTAGCGGATCACCGATAAGCACATCAGGAACATTCAGATCAGCATGACAGAGCAAACGTATGTGTTTATTCTGTGCCGCAGGTTCATGTGTCTTCACAATCTGTTGAATCAGCTTCAGAGGTTGAAACTCAATGTTTTCAACATCCATTTTGCCTCTGCCCAGCTTCGCCATATCCAGGCTATTGTTAATGATGTTCAGCAGCGCCTCACCTGATTGACGTGCAAGCTCCAGATATTCTTTCTGCTCATCCGTAGTTTCACCCATACTAGCAAGTTCGATCATGCCCATAATGCCGTTAAGCGGGGTACGAAGCTCGTGATTCAACTTGCCGATGAATTCCAATTGCCCTCTGCTGTTCATCTCAGCCATGGAAGTTGCAAACTTCAACTGCTGTTCGGCATACTTCCGTTCTGAAATATCGTATTGAATGCCTACAAAATATAAACACTCTCCGGATTCATTAAAGATCGGATCAATATTCAGTTCGTTCCAGAACTTCTGACCACTTTTTGTATAATTTAAAATATCAATCTTAATGGATTGTTGTTTCTTTAATGCATCACGAATCTGCATTACCGTTTCGGGGTCTGTATCCTGCCCTTGCAAAAATCGGCAATTGTGTCCGACAGACTCTTCATACGTGTATCCTGTCAGTTGGGTAAAGTGTTCGTTTACATACATGAGCGGAAGCTCAGGCAAGGTAGCATCGACCACGGTCACGGAGGATTTCACTTTCGAGATGATAAATTCCCATTGTAATGAGAGTTGATTATGTTGGCTCATGCCTTCCTCCTTCATCTCACACACATTAATGTTTATATATTCTGCAATCGTACATTATAAGGAGAGAAAACTAACCAAACGGAATGTGTTGATATTAAATCAATATATTTTAATTGTAACACAGTTATTCAAGTCATGTGGTTCTTGGGTAATAGTTGATAACTAACATTACACAATAACCTAACTATTCATCAGGAGGAACATACATGAAATTTCTGTTAATTATCATCATTATCATTTTGATTGTAGTCTTTTTTACCAGACGCAAACGTTAAGATGAGATCCGTTATGTAAGTGAGAAAGGAAGATGGGTATGAGAACCCTCTTTTTTATATTCATGGTACTCTGTATCATCAATCTCTGTTTCCCAAAATTCGGCTGGTATCTACGTTATGGCTGGATTTCCCAGGGTGAAGCCGAACCCAGCAGGCCTTATATGACTATGGTCAGAACGACCAGCCTGCTGATGTTGCTTATCGCCTTCACACTCGCTATGGCATGAACTATAGGCATTAGAAGATGACTGCCCTGTTGGGCAGTTTTTTTGTGGTGAAATGACGGGAAAATGATAACTTTGTTTGTGGTGCAATGATGACAATGCCCGTAATATAGATATATCGTTTCGGAAAGGACATCATTGGCATGAACATCGCATTTTATCCGTACTGGGCCGCTAAAACGCTGCTCTCACTTATTAATGTCATATATATCATGGTCATTACTACGTTTATATACGGTCTCACTGGATCGGTACTCTCTGCTGCAATGTTTCCACTGATTCAGATCACTGCACGCATAATAGCAGGTTTCACTTTGCCATTACTTGTGAACCGTTTCCCATTCTCCAAACTATTGATCAGCATTTCCATAGCCAAAACATTAATCATGACCTGTATAGCCATTTCGTTAAATCACTTGATTTCACAACTGCCACTCCTATTGATCGGAGTGGTCATACTATCCTTATTGGACGGATGGGAAACTCCGTTACTGAAGACTTTAACGCCACGATTGGTTCAAGGTGAAGACCTTATAAAAGCAAATAGCCTTCTATCTTTCTCCAATCAGACTGTAACCATTGTCGGTTATGCCATGACGGGATTCGCCGTGATGAACTGGGGGGCGTCACAGACCTTCTGGGCAGCTACAAGCCTGTCCTGGGCCGTTCTGATTTTCATGATTGCCATGGGTTCGCTCACACAGAATGTAGAAAAACTCCAGAAATCTGCTGTATCCCGAAATGTATTGAGGGAAGGCTGGAGTATACTTTGGAACAATCCATCGTTACGACTGATCACGCTTATGGACATTGCCCAGGCTCTTGCGGGTTCCATCTGGATCGGAGCTGTTACGCTAGCCTTTGCAAAAGAAGCTCTGGGACGAGGAGAAGGTTGGTGGGGACTCATGAACTCGAGTTACGCTGCCGGAACCATGCTTGGAGGTATTCTGGCTCTTGCACTGGCCAAACGTATTCAGAAGCATCTAATCGCTAGTATGACCATGGGTTCCCTTCTCTTCAGCCTGCTGACCGTCGTTTATGGTCTAAACAACCTGCCATGGCTCGCTTTGGTGTTATGCATACTCATGGGTCCAGTTCATCAGATTCGTGATGTGGCTCAGCAGACAGCGCTTCAGAACAGTGTACCTGTCGAATCCCTAACCAAGGTATACGCCACCCATGGCGTCCTGATATCCACGGTGATGAGTGTATCCATAGTCATCTTTGGTCTAGTCGCCGATCAACTGGGCGTTCGGTGGGTATACCTTATCGGTGGAGCCTTGTTTATTATGTCTGCGATATGCTCATTATCGTTGAACAGGGCTCACAGGAACCATCCCATTGCTAAACATACGAAAAATATGTAAATCAAAGAGACGAGCAACCTCTGCTCGTCCCTCACAATCTTAATCTTAATCTTAATCTCAATCCAATCGATAATCTGTCAGCGGCTTGCCTTTTTTATAATACAAAGTGGGTGACAATATATTGAAGAAAATATGCACATCTGGCATGTATGCTTCTTCCAAAATAGCTTGCACCGACGATGCAATCCGATTATGAATCTCCTGGTCACGTTGAAACATCAGAATCTCTATAGAAGCCGGAGAAGGTGTTAGCGCTTGTACATCATGACGCTCTGCCTTCATTCTCTCCCTTGGAATATGAGTAATTAGGGCCATCTGCTCTGTAATTTGGGGTACAACTTCCTCTAGCTGAGGACCTGTGAATCCTTTAAAGCGAATAAACGGCATTGCTATCCCTTCAATCTCTGTTAATAGTCTCTTATGTGATTTTAAGCACATTGTTTTCAGTTGTCAAATGTCATGGATGGCATATGTTGCTTCTTATAAACAGGAAAAGCCCCGCTGAAGTCTCAGCGGAGCCACTGTTTGCACGTTTCTATACGTGACTTACAGCCAGAAAGATTTTGTGATGATCACGAGCAGGATGAAAAGCACAAGAATTGCACTTGTAGAAGTCCATCCGCCGCCGAATCCACCAACATTGCCACAACCGTATCCAACTTGACTCATTTGATTGGCCTCCTTTGAATTTCAAGGTATGCCATAACATATGCGTATTCTGCGCAAGTGATCGGGCTATTCGACAAGTTCATCAGCCCATTCATCTGGGATTCATGCCCGGTAACTTAACCAGATGGGTCGATGGAGATTTTCAGTGGTTTTTCTTGTGACTCCTGAGGTGAAGGGTCTGTATTTCCTCTGTCCAGAAGGATTGTACGAGTACGTGTATCACTTCGGGATGCCAGAACAACCTCTCCATCAGGTGTTATACAATAGGCGATCGGAATGGAGATCTCGCTATCACGGTACGAACCATCCGCATGGCTTGTCCCCATGACAATACATTGATGCTTCATGGCGATCTGCCGAGCCTCTTCGACCCACTCACTGTACTGCTTTTCACTGAACATGCCCACACCAATGGAATGCATCACAATGTCCACATTCCCTATATTCTCATTTCCAAATCCTTGCAGGACCAGCTCATCACACAACAAAGTGCTTATTAACCACCCCTGTTCCTCAACCGTCTCAGCAGGTGTATATTTAGCTTTCTCCAACACAATCTCTCCAGCCTTACTGATGATAATCGCTCGGTCCTTTGGACGTTCGTCCAGTCTGCGATGACCTGATACAATCATGGTCCCATATTCAGCCGCCAACCTGCAAGTTTCCTCAACATTCTGGTTCAGATAACCTTCAGGAAAAAATAATATATCCGCATCAGAGTGTTGCTTGAGTTCGGCTTCAAGCTGCAGCAGGTGCTGTTCCAACCTCGGTTGTCCAATGATAACCTTCATCTGGTATCCCCCATTCATAAATAAAAGCCGGTTCATACCTGAATAAGGTACGAAACCGGCTTAAAGGTTGTACGGACAGAACTCCTGCTCACCGTACTTTGCTTTAAGAGTAATTGGTTCTCATGTTATTGCTAGACGACACAATTACCTTTACAGTTGAATGATATGTAGTTAGGCATTTCTACGTTCAATACTATCATAGATAGCCTGCCCATCATAGCTTCGATCTGTAGCGATATCTTTCACCAATAGGACGCTGTTTTCATTTCCAGATAAGATGCTCAGTGCCCCCAGCACCCAAGCAAGTGGATATAATGCAACGGATAACATTCTCTTCATAACTCTGTCTCCTTTTCTGCTTAAACAGATACTTGGTTGAATATCCCATTAATACGATTACAATCCAATTAGGTTTCAATTTTATATACAACCATCACTATTTCTAGACATATAGGAGACAAACTAAAATTGTTCCGTTCAGATCAACTCGAAACTCTTGAGCAACGCTGCTGCCTCTTCATGATCAGGTTCCAGAGCCAATACTTTATGGGTATATGACAGGGTTTCTTCTTCCAGTTCAAGTTCATAACAGCACACAGACAAATCGTACAAGACGGCTGGATTATGGTTACTTGGATCTGCAACCAATGATATCTCCAGAAACCGTTTCGCATCCTCATACATATACATCTCATATAATAGCTGCCCTGCCAGAAATGCGAGGCCCCCTTGCTGCTCCATCACATAGTAGGACGACCACATCGTATGAATACCAGACTGAATATCGAGCATTTCCTCATCACTTGCATCAGGAAGAAGACTTGAAATGTGCGTTGCACTGTGGATCAAGAACTCCGCATCATACCCGCCCAGACGCCAAAACGGTAAAATATGCTTCAACTCCATACTTTCTATTCGAGAGTCTACCCATTGTTTCATGCTGAAAAAGTCATCCGGGCCAAAACGTTCGACAAATCGATGGTAGGCCAAACGTGTGTTCACATAACTGATGGGTTCGTCCAACATCAACATGCACCCAACATTCAGGTCTTTATAATGATGTGTTGTGAATCGTGTATGGGCACCCTGTTGTTCCAAGACATATTGAATGGCATGGTAGTTAGCGGTTAGCGAAAAACTCCCGTGAAGAACAAATTCAGGTGGCTCTGCGAACTTCCAGTTATCCAGCCGATGATCCCCTTTATCAGCGGTAATCAGCACATAACCTGACTGTGACAGCTTGTTCAACCGTTCGAGACAAGACAACCCGATTGCTGGGAACAAAATGTGAGAATCCTCCAGTTCCTCTTTGTACAATGTGATAAGCTCCTGATAAGGATAGTTATCCTCACTGTATTCCGGTGCTCGGCGATACTCATAACTCAGCGTCATGTTCTTCAGCATCTCAGCAGGCTCAAGATCGAGACGACGATCCGGAGACTGTACAAGCAGATCGCACTCATAGATCTCGCCATCCCCAATGTAGATTAATTCCTGTGGGATGCTGTCAAAAAAGTAATTAGCAATCAACAACAACGGTTGTTTCAGATCACCGGGCCGAATAACCGTGCCTGCAACGACCAGATTCAATTCCGTATCCACTACAGCGTCAAAACGTGCAAAATCCACTATACCTTGTTGAATAAAGGATTGCATGGATGGATGCTCCTGCCAACCCAGCACATTCTCCGCTACCAGATCCGTCATCACATATCTGAAAGGCGGTAACTGTATTGCGGCAAATCCCTTTAACTCAAGCAGTTTCAGGAGAATTTGGTGTGCCAACCGCCCTACCCCCGCTCCAAGTTCCAGAATGGTTACGGTCTCGCTGATCTTTCCCTTGTTCGAGAGGTCCTGAAGAAAGCCAAAGATCATCTCTGCATACGCCGTGGCAATCATCGGATTACTCGTAATATATTGAGGGACTTGGTTCTCTGTCCAAGCTTGTAACCCCTTCTGTTCATAATAAGCTCTCTGCCAATCCCAGACCGGAGCTTCACTGTAACGAAAACGTTGACTTTCATTTTGCGTCATTAAAGGTAAACCTGCTTTCTATCACTAATTTCGTAAGATTCTCAAAAATTCATGTTTTACTTTATTCGTAAATACCGTTCCAATCTCTGTAATGCATTATATCATAGAACCCTACCTACTCGATGAAGTTCAGTTTTCCCCTTCAACAGGTAAAAAACCTGCTTTTGAGGGCAGGTCTGTTATTACCTTCATTTAAAAAGAATATTAATCTAGTTTCACTTAGGCATGAGCGCTCAATATTAGTCGGAATACAACACTCCGTCAAAGTTCTCAGGACCTACACGGATCGTACCGAGCAAGTTGGAACTGACAAATGCAGTGTACGTCAATTGAGGCGTGATAGGCGGATTGAAGTCATCTGCAGAGAACGTAATAATCTGAGGGGCAAGTATACTCAAGCTGAACGTAGACGTTGCGGAATAAATCACAGGATCCGTAGCCAAAGTTCCCCTAACAATTGTGATGGTTATACCAACAAGTGCCAAAGGAAGTTGCACAGACACCGTTCCTTTGAATTGTACCCGTGGGTTAGCTCCAATGCTGCCACCTGTGACTAGACCAATCTGGCCAAATAATTGTGGTGTGTTAATTACAAGGATTGGAATGGCGATAGAGTTAGCCAAACTCGCATTCTGCGAGGTTCTTGCATCAATAAATTGACTCATGAAATCTACCTCCTATGGGTTGGGATAAGGTAGTATATGCGAGATTTGAGATATGGCATGGACATACATCGTGATTCGAAAAAAAGGGCATACTAGAAAGACACCATTAACAAGATACCTTTTATATGCAGACAGAAAAAAACCCTTGCTAGGCAAGGGTTTTAAGAGTATGGGCCCTACAGGACTCGAACCTGTGACCAATCGGTTATGAGCCGACCGCTCTAACCAACTGAGCTAAGGGCCCTAAACATAATGTATAACGTGCAGATGATGGCTGTAAATCATCCAAGTGAAACTAAATTGCGGGGGCAGGATTTGAACCTGCGGCCTTCGGGTTATGAGCCCGACGAGCTACCGGGCTGCTCCACCCCGCGTCAGTAAAAAATATTAAAACAGCGACTTAATTAATATACACTATCGTCACCCTATAAGTCAAGGGGTAATGTCAGGGAATAAAACGCACACCGTAACGTCCTTTACGTGATCGATAAACTTCCACTTCCGCTGGTTCATTATGACCGTAAATCCACCCATCCTGCTCCATACGTTTGGCCAGACATCCTGCCTGAAATTTGGTTGCATACAACTTGCTGAAATATACCCAGTGCATACCGCTCGTCCTTTCCGGAGTCGTCATTTATTCCTGCTTTTTGTAGAATACCCCATTTTCATAAAAATAGCCGCCAAAGATTAAAATCTTCAGCGACTATATCCTTAACTTATGATATGACTACTTCATCAAATCTCATTGAAACGTAGCTTTAGGATCTTTTTTCAATTTCTGCAGCATCTCGTTTCCTTTCGCTGCCCACTCACCAAGCGCTTCTTTTGGTGTCTTTTTGTTCTCAAGTACCTGATTGAAATATTCCATGCCTTTTTCATTGACTTGCCATAAGCCTGGGGATTTTTGATACATTTTATCCAGATTGGTATTGGTTGGCGGAATCGGCTTCAAAGAATAGAATGCTTGAATGTTGTAATCCAGGCCGTCTTTGGGCTTAATGAAGCTCTTCCGGGATACCATCTCATAGCTGCTACGTGCTTTGATCTTAGCCCAGTCCTCACTGTTCATGTACTTGATCAGTTCCCACGCATCATCCGGGTTCTGAGCCGCACTATTGATCGCCATGAGATTGCTCAGGTAGATACTGCCTCCAATTTCAGGAGCTTCCGGGTGAACTGGAGGTGTTACCACATCCCAATCCACTTTCGTAAAGTCTTTCATTTTATCCGCATTTTTATTGGCATCAATTAATTGATTAATATAGCTGTAATCACCAATAGCCATGGCTGCCTTGCCACTCAGGAACAGGTCACCCTGTACTGGATCATAACGTCCACTCGGATTCTGATCCTGTGGTTCGTCGCCTTTAGGGATGACTTTGTCAATGGCAAGTTTGCTGATGGTGCTCCACACTTTCTCCCATTGAGGAGAATCTACGGTCATCTTCTCTGCTTTGTCATCAAACGTCTTCAGCTGCAACGCGCTGTAGTACTGCTGCATGGAGTAGTAAGGCGAACCACCCTGATATGTCGTGAAGGCGAAACCAAATACGTGATCTTTACCCTCACCTTTTGTAAGTCGGGTACCCAGATTGAAGATATCGTCCCAAGTCATATTGTCCGTTGGCGGTTCCACGCCTGCTTTTTCAAACATGCCCTTGTTATAGAACAAAGCGGAAGATGAAAACGTTGGTGTCAATGCATAGATGCTCTGATCCCCCAGATCTTTGATACCCTCCAGCACACTAGGAACAATGTCAGTGGTATCAAACTTGTCTTCTTGCATTAATGGGTCCAGCTGTTTCACCAGATTCTCCTGAATTAATGATTTGACAGTAGCGGTATCCGCCACGATGACGTCAACCGGGTTATCGCCAGTCATAATCTTCTTCAGACTTTCCATCGTATCCGGAACTTCCGGCTGTTCTTCGGTGTTGCCATACCCGTACATGCTGCTCTGATCAACAGCAGCTACAATCTCAATGGTTACATTGGGATGGGTCAGCTCAAAAGCATCAGTAAACTGTTGACGGAAATAACTGTCGTCTTGTCCTCCCCACATTGTAGCCACACGTAATACACGTTGCTCTGTATCTTTCGCCTCACTTGCCGTACAGCCAGCAATCAGCGGCAATGCTAGCGTCGCAGTAGCCATGACAGCCAGCACACGTTTTCCCCACAACCTGTTCTTCATTTCCCAATTCCCCCTCATTAATTATCTTGGCGGTGTAATAACAATACGTTCACCGTCAAATTCCAATGTCGCCCGGTTATCAATGGATAAGGCCTCCAGATACTCTTTTGGCACCTGAAGTCGTCCTGCACGGTCTATAATGACAAATGCTTCATGGATGTCCGGCATACCCGCCTCGGACAAGTTATGCTCATCATCCAGATTCGGGTTGCGCTTCACAAACTCAGTACTGGTCAAGCCGTCCCGAATCGCAACGATCCGGTCTACCTTGCCAGCAAGCGTCAAGTCATGGGTAACGATGACAATCGTAACGCCGAGCTCCTTGTTCATTCTTCGGAAAATGCCCATGATTGTATCACATGTCTCGGAATCGACCGAACCGGTAGGTTCATCTGCAAGCAGAATTTTGGGACGATTGGATAAGGAGATCGCAATTGCTACCCGTTGTTGCTCTCCTCCTGACAATTGATGCAATTTGTTATGCATCCGATCCTTAAGGCCTACCCATTCAAGCAACTGTTTTGCATAAGCACGATCTCGCTTGCCTCCCAGAATCATGGGAGTCTCCACATTTTCCAGTGCCGTGAGATAAGGCAGCAAGTTACGACCGTTATTTTGCCAGATAAAACCTACCGTATGACGTTTGTATTCGACCAATTGGGCATCTGTCATCTTGAGCAAATTCCAGTCTCCCACAACGGCCGTACCAGCCGTAGGACGATCAAGCCCGCCCAGAATATTCAGCAGTGTGGATTTACCGCTACCGCTGTTACCGATGATGGCCATCATTTCACCTTGATTGACAGTCAGGTTGAGACCCTGAAGGGCAACGACTTCCACATCGCTGGATTTAAAAATTTTGACAAGTCCTTCGCATTGGATCACGCTTACCTCTCCTCTCCCATTTTGACTGCCTGGTGAACACGCAATCTGCGAATCTGCCAGAGCAACATCGTTGCACCAATAACCAGCATCACTACGGTGACCCCATACAGTTGCAACATATCTTGCTGTTCAAACACAATCCGAAACGGAGGTACCTGAGCAGATACATTATCCGTCGTTTGCAGGAATGGCAGGAATAAACGACTGGATACCTGACCAATTCCAATACCTAGCAGGATCGATAGCCCCGCTGTGAACACCTGCTCCAGCAGCAGCATACCGCTCAGTTGTGCCCGGGATAAACCCATGGCCCGTAATACACCAAACTGCACAACACGTCCGGACAGGTTGAAGAACCAGTACAGCACGTATCCGATCAACGAGATGATAACCGATACCAGGAATCCAAGGCTCAGTATCCCGAATACGCCACCTCTTGACGGATGTTTACCCTGAGATACCAATTCGGTACGTACGTCACGCACAGAAGATAACTCAATGCCTTCTGCTGCGAGTTTCTCCATTAATGGAGCCACTTTGGCATCCGGTTCCATTTTCAGCCATACCTCATAAGGAATCAAAGGCACCTGATCATAGATATAATCCAGATTCGCCACGAAGAATGGCATCTGATCCGGATATTGGGCTGGCCAGTAAGGAATGATCCCAAACACGACGAATTCAATCGCCTGTCCCTGTACACCCATGGAGACGAGGTCTCCAGTTTTCAACTTAAATTTGTCAGCAAATTTGGAAGAGATCAATACAGCCCCTTCATATTTACCAAGCAAGTCAAGGTACTTGTAGGGATGTGCCGGGAACAGATCATTGCGGAACCATGCCACTTGAGCAAAATCCACATTATCAATTCCGACCAGCATCCCCTGTCCGCCCGATTTACCAGAGACGATAATATTACCTTTGGTCTGCAGCACTCGTGCTGCATGTTCAACCCCGTCTAATCTGCGGAACACTTCGAATGGAGGTTCGGAGTAGATGACTTTGGATGGCTGCGAAGAACCGCCACCACCTGGAGCACCTCCACCGCCATTGCCTCCGCCGGAACCACCACCAGCAGAACCTCCTCCTCCATTGCCACCACCTTGTTGACCTCCACCAGTACCGCCATTCTGTCCAGAACCACCGGGTTTAACCTCAGGTGTTCCTTCCCACACCGTCTGCATAATCACATCAGAACCATAACGGTACAAGGTACGCTCAGTGGAATTCAGATCAATCGTCCGAGCAGCAGCCGAGTTGTACACCCCAAGTCCCAGTGTCAGTACAAGAAGGATCATCAACGGATAATAAGAAGATGATGAACGTGATAACTGCGTTAAAGTCAGATACAACGGGACCGGGAGAAATTTGCGACCGATCAGCTGGATGAGCTTTAAAATCCACGGGAACAAGCGCAGGAAGAATAGTCCGAGCGCAAAAATCGCGAGTGCGGGTACAAAGAACAGAAACGGCTGTACCTGCAGCTGATCGGTTGTCATTCCGGTCTGGAAGGTCAACATCTGACGTTCATAGAACAGGTAGTATCCATATCCAGCCAGACCCAGTAACACAACGTCCAGGAACCAGCGTTGCCATACTGGAGCACGGTCTGTCCGTGCTTGCCGCCGTTTGGCAGATACAATGGTTGCCCGTGCATAGGTTATCGCAGGGATAAGTGATGCGATGATCGCAACAAGGACCGCTGCTACGCCCAGGAGAATAGCTTCTTTTGATACACCGATCGGAATAGACTTCCGATCTACGAACGAGAGAAAGCCACTTGCTGAACCGATACTCTTGGCCATAAACCAACCAAGCAACGGCCCAATAACCAGCGCAATAGCGCCCAGAAATATGCCTTCAAGCAGGTAGAGAGAGAAGATCTGCCGAGCTGAAGCTCCACGGCTGCGCAATACCGCAATATCACTCTCTTGCTTCTGTAATGACTGTCTGGCATTCATCGCAATAAAATAAAAGACCATCGCAATCATCGGTGCTGCCAAGGTAAACAACATCGTCTGCAGTTGCAGACTCTGACTGCGGAACTGCTTGAGCAGATCACCAAAGGTGATGTCCACTTTTGTATCTTTCAGCCGCTGGTACAGATCGATATCCAGCCTTTCCAGCATGGAAGTCAGACCTGATAACTGGCTGGTTTGAATTTCTTTCAGATCAAAGGCATAATACCAACGTGAATTTTGAAGTGGAATCCCTTTTTCCTTCAGTAAAACATCATTAAAAACCGATTCATCCACATAAAGTCCATTCATCATGCCGTCAAATCCTTGTACCCAGTAAGGGCTGTTCGGATCATCTGCCTTGAAGGAACCCGTAATCTTCACACGTAACGTGATATCAAGACCGCTATACACCGGATATTCCAGAATGTCACCGATATGCAGGTCGTTACGGTACATGCCCTCTTCCAACATGACTGCCTCGATCGTGTCATCTTTGACCTGGTTTCCAGGTTTCACCCCGGCAGAGTAATTCACCTGTGCATCCAGCCCACTCATCGTACCCAGACTCATACTGCGCGCCCTGCTGGCATCCACTTTGGTTGGATCTTCCGGGCTCACCTCTGTGCTGCGAATAGATCTCGAATTCACATACGTATGAAAAGGAAAACCAATATCGCGAGGGACATCCTCTCGAATATAACGATCTACTTCATCCAGACCCCGTGTGTCTGTCTTCACGCCACCGGGTGCCTGATAACTCATAAGCAACGAACCGGCTGGCAACCCTTCACTGTTATCCTGCAGCGTTTGCGCGACGACCCGTTTCAACGCACCATCGGCATACATTGGAATACTGACGGTGAACGCTACCGCCACAATCAATCCGATCAGTGTGCTGAAGGTCATCCAGCGCGTGTTCCACATTTTGCGGAACAGCAGCCGAAGCAATGGCAGCCCCATTAGCGTCCCACTACTTTCTGGCCTACGGTCAGACCTTTCAGAATCTCGACATCTGTCGATGTCTGCTGACCAACTTCAACGTCCACTTCACGCTTGCTGCCATCACTCTCCACCACTTGCACATACGTTCTTGAACCGATGGAGCGTAAAGCGGATACAGGAATCACAATTGCGTTCTCGGTACGCTGTGTTACAATCGAGACCGATAGTGGTGTACCACGTTCGACGCCTTTTGGCATTTTCGCAAGTGTAACGATAACATACTTATCCAGCGTTTCCTTGGTTGGAGGCGTACCGCCTTCACCCGTCCCTTCGCCACTGCCGCTTCCCGATGCTTCCGCGATAGGCATAACTTTAATTTTGCCAGAGACTTTACCAGCTCCATTAATATCTACTTCTGCCTTCATACCCGCGGAGAACTTCTCCAGATCTTCCTTGGCAAAGGTAGCTGCCACAACCAGATTGGATGTATCCGCAATCGTAGCAATCGGATCATACGCTTTCACGGCTGCACCCTTCTCTACCTGCACAGCAATAACGGTACCGCCAAACGGAGCTGTCAACGTGGCTTTGCCCAGTTGTTCCTCCAGATCAGCGAGTTCCTGGCGCAGTTCTTCAAACGCAATCGTTGATTCTTCGAACTCTACCGGGTCCATCTCATCCTTCTTGCGGAGTGTTTCCTTCATTTGAACTTCGGATTTGCGAATAGCCAGTTTCTTGCCACGGATCTCCTTCTCCACACTCTCCACATCGAGGACAGCAAGAAGTTGACCCTTTTTCACTTTATCCCCTGGTTTAACATTTAACTCTTTGATATGCATGCCATCAAGCGTGAAGTACACCTTCTCTTCCCGCTGACTCATCATCTTGCCACTACCACTTACTTTTTTCTCCAACGTTTCCGTCCGGACTTCATATTCCGGTTTCTTGGAGATCGTTGGTGGTGTAATAGGCGGAAGTACTTCTTCCTCTGTTTCTGACGGCAGCAATGAGCAGCCGGACATCGTTGCAAGCATTATCGCACCAAGTACAATAAGTGCTGCGCGTTTCCCCCTCTTCGGAGCGGCCCCTTTACTTGATAAATCTGCCGTCCGCCATTTCATAAACATGGTCCGCAACCTCCAAAATTGTAGGATCGTGTGTAGTCATACATATCGTTACTTGTTCTACTTCAATAATATTGCGGAATACGGCCATGACCTGAGCGCCCATCTTGGAATCCAGTTCCGCTGTAGGTTCATCCGCAAGCAATAATCTGGGTCTATGGGCAATCGCCTTGGCTATAGCCACCCGCTGTTGTTCTCCCCCGGACATCTCGAATGGCCGGTGCTTCACCCGTTTGGATAGTCCAACCAGATCCAGACAGTGACCAACCCTGTCCTTCCACTCCGCTCGCGGAACGTCCGCCATTCGCAGCGACAGTTCTACATTTTCCCAAGCAGATAATAAGGGCATGAGTGCATATGCCTGAAAAATGAAACCGATCTCTTTGCGCCGCAAAGCGGTTCGCCGCCGGTCTCCCCAATCCTGAAGAGGCTGGCCAGAGAACAGAATGTCTCCACTTGAAGGCTGATCCAGTCCACCGAGCATATTCAGCAGTGTTGTTTTGCCTGAGCCCGATCGCCCCTTCAGCATGACTAGTTGTTGCGGATTCACTTCCATATCAATGCCTTTGAGCACATGGACAATGCGACTGCCTGTCTGGAAACTGCGATGCACGTTACGCACCTCCAGTACAGGTCCATCATATGGAGGCAACATATCCTTCTTTGGTTTGATCTTCTTCTGGGGTTCATCAACGGTGGTGACAGCCGTTGCAGCCACTTCATCCGAACCAATTCCACTTTCAGATAAAGATGCTTCACTTGTCGGGTGCGCTGGGTCACTTATGTATGTATTTTCCCCCGACTCCGTCGATGCTTCCAACGGTGTTTCCTCTTGTTGATGTTCATCGCCTGACTGGCTCTTGGCAGGTCTTTTTCTGAGAAATAAATTCTTCATGCCAGCAATCACGCTCATCCTTTCTTGATATCCCGATCATTTCTTCAAAAAACCTAAAATTAGAAATCTGTTCCAACCTACACTGAATTATAAACGACCGATCCCAACTAAAAGTTACAAGCTTTTTACAACGGTAGAGAGAAAAAGTTAATATTTTGATGAACAAACGAAAAAAGCACCCCAAAGTGCGGGATGCCTCTTGCATATTCGATGCTTTTGCCGCTATGACGGCAATCATTACAATTTTGATACCGTTCATTCATGAACATTTTTTCGAGGTATCAATGATATTATTTACCAAATGAAGAAGGATCTTCACGCCAGGATTTTAGCAATTCAAAATCGCTTTCCTGAATCGTTCCCTGAGCCAAAGCCACATCCATCAGCGCGGTGTAATTAGATAGCGTCTGAAGTGGAATTCCAGCATCTTCAAATGCTTTAACACCTTTATCAAGCTGGTAGCTGAAAATGGCAAGCACAGCCAACGGTGTTGCACCTGCAACGCGTACAGCTTCGGCTGCTTTGATCGAACTTCCACCTGTAGAGATCAGATCTTCGATGACAACCACTTTCTGTCCTTCGGTAATCAGACCTTCAATCAAGTTCTCCTTGCCGTGTCCTTTCGCTTTATCACGAATGTAGGCCATCGGCAGATCCAGCTTCTGAGCCACCCAGGCAGCATGCGGGATACCCGCAGTTGCCGTACCTGCAATGACTGCTGCATCCGGGTATTGGTTACGAATGATCGTTGCAAAGGCTTCAGCGATATCGTTGCGAATCTCGGGATAGGACATCGTTAAGCGGTTATCGCAGTATATTGGTGATTTGATGCCGGATGTCCATGTAAATGGCTGCTGCGGACGTAACGCCACGGCTTTAATTTTCAACAGTTGGGAAGCAATATGATTCGGAATCTCATTCAGTTCGATCATGCGTTCAACATCTCCTTCAAAATGGTTTCTGCCGCTTCACGAGGATTGGGAGCGCCTGTAATGGGTCTGCCTACAACAATGTAATGACTTCCTCTGGCGATGGCTTCACCCGGCGTCAAGACTCGTGTCTGATCTCCCAGACCACTACCCGCTGGACGAATTCCTGGTGTAACGGTGTGAAAAGCACTGCCACACGCTGCCCGAATTGCAGGCACTTCCAGTGGAGAAGCAACAACCCCATCCAGTCCGGCCTCTTGGGCCAATCCTGCATAACGGACCACAGCAGCTTCCACACTTCCCGGGATGCCAATCTCGTTATTCATCGTTTCCAGACTTGTACTGGTGAGTTGGGTGACTGCAATGATCTCGGGCTTGCTAAGGGAAGGATCGGCAGCGATTGCTGCCTCAGCACCTTCACGTGCAGCACGCATCATGATCGTTCCACCCGCGGCATGCACATTAAACATGTCTACCCCAAGACGTGTGATACTCTCAGCACCGCCACGAACGGTGTTGGGAATGTCATGCATTTTCACATCCAGAAAAACGGAATAACCTTTGGATTTCAGCTCCCGAATGAAGTCCGGTCCTGCTGCGTAGAACAGCTGCATACCCACTTTCAGATAACAGGGAATGCCTTCAAGAGCTTGTACCAATGCTTTCGCTTCTTCCGCTCCAGGATAATCGAGTGCCACCATCAGACGGCCAGCCATTTCATTGAAACTCGCTTGATTCATCACCAGCGCTCCCCTCCACTTGCTCATTTTTTCCGTTTTTGCCCGATATAAAGGACATCCCGCCAGCCCGCAGGCTGACTGATGTCCTTCATCAGTGAATATTTATTTTATAAAGGCAGGCATTGCTTCAGAAGAGAAGTTGATCGTTTGCAGCATGATCAGCAGCGCACGAATCGTATCCAATGAAGTCATACATACAATGCCGTTTTCTACCGCTTCACGACGGATACGGAATCCATCACGTTGCGGTGTTTTGCCTTTGGTGAGTGTGTTGAAGACAAAGTTTGCTTCGCCGCTACGGATCATATCCAGAATGTTCGGCGAACCTTCACTTAATTTGTTCACAGTCGTTACCGGAATGTTCGCTGCTTCAAGCGCAGCTGCTGTTCCGCCGGTAGCCATGATTTTGTAACCCAGTCTGTAGAAACCTTCGAGCAAAGGAACCGCTTCGTCCTTGTCTTTGTCTGCTACAGTCACAACAATCGCTCCGGTTGCCGGAATTTTCATTCCTGCGCCGATGAGACCTTTGAACAACGCTTTAGCGTAATTCGGGTCACGGCCCATAACCTCACCTGTAGACTTCATCTCAGGTCCGAGGGTTGGCTCTACACGACGCAGCTTCGCGAAGGAGAAGACCGGAACTTTAACAGATACATGATCCGATTCAGGCCACAGCCCGTCAACATAACCAAGATCTTTTAGTTTCACACCCAGAATGGCTTGAGTTGCCAAGTTTGCCATCGGAATGTTGGTTACTTTGCTCAGGAATGGTACGGTACGGGATGAACGCGGGTTCACCTCGATAATGTACACTTGGCCATCATGGATAACAAACTGGATGTTGACCAAACCTACCGTTTTCAGTTCTTTCGCAATTTTGATTGTAATCTCTACAATTTTCTCTTTCAAATCCTGGGACAGGTGTTGAGGAGGATATACCGCGATGGAGTCACCCGAGTGAACCCCTGCACGCTCGATATGTTCCATGATTCCCGGGATCAATACCGTTTCACCATCACAGATGGCGTCAACCTCAACTTCTTTACCCATCATGTAACGGTCGATCAGGACCGGATGCTCCGGATTGATTTTAACTGCCTGTTCCATGTATGTCAGCAATTCAGCATCGGAGTATACAATCTCCATCGCACGACCGCCGAGTACATAGGAAGGACGAACCAGTACCGGGTAGCCCAGACTTTGAGCCGTTTCTACCGCATCATCAACGGAAATGACCGTTTTACCTTTTGGCTGTGCAATCTCCAGACGGGAGAGCAGACGTTCGAATTTCTTGCGATCCTCCGCCTCATCGATGCTTTCCAGATCCGTTCCGAGAATGGTTACACCTGCATTACGCAGTGGCGCTGCCAGGTTGATGGCCGTTTGACCACCGAACTGTACGATAACCCCTACTGGTTTCTCCTGTTCAATCACGTTCATGACATCTTCGAAGAAGAGCGGTTCAAAGTACAGGCGATCCGATGTATTAAAGTCCGTAGACACCGTCTCCGGGTTATTGTTGATAATGACTGCTTCATAGCCTGCTTTTTGCAAAGCCCATACTGCGTGTACAGTAGAGTAGTCAAACTCGATCCCTTGACCGATCCGGATTGGTCCTGAACCCAGTACCACAACTTTTTTCTTGTCGGAAGGGATCACTTCGTTCTCTGTCTCGTATGTTGAGTAGTAATATGGCGTTGTTGCTTCAAACTCAGCTGCACATGTATCTACCATTTTGTACACCGGGCGCAGGTTCTCTGCTTCCCGACGAGTTCTAACTTCCGCTTCAGTTGTTAATGTGCCTCCTGGTTGACCTTGCGCACGCAGTTCAGCAATGGCACGGTCTGTGAATCCAAGGCGTTTCGCTTGATACAGAATATCGGAAGACAATTCGGATTCTTCGCGAATGCGATCTTCGAATGCGATCAGACCTTCGATTTTGTCCAGGAACCACCAGTCAATCTTGGTCAGATCCTGCAGTTGTTGCAACGTATACCCTCTGCGGAATGCTTCGGCAATCAGGAAGATACGCTCATCATCTGCTTTGATCAGACGCTCGTTCAGCGTAGCTTCATCCAGCGTTTCGGCATCCTTCAGGTAGAGGCGGTGTACGCCAATCTCCAGGGAACGCACTGCTTTGTGAATCGACTCTTCAAATGTCCGGCCAATAGCCATCACTTCGCCTGTTGCTTTCATCTGAGTTCCCAGTTTACGGTTCGCCGAGATGAACTTGTCGAACGGCCAGCGTGGGATTTTGCTCACAATATAATCCAGTGTAGGCTCGAAGCAAGCATACGTTTGGCCTGTTACCGGGTTCACGATTTCGTCCAGTGTGTAACCCATGGCAATTTTGGCAGCCATTTTCGCAATCGGATAACCCGTTGCTTTGGAAGCCAGAGCCGATGAACGGCTTACCCGTGGGTTAACTTCGATAACATAGTATTGGAAGCTGTGTGGGTCCAGTGCAAACTGTACGTTACATCCACCCTCGATGTTCAGGGCACGGATGATTTTCAGTGAAGCTGAACGCAGCATTTGATATTCACGGTCCGACAAAGTTTGGCTTGGTGCTACAACGATACTGTCGCCTGTATGAACACCTACCGGGTCAAAGTTTTCCATGTTGCAGACAACGATACAGTTATCGTTTTTGTCCCGCATAACTTCATACTCGACTTCTTTCATGCCTGCAATGCTCTTCTCGACCAGACATTGCCCAATTGGGCTATAACGAATTCCCGCTGCCACAGTTTCGCGCAGCTCTTCTTCGTTCGCACAGATTCCGCCACCTGTTCCGCCCAGTGTATAGGCTGGACGCACGATGATTGGATAACCAATCTCATTTGCAAATTCAAGTGATTCTTCAAGTGTCGTTACAATCACACTCTCAGGTACAGGCTGTTCAAGTTCACGCATCAGGTCACGGAACAGATCACGATCTTCCGCTTTCTCGATGGATGTCAGCTGCGTTCCGAGCAATTTTACATTTTCACGTTCCAACACGCCTGCACGTGCCAGTTCCACAGCCATGTTCAGACCTGTCTGACCACCCAGTGTTGGCAACAAGCCGTCTGGACGCTCCTGACGAATGATTTGGGTTACAAAATCCAGTGTGATTGGCTCAATGTAGACTTTGTCAGCCATGTTGGTATCCGTCATAATGGTCGCCGGGTTGCTGTTGATAAGTACAACTTCCACGCCTTCTTCTTTCAGAGCCTGGCAAGCTTGTGTACCGGCATAGTCGAACTCGGCCGCTTGACCGATGACGATTGGACCGGAACCAATCACCAGGATTTTTTTGAGATCTTTGTTAATCGGCATGTTATTGTGCTCCTTTCACTGCGGCTGCCAATACGGCTTGACGCGGCTTTTGCGGGTTAGTGATCTTGTGCTCGCGAATCATCTCGATGAAGCGGTCGAACAGATAGCTGTTGTCGTAAGGACCCGGGGCTGCTTCAGGGTGATATTGAACCGAGAATGCCGGGAATGATTTATGTTTCAGACCTTCAATGGTCTTATCGTTATTGTTGATATGTGTAACTTCCAGATCTGTGTTCTTCACAGACTCTTCGTTTACGGTAAATCCGTGATTCTGGGATGTGATGAAGCAACGTCCGCTCTCCAGTTCTTTCACCGGGTGGTTTCCTCCGCGATGTCCAAACTTAAGTTTTTCGGTGTCTGCTCCTGCCGCAAGTGCGAACAACTGGTGACCCAGGCAGATACCGAAGATCGGGTATTCGCCAAGCAGTTCACTGATCATCTTAACTGCATGAGGTACGTCTTTCGGGTCCCCAGGGCCGTTGGACAGTTGAATGCCGTCCGGGTTCAAGCGACGAATCTCGTCTGCTGTTACATCGTGTGGAACAACAACAACGTCACAGTTACGTTTGCTGAGTTCGCGCAAGATTCCTGTTTTAGCACCATAATCCACGAGCACAATACGCTCAGCCGTTCCCGGGCTGTTGTAGACATGCTCTGTAGAAGTCAATGGCACTTGGTTACGCAGCTCGGCAATGGTAGTGTCTCCCATCATCTCCAGCAGTTCTTCCACAGGCTTCGATCCTGTTGTGAGAATTCCCTTCATTGTGCCGTGGTGACGAATCCGGCGAGTCAACATGCGTGTATCAATTTCGCTGATTCCTACGATACCGTATTCCTTAAGCAGATTGTCTACGCTATATTCCGCACGCCAGTTGCTTGGCGTTGGCTCATGACGACGTACAACGAAACCGTGCACGTATGGACGAATCGACTCAAAGTCATCACGCGTAATGCCGTAGTTTCCGATCAGCGGATACGTCATGGTTACGATTTGACCGCAATAGGAAGGATCCGAAAGCACCTCTTGATAGCCTGTAATTCCCGTATTAAAAACGACCTCACCTGTCGTTTCACCTTCAGCACCAAATGCTTTCCCGGTGAACAGTGTGCCGTCTTCCAACAATAATCTTGCCTGTGCCTGCATCCCATTTCACTCCTCTGTGTTTATCAACGTTGAATGGCATTTGGGTTGAACTTTGGGAGCGTTACGATTGTGCGGCTCCGCGTACAGAAAACCCTTTGATCGCTGTTATCCCCGGATTACTTTTTATCATTTTTCAAATGATGTAATCCGGTGATAAAGGCGAACGCTTTGCTTCTTCGGGTCTTTTCTGTCCGCTCCGCAGTTACGTTGGTATCCAAGTTCAAAATCATGACATTCAACTTTGCTTGTTTCGTATGTTAGACTCTCGGCATGATTTGCCTCGAGTTAGTTGAAAAGATGTTACTGGTGTAAAAGTTGTAGATTAAGTTTTAGAATTAGAAAGATGTGTTGTTTTAAAAAGTTAAGAATTACTGTTACTGTTTTAAAGATATAGAGTTAGTAATTTATAAATTTACTAAATTACCGTTTTACTGTTGTACCGTGTTATCCCACACGCTTTTGCCATCCACCCAAGTTTGTACGGCCCAGCCTTTAAGCTTCCAGCCTGTGAATGGTGTGTTTCTTCCTTTGGTTGCAAACGTTGCAGGATCAACTGCTTTTTCCTCGTTCAGGTCAATCATTGTGATATCGGCTGGTGCTCCCTCTTCCAGTTTGCCTGTATCCAGTCGGAATACACGTGCCGGATCAGCTGTCATACGTTTCACCAGGAAGTCCAAGCTCCACAGTCCTGTTTCCACAAACTTGGTGTACAGCAGTGGGAAGGCTGTTTCGAATCCTACGATTCCGAAAGGTGCCAGCTCCATGCCTTTGGCTTTTTCTTCTTCACTGTGTGGCGCGTGATCAGTTACGATCATATCCAGCGTGCCGTCCAGCAAACCTTCGATACAAGCCTGCACATCGCGTGGTGAACGCAGCGGCGGGTTCATTTTCCAGTTGGCGTCCATGCCTGGGATATCTTCATCCGACAACACCAGATGGTGCGGACATACCTCAGCAGTTACTTTAATGCCGATGGACTTCGCCAGACGAATCAGACGAACCGATTGCTCTGTACTTACGTGGCAGACGTGGTAATGAACTCCCGTTGCTTCTGCGAGCAAGATATCACGGCCAACGTGGATGGCTTCGGATTCATTTGGAATCCCTTTGATTCCGTGACGCTTCGAAAACTCACCTTCCGTCACATATCCACCAACAACCAGTGAGTCATCTTCACAGTGAGCGATCACTGGCATATCCATGCTTGCCGCGAGGCTCATGGCATCTTTCATCATTTGAGCGTTTTGTACGCCTACACCGTCATCCGTGAATCCAATAGCGCCTGCTTCTTTTAATGCGGCAAAATCGGTAAGTTCACGACCCAGTTCATTTTTTGTAATGGCTGCATAAGGCAACACTTTAACCAGATCGGCTTCTTTGGCCTTATCCAGTACCAGCTTCACAACTTCCGCTGTATCTGTTACTGGTCTTGTGTTCGGCATGCAAGCGATTGTTGTAAAACCACCTTGTGCTGCTGAACGGGCACCTGTCTCGATCGTCTCTTTGTGTTCGAATCCAGGTTCACGCAGATGTACGTGCATATCGATCAATCCCGGAATAACCAGTTTGCCTGATGCGTCTGTCACACTTTGCGCTGACTTTTCGGCATCCAGAACGGCTTGGTCTTCCAGACCAGCGATCTTTTTAATTTTACCTTCATCTATAATGATGGTTTTCCGTTCAAGTTCCCCTTTTTGGTTCAAGACGTTCGCGTTTTTTATAATCTGTAGCATAATTGCCCTCCGCTTCGGTTCTGTCCGGCTTACCAGGCAAACCGGATGATTTTCTTTATCGTGTACTCTCTTATTGCTCTATAAGAACTACCGTACCGTCAGCCTATGACCCACAGCCAGACCCTGTTACAGTTTCATCGCACGTTCCATAACCGCCATGCGGATTGGAACGCCGTTTGCCATCTGTGGGAAGATCCGCGATGCTTCACTCTCCACAACCGCGTCATCTACCTCGACATTGCGATTCACAGGAGCAGGGTGCATGATAATGGTGCTTGGTTTTAGGCGTGATGCCCGTTCTTCCGTCAATCCGTAGTGTTCGCGATAATCCTCAGCTGAAGTAATTAAGCCATGTTGATGACGTTCCAGTTGAACACGGAGCATCATGACCACATCTGCATCAAGCGCTTCTTCAAGACCGACATAAGGAGCATGCTCTGCGAGTTCCGGTGCCTGCATCGTTTGCGGAGCACAGAAGCGTACATCTGCACCAAACTTTTGCAGTGCCCACAGATTGGAACGAGCTACACGGCTATGCAGAATGTCACCAATGATGGAAACACGCAAGCCTTTCAGTTCGCCAAATGCTTTCCTCATCGTGTAGAGATCCAGCAACGCCTGTGTGGGATGCTCATTGTTGCCGTCTCCGGCGTTCACGAGTGGTACATTCACTTTCTGAGCCAGTTGTTGCAGAACGCCTGCCGGTTTCAACCGGATCACGCCTGCATCAATGCCCATCGACTCAAGTGTTCGTACCGTATCGTAGATGGACTCTCCTTTTTCCACACTGGATGCGGCTGCCGTAAAGTTCAGCACTTGTGCACCCAGGCGTTTCTCTGCCATTTCGAAGGAGAAGCGGGTACGTGTGCTGTTCTCGAAGAACATGTTCGCAACAAAGCGTGATTCCAGTACAGGAGCCAGTTTCTCTTTCTGCGCTTCCCAGTGAGCCGCTCTGTTCAGAATGGACTCGATTTCTCCTCGACTAAGTTCCTTCAGTCCAAGCAAGCTTCGGTCTCTCAATGCTGTCTGTGTAATCATTATGCTTGCTCCCCCCGGTTCTGAGTGATTTTGACTTCGTCCTGTCCGTCCGTTTCCATGAGTGCAACTTCGATCTCCTCTGATTTGGAAGTCGGCACATTCTTGCCGATAAAATCAGGTCGAATTGGAAGTTCCCGGTGTCCGCGGTCTGCGAGTACAGCCAGCTGAATGTTCTGCGGTCTTCCACAGTCCATCAGGGCATCCATCGCTGCGCGAATCGTCCGTCCGGTATAGAGCACATCATCGAACAAAATCACTTTTTTGTTATGGATCGAAAGTGATTCAGGTGTCATAATCAACATTCCCTTGCGATTCGCTTTATTTTCGTCCAAGCGGTCATCGCGGTAAGGAGTCACATCCAGTTCTCCCCAGGGGACTTTGGCGCCTTCGATTTCTTCAATCTTGGCGGCAATCCGTTCCGCGAGGTAAACCCCGCGTGTGCGGATACCGACCAGCACACAATCGTCGATTCCTTTGTTTTTCTCCAATATCTCATGGGCAATCCGTGTTAGTGCGCGGCGGATCGCCGTCTCATCCATAATGACATGTGTCTCTGTGCTCATGCGTTCAGCCTCCTCAGGATTTCCCTTCAGCATCATGGCCCCGTGACGAGGAGAAAAAAAAAGACTCCTTGCCGTGTTTATTGGCAAGGAGTCTCCGAACTTCAGACCGCTCTGAAGAAAGTTTACTCTCGGGGATGCATCGCTTCATTTGCCGCAGCAAAAAAAACGATGTATCGTTCACGTTACCTTGCCAGTCTCACGGGACTGATTTAAAGGTGCTATTCATGTCGTTCATATTGCAGGACCTCACAGGGTTCTGTAATCAACATGTCCGTTTGTCTTCATGAATTATGACAGAAAGACAACCCCCTGTCAACACCTCACCATCGCAGGTGAAAACCCTCTGCTACGTTCTTCTTAGAATCAGCAGTTAGGCTGAAAAACATCCATGCACAATACATCTCATTGGTTATTCATAATTATACAACATTTCTGCATATTTATCCATAGGCAAATGAGAAATTTGATATAACCAAAATAAACCTCTGACTATACTTAAGTAGAGACAAAACACTTCTTTTGAGAACAAACGGTGAGTTTCGTTTTACGCGATATATGAAGGCTGTGAATTAGTACATAGTGAAATGGGTACAGTTTATAAACATGAACCCATTCATAGATGCTGCAATAATGCCGATATACATAAGATTCACAATTATGCGACATAGAAATAAGATACGCCCTACATTTATGTACATTTAGGAGGAAGTCATGCGTCACATTTGGCACGTTTACAAAACAGACTGGTTACATATTCTGAAGGTTCCCACAGGTATATTTCTAATTGTGGCTATTATTCTACTCCCCGGGGTGTATGACTGGGTCAACGTGAAGTCCGTATGGGACCCGTACAGTAATACCCAGGGGATCAAAATTGCTGTGACAAGCGAGGACGCGGGTGCGACTGTTGAAGGAACCAGTATTAATATCGGAAACGAACTGGTATCCAGCCTCAAAAACAACGAAAAGTTGGGCTGGACTTTTGTAGATCGAGCTGAGGCTAGTCGGGGGGTACAAACAGGACAATATTATGCCAGCCTGCTCATTCCCGGAGACTTTTCGTCCAAAATTACAGGTATCGTTGACGGAAAGCTGGAACGCCCAGAGGTAATCTATACCGTTAATGAAAAGGTGAATGCCATTGCTCCTAAAATCACTGGCTCTGGTGTATCTGCCATAACAACACAAATCAATGAAAATTTCACTGAAGCCGTCAGTGAGGCCGTTCTAACCAAGTTGAATGAAGCCGGGGTTGAGATTAATTCCCAGCTTCCAACATTACGCAAAATGGAGAATGGCATTTTTACACTGGAGAAAAATCTTCCGGCTATTCAAGCCGCAGGTCAAAAGGTTCTGGGAGTAGAAAAAGCCATGCCCGAGATTGTAAAAGATGCTCAAAAGATCGTTGACATCGAGAAAAAACTGCCTGAAATCAATGAAGCAGCACAGTATGTGCTCAAGGTGCAGGAGTATTGGCCACAAATTAATGATGCGGCTTCCGAGGTGTTGGCTATTCAAGGGCGGATACCGGATATACAAAAAGCGGTAGAACGCATTCGAGAAGTGGATGAAAACTTTGGTCAGGTATCAGCTGTCATCCAAACGGCGCTGGATAAAACCAACAAAGCTCTGTCTATCGTAACGGCCGCAGAACAAGATCTGGACAAAGTATCACAAATCGCTGGCAACGGGATTGAGCTTGCAGAGGGATTAAATCAGTTCGTGGATTCCAGTGAAGAAGCGTTTCAGACAATTAGCCCGGCGATCCACCAAAATCTGCTGCTGGTGCAGCAGATTACTAACGCTGCAGGAGACGTATTTACACAATTGCAAAATTCGGATCTTAATAACCTGCCTATAGCAGAAGATCTCGACCGGATTGCTTCACGTTTAGGGATTGCGGTAAAACTCGTCGACAGTATGGCAGAACTACTGGGCAAAATAGACAACTTGCTTCCAAGCCATCCACTTGCCGATAAAATTACACAACTGAACTCCATTTCAGATAAACTTCAGTTGCAAATCCGCTTGGCTGGCATCATCAGTGATGCCATGCGTCGTAATACAACTCCACCGACAGACGTCATCGCTCAGTTAAATGCTCTCTCGAAGGACATTAGCAGCGGGATTGGCAATATCTTAAACACCTATGAAAGTGAAATATCGCCTGCACTTGCAGCTGGTGCGGATAAACTCAGGTCTATCCTCTCCACTTCATCAGAAACTCTACAAGGAGCAAAGGATCGTATTCCGGATATTGCGGACATTCTGGCATCAGCCAAAGAAGGGATTATGTTCGGGCAGACCGAGTTGACAAAAATCCAGAGCGAACTGCCTCAAGTACAATCGAAGATCCATGAGGTATCAGAGACACTCGCGAACAAAAGTGAAGGTTTTATCCAAGCTTTGAACACCGTGTCTTCATTAATTCGAAACGATCTGCCCAAGCTGGGAAACAAACTGAACGAAGCCGCTGATTTTGTTCGTAATGATCTGCCTAATGCCGAGAAACAGATAGGCAAGGCATCCGATTTTGTCCAGAACCAGCTTCCGGAGGTCGAAAAAGGAGTACATCGTGTTGCCACGCTGGTACGTGATGATCTGCCAGCATTAGAACGTGCCATCAGTAAGGCTGCTGACAAACTTCGGGAAGTCGAAGGTAATAACCAATTTGCCGAACTTGCCAAACTTTTGCGTGGCGATATCGAAGAAGAAAGTGCTTTCCTTGCAAGTCCGGTGCAAATTAAGGAACAACAGCTTTACCCAATTCCGAATTATGGATCGGCTATGTCACCATTTTATGGCGTGCTGTCCTTGTGGGTTGGCTCAACACTGCTGATATCTCTGCTTCGTGCCGAAGCCGAAAATCCAGAGGGCAAGTTCCGGGGATATGAGTTGTATCTTGGACGTCTTGCTACTTTTCTGACCATTGGGTTACTTCAGGCGTTATGCGTCACCCTCGGAGATATCTTAATCCTGGGTACCTATGTTGCAGATAAACTGTGGTTTGTCCTGTTTGCCATGCTGGTGAGTGCCGTATTTGTCACCATCACGTACACCCTGCTGTCCGTTTTTGGGAATATCGGAAAAGGGATCGCCATTATCTTCATGGTGTTCCAGTTCTCCAGCTCCGGCGGTACGTTCCCAATCAGCATGACATCACCCTTTTTCCAGGCATTGAATCCGTTCATGCCCTTCACGTATGCAATCAGTCTGCTGCGTGAGTCGGTAGGCGGCATATTGTGGTCTACTGCCATCAAGGATATTCTGTGGTTGTGTATGTTCATCGCGCTGAGTCTCATTGTTGCTCTCACTTTGAAACGTCCACTCAGCAGTCTCACCAAACGTTCAGCCGAGAATGCCAAGAAGACCAAAATTATTGCTTAACTCATTTGCTCAACACTAAATAAGATAAGGCCATTGGACTTTCCATCCCATGGCCTTATCTTATTTCATTTCATTATATGAATCGATACATTTTGATTATTTCACTGAGCGTTCCTGTTCCAACTGATTATAGGATTGTTTGATTGTTATTAATGTTTCTACATGGCGATAGATGTTGTTACTTGCCGTAACGATAACACATAACATGATCAAGCCTATAACCACTTTTTTCCCCAATCCCGGACGAAGGCTGATGACAAAACCTCCACCCAACAGGAAGAACGCAAACAGATAATGCCCCGCATACAGGTACATATCATATTGAAATACAGCCAAACCAAAGCCCACGACTACGTGAAGCAAAAAGGCAAACAGAATATATGGCACAAGGGTCCACACTTCTCGTTCACGAATTCCTTTAATGAAGCCCATGAATGCCAGTAGTAAAATAAAGATACCTGTCATCTGCACAACGATTGGATTGGAACGGGATAGATCCGTAACAAAGGCTGCCATGCCCGGGTCCAGTAAATGCATCTTCGGTGTCAACATCGGATTAATAGTTAGCATGTTCAATGCTTTCCAGTGAACAGCGAACTGGAATGGTGTTGCATAGCTTGTTCCACCATTTTGAATGCCCAACAGCCAGTTACTTACCCAACTGCGACCTCCAAAGGCAACATACTGAATACCAGTTAATACGACGATGATCAGAACCGCCAATGCCATGATACCGATGTATTTTTTCAAATTCGTCTTATTTCGCCATGCATGCATATTGAAGAATGTGGCAGCAGCAAATGGTACGATATTGGTCGAGGTTAGTCCAAAGTTAATCGATGCAAGCAATGCATTGGGTACATAACGTACGTCCTGACGCTCACGAGTATACTGCATGTAAACTACAGAGAGAAGGATAACGAACTGTACGTACGGATACGAGTCCGGAATCAACGCAGTATACATCAGGTAGGAACTGAAACCAAACAGTAAGGCCAACAGCAACGGTACGATGGTCGGTTTATCTTCTTTTTGACTCAGGAACAGATAGGCCAGCACCACCGAACCGGCATTTATCATCGATTGCAAGATTAGAAAGAACCAGTTGCCTCCCAGCAGTTTCGCTACAGCCGCAAGAGCGACTGCGAGAAAGGAAATCAGCGGATGGATCACGGAAGAACTGTTGTCCCCATAATACATTGAAGGATCAAAGTTGAATAAATTAATTGGAAACAGCGTTGTATTAAATGGGCTATACGCCCCCAGCATCTCTGCATTACTTTCAATGTACAGAACATACGAGCCGTTCATTAAACCATAGAACAAAGCAAATCCTGCAAACAGGTAAAAGGCTGTCCAGTTGGCTCTGCGATTATAAAATAAGTAATCTAAAAAGTTCATGCTTTCATTTCACATCCTGATTAATTAAGTTCTAGAACACCAATAAACATAGCCCGCCCATAATACATGCCACACCTATCCAGCGTAAAGGGCCCACTGTCTCTTTAAATACCAACATCGCAATGATGAGAGTCCACACATATGTTAATGCGTTCGCAGGCAACACTACGGTTAAGGGAAGAAACTTCAACAACACAATATTCAGCAACGCTCCGGTTCCGTAAAATCCGAGTCCCATGAGTACATGCAGGCGATTGCGACTGGATGCATAAGCTTTCAGTCCGGCCCCGCCCAGTGCACCACACAACGTCATGACAATTAATACGGCAACCATCCAGCTATCGATCAACACTGGTTAATGTCACCCCGATTCCAAGCAACACAACTGCTGCCAACTTCTGCACCGTAATTTCTTCCCCAAGCAAAAAATATCCATAGATTAAGGCAAATACGTAGCTGGCACACATCAGAGGATAAGCAACAGAGAGTTTTTCCAGAGCAAAAGCTTTAATCATCAAAATCGCTCCAAGTCCATAACAAAGAAAACCAACACCCAGGTAGATCCACTCGGTTAGTCCCCATTTCCAAAACAATTGACCCGTTGCTGTCAGAAAAGCGGAAACGAGCATCAACCATTTACCGGTATGACGCGATTTTATTTCCCCCACGTTAATGCCTCCATGTCCGGAACACGCTTGTTAATAAAGTATCGTTGACTCACTAGCTGCATGACTGGAAGATCGGATAAGGAGTCCGAGTAGGAACATGACTGGTCATAATCAATGACCATATTTTTCTCACTCAGATAAGCCTGAATTCGGCGTACCTTCTCTTCCCCTTTGCAATTGCTGCCATCAATTCTGCATGTGTAACCATTCTCATGTCGGACAAGTTCAGTTCCAATGACATGATCCACCCAGGGAAAGTTTTTAAAGTATTTCATATAGGCATGCGGAGATGCGGTTACCAGCAAGACATGATAGCCTGCTTCTTTACGATGTTGCATCTCTACACTGGCCTCGGCAAAAATGGATGTACGCAAGCGGGTATCAAAGAAATGTTCGAGATCTTTTTCAGACATACGCTCAATTTCTTGAAAGTAGGATCGTTTGACTTGTTCAACCGTCATGAAGCCTGCCTTGAATAACACGGTATGTAATGCAATGACAGGCAATCTCCATACCTGCCACGGGTAACGGCGAACACCGTAATGCACAAATTGAAACATGGAATCACTGCGTATGATCGTTTTATCAATATCGAAAATTGCGACTTTCGTGCTTTTCACCCTGATCCCCCTCAGCCTTTATTCAAAGATTGCAAAGATTGTAACAACACTTATCACATACAACATAACCGTAATTAATATGGGCTTGTCCTCAAACAGCACACGATCGGGCGAACCTCCCTGGTTCTTCATGTGGATCAGATACAGGTAACGGAACATGCCGTAAATGACTAATGGAATCGTCCACATGAGATGAATGGTTCGATCTGAAGTGAATGTGAACAGGGAATAACTGATAATCGTAGCTGTCGTCACAATCGTATTGAATTGATCCAGTAACGTAATGGAGTAGTTATCCAAAACCTTACGATGTGATCCCGTATTTCCCTCAAGCAACGTAAGTTCATTTCTGCGTTTGCCAATGGCCAGAAATAACGACAACAGCATAGTACAGATCAAAAACCACGGTGTGAACGGCACATGGATCAACACACCACCTGCAATGGCACGAAGTACAAACCCGGCTGCAATGGTCATCATATCTAGAATAACGAGATGTTTCAGCACAAATGAATACGATACATTCAACAGGAAATAGACGATACATAACACCCCGAATAGAGGGTTCATCATGAAAGCCGTTCCTACGGAAAGGATTAATAGAATAATGCCAAACAACAAAGCATGACTCGGATTCACTTGCCCAGAAGCCATAGGACGATACTTTTTCACCGGATGCTGTCGATCCCTGTCCCGGTCTACAAAGTCATTTAAAATATACACACAGCCTGCAACAAGGCTAAATAGAATAAAACCGAGCAACGTCGCAAGAATGGTTTCAGCCCGAATCTCCTCAAAAGAGAATAATAACGCAGCAAATAACAGCAGATTTTTAGTCCACTGTTTGGGTCTTAACAATCTGAATAATCCTGACACTGTACTGCCTGTTCCTGTAGTCGGTGAAGACACCGTACTTGTTCGTGATGATAACAATTGTAATAACTCCCTTCAAAAACAACTTCTGTATATAACAAATAACGTAAAGATCTAATCATATGTTGCTTGTATAATTTTGTAAAGGGAGTAAATGAAAAAAATCTAATATGGGCATAAAAAAAGAGACCGTTTCCGGTCTCTTCGTTAATACGTGATTTAACTAATGGGTAATGCGATTAAAATTCAAATTGTACGTCGCTCAGTCGACGTTTGATTTCAGCAATAACACGTTTCTCTTCTTCTTCACCCTTCGCTTCAAAGGTTACGGAGAAACGAACAAAGTTACCAGCATCATCCCAAGGTACGGATGAGATCAGTTTCTCACGGATCAGGAATTGGGAGAAATCTTCGCCAGATTCGAAGCGACGTCCGCCAACCACTCCTTTTGGTGCTTCTACATACAGGAAGAATGAACCTTTGGGTTTTTCAGCCTGGAAGCCCAGTTCGTTCAATGCGGCAACGAGCATATCGTGACGACGGGAATATTTCTCTGCAATTTTTTCCGTAATTTCAGGGTGATTCAATCCATAAGCAGCAGCCTTTTGAATCGCGATGAACTGACCGGAGTCATTGTTGTCCTTCACGTCACTGAATGCTTTGACTACAAGCGGGTTACCCGCTACGAATCCGATTCTCCAACCTGTCATGTTGTAGGACTTGGATAAAGAGTGCAGCTCTACGCCGACATCCTTCGCACCAGGTACCGATAGGAAGCTGAACGGTTTTTTGCCATCATACGTCAATGCTGCGTATGGAGCATCATGTACAACCACAACGTTGTATTTCTTAGCCCACTCAACGACTTCAGTGAAGAACTCCACCGTTGCACTTGCGCCTGTTGGGTTGTTCGGGTAGTTCAGGTAGAGCAACTTCGCACGTTTTGCGATGTCTTCCGGAATAGCCGTCAGATCAGGCAAGAAGTTGTTCTCTTTCGTCAATTGGATGTTGAACACTTCTCCACCCAGATACTTTGTATGTGTACCCATAACCGGGTACCCCGGAACGGTCATGATGGTCACATCACCTGGATTGATGAAGCATGAAGGCATCATCGCCAAAGCCGGTTTGGAACCAATAGAGTGCACGATTTCAGTATCTGCATCGATACCTTCTACGTTAAACACGTTTTTCAAGTAGGAAGCAGCAGCAGCTTTGAATTCAGGAATACCATTGTCGGCATAACCACGGTTCTCGGGTCTGGAAGCTTCTTCTGCAAGTGCAGCTACAATGCCTGCATCCGCCATTTCGTCCGGTTCACCTACACCAAGGTCAATCAGTTCCACATCGGGAAAATCTTTTTTGGCCGAAGCTTTGGCACGTTTGATTTTCTCGAATTTATAAATGTTCGTGTCTTTACCATAGTTGGAGCCACCGATACGGTCGGCAAAATTAGTCTGAATGTAAGTTTCTTGATATTTATCGATACTCATAACGTTGTTCATCTCCTCATTTGACGCAAATTTCTACACTTTAATATGAAGCATTTGCGTAATCAAAGCCATGGACAAAGTATCCGAACATTTGTACTTTCTTGGAGCTGTTAACGGCTGCGTAGCGAGGCAAGCACGTCTTCCATATCTTGCGGAATCGGAGCTGAAAATTCAAGGTATTCTCCCGTTGTTGGATGCACAAATCCAAGAATGGCCGCATGAAGAGCCTGTCCTTGCATTTTGATGCCTTTATTCCGTCCATAAGTTGGATCTCCTACAAGCGGATGACCAATAAATTTCATGTGAACCCGAATCTGGTGAGTACGTCCTGTCTCCAGTTTCAATTCCAACAAGGTGTAATCATTAATCCGCTCTGTAACGGTAAAATGCGTAACGGCATGTTTACTGTTACGTTCTGTGACCGTATACATTTTGCGGTCATTGGTATCTCGTCCAATGGGTGCATCAACGGTCCCTTGATCATGGTTAAGATGACCATGTACAAGCGCGATATAACGTCTGTTCACCGTATGGTCTTTCAACTGGGCAGCCAGTGATGCATGCGCACGATCGTTCTTGGCAGCCATGATCAAACCTGATGTATCTTTATCAATGCGATGCACAATACCAGGACGCAACTCCCCATTAATACCCGAGAGGTCTTTGCAGTGATGCATAAGTGCATTAACGAGGGTACCCGACGTATGTCCTGGTGCCGGATGCACCACAAGACCACGCTGTTTGTTAATCACGATCAGGTCGCTGTCTTCATATACCACTTCCAGCGGAATATCTTCAGCAACGATCTCCACAGCAGCTGGTTCCGGGATCTGTAACTCAACCAGATCCCCTTCGGATAACTTGGCGTTGGCTTTGACTACAGCACCATTTACCGTAACCATTCCGTCTCCGATCCACAATTGAACCTGGGAGCGAGATACGTTATCCACAGCTTCCGTAATATATTTGTCAATTCGTTCTTTTTTATGTTCAGCGGCAACGGTCCATTCCATACGTTCATTGCCATTCATTAGTTCTTCGTCGTTAATCTGTTCCTTATTCGGATTACTCATGATGTTCATTCCCTTCAATCTTCGCGGCTGCTTTTTCGCGCCGTCCTTCAAGCAACGTCTCCACAATGATCAACGCTACACCGATGCAGATTGCCGAATCGGCGATGTTAAAAATGGGAAACGTATAACTCCCAAAATTAAGTTGTACAAAATCTACAACTTCTCCGGTCAATGCCCGGTCAAGGAAGTTGCCAATTGCTCCACCAAGCACCAAACTAAGCGCCACAGGCAGCAATTTGTGCGGGGTATCTTTTACCTTTTGCAAATACCAAATCAAAGCAACGACCACAATCAACGTAACCACGATAAAGAACCAACGCTGGTCTTGCAGAATGCCAAATGCTGCTCCTGAGTTACGATGTGATGTGATGACAAAGAAATTGCCAATGACCGGAATTTCTTCTCTGAGTTCCATCCGGGTTGCAATCAGATACTTGGTTCCCTGATCCAATAAAAATACGATAAAAGCGAGGATATAATACACCACGTTTGTTTGTCACTCCGTTCTTGTCTTTTCCAAACGATACCAGGCTTACGCCAGACTTGTTTATTGTAGCACAGCTGTTTGGAAATCGTCCACGACGCACTATATCAGCAATGCTTATGGCAAAAACGATAACATTTCCCTTCTGTAATCTTGCCCTAAATGGCACATCCTACAATAGAGTCAAAATCCGGATTCCAGCATGAAAGCAGAAAGGGGAAAATCATGTCACATTTTACTAACGAACAACTACAATTTTTACGTTCCCAACTGATGTCCGATAAGCGCGATATTGAACATAGACTTTCGGAAACCGAGCATTATGGCCTTGGAGACTCCCTTAAACTACAGACAGGTGAATTATCACCGATTGATAACCATCCTGGCGACTTAGCCACGGAAGTGTATGAGCGCGAAAAGGATATTTCCCTGCTGGAACATGATGAATTCCAATTGGAGCGAATCGATTCGGCACTGCACTCCATCGAAGAAGGACATTATGGTACATGTGCGGTCTGCCAGCAACCCATTCCTTATGAACGCATGGAAGCTGTTCCCTACACCAAATACTGCAAAAAACATCAACCGGAAACCGTTGTCTCCGAAAACCGTCCTGTAGAGGAAGAGTTCCTTGCCCCGGCATTTGGTCGAACCAGTCTGGACGAGCGTGATGACCAAAACGGCTTCGATGGTGAGGACACCTGGCAGATTGTTGAAAGCTGGGGCACTTCGAATTCGCCAGCCATGGCTGAAGGACGCGATATCGACAGCTATGATGTTATGGCCATTGAAGCCACCGATGAAGTGGAGGGCTGCGTTGAAGCGTACGAAAGCTTCGTTGCAACAGACATCTATGGTCATGACGTCTCCATCGTGCGCAATCGGCAATATCGCCAGTACCTGGAGAACCGTGAGGGCGAGGGTCTGTTAGAACCGGACATGGAGACGGATGACATGTACTAAATGCACTCTGATATCCTTCACCTTTAATCGCTTAGTAGGTGTTCATATCAAGCTGACGCTGGACAATGCGCACAATATCAGCGATGTAGTCTCCAACAATGGGAAGATTGAGCGCCCCAAGTAGCTGTAAAACGTAAATGATCGTTGCTGCGAAAAAGGTAAACCCAATCGCGATCCCCACACCTCGTGCGGCTCCAGACAACAAGTTAAGTCCGATTAATTTCCATGGTCTGTTCAGCAATTCTGTGTATTGCGCAATGCGTGAACGTTCCAGTTCATTCGCCAGACGGTTCGTCAGGGTATGTAGCTCTTCAATTTTGTCATGGGAACTCGGATTATCTGATGTTGATTGTTGTGAAGTGGATACGGTTTGCTTATCATGTTCGCTCATGTTTTGGTCAGTTCCTTTGATCAATATAGATTGACTGCATTATAGAATCATTGCCTTTTTGCTTAAAAAACAAACGAGCCCAGAACCAGGGAATATGTCCCTGCCTCTGCGGCTCGTTTGTTTATACTCTATATTCTATCCCTGTTGAATGGGACATGCTCCGAATTACGCTTCGATGTAAATACCGATCGATTTGCCTCCAGCTTCAACACGTTCCATCGACTCATTCGTACCAAATGTCACTTCGGTTACGAGAACATTTTCACGCAATACATCATCAAACGCCTGAATTGCTTCCTGTAGGGATGCATCTACATCCAGTGTCAAACGTACTCTTTTTTCAATCGGCAAGTCGAGTCGTTTCCGGGTATCCTGCACAGCACGAACCACTTCACGGACCCAGCCTTCCTGTTCCAGTGATGCTGTGATTTCGGTATTGAGCGCAACCGTCAGACCGTAACCTGATGCAGAAGCAAAACCTGATTTAGCCTGCTTATCAACCAATAATTCTTCGCTCGTCACTTGCAGCTCTTCGCCTTCCGGAGAAACAATGTTCAGCACGCCTTCCGAAACCACTTTACGCGTCTCATCGGCCGACATTCCCTTGAAGAAGTTTTGCAAAAATCCTACGTTTTTACCGTATTTCTTACCTGCAACTTTCAGATTCAGCTTCAATGTAAAGTCAACGAATTCCGCATCATTATGCTCCGTACGGATTCCTTTTACATTGATCTCTTCCTTGATGATCTCTTCATAACTTGCCAGGTCAAATCCTTTATCCAGAGAAACGATCAATTCGGACAGCGGCTGACGTGTCTTGATGCCTGTTTCGTTACGAACGTTACGGGCAAGTTCAACCACACGGCGAGCCGTCTCCATATCCTGTTCCAGACCTGCATCAATCAGCGATTCATTAGCTACCGGATAGTCTTCCATGTGCACACTCTCACCTGTTGCAAGGTTCAGATAGATGTCTTCTGCCAGCATCGGTGTGAACGGAGCAACCAATTTCGCAGTAGTCACCAGTACCTCAGTCAATGTGCGGTAAGCGTCGAGTTTATCCTCTGTCAGGCCACTTCCCCAGAACCGGTCACGGGAACGACGGATATACCAGTTACTCAACTCATCAACAAATGCTTCAATCGCTTTGGAAGAGTTCAGATAGTCGTTAACCAGCAACGCTTTTTCTACAACCAGGATCAGGCTGTTCAGTCTCGACAGAATCCAGCGATCCAGCTTGTGTGCGGACAGTTGGAACGGGTGCTCCTGTGGATCAAATCCATCAATGGTAGCATAAAGCGTCAGGAATGCATGGGTGTTGACCAGCGTATCCACCATTTTGGATTTGGCTTCGCCTACGATACCTTTGGAGAAACGTTTGCTGTTCCACGGTGCACTGTCAGACAACAAAGCCCAGCGGAATGCATCTGTACCATATTCTTCAATCACTTCCCAAGGATCGATAACGTTACCTTTGGATTTGGACATCTTCTGTCCGTTCTCGTCCAGAACGTGTCCTGTAGCCATAACCGCTTTGTAAGGCGCTTTGCCTGTCAAAAGGGTGGAAACCGCCAGCAAGCTGTAGAACCAGCCACGTGTCTGGTCAATTCCCTCACAGATCATATCAGCAGGATACTGCTGTTCGAATACTTCTTTATTTTCAAATGGATAGTGCTGCTGAGCAAACGGCATGGAGCCGCTGTCGAACCAGACATCGATCACTTCCGGTGTACGTTTCATCTCATATTTGCCACAAGAGCTCATGACTTTAACGTCATCCACATATGGTTTATGCAATTCAAGATTCTCAGGCACATCACCTACCGCACGGGCACGCAATTCTGCAATGCTGTGTGGAGCAAATTGTTCGCCAGTCTCCTCGCACACCCAGATGTTCAGCGGAGTCCCCCAATAGCGATCACGGCTGATATTCCAATCCACCAGATCCTCAAGGAATTTCCCGAATCGACCTTCACGAACATGACCTGGATACCAATCCACTTCACTATTGTTTGCAATCAGTTGGTCCTTGATGGCTGTTGTTTGGATAAACCAGCTGTCCATTGCATAGTACAGAAGTGGTGTATCACAACGCCAGCAGAATGGATAGCTGTGCTCATATTTTTCTTTGCTGAACAAACGTCCATTCTCGGACAAGTATCGCACGATATCAATATCACAATCCTTAACGAAACGTCCGGCAAAGTCAGTAACCTCAGCGACAAATTTACCTTCCAGGTCCACCATGTTCACAAAGCTGATCCCATTCTCACGGCATACACGGTAGTCATCTTCACCATGGGCAGGAGCCATGTGTACGATACCCGTACCACTTGCATCCGTTACAAAGCCTGCGCCCAGAATGATGTTTGCTTTCTCAGCCTGTACATAGTTAAACGGAGGATCATACGTTTTGCCAACCAGATCGGCACCTTTCAGTGCACCGATGATCTCATACTCCCCCTTGGTATCTTTCATCACTTTTTCAACCAGATTGGTTGCCATGATGTACACTTCATCACCTTGACGAACACGGGAGTAGTCCATATCCGGATTCACGGCAAGTGCAACATGTGAAGGCAGCGTCCAAGGTGTTGTTGTCCAAGCCAGTACAAATTCTCCGCTGTCATTCAGTTTAAATTTCGCTGTAGCGCTCAGGTCCTTGACGTCTTTGTACCCTTGTGCAACTTCATGGGAACTCAGTGTCGTCTGGCAAGATGGGCAATACGGACTCACACGGTGACCACGATACAACAGGCCTTTCTCATGGATTGTCGCCAGGATGTTCCATACACTCTCAATATAGTTGTTATCTAGAGTGATATATGGGTTATCCATATCCGTCCAATATCCGATGCCTTCTGTCAGATCACGCCATTGTTGCTCATACTCGAATACGCTCGCTTTACATTCGTTAATGAATTTCTCCACGCCGTAATCTTCGATTTCCCACTTGTGGGAGATACCAAGCTTCTTCTGTACACCCAGTTCTACTGGCAGACCGTGTGTATCCCAACCCGCTTTACGAACAACACGGTAACCCTTCATCGTGTTATAACGACCAACGAAATCCTTGATTACGCGTCCCAGAACGTGACCGATATGCGGTTTTCCGTTCGCTGTAGGTGGCCCTTCATAAAATACGAAGTTTGGTTTGCCCTCCCGGTTTTCGATAGATCTTTTGAATGTATTCTCCGTTTTCCATTTATCTAACACGCGTAATTCTCTGGCACGTGCCTTCTCTTTGACGTCAACTCGTTGCATGATGATTATCTTCCCTTTCTTTGGTTAGATTGTGGACCGTCCACAAAAAGCGTTTCAATCCCCCTAAATCCCCCTTGCCAAGGGGGACCCCATAGGCGCTCCGCCCTCTGGACACCCGGAATCGGTTGTCGATTGGGGAACAGTTGCGCCGCTTGTGGGCGAGGGTTTATGTGCGTAGTGGCGGCCATTTTGAGGCTGTTCCCTGCGTGAACGCCGCATGGCCTTACCGCGAGGCGGGTGTTGCCGGGTGCTTCGCTCACCCGTCGGGTGGCTCTCTCCTTGAGGTCCCTTCGGGCCTCATGGACGTTCGCCTTGGCGAAACCCCGGCTGCAGGGTGCTTCGCTCACCCGGCGAGTGGCTCTCTCCATGAGGTCCCTTCGGGCCTCATGGGCGTTCGCCTTGTCGAAACCCCGACTGCAGGGTGCTTCGCTTTCCCGGCGGTTGGCTCTCTCCTTGAGGTCCCTTTGGGCCTCATGGGCGTTCGCCCTTTTTTTGAAAACAAAAAAAGCCCCATCCCTGGAAAGGGACGAGGCTATACTCGCGTTACCACCCTAATTCTGTTCATCACAAACCACATCCAGGCAAGCCTGGGTATGCTCTGTCATCAACAGCGCTTATGCCCCGCTATACTACCGCAGGGTGCCGTTATAACGTACGGCTTACGGTTCGGCTTACACACGGCATTCAAGATCACCGCTTCAGCGTCACTTCTCCGGGGAGATATTCGGCTATAACTCATCCATTGGTTTGCACCAACCACCAACTCTCTGAGGGATGAGATCATAACGTACTGAACCCGTCATGGAATCACTATTCATTATGAATATAGTTATAGCCTCTTTGCAGACAAAAGTCAACCAGGCGACAGACTAGTAAATTTCTTTCATCTCCCGCTCACGGTCACGCACTTCCTGCTCCCGGCTCTCCAGCACTTCCCAACCATCCTGAGTCAACAGTTCAAGCTGCGCTTCAACAAGCGTGCGGAAACGGGCACGATAAATCGAGGCCTGCTTTTTCAGTTCTTCCACTTCCAAAGCAATTTTACGCGATTTTCCCAATGATTCGTTCACGATCCGGTCTGCATTTTTCTCTGCTTCCTTCACGATCAACTGCGCTTCTTTCTTCGCATTACCCTTCACATCATCAGCAGCTTCCTGCGCAATGATGATCGTTTTGCTAAGCGTCTCTTCAATTGTAGAAAAATGATCCAGCTTTTCCTGAACGGACAGCAACTGATTGCTCAGCTCTTTGTTCTCGCGAATGACGCCTTCGTAATCTTTGATGACTTGATCCAGGAATTCATTGACTTCATCCTCGTCATACCCGCGCAAACGTCGGGAAAATTCCTTGTTGTGTATGTCCAGCGGCGTTAATGGCATGCTGTCCACCTCCTGTTAAAGTTCCTTCTCGTCCAGAGAAGGTTTGCAGCATAAATCTTTGACTTAATGTATATCGGATACACCGCGTATTTTCTACACCTTTATGATAAACATTTCGACAAGAAAGCGGATTTTCCTGCAACAGACTCAGGCAAATTTGCCGATTTTCACTCGGCAGCGCCCTTTTTTAGTCATCCCATCCTGTTCCATAACCTTGAAACGGCCAAATCCCTGAATGGATACGACATCACCCGCTTTTAGCGATTTGGAGGGATCTTCCTCAACTTTCCAGTTCACACGGCAGCGACCAGCTTTGATCGGCACCAGCACTTTACTGCGGCTAAGCCGATACACATCTGCGCAGATTCCATCCAAACGAAGAGAAGCGACCGTAATGTCCATCGTCTCCAGTTTGCTCTCTGACCATCGCATCTGATCCAAAGGAAGTAACTCTGTGAACACATGTAACCGATGCACCTGATTCAGTTGAAGCGATAAAAAAGCGCCGGTTTCCGCCGCCACCACTGTATGGCAACCGTCCTCCAGCACTTGGATATCCCCGATCTTTCCACGTTTCATCCCAAGCCCGAGCAGGGAACCCATATAGTCCCCATGTTCCAGCTCCGAGATTTTCTGATCATCAGACGTGATACTGAGCACCTGCATTCCCATATCCTCATCATCCAGATACATATAATCAGGTGCAACCAGCGCACGCTTGCGTTCAGCAGCTTCGTAACCACCATCCAGACGAATCTGAACGTCGTTACGACGATTGGCAAGAGTCTGTAAGATAAAAACCTGTCTTGGATCAAGGAAGTCAGTTAGCTTCATGTCATGATACTTGCCTGCCCGCTCAACCCAATCCGAAGCCTTATCTACAAAATCTCGCTCATCATGGCTAAAATGTTCGTAAATTTCACCGCTCATCTATATCACCCTACCCTAATATGCAAAATACCGGAGTATGGAAATCAGCCCATTAAGCGCGAGTTGGAGAACGATCAGCGCCACAATTGGGGAAATATCCAGCACACCGAACAAAGGGGGGATAAATCGACGGAATGGTCTTAGATATGGCTCCACTAATTTGCCCAGCCATTCACCGATGAAGCTTTCCCGCGCATTGGGAAGCCAAGACATCAATATGTAGACAATAACCATGTAAAAGTAAATCTGGTATAACGTGTACAACACGCTTTCGATCTGATACAAAAGTGGCTCACCTCATTCTGTTATAATCTTGCTCGCTGTCAGCCAGTATTTCCGTAATTGAGCCCTGAATTTCAACCGTATCTGGCGTACAGAGAAAAATGTTTCCGCCGATTTTGGAAATACCGCCACCCAATGCATATACCGTGCCACTCAAAAAATCAATAACGCGCAGCGCTTGGTCCTGGCGAATTCGTTGCAAGTTCACCACAACAGTACGATGCGAACGCAGATGGTCGGCAATTTCCTGAGCCTCGTCATAAGAACGCGGTTCATACAGGACAACTTTAACATTTTTCTGGGAATGAATGCTCACCACATTATTCCCCCTTTGGTTTCTACGTTTATCGAGACTGGAGGTTTCAGCTTCCTGATGTTCAGACTCATTTTCCTCCTGCGCAGCCATTCGTTCACGTTCCACAATCTCTTCCTCTTCCTGAAGTCCGAGGAAATTCATAAATTTATTCATTACGCCCATCGTGAACCCTCCTCTTTTCCTACGAGAATCGATCCTAGCCGTACCCAGGTTGCACCTTCTTCAATGGCCACTTCAAAATCATTGGACATCCCCATTGACAGCTCAGTCAATGGCTCTGCTGTAAGGGCTTGTCCATTCAATTGATCTCTCAGCTCACGCAATCCACGAAATACGGGACGCGTCAGCTCCGGATCTTCCTCATGAGGTGCCATAGTCATCAGGCCAACGACCTTGAGATTGTTGAACGAACGAATATCACGCAAAAAAGAACTTGCCTGTTCAGGCTGTAATCCATACTTGCTCTCTTCACCCGAAATATTCACCTGCAAAAACGTTTCCACCTGGATGCCAAGTGAAGCTGCTTTTTTATCCAACTCCTTCGCCAATGACAAACGATCCAGTGAATGGATGTAACGAAACTTGCCAATCACGTCTTTCACCTTGTTTGTCTGCAAATGACCGATAAAGTGCCAGGTACCCTGCTGACCAAAAGCTTCCCATTTGGCCTGTGCATCCTGCCACCGGTTTTCTCCAATATGCTCAAGACCATGATTCAGCACCGATCCCGTTGTTTCAAGTGAGACATATTTCGTGACCGCAATCACATTCACATCATCACGATGACGGTTACTGCGCCGACATGCGTCCTCGATCTTCTGATTTACCTGTTGAATACGCTCCTCCAATGACACAGAGGGTCACCTCTCTTCCAGCCCAATCCAGCTCGCCATCCGCCCTGTAACACCATTTTCCTTCCGATAGGAGAAAAATAGTTCGGGATGACAACTTGTACACCATGTTGTACATTCGATATGATCCGGCATTATTCCTGCTTTCATCATAATGTGTCGATTACATTCTTTCAAGTTTAACATCGTTTTACCGTTATTCACGGCTCGATATGCTTGTTTGGAAGCAGAATCCTTGTATTCATCATTAACCTGGGAATCATCAAACCAAACCCGTACATGCTGCATGACCGCCTCATCCACTTCATAACAGCAATCCCCAATCGACGGACCGATTGCAGCTCGAATGTCCTGCCTACGGCTGCCATACTCCCGTTCCATCGTCTCCACCATGGATACAGCGATACCCGCGACTGTACCTTTCCAGCCGGCATGAGCAAGACCTACCGCCTGCTGTACAGGGTCATAGAAATAAAGCGGCACACAGTCTGCGTAGAAAGAAGTCAGCAGCACACCAGGCACATTCGTGACCAATCCATCCGTATCCTGCAACGCAGATTGACGATCAAGTAATCCTCTGCTCCGATCTTCAGCGGTAATTACTGCGACATGTTTGCCATGCACCTGCTCTCCACAGGTCCAAGCTTCTGCTGCAAAACCAAGCTTCTCGGTTACAAGCCTGCGGTTGTTAAGTACAATTTCAGGGTCATCCCCCACATGATAAGCACAATTGAGCGTAGCATACGGAACTTTTCCAACTCCACCATGCCTCGTCGTAAACCCGACTGACAACTGTTCAAATTGCTGTGTCCAGGGCTCAACATATAATAATAACGGATCAGGACCGAAATCTGAATTTGGGTTCTTGGTCCGTTCAAGTAATTCTTTATCCAATACAAAGGGTTCCATTATCTCACCTCACCACTTCCAGTGTACCAAATGAGCCACATTCTGTCTCCTTTATATCGTTCGACGCTGATTACGTTCCGACCGTTCAATGCGTTCCACTCGCTCTGTGCGGTTATGCTGCTGTTCATCATACAGGCGCGCTTCGCGATCACGCTCGTCATACGTATTTTCCTTCACCTCATCCATCTTCACCAGTATCACATCTGAACCAATCTTCACAATGTTTCTCCAAGGAATGACCAGGTCAGTTCCCCCGCCAAAGAGACCCATAAAACGGCTGTACCCTGGCACAACAATCGCTTCAATTCGTCCCTGCTTCAGATCCAGTTCCAAATCACTGATCTGACCGAGGCGTTTACCATCCGTAATGTTAATGACATCCTTTGTCTGAAAGTCCGAGATTTTCATGCCTCGTGCCGCTACTTCGCTCGTATTTACTTTCATTCATTCCCGCCCCCTGTTATTCCTCTTCTGCCCGTTCTTCACGCTTCTATACAATATATGTTTCAAGGGCGAAAAATGTCCTGTTTTTCATCGAATGTGGAAACGGTCCATAACAAAAAGACGACCAACGGTATACACTGCCCCGATTGATCGTCCCTCTGCCTTTGCATCGTGTTATGACTTTACATGTTTTTGCATCTGCTGTATCGCTGATTTCTCCAGACGTGATACCTGAGCCTGGGAAATGCCAATTTCATCAGCCACTTCCATCTGGGTTTTCCCTTCGAAAAACCGCATCGACAGAATCATTTTTTCCCGCTGACCAAGACGATGCATCGCTTCACGAAGTGCAATTTCCTCGATCCATGACACATCCTTGTTTCTGTCATCGCTGATCTGATCCATAACATAGATCGGATCACCACCATCATGATAAATCGGTTCGAAGAGCGAGACCGGGTCCTGAATGGCGTCCAATGCAAAAACAACATCTTCCTTCGGCACATTCAGTACTTCCGCAATTTCGAATATCGTCGGTTCCCGAGAGTTTTTATTCGTCAGGCTGTCACGGACCTGAAGTGCTTTGTAAGCAATATCCCTCAAGGAGCGAGATACCCGAATCGGGTTATTGTCACGCAGGTATCGACGGATTTCACCGATAATCATCGGCACCGCGTAGGTTGAAAATTTGACATTCTGGGATAAATCAAAATTATCAATGGCTTTCATCAGGCCGATGCAACCAACCTGGAACAGATCATCGACAAACTCCCCCCGATTGTTAAAACGCTGAATGACACTGAGCACAAGACGCAGGTTGCCATTCACTAATTTCTCTCTTGCTGAGCGATCATGGTGTTGCTGAAGGGAATGAAACAATTCCCGCATTTCAGTGTTGGTGAGGACAGGCAATTTTGCGGTGTCCACGCCACAAATCTCGACTTTGTTTCGGGTCATCGTGATTTACCTCCCAAGGAGAAACATTAATGTACATTATCTCCGGGGCAGGCTTTTTTATTCGTACTTGGCACCCTTGCCAGTAATACCCATTCTGACCAATGATGTATTTCAGACCATTTTATTGAACTCTTTGCGGAGTCTTTTAATGATTCTTTTTTCGAGACGAGAGATGTAGGATTGGGAGATTCCGAGGAGATCTGCTACATCTTTTTGTGTCTTTTCTTCCCCATCCGTCAGGCCAAAACGAAGCTCCATAATCATTCGCTCGCGCTCCGTTAATTTTTCCAGTGCCTTGTGCAGAAGTTTTCGGTCTACCTGCTCTTCAATATTCCGATAGATTGTATCGTTTTCTGTACCCAATACATCGGATAATAATAGTTCATTTCCATCCCAATCAATGTTGAGCGGTTCATCAAAAGAAACTTCAGTTCGGATCTTACTATTACGTCTTAGGTACATCAAAATTTCATTTTCGATACAACGTGAAGCATAGGTTGCCAGTTTGATTTTCTTTTCCGGGTCAAATGTATTCACTGCCTTAATCAATCCGATGGCTCCAATGGAGACCAAATCCTCAATATTGATTCCTGTGTTTTCAAATTTGCGTGCAATGTACACCACCAGACGCAGGTTGCGCTCAATGAGCATCGCGCGAATGGCCGAGTCTCCCGAGGATAATTTTTGCAGCAAAAATTCTTCCTCTTCCCGGGTCAATGGCGGCGGAAGTGCCTCACTTCCCCCAATATAATAGATCTCTTCGCTTTTGAGTCCCAATAAAAATAACAGACGGTAATATTGCAGCTGCGCCACCAGTTTCCATTTCACAAGCATGTACGTTCCTCCTATACCACATTCAGCGGCTTTTCTGTTGCTCCCGCAGAGAGAGCCGTAGACTGCGCAGAAGCAGCGTCTTGCACAAGTTCAGGATGAATCACGGCCTGGTATTTCCCATCCGACGACAAAACACCTCCATCCAGCCCAATAAGTACCCTTGTCGTCTCATAACATGTTTCCTCCATCGTCACCTTCACCCGGTCCGGCTTCATTGCCAGCATAAACGCAGTCCCTTTGTTAATGCCCCGATAAGGCACTAGCCGCAGTCGATCCTGCCACTGAAAACTTTCCTGATCAAGCTCCAGAATAAGGTTGTCCGGCGCCTCGTCCTTGAGTCTACCCTTCCATGAAGCAGGTAACATGTCTTGCCATAACGAAACCTCCATCACCATGACCGGCATGCGCGATAAGGGATCTGTAAGTTGATTGCCCGTATCCAGAAGGCCTGTACAAGAAATGACTACCTCATCGATGCAGACCTCAACTTTGCCCAAATAGGTCGTCATGCGATCCGTTTTCCGTTTTGAACTCTGCACAGCTTTAAATAAAAACAGGACAGCAAAAAATACGATAAACGTGAACCAGAAAGCAATTTTCAGATCAAATGACATACCGCCAGAAGCCGTGAACCAAATGCCGTTAAACAACTCACCGGAGCTCTGAAGCATGTAATGCACACCCAGAATACCTCCAGCAGCGACAAAATTAATCACATAGAAGGTACCCAGCGTCCTCGCAAAAGCCTGTAGACCTTTAAACCCAAAAGCAATCGTAAGCATGACCAGCGAGAACCCGAACTTGATCAAAAAGGTGAACATAAAATCAAACTCCGGTACAAACATCATGACCACGTATAATGCACCGACAATGGCTGACAGCAACCATCGCCACCAAACCAGCTTTGTCTTGCGCATCCAGGCGGTCATTCCGATGAGTGCACCGTCAATACACAGGTTTGTCAAAAAAATTAGATCCACATAAACAACCAAAGTCTTCACCTGCCTGCGCGCAACATATCGAAATATCGGTACCCGATATCCTGATATTCATGAGCATATTCACAAGTATACGGAGCCCCCTGTTCAAAGTCTGTCTAATCATGGGGGTGTGGTTCCAACTTTTTTTGTCGGAATTGCTCAGGCCCTTTGTTCAGAATTTGTTCATTGCTGTATGCTATGATATCTAAATAAACAGAAAAAACCCGGTCGCTCCATAAGGAGTACCGGGTTTCCAATACATTGATTTGCGTATTAATCGTTGTTATTATTGCGTGAACGATTGCGTAAAAATGTCGGAATGTCCAGCTGATCATTGCTCGGCTGATTTCCGAAAGGACGCAGGTTCGGAGAACGCGTATCCGTCGTCTCCGTTGTTGCTGGAGCTGGCTTACGTCCTGGTGGTGGTGGAGCAGGTTTATCTTCAAAACCGGTTGCAATAACCGTAACCTTAATCTCCTCTTTCAGGTCTTCGTCAATGATGGCACCAAAGATCATGTTCACTTCCGGGTCGGAAGCAGACGTTACGATCTCTGCCGCTTCATTCACTTCATACAGGGACAGATTAACGCCACCCGTAATGTTCATGATTACCCCGCGAGCACCTTCAATAGAAGTTTCAAGCAAAGGACTCATAATGGCTTTCCGTGCTGCTTCTGCGGCACGATTCTCACCAGTTGATTCACCAATCCCCATAAGGGCTGAACCACGTTCGTGCATAATCGTTTTGACGTCAGCAAAGTCAAGGTTGATCAGACCCGGTACAGCGATCAAATCAGAGATACCTTGTACCGCTTGACGAAGTACGTTATCCGCTTGACGGAATGCTTCAAGCATAGGAGTCTTTTTGTCTACGATCTCGAGCAAACGATCATTAGGAATCACGATCAGTGTGTCGACTTTTTCCTTGAGAGCTTCAATACCTTGCTCTGCATGGCTGGAACGCTTGCGTCCTTCAAATGTAAATGGACGAGTTACGACACCCACGGTAAGTGCACCACACTCTTTAGCGATTTCGGCAATAACCGGAGCCGCACCTGTACCTGTACCGCCGCCCATACCGGCTGTAACAAATACCATGTCTGCACCTTTCAACGTGTTCATGATCAGATCGCGGGACTCTTCCGCTGCTTTTTTACCTACATCCGGGTTGGCGCCAGCACCAAGACCACGAGTCAATTTATCACCGATTTGCAATTTATGCTCGGATTTCGCCAGGTGTAACGCCTGAGCATCCGTATTCACCGTAATAAATTCAACACCTTGTACACCATTTTCAATCATACGGTTGACTGCATTGCTTCCGCCGCCGCCTACACCGATGACTTTAATTTGAGCCAAGCTCTCCATCTCGAAATCAAATTCCAACATATTATTCCATCTCCCCCTCAATGTGCATGGATGGCCCGTCCAATTTTTGATTTGAACCGAATCAATTTCATATATCGACGAACGAAAGCGTTTATTTTAGTACCGGCGCATTCAGACGGCTTCAAGAATGTATGAAATGGATCCAACCTGTTATATAAATTCGCTGAACATATTCTTCAGCCGCTCGAACAGACCGGGTTTTTGCTCCGATTCCTGTGCCGTATTTGGCTTCGGACGGTTGGTCGGTTTCTTGTTGTTATTATTGTTGTTGTTATTTCCACCGCCGTTATTGATCGAGGGACGAATGCGCAAACTGCGAATTACACTGTGCAATATGCCAACTCCGCTTGTAAACCCGGGGTCACGCACACCAATATAATCCGGAACTGCAACTCGTACCGAAGCAGCAAGCTCATGCTGAGCGACCTGCAGAACCCCCGGCATAGAGACCGTACCTCCCGTTAGTATATAACCTCCAGGAAGCTCGTTGTAACCAAGACGCTTCACTTCTTGGGATATCATCTGGAATATTTCTTGAACCCTAGGTTCAATAATTGCTGCCAGATCCTCCTGTGAAAACTCCTTGTCTACATTACTGCCAATTCGGGTGACTTTGAACATCACATCCGCAGCAGCATCATCCAACCAGGCGCAGCCATATTTCAGTTTCACTTTCTCTGCCTGATCCGTTAACGTGCGTAAGCCATAGGCGATATCATTTGTTACGAATTCCCCACCTATAGGCAATGTTGATGTTGCAACAAGACTGTCTTCTTCAAAAATGGCGATGGTTGTTGCACCTGCTCCAATATCAACAAGCACTGAACCCATCGTTTTTTCATCTTTGGACAAAGCCAGTTGACCCGCTCCAAGCGACATGAGAACCAGATCGCTTACTTTCAGACCCGCTTTTTCCACGCAGCGCAAAAGATTATGTATCGCGGTTTTTGCACCCGTAATGATCGTTGCTTCAACTTCCAGACGAACACCAATCATACCACGGGGGTCCTGTATGCCCTCCAAGCCATCTACAACATATTGCTTGGCGACAACATCAATAATTTCCCGTTCCGGCGGAACTGCAATGACTTCGGCTGCTTTCAACACCCGTTCCATGTCTTCTTCTCCGATTTCACGATCCTCGTTAGACACAGCCACGACGCCGTGACTGCTCATCAGTCCGATATGATTTCCCGAGATTCCAACATACACTTCGGATATTTGAATACCTACCATACGTTCTGCATGATCCACTGCGTTGCGAATCGACTGCACCGTCTGATCGATATCTACGATTACACCTTTGCGAATTCCCTCCGAGTCGGCAGATCCAACTCCTATAATATTAAAGGTTCCATTATTCATTTCCCCAATAATAGCGCGAATTTTGGATGTACCGATGTCCAAACTAACAATGATGTCATTGTTGCTCAAGTCTGTGGCACCTCCTGACTCCAATAGTAAATTACGTTCGAATTTAAACACTCTTAAAACATATTCAACACACTTCAGGCTTTCCCTCTTTTTTCTACAATGTTTTTGGGTGTCAAAATCTGGTTGCCAGACATAAAACATTGAAGAAAAAAGAAGGAGGCAACTCATGTGCCATAAGTTCAAGTGTATCATTTTTTCTTCATCTCAGAAAGAACAAGTTTCATTGCTCTGACGGGGTCAAACCCCGACCTGCCTAGGCTTTCATATTCAGTCCAGCCTCATCATGGCAAAGATCAGGGGGTTGCTCCTAGTTCAGCATCATCTTCCGGGTCATCCGGGATGAAAGGGACATAGGTATCTGCCTCAAGCATGGTGATTTTCCCAGGCCGTTCGGTCTCAATCACCTGATTCAGATACTCCACTTTATCCGATAAAAGAGAGACGGTTGTAATCACTTCAAACTGTGATTTGGTATACATCCGAATCTGATCCGGAAATGAAGGCGTTGGATTGGGAATAATTTCCGAAATATCCGTCGTCAATTCATTCGGAATTTTAGCCAGTGTCTGGCTCAGTTTGGCTTTGAGTGGATCATCAGCCTTCCATTGGGTCAATATGGGCTTCTCCACAGCAACACCAATTGTTGCCGGAACCGTCAAGCTTGTCCCACTGGCTAATATCGCTTTTAACGTACCGTCAGAACCAAGCTCATAAGCAACCGTGGCATATTCCTGAACCTTGATATGGATGATACCCGGGAATTGCTTGTCCACGGTAACGGTGGAAATCGCCTTGATGGTCTTGAGACGCTCAATAACCTCGGCAGTACTTGTCCCAAAAAATTGTTCGCCTTCTTTCAGCCCGCTTTTCTCCAGCAGTTCTGAAGTTGCTGTATATACATTACCCGTAATTTCAATTGCCGAAATCCGACTCATGGAAGAACGAAAGAATAATACAGCAAGCAATACAATAAATAATAATAAGAGAATAATTACAATTTTTCGGCTTGTGTTTCCTTTTGGCCGATTCTTCTTCAGAACCGGAATTTGACTTTTAGGCATAAGTAGCGCTCCACAAAGCCTCAGGTCCCCTCCCTTCAAGAAGGGGACGCCAAGGACGTTAATTGGCAAAATCCAACTGTTTCGAAACGGACGACTGTCGCTCAACCGATGCTCCAAGACTTTGGAATAACTTCTCGATCTGATCGTAGCCCCGGTCAATATGATGCACTTGCTCCACAACCGTTTTGCCTTGAGCAGCCAGACCAGCAATGACCAGAGCTGCACCTGCACGAAGATCGGTTGCTTCTACTGTAGCCCCGTACAGACGGGGAACACCACGGATAAATGCTGCGTTCAGATCGACTGAAATATCAGCCCCCATCACATTCAGTTCATCCACATGTTTGAACCGGCCCTCGAATACCGTTTCCTTCATCACACTGAATCCGTCTGCCAGACTGAGCAGCACCATGATTTGCGATTGCAAATCTGTCGGAAACGAAGGATACGGAGAAGTCACAATACGGTCTACTGATTTGGGACGGCTCATACAGCTCACCGTCATTATATCATTGCAGACTGTGATTTGAACACCAGTGCGCTTCAATACATGTATAAGTGAAGTAAGATGAGCAGGATTGCAGTGTGTAAGGGTAACATTGCCTCGTGTTGCTGCTGCTGCAATCATCACAGTTCCGGCAACGATTCGATCCGGTATAATCTCATAGGAACAAGGCTTCAGTTTCTCAACGCCATTGATCGTGATTGTATCCGTTCCTGCACCAATAATGCTTGCACCCATAGCATTCAAAAAGTGTTGCAGGTCCTGTATTTCAGGTTCTCTTGCCGCGTTGCAGATGGTTGTCGTCCCTTTAGCCATAACGGCTGCCATCATGATATTCTCGGTCGCACCCACACTCGGGAAATCCAAAAGAATATCTGTACCCACCAGATTACGTCCATGACAGATAATCTGTTGGTCCTGCTCTTCAATCAAAGCTCCGAGCGCTTCCAGGCCCCGGAGGTGAAGATCAATTTTGCGTTCTCCGATGGCACAGCCTCCTGGCTGATACACTGACACTTGCCCAAACTTAGCCAGCAATGGTCCCATCAAAAAAATGGAAGAGCGCATCTGCTTCATTAGATCTTCTGGCACATCATATGACCGGATAGACGAGGTATTAATCGTCACTGTTCCCTGTTCATGCCGACACGTGCATCCAAGCCGTTCCAGGATATACAGCATCACTTCAATGTCCAGCAAGTGTGGAACGTTATGCAGTGTAACTTCTCCATCTGCCAACAAACTTGCGGCCATAATCGGTAAAGCGGCATTTTTTGCTCCATGGATGCGTATGGATCCTGAGAGGGGTTTCCCGCCTTCAATCACCAATTTGTCCAATGTATCACCTCCGGGGTTTACCGCTCACCCACTACGAAGACTTCCGGTACCAGGTTAATACCGTTTTGAGATGATATAGTGCTCTGTATCTGCTGCATTAGGGTGATAACGTCCTCTGCTGTTGCTTGGCCTGTATTGACAATGAAATTGGCATGCATGGTGGATACCTGTGCGCCTCCCTGGGTCATTCCTTTCAGCCCTGCTGCTTCAATCAGGCGGGCTGCATGATCACCCGGTGGATTTCGGAATACACTACCTGCACATGCCATCTGCAGTGGCTGTGTGCGGCGCCGGCGATCTTTGTAAGCCGCCATGGTTTCCGAAATGACGTTACGCTCTCCATGCTGGAGTTCAAATGCAGCTTCCAGCACAATGCCTCTCCGATCATGCAGAACAGAGTGGCGGTAGGCAAAATCCATGTCCTCCTTGCTGTAACGTACCAATTCCCCTGTCTCCAGTACAATCTCAGCGAATTTGAATATCCGTGACACATCCGATCCATGCGCGCCTGCATTCATGTACACAGCTCCACCGACAGTGCCGGGGATACCGCTGGCGAATTCCAGACCGACCCATTCCTTTTTGGCAGCAACCACACTGAGTTTAACAAAAGAATGCGCCGCTCCGGCGGTTACACCACCTTCGTGAAATTCGGCATAATCAAAGCCCTCGCCTGGTTTCACCACAACACCACGTATTCCTTTGTCTGACACCAGCATGTTTGAGCCCCGTCCAAGTTGCATCCACGGAATCTGATACGTGTGAAGCAATTGAACGAGATTCATCATCTGCTCTTTATTCTCGGGAATGACCAGTGCATCCGCAGGACCGCCGATCTTCCATGTGGTGTATTTGGCTAGTGATTCGTTTTCAAGAACTCTGCCAACATTATTCTGGGATAGTAACGATATCCACTGATGCATGTTTGCTTCCTCCTTTGCTTCAAAACCGATGAGCACGGTATGTTCTGTTGTTACAGACCGTGTTCTGGCGCCATGGAACGATGGTCACGATTTATACGGTATCTTATGTCAGCCCCGTCTTGTGTGTGACAATCGCCCACAAACACACTTTATCGGCGTGCAGCAAGACGCTGAATTTCATGAACAAGCACTTCAGCTGCATCAGGTTTCCCCAGTTTCCTAGAGGCTTCAGCCATCCGTTTGCGTCCCGATTCATCATTCATAATCTTGGCGATGGCTTCATACAGGACTTTGCCTGTAAGATCCTTCTCCAGCATCGTGAGTGACGCACCTCCACCTTCAAGCGTGCGTGCATTGGCTTCCTGATGATTATTAGTCACGTTAGGTGAAGGAATCAGGATCGAAGGAATACCCAGTGATGTGATCTCCGCAAGGAATGATGCACCTGCACGGTTTACAATCAAGGATGTGCAGGCAAGCACCTCAGGCATATTATGCATGTAAGGCAGGACATGCAGGTGGTTTGGCATCGTACCCAATGAGCTGCGAATGGCTTCACGCGTTTCATCAAAATAGGTATCCCCTGTCACGTAAACTACATGTACATCGTCCAGTTGTTCCAGCATTGGAGCCATGTCCACCATGGCCTGATTGATTGCTTTTGCCCCGCGACTGCCCCCAACCACAAGAACAACACGGCTATTCATCGGTACACCTAATGTGGCAAAACCACGATCACGGCTAGCCTGGGCTACCGTAGTCGCTCGCGGATTACCGGTATAGATCACCTTTTTTGCGCCGGAAAACGATGTTTCAGAACCTTCAAAGCTAACGGCAACCGTGTCCACATAACGCATCAAAAATTTGTTCGTCAGACCAGGAATGGCGTTCTGTTCATGAATTATACTCGGAATTCCCAGTTTTGTTGCTGCATATACCACAGGTCCACACACATATCCACCTGTACCAATCACAACATCCGGTTTGAATTCCTTCAGCATTTTTTTGGACTTGCGTACACCTTGAATGAAACGCATGACCGTTTTCAGGTTGTCGATGGACAATTTCCGCCGAAAGCCCGTAATATCAATGGATTTAAAAGGAATATTTTCTTGGGGAACCAGCTTGCTTTCCAGCCCTCTGGTTCCTCCGATGTACAGAAATGTCGAGTCCGGGTTCTCCGCCTCGCATTGTCTTGCTATGGCAACGGCCGGATAGATATGTCCACCCGTACCGCCACCGCTTAGAACGACTCGCATCGCATAGTCACCTCGCATAACGGGATAAATTCACTAAAATGCCCAGTGCTGTGAGCATGAGGGTTAATGATGATCCACCGTAACTGATCAGAGGCAATGTAATGCCCGTAACAGGCATCATGCCAATGACAACACCAATGTTAATAATGACCTGTACGGCGACCATACCCACGATACCAACACCAAGCAGACTGCCAAAGGCATCCGGAACGGTCATGGCTACACGCATACCTCTCCACACCAGCACCAGAAACAACAATAATACAATCATTCCACCTATAAAGCCGAGTTCTTCGGCCAAAATACTAAAAATAAAGTCCGTTTGAGGTTCAGGTACATAACTGTACTTCTGCCGACTCATACCCAGTCCCAATCCCGCCAGTCCACCAGGACCAATCGCGTATAAGGATTGAATGATCTGATATCCGGCACCCAGCGGATCGGACCACGGGTCCAAAAACGCTGTGATACGCTGCAACCGATAGGGTGCTGCTGCAATCAAAGCTGCAAACCCCGCTACGCCGCCAAGAGCAAGCAAGCTCAGATGTTTCATTCGCGCTCCGGCTGTGAAAATAATAAGCATCGATGCGCCCATCATCACGGTGCCAGTCCCCAAATCAGGTTGCAGCATAATAATCCCAAAAGCCAACCCGATCAATCCCAGCGGTGGTAGAAGCCCCGATGTGAAGGTTTTGATTTTGCCCGGTTCCTTGCTCAACCAGTGAGCGAGAAACAGAATCATGCCCAGCTTCATGAATTCCGAGGGCTGAATACCGAACGAACCAATGCCCAACCAACTTCGTGCACCACCGCGAACCACACCGATTCCAGGAATGAGCACCGCAATGAGCATAATAAAACAGGCAATCAATATAGGCTTGGCGTATTTCCTCCACACCCGGTAGTCTACATTAGCAGTTACGAACATGGCCACAAGCCCAAGCACCGCAAACAGGGCCTGTCTTTTTACAAAATAAAATGAATCGCCATAGTCATGAAAGGCAAGCACCGAGCCCGCACTATATACCATAATAATGCCGATGGCAAGCAATGCCAAAATACAAATCAGCAACCAAATATCTGGTGCCGGTCGCGTCTGTTTCATCAGGAGGCCACCCCTTGCATGGAAGTAGGGGCTTTTCCACCCCCCTACTTACAAGTTATGCGCCGCCTCTTTAAAAATGCGTCCCCGCTCTTCATAGGAAGCAAACATGTCCCAACTTGCACATGCCGGGGATAACAAAACGACATCACCGGCACTGGCAAGCTTCGATGCTTCCTGCACAGCAACGGTTAACGTCAGGGCAGCGTCCTCCTCATTATCGACGACCTTAATTTGCTTTAATCCGGCAAGTTCCGCGACCTTGGCAATTTTTGTCCGTGTCTCTCCAATTGCAACAACAGCTTTTACCCGTTCCTGGAACAAGGGTAACAACTCCATCATGTCTGACCCGCGATCCAACCCTCCAGCAATTAATACAACTGGCTCCTTGAACGAGTTCAGAGCCATGACCGTAGCCTTCGAATTGGTCGCTTTGGAGTTGTTGTAATACGCAGCGCCATTATGATCTAGTACATATTCAAGGCGGTGCTCAACTGCCTTGAAGTCTGCGAGCGGCGCTGCCAGTACCGCTGGATCAGCTCCTGCAGCCACGGCAATAGCCACAGCCGCCATTGCATTTTCCACATTAAATCGTCCAGCTATGCCAATGTCCTCAATATCGATGATCATCTGCTGATCTCCGTTTTCATCCGCGTAGATAATCTGGCGCTTCACATCATCCTCTTCTCCATCCACATAAGGTGGATATGCATACACACCTGTATCCAATTTCTCAATCATTGAGAAGGGAAGCAATCTGCCTTTGATGTAAGGAACCAGACCACGACATACCGCATCATCCCAATTCAGGATGGCTACGTCGTCAGGCTGCTGATTGGCGAACAGTTTGGCTTTGGAAGCCACATAATCATCCAGATCCCCATGATAGTCCAGATGCGTCTCTGCAACGTTAAGCAAGCTGGCGATCCGGGGACGGAAATCAACCGTTCCTTTGAGCTGGAAACTGCTAAGCTCAACAACCATCCAGTTATCTGGAGAAGCTTGCTCTGCCGCTTCACAGAGAGGTGTTCCGATATTACCGGCAACGATCGGTTTGAGGCCGGCATGCTCCAACATTTTACCCACCCAAGTGGTCGTTGTTGTTTTACCGTTGGAACCCGTAATCCCGATCATGGGTGCAGCACATAGATGATAAGCTACCTCTACTTCGGTCACCACTTCAATGCCCAATGCCATAGCTTGCTGCACAGGAGCTGCATGGTATGGGATACCCGGGTTTTTAACGACCAGCTTCACACCACTGTGAATCAGATCATCCGGATGTCCTCCGCATACAACAGAAATTCCCAAAGCCTCCAATTCGGAAGCTTCGGGACATTGATTTCTCTCTTTTTTATCATTTACTGTGACCTTCGCTCCGGCGCGATCCAGCACTTTGGCGACCTGTACCCCACTTTTCGCCAATCCGAGCACGACTACTTGTTGTCCGCGATATGATTCAGGATGATTCATGATCTACAACCCCTTGTTGAGATAAAGTCCAAGAGCGGCCAAAATTGCGCCTACCGCCCAAAAGGTAATAACAACCCGCCACTCTGACCAACCACTTAATTCAAAGTGATGGTGAATGGGGCTCATTTTGAATACACGCTTGCCACGAGTCTTGAAAGATACCACTTGAATGATGACAGACAGGATCTCGATAACAAAAATACCGCCAATGATGACAAATAGAAGCTCTGTCTTGGTTACAATGGCTACCGCACCAATCGCACCACCAATACCCAGAGAACCGGTGTCTCCCATAAACACTTTGGCCGGGTGTGCATTGTATACCAGAAAACCGAGTACGGCTCCGATCATCGCTGCTGCACAAACTGCTGCCGGCATCGACGTGGCTTGCATCGCTACAATGGCAAACGCGCCAAAGGCAATCGCACTTACCCCTGATAGCAAACCATCCAGACCGTCGGTAAAGTTAACGGCATTGGTAATAGCAAGCATCATGAATACAACAAACGGATAATAGAACCATCCGGTCCAGTCAAACGAGAATGACGTACCCGGGATAGAGATGGCTGTGCTGTGTCCATTCTGGATCAGCAAGAAACACATCACTGCACTGAAGAACAATTGACCCAGCATTTTTTGTCTGGCCGTCAGTCCCAGCGAACGTTTGAACACAATTTTGATGTAGTCATCCAGGAAACCTATAAGCCCGAATCCCAGCGTAGCCACAAGCAAGACATAAAAGTCTGTATTCTTGACTGCCGAAAATTTCAAAAAGGCCAATGTGAACGCAACTAAAATGACGACTCCACCCATTGTAGGTGTTCCGCTTTTTTTCAAATGGCTCTGAGGCCCATCTTCCCTAACTTGCTGTCCGAATTTCATCCGGCGTAACAGCGGAATCAGGAGCGGTGCGGCAATCACCGCCAGAATAAATGAAACGCCGATTGTTAACAGTAATACCTGAAAATCCATGGGTTCACCCCTCTAGTCTACTCGATTCTGTAATGGTGCTATTTGTAGTGCTTCGACCACGTCCTCCAGCTTCATGCCTCTTGAAGCTTTGAACAAGACAACGTCTCTGGGATGTAGTTTCTCCAGTAGATAACGGGTCATTTCTTCTTTATCTATAAAAGCATGCACAGCCTCTGCCGGCATATGCTTTCTTGCTCCTTCAGCAATATGTGCTGATAGGTGACCATATACGAGCACCATGTCCATTTTGGCAGATGTAATATACTCACCAATTCCAAGATGCAGATTCTGTTCTTCAGGTCCAAGTTCAAGCATATCACCAAGCACAGCCACTTTCATGCGGTATCCTTTCAGACCCTCTAGTACATCAATTGCGGCCTTCATGGAGGTTGGACTTGCATTGTATGCATCATTCAGCAGGGTTAGACCACTAACGCCTTGAGTAACCTCAATACGCATGCCTGTCAGTTTCAAGCGAGACAATCCCGCTGCAATCTGCTCTGTCGTCACTTTGAAATGACGGGCTACAGCCAAAGCAGCCAGACAGTTAACGACATTATGCGTTCCCAGCAGAGGTAGCGTAAATGCATGTTCTCCAGACTGTTTGGTGGTGAAAACTACGCCGTTCTGCGCATTCATAATTCCGGTAGGATAGTCATCATTATCGGTTTGCAGACCAAATGTAAACCGCTGCAATCCCTCAGGTTGTTTCGTTGCGGGCTCTTCAAGGACTTGTGCAATTAAAGGCTCGTCTCCGTTGTAGATCAGTAACCCGCCAGGCTTCAATCCCGCGGCAATCTCGGCTTTGGCTCTGGCAATCTCCAATCTGGACCCCAGCTGAAGCAGATGAGATTCACCAATATTGGTTATAATCGCTACATCTGGCTGAGCAATAACCGACAAATCATTAATTTCCCCGCGACCACTCATACCCATCTCCAAAATGATAATCTCGGTATCCGGGTCCATGCTTAGTACAGTCAGTGGTAAACCAATGTGATTATTAAAGTTGCCTTGTGTCTTATGCACTTTGAACGTCGTTGAGAGAATGGCATCTACGATGTCCTTTGTTGTTGTCTTGCCGTTGCTGCCTGTGATGCCGACTACAGCTGCTTTATTCTCCGTTAGATAAGCCGATGCGAGTGCTTGCAGTGCGACAAGTGTGTCGTCAACAACAATGACAGCTCCTTGTGGCGGAATACCATGATCCTTTTGCCAGATCGCGCCTGCAGCCCCCTTCTCTAGACAGGCTTGCACAAATTCGTGTCCGTCAAACCTTTCACCCACTAGCGGAATAAATAAACTGCCTTCCAGAGGTTTACGCGAATCGGTAAACACCCCTTCAACCATTACATTGCCATGAGCGGCAACATCACTTAATGTTCCTCCACACATCTCGGCCAATTGTGCCAATGTTCTTTTTATCAATTGGATTTGCCCCTTATCGCTTCTTTGGCTATGATTCGGTCATCAAAATCGGTTTTGGTTGTGCCGATAATCTGATAGGTCTCGTGACCCTTGCCCGCAATCAATACTACATCGGCTGGGCTTGCCATTTCAATAGCTGCATGAATCGCCTGGCGTCGATCCACAATCATCGTATAACGTTCAGCAGGAACGGATTCTTCAATCAGGCCCTGTTCAATGTCTTTGAGAATCAGATCCGGATCTTCTGTCCGTGGATTATCGGAAGTAACCAGTACAAAATCACTATAATTCGCAGCAATTTTCCCCATGAGAGGACGTTTGGTACGGTCCCTGTCACCACCACAGCCAAACACGCAGATTACACGCCCTTCGGCAAATTCTTTCACCGTCCGCAACACATTCTCCAGTCCATCCGGTGTATGGGCATAATCGACAATAACAGCAAATGGCTGTCCTTCGTCCACTCCTTCAACACGTCCATCCACGCCCGGAACCGTCTCCAGACTGCGCTTGATCTCTTCCAGCGGAATACCTTCCACCAGCGCTGCAGAGATTGCTGCCATTGCATTGTACACATTGAATTTGCCTACCATGCGCAAGCGAATATCCGTGCTGCCTGCAAATGTATCCACGTGGAAAGAAGTTCCCTGAGACGTGATTGAGATTTGGGATGCGCGTACATCCGCCTTTTCACCCATGCCATATGTAATCACTTCAGCCGCAGTCACAGAGATGAAATAATCCGCTGCCGGGTCATCTGCATTGATAACAGCAAATTTACGCTGTGAGACATCTTCCGTATAACCGTTACCCAGACGTGCAAAGAACAATCCTTTGGCCCCGCGATATTCCTCCATGGAATGGTGGTAGTCCAAATGATCCTGCGTCAGGTTAGTGAATACCGCAGTGCGGAAATTCGTTCCCTTTACTCGCCCTTGTTCCAACGCGTGAGAAGAAACTTCCATAACACAGCAGTCCGTACCCTTCTGAACCATATCATGCAGACTACGCTGCAGATCAAGCGCCTCTGGTGTTGTTCCTGACATCGGGTAGGTGCGACCGTCATACCGCATTTGAATGGTACCGATTAATCCCGTCTTGCGCCCGTAATCACTCATGATTTTTTCAATTAAATAGGTGGTCGTTGTTTTGCCGTTCGTTCCCGTTACACCAATCATATTCATCTTCTGGCTTGGCGAGTCAAAAAAGAAATCTGCCAGAACAGCCATCGCAAATCGGCTGTCTTTCACCAGCAATTGTGGTACAGGCAGATCCAGCTGCCGTTCAACCACCAATGCAACTGCACCTGCATTTACAGCTTTTTCTGCATAATCATGACCATCTACCGTATGTCCCGGAAGACAGATAAACAGATCACCCGGTTTTACCTGCCGGGAATCTGTCTGAAGGTTTTGGCATTCTGTATTTGATTCGCCCACGAGGCGGGCGGTGGTCAGCATCGATGCAAATTGTTTTAAAAGCACATGAATAACCTCACTTTTCCAATTATACTTCTGTTTTAACATATGTCTGTATTTATTAATATCGTCAATACAACCCAATAATGAAACGCACCTGGATGAATTTTGTTGCGCTAGAAGCTTCAAACTACCCCTAAGCCCCGTTATTCATCCTTTGTGTGATCATGTGCATCGTTCAGTACATTCCCCATATAAATGCGGATGGTTGATCCCTGATCTACCCTCGCCCCAGGCTTAGGTGCCTGATTAATTACGTATTTACCACTGCCAGACTTCGCCAGCATAAAATTCATGTTCAGGTCTTCGTACAGATCTTCAACAGTAGCTCCTGTCAGGTCTGGGACTGTCACGATTTTGGTTTCACCATACTTGTATTCTTTGGCGACCTGATCCTTCCGAACAGGTACATTCATATAATGCAAAGCATCTTCAAGGATGTTCTGCACAATCGGGGCGGCAACCACACCTCCGAACTGAATTCCTTTGGGATTATCCACTGCGGTATAAACCACAATCTGTGGGTCATCTGCCGGTGCAAATCCGATAAAGGATACGATATGCTCAGTCGAGGAATAACGTCCGTTGATAACCTTCTGGGCTGTACCTGTTTTGCCACCAACCCGGTATCCATCAATGAATGCCGGACGTCCGGTACCTTTTGCGACAACACTCTCGAGTGCTTCACGTACTTGTTTGGATGTATTCTCCGAGATCACCTGACGAACCAGTTCTGGCTTGGCTTCTTCCATAACTTCCCCTGTGACCGGATGGACCCACGCTTTCGTAACATAAGGCTTGTAAAGTTTACCCCCATTGATGGCCGCTGACACAGCTGCTACTTGCTGAATGGGCGTTACCGATACACCTTGACCAAAAGCAGTCGTTGCAAGCTCGACAGGTCCCACTCTGGACAGTTTGAACAGAATTCCACTGGCTTCTCCGCTGAGATCGATCCCTGTCTTGGTACCGAAACCAAAATCTTTAATATAGGAGAAGAGCGATTCTTTGCCCAGCCTCTGCCCCAAAGCCACAAAGCCCGGGTTACATGAGTTCTCCACAACTTGTAAGAAGGTCTGACTTCCGTGGCCGCCCTTTTTCCAGCAACGCAGACGGGCTCCACCCACCTCAACATATCCGGGATCAAAAAATTGATCCTGTTGCAGATTGACCTTTTTCTCTTCAAGCGCTGCTGCCAAAGTAATGATCTTAAATGTGGAGCCCGGCTCGTAGGTCATCCAGATCGGTAAATTGCGATTGTATATCTCCGCTGGATATTGCTGATAATCGGCAGGTTCGTATCCCGGCCTGCTGGACATCCCCAAGATTTCACCCGTTTTGGGATTCATCGCTATGGCCAATGCTGAGTTCGCCTGAAACTTCACCATGGCCTGATCCAGTTCTCTCTCCATGATGGACTGAATGGATTTATCAATGGTCAGCTTGAGGTTAAGGCCGTCCTTCGGTTCCACATACTTCTCGGATGAGCCCGGCATTAGCCTTCCGGCCGCATCGGACAAGTAGGACACACTGCCATTCAAACCATTCAGCTTATCATCATACTTCTTCTCGACACCCGTTAAGCCCTGATTATCAATGCCCGTAAAACCAAGAATATGGGCAGCCAAATCATCATAAGGATAAAAACGTTTATTGTCCTCAGCAACAACGATACCCGGAAGCTTCAAATCACGGATGCGTTGAGCTTTCTCCATCGTAATTTTGCGGCCGCCGGGTTGTAGTCGTACAATGAGTTCTCGTTTCTTGATGGTTGCGAGCACTTTTTCATCCGTCATCCCAAGCAATGGGGCCAGCGCTTTAGCTGTCGTTTCAGCTTCTTTAACCTGAGCCGGAATGGCCATAATGGTCGGTGTTGTCACATTATAGGCCAGAGAGGTTCCATTTCGATCCAGGATCTCCCCCCGCTTGGCTGAGTAAGGAATATTACGCCGCCAGGATGCTTCTGCTTTTGCTGATAATTCAGGGCCTTCCCCGAGCTGTACATAAGCAAGCCTGATCATCAGGGCCGAAAATAACAAAACTAAAATCATTAAACTCCATAGCAACCTGCGCCGCAGATTTACGCTTGATCCCTTCACGAAAAGATCCCCCCACTCGTCCCAAAATCATGACATTCGTTCCATTCATGAATATTCAGGACAACCGGGGGTTAGAACAAGCTGTCAGAGCTCCCTATGGAAGCGAAGCTCCGTTTGTGGCTGGATCATTAGAGGATTCGGATTCATTGGCAGGAGCCTTGTTGTTATCTGTTTTATCTGTTTTATCTGTTTTGTCTGTTCCGTCGGTTTTACCTTCTCCGCCCGAAGGCTCTTGTTCCTCCACTTCAGCTTCTGACGACGGATCAGAAGAGATCGGAGCCTCATCGGCTATACCTGTCACTGCAGCTTTGGCAGTTTGCAAGTTCAACTGCACAGTTCTCTGCTCACCTGCGACCTGCTCGGTTTGCTTCACGACATAGCCCTCACCCTTGACCGTAACCCCCACCTTCATGAGAGAAAGTACTTCAAGGGCATCACGGAGAGATTCACCTGTTAGATCGGGAATCTTCATCTTGCTGCTTTCTTCCGTTAGCAGATAGATTCGTTGTCCTGGATTCATAGAAGCGCCAGCAACCGGATACTGCCGAATTACATTATCACCTTGACCAAGAGTCACATAAGCAATACCTGCGCTTAGAAGCTGGCTTCTGGCCTGTTTGGCTGTCTTGCCACTCAAGTCAGGTGCCTTGGCTTGCACGACAGAGACTTCTTTTGACTTTTTGTCAGGAGTTTTGGCTGTATCTTTGGGTATTCCCATATATTGAAGAGTCTGGCTGACAATCTTTTTGAACACCGGTGCAGCTGCGGTTCCTCCCCCAATGTTGGTTCCATCCGGTTGGTCAATGACAACAAGTATAGCAATCTTCGGATTATTCACGGGCGCGAATCCAATAAACGATACAACGTCTTTTGACTTACTGTATGCTCCATTAACAACCTTTCTTGCCGTACCTGTCTTACCAGCTACACGGTAACCCTCAATATAGGCGTTACGACCAGTACCAATCGTTTGGTCTGCAACCACTTGTTCCAAATAACCACTCACCAGTTTGGAAGATTCCTTGGAAATCACCTGACGAACAACTTTAGGTTTGATCACTTCCGTTGTCCCATCATTCGGGTTCTTGATCTCCTTCACCAGATGTGGCTCCAGCAATTTGCCGCCGTTGGCGATCGCAGAGATGGCTGCGACCTGTTGAATTGGTGTTACCTGTACAAGACCATGCCCATAGGCTGCCGTGGCAATCTCAGATTTGTATACAAGTGGCTTGATCGGTGACGCTGACTCATTCGGTAGATCAATACCTGTCTTTTTACCAAAACCGAATTCGTCTATGTAATGACGCAGACGTTCACCACCAAGCATGTTATAACCCAAGTTAACAAAGGCAATGTTACTTGACCGTTTGACACCTTCAAGATAAGATATCCAACCATAGGCATGTCCATTATCACTAATTGGGAAACCACCGATATACATGCGTTTGGATTCGAAACTTGCATTGGGATCGAAAAGTTTTTCTTCTACAGCCCCTGCCAGCGTAACTATTTTGAATGTACTACCTGGCTCATAGATGGATTGAGTAGCATGATTGATAAAATTCTTTTGATCAGGTGTACTCCCATACGAATTCGGGTTAAAAGTTGGCCAATTCGCCATGCCTAGAATCTCCATCGTGCTCGGGTCTGCTGCAATGACCGTCATACTCAGTGGATTATATTTGGCAACGGCTTCTTTCATTGCATCCTCAATGTAGAACTGGATCGTGTCATCGATGGTTAGCGTAAGGTTTTTACCGTTCTGAGGTGGCAGATAGTTATCCTGTGAATCCGGAAGTTTAATGCCTTTGGCATCCTTCTGATAATTCAGATATCCGTCTGTACCAGTCAGTGCTTCATCATATGAGACTTCAAGTCCATTGACAGCTTTCCCATCACGGCTCATATATCCCAATAGGTGAGAGGCAAGTGTTTCTTCAGGGTAAAAACGCTTCGACTCCTGAGCCATCACAATTGCATTACGCGCCTTATATTCATCTTGCAGTTCTTCACGCAACTCGTTGACTTGTGCAGCAAGTTCAGGACTTATCTTATATCCTTCACTGCGTACTTCACGTTGCTGATAGAAGACTCCATCTTTATTTTTGGCAGTGACCAGAGCACGCATCTCACTCTCATTTTTCCCAAGAAGGGCAGAAAGTTTCTCCGTAACAACATCCTGAATTCCAAGTTCATTAATTAATAACGGATTAACAGAAACCGTATACGCAGGCGCGTCAGTAGCCAAAATGTTACCATTGCGATCCGTAATCGTTCCACGTGCAGCCTTAATCGTCTGTTCCCGCTCTACCAAACCGGCTGCCCGTTCCTGCCATACACCGCCATTCACAACTTGAATGAAAAAGATTCGGGTTACGAGTACAAGAAAAAAGAGGGTAATACATCCCCCTATAAGCAACGTGCGCATCTTTATTCTTTTTATCATCGGAACACCTCTTTACTTACTGCTTGCTGTATTCGAGGACGACTCAGTACCAGTTGATTTCGTACTTGTTGAGCGAGGTACATAAATGACATCCTTACCGGAAGCTTCAACGTAACCAAGTTGTTTTGCATTTTCGATAACCTGGTTATTCAATGTTTCTTTTTCCACCTGCAGGTCTGCGATCGTCTTTTCATACACCTTGATATCCGAAATAGTGGACTGCGCCTGCTTGTTCAGATCGTAGATATGAGCATAACGAGACATCAAGGCTCCTCCAACAAGGATAACTGCAACCAGGGTAATCAGATACAAAATCTTCTCGCGCGCCGGAAGACCCGTACGACGGGTCACCACTTTGGTGGTTTCTTTGTATCGTTGCTGGGTCACACGTTCCTGGGACGCTTTTTCTTTTACAGCGAGATTACCACGTGTATATGCCATACTCCGATTCTCTCCTCCACTCTTGATCTACAATTTCTCGGCTACGCGCAGCTTGGCTGAACGAGCACGTGAATTTTCGGTCAATTCCGTTTCCGTTGGAATCAACGGTTTTCTGTTAACTAAACGCAGGGTCCCCTTGCCGCCGCATACACACAACGGAAAATCGGGTGGGCATGTACATTTTTCCAGATAACTGCTGAAAATCTGTTTACATATCCGATCCTCAAGGGAATGGAAGGTGATAACAGATACACGTCCTCCTGGTGCCAGACAACGAACAGCCTGATGCAAACCTTCCTCAAACGCACCCAACTCATCGTTGACGGCAATGCGTAGTGCCTGGAAGCTGCGTTTGGCAGGATGTCCACCAGTACGTCGAGCTGCCGCCGGGATGCCTTCCTTGATCAATTCCACGAGTTCACCTGTCGTCTCAATGGTGGACTGCGCTCGTTTTCCGACGATAACACGGGCAATTCTTCTCGAAAACTTCTCTTCACCATAGCGATACAAAATTCGAGCAATCTCTTCTTCTGGCCACTCATTCACAATCTCTTTGGCCGTCAGCATTGCATCCTGGTCCATTCGCATATCGAGCGGAGCATCGTGATTGTAACTGAATCCACGTTCTCCTTCATCAAATTGCGGAGATGACACACCCAAGTCGTACAAAATACCGTCGACCTGTGGCACACCATCCATCATTGGTACATCCAGATCCTTGAGTACCTGTTCCAGATCCCGAAAATTGGTTTTCACCAATGTTACACGTTCTCCATAAGCTGCGAGCTTCTCACGAGCATTGTCCAAAGCCCAATCATCCTGATCAAGTGCGATCAGACGTCCCCCTGGACCAAGCTTGGAAGCAATCACGGAGCTATGTCCGCCACCGCCTAAAGTGCAGTCCACGTATATACCGTCCTGCTTGATGTTTAATCCCTCTGTTGCCTCTTCTTTGAGTACGGTTATGTGGTGAAACAACCTGCACCCCTCCTGACTTTATAAATCAAAATTAAAATCGACCAGCTTTTCGGCAATGTCGTTGAATGCTTCTTCGGATTGATTGAAATAACTCTCCCATATGCCTTTGCTCCAAATCTCCACCCGGTTCGACACGCCAAGAACAACACAATCCTTGTCCAGCTTGGCATACTCTCTTAAATTGCCCGGCAGATTTACCCTGCCCTGTTTGTCCAGTTCACATTCGGTTGCACCCGAGAAAAAAAACCGGGTAAACGCACGTGCATCAGATTTCATCAATGGCAGTGCTTTGAGCTTCTGTTCCATGACCCCCCACTCCTCCATGGGGTACACGAAAAGACACTGGTCCAAACCCCGTGTGACAACGAAAGACGATCCCAGAGATTCGCGGAATTTAGCCGGAATGATAACCCGACCCTTATCATCAATGCTATGTTGGAACTCCCCCATAAACATTGGCCCACTCACTCCTCACCCGTTTCTCCCACTTTGCCCCACTTTCCACCACCTAAGCATAATAGATTCGCACAAAAAAATCAAAACCCTTCTTGCATGACTTGATTTTTTATTTTTTCAGCATAAAAAAAACGTCCTTGATCCTGTCACTCAGGATCAAAGACGCTTCCCGTAAACGGGCAATCGTATGTCTACCCGCACATGAGCCATATCATCAATAAACCATTCTATACCTATTGAATCATTTCATCAGCTTGTAATTATTGGATAGTGCTTAAAATTTCCAGCTATCCAGGTATTTCACTTGCTCAGTTGACAAGGAGTCGATGCCAATATTCAGGCTTTCAAGTTTATAGCTGGCAACCTGCTGATCAATATCATAAGGTACATTAACAACGTTTTTACCCAAGTTTTCATAATTCTCACTTACATAACGCAGACCAAGTGCCTGCAAGGCAAACGTCGTATCCATGATTTCGGCAGGGTGACCATCTGCTGCACCCAGGTTCACAAGACGACCTTCTGCAAGAAGGTACATCTTACGACCGTCTTTGAAACGATATTCCTCAATGTTGCGGCGAACTGTGCGAATCGATTCCGAACGTTTAGCCAGTTCAGGTTTATTCACTTCAACATCAAAGTGACCTGCATTACTCAGGATCGCTCCATCCTTCATCACATCGTAATGCTCCCCTGTGATAACATCCTTATTGCCTGTAACCGCAATAAAGAAATCGCCCAATTTGGCGGCTTCCACCATTGTCATGACCCGGAACCCGTCCATGTGTGCTTCTACCGCTTTGATTGGATCGATCTCGGTTACGATCACATTCGCACCAAGACCTTTGGCGCGCATCGCTACACCTTTACCACACCAGCCATAACCTGCAACCACTACGTTTTTACCAGCGATAACCAAGTTGGTTGTACGAATAATTCCGTCGAATGCAGATTGTCCTGTACCGTAGCGATTATCGAACAGATACTTGCAGTATGCGTCATTAACTGCAACCATTGGAAACTTCAATTGGCCTTCTTTCGCCAATGCTTTCAAACGAATAATACCCGTTGTCGTTTCTTCTGCTCCGCCGCGAATTGTTGCTGCGAGGTCAGGGCGCTCGGATGCAATAATGGTTGCAAAGTCTCCGCCATCATCAATAATGAGATCAGGCTTCACTTCAAGCGCACGCAGTTGCAAAGATTTGAATTCCGCAGGTTCCGGATTGTATTTCGCATATACTGTAACACCGTCTTCCACTAATGCTGCGCAGACATCATCTTGCGTAGACAATGGGTTACTGTGCGTAATCGTTACTTCCGCCCCACCCGCTTGGATCACTTTTGCCAAGTAAGCTGTTTTTGCCTCCAGATGAAGACAAATCGCGACCTTCAAACCTTTGAAAGGCAGATCCTGTTCGAATTGGCGACGAATGCGGTTTAATACCGGCATATGTGCCTCTACCCAGTCTATTTTCAGATGACCCTCTGAAGCGAGTCCCATATCTTTAACAATACTGTTTTGCAACGCAGGTGTAGTCATTTCATATCCTCCTTGTTTATGTGTTTCTTCTATTATAAAGGACTCTATAGTGCAATAACCTTGTGCTCTCCAAGGAATTCACTTGAGGCCTTAATCAGTTCATCGATCCACTCGGTGCCATAACGATTCAGGTAAAAGAGTGCATTATGTACTCGTTCCTGTGGTTTGCCCGTTGGGAATAAGGAGTTTTGAATGCCGTTCCAGTGCCTTAGACTCACATGGTGTTTATCTTCGATAGCTTTGTGAGTCTGCTGTTTCAGATACTGCATTTGCTCGTTGATTTTACTCAAATTGGTATCGCCAATTCGTTCCAGCCCAGGATGAATCTCCGCAATCTCATCTAGCAACGGTCCATACAGATCAAGAAACGCCTCCTGAACCTTGTCAAACTGTTCATCTACCTGGAACGTCTCCTGCTGTGCGAGCCACTGCTCCTTCTTTTCTTCCATATGATATTGAACATCCTGAAAAGAAAGTCCATATTGTTTCATATGTTTGTGATGAACATCTTCCATAATGGTGAAAGACAACCGCGGCAACAAAATGGGCATTTGCAGGCCGAACTGACGGAATGCTTCCCGAGTCAAACCCCAATATGCAATTTCACCTTGCCCCAAAATAACAGCGGCTACAGGCAACACGGAATCTTGCATTAATGGTCGTGTCAATACGTTGTTACTGAAGCGCTCCGGATGTTCTCCCAGTTCCTGAAGCAAACGTTCCTCTGTGAAAGAAACCAAACCTTTGCGATCACTATATAGACCGTCCTTCAACAACAAGAGCAGACGCGTACCTTCATGAATATAGAACAAATTGGCTCCATCCTCCGCTACTTCGGCAGGCATAGCATAACCAGCTTGTTGTACCAGCGAAGCACCTTGTGTGTATGCGCTGCGCAGCACTTCATTTTTTCGTATCAACCGCTCAAACACGGGCTGTTCCAACCTGCGTAAATCTGGATCCGATGCATCCATTAGAACAAGTCCACTACTGGCAAACAAGGCAGATATCATGCGAGCAAACGCATCACTCAGATTTGAACTGGATTGATGGATCTCTGTGATGCATTTCATCAGTCCTGGTTTATGTATCGTATCAGGTAAAAGATGTTCCACCTGTTCGAGTACATTCACCCACTGCTGCGAATCCACATGAACATTACTCACAGAATCCCTTCCTGCGAATCGTCCTTGTAACTTAACCTTCTTCATGTCTCCCTGATGATCAGGTAGATAAGTGTGGTTAACCTCATCCCAGTCATGGTCTTCACCGGCAATCCAAAATACTGGGACTACCGGGCGTTGAAGTCTTTCTTCCGCTTCACGCGCAGCTGCCACTACGCTGGCGGCTTTGTATATGACGAACAGAGGTCCGGTCAACAGACCGCTCTGCTGTCCTCCTGTAACCACTAGTGCATCTTGTTCTGCAAGACGTGTGATGGACGCATGAACCTCTCCATGGTCGTTCACCCGCTTATTATATATACGTAAATACTCTGCCAGATCACGACGATCAATACGTGTGTTTTCCGATTGGTCCACCCACTCGGCACGCGCCTGAAGTCCTGATTCCCAGCGAATGTCATACTCGTAAAGGCCACGCGCAGCATCTCTTGAACAGATATAATCTTCTGCAAGTCTTGATCCGCTGCGGAGTGCCTCGGTAATACCGTTCATGAGGTCTGCCTCCTATTCTGCTTCAAAGAGCCTTTCTTGATTGTACCGAATTCAAGGCCGCTTCGTCAAAAGAAAGTGATCAAAATACGAAAAAAACCGCCGAACGAGTCGGCGGCATTTAATACATCAATAATAGCATATCGCTTTAATATTCCTATTATACGTAAGGTTCTGCAACCCAGTGACCTTTGGAAACCTCAATCAATTGAGAATTTTCCAGGTTGTACGGATCATTTGCAGGACCGCCAGATCCATTCTGAATCGGGCTCATATGCTCTTCTGGCAGCAAGATGCGACGTTTGTTCGCTTCCACTTCCGGATCAGGTACAGGGATCGCGGAAAGCAATGTTTTGGTGTAAGGGTGGACAGGGTTCGCATACAGTTCTTCACTTTCTGCGAGCTCAACCACTTTACCCATGTACATTACAGCTACACGGTCACTGATATGTTTAACCATTGACAAGTCATGCGCAATAAACAGGTATGTCAAGCCGAGACGTTGCTGAAGTTCTTCAAGCAATTTAACGACCTGCGCCTGAATGGATACATCCAGTGCAGACAATGGCTCATCACAGATGATGAATTTAGGGTCTACAGCAAGTGCACGCGCAATCCCGATCCGTTGTCTTTGACCACCGGAGAATTCATGTGGATAACGAAGTGCATGACTTGGATTCAAACCTACCAGATCAAGCAGTTCCTCCACTCGTCTCTTGCGCTCTTTAGAGCTGGAAGCCAGGCCATGAATATCGAGTGACTCCCCGATAATATCCATAACATTGAAACGCGGGTTAAGAGATGCATATGGATCTTGGAAGATCATCTGCATATCTTTACGCATTTCTTTCATTTTGCGCGGGGACAACTTATAGATATCCGTTCCGTTGAAGTTAACATTTCCGCCAGTTGGCTCATAAAGACGCAGAATGGTACGACCTGTTGTTGATTTACCACAGCCAGACTCGCCTACAACGCCAAGTGTTTCACCTTCAAAGATATCAAAGCTTACGTCATTGACCGCTTTGAGAATGTTACCTTTACCCAAATTAAAGTACTGTTTCAAGTTTTTCACTTGTACCAGAGGCTTATTGCTGCCTTTGATAATACCAGCCGGAGCTGCTTTTTCCTTTTTGGGCTCGTCCAGACGAGGCAGAGCATTCAGCAATTTAATGGTGTATGGATGTTGAGGGTTACTAAAGATTTCAGCTGTTGTTCCTGTTTCAACAACTTCGCCTTCCTTCATAACAACAACACGGTCACACATACCCGCTACGACACCAAGGTCATGCGTGATCAGCATGATCGATGTTCCCAGCTTTTGCTGCATGTCTTTCATGACATCCAGAATTTGAGCCTGAATTGTAACGTCAAGTGCAGTTGTCGGCTCATCCGCAATCAGAAGGGATGGACGACATGCAAGCGCGATCGCAATCATGGCACGCTGACGCATACCACCAGAGAATTGGTGAGGATAATGATTCATGCGAATAGCCGCATTTTTAATACCTACAAGTTCCAGCATCTCCAAAGCCGCTTTATTCGCCGCTTGTTTGGACATGTTCTGATGCTTGCGCAATACTTCAGTAATTTGTTTACCAACTTTAATGGTAGGATTCAATGAAGTCATTGGATCTTGGAAGATCATACCGATATCTTTACCACGAATCGCTTCCATTTGTTTGTCTGTCTTATTCAGCAGGTCTTGCCCGTGAAAAGTAATTTCTCCGCTTTTGACCTTCGAAGGCGGGGAGGGAATCAATTTCATGATGGTTTGGGCGGTAACACTCTTACCACTACCCGATTCACCTACGATCCCCAGCGTCTCTCCTTTGCCAAGTTCAAAACTCACATGTTTAACGGCATCAAATTCACCAGAACGTGTTGAGAACGACACACTCAGGTCTTTGACAGTTAAAATCGGCTCCATAATCCCACCTCCTGTTTCTATTTACGTAATTTCGGATCTAGTGCGTCGCGCAGACCGTCTCCGAGCAAGTTAAATGCAAGCATTGTAAGAACCATCAGACCTGCTGGGAACCACATCCGCCACGGGAATAGCGTCCAGCCTGTAAGTGCATCATTGATCATAGAACCAAGTGAAGATCTTGGTGCTGATACACCCAATCCAAGGAAGCTCAGGAACGCTTCGGCAAAGATTGCATTTGGAATAGACAATGTCAATGTTACAAGAATCGGTCCTATTGCATTGGGTAGCAAATGACGGAACAATTGACGCCCTGTGCTTGCTCCCATGGACCTTGCAGCAAGAATAAAGTCTCTGTTTTTGAGTTGCATAATTTCACCACGCACAATCCATGACATGCTGATCCAGCCTGTGATGGTGAGGGCAATGATAATCGTTGTCAGACTTGGTTCCAGTACAACCAGCAACAAAATTACAACAAGCATGTACGGCAATGAGTAAAGGATTTCGGAAAACTTGTTCATAATTCCATCTACACGTCCACCGTAGAAACCCATGATCGCTCCATAAATAACCCCGATAACAAGGTCAATCAAGGCTGCGGCCAAACCTACAGTAAGGGATACACGTGCTCCTACCCAAGTTCTTACCCACACGTCACGACCAAGCTCGTCCGTACCGAACCAGTGCTCCGCACTCGGCGCTGCATTGGCATTCAACAAATCATTGGAATAATAATTATAACTTGTAAACAAAGAAGTTGGACCAATCAAAGAGAAAATCACGACAAGAACCAATACACTCAGACTGATCATAGCAGCCTTATTGGTTGCAAGTCTGTACATGGCATCTTTAAAAAGGGATACACTTTCTTGCGGTTTAACCGCTGCCTGACTAGTCAGGTTCGTGTTCGCCGTTTCATTCTTTTTATTATTCGTGCCAGACAACGTTATGCCCCCTTCCGGCTTTCCAGCTTAATTCTAGGATCAATCAGCACGTAAGCGATATCCGTAAAGAAACGAGCCAACATCAGGAGGATACCATAGAAAATCGTAATCCCCATGATCATAGTGTAATCACGGTTTGTGATACTCTCTACGAATACTTTACCAATTCCCCCGATGTTAAAGATCTGTTCAATTACAACGGAACCTGTGATGATATTCGCTGTCATTGGACCAACATAAGTTACTACTGGTAGAATACCGTTTCTTACAACGTGTTTAAACATAATTGCAGGCCATTTCAGACCTTTGGCTTTAGCTGTTTTGATATAATCTGCATGTAATACTTCAAGCATGCTTGAACGCGTCAAACGAGCGATAAAAGCAATCGGAGATGCAGATAACGCTGCAACCGGAAGAACATAATCCAATGGACCATCAAAGCCCATAACGTTAAACCAGCCTAACTTAGTAGCAAAGAGGTACTGCAATAGTGAGGCAAGCAAGAAGCTCGGAACAGCTATCCCTATGACAGCCAGGATCATCGTGATATCATCAATGAGTTTACGATGGTAAACTGCAGCAATAAGGCCCAGCAGAACACCCACGATAATGGAGATAACAATTGCAAATACTCCAAGCTTCAGCGAAGCGGTGAATGTTTCACCGATCATTCCGGCTACATCTCGATTGAGATATTTCATTGAGACTCCGAAATCTCCCTTAATGATTCCACCCATATACTTCAGGTATTGTTCATACATCGGTTTGTCCAATCCATACTTCTGTTCCAGCAAGACCCGAATTTCAGGCGACACTTTTTTCTCGGATGTAAAAGGGTCACCCGGAATAGCCTTCATCAGGAAGAAGGTTGCAGATGCGAGTATGAAAAGCGATAGCAGCATAAATAATAGTTTTTTCAACACATACTTAACCAACCCTTGCACACCTCCACAAACAATATTTTGTATACAAATCGATTGTAGAATTAGACAGAAATAAAGTCCAATCCATTTATCGGAAATTTCAAGAATTATAAGGAAAATCGGTACACATACAAAAAATCGGGATATATATGGAATTCCACATATATATCCCGAAGTATTCATATTAGACTTCAGAACAACTTATTTCTCTTCCAGATATGCACGCGTGAAGTCAATAGCTCCACTGAAATCAAGTTGTACGCCTTTCAGGTAAGGCTTGGTCAAAGATACGTTAGTGTAGTAATAGATTGGCATAACGCCCATTTCATCTTGAATCAGGATTTTCTCAGCGTCAGCAAATGCAGCCATACGTGCAGCTGGATCAGCAGATTTTACAGTTTCTTTAACATCTTTGTCATACTGTTCGTTGCTGAATTTGGAATCATTGTTTGTGTTTCCAGTAGTCCACATTTCCAAGAAGTTGTATGGATCGTTGTAGTCAGCAGACCAACCTGCACGAGCTACTTGGAAGTTTTGGTTTTGACGGTTCTCAAGGAATACGCCCCACTCTTGGTTTTCTGTTTTCACATCAACACCAAGATTTTGTTTCCACATGTCAGCAACCGCCAAAGCGATTTTTGCGTGACCATCACTAGTGTTGTAGATCAACGTAACAGCTGGCAATGTTGTGTAACCTTCTTCTTTCATACCTTCAGCAAGCAATGCTTTAGCTTCTTCCACATTTTCTGTGAAGTAATCGTCTTTGTGCTCATCACGGAATTCGCCGTTTTCACCACGGATACCTGGAGGTACAAAGCCGAATGCTGGAATTTGTCCACCTTGTGTAACTTTGTCAACAATCAGCTGACGTTGAATTGCCATTGCAAATGCTTTACGGATTTTAACGTTGTTAAATGGTGCTTCGTTTACGTTGAACTGATAGTAGTACGTACTTGCAATACCAGTAGCTTTGAACTCGTCCGGCAATTCCGCTTTTACAGAAGGAATTTGGTCGGATGGAATTTCACCGTTAGGTGCACCAGTGTAGTCCAATTGTCCTGATTTGTAAGCTTGCAGCTCGGAAGCACTGCTGTTTGTCAGAGACATATCGATTTGAGCCAATTTAATATCGGCAGCTGCATGATAACCATCGTTTTTCTTCACAACAATTTTTTGACCTTTAGAATATTGATCCATTACAAATGGTCCGTTAACAATCATGTTTTTGTAGTCTGTGAAGAATTTGTCATTTGTGTCAGCAGATGCATGTACTGGGTAGTACGTGTAGAATGCTGTCAGACCCAAGAAGTAAGGTGTTGGGTTTTCCAACGTTACTTCCAATGTGTGCTCATCAGTAGCTTTAACGCCTACTTGTGAAAAATCTGTGACTTTAGTACCTTTGTATGTTTCATCTTTGCTGAGGTTGTAACCTTCAGCACCTTTGATGTAGTACAATTGGTAAGCATATGGAGAAGCTGTTTCCGGTTTCAAAGCACGTTCCCAAGAACGAACAAAGTCTTCGGCAGTGATTGCATCACCGTTGCTCCATTTAGCATCCGGGTTCAGGTTGAAAACATATTTCAAACCATCTTCGGAGATTGTCCAGTCTTTAGCTACGCCTGCTTGTTCTTTACCATCAGCATCGATGCGTACAAGACCTTCGTACAAGAATTTCAAAACTGTGTTGGTTTGGCTGTCTTTTGCTTGAGCCGGGTCCAACGTAGGAGGTTCAGCTGACAGGTTGATTTTCAGAATTTGATCTTTAGCAAGACCATTTCCTTCGTTTGCAGAACCAGTATCGGTGTTACCTGTGCCTTCGTTTTTCGATCCGCACGCTGCAAGTACGGTACCGAACGCCAAAATCAGCGTCAAAAGGACTAATAGACTTTTCCTTTTCATCTAACACGTTCCCCCTAAATTGATATGGTTTATATGTTTATAGATTATACAACCACCGGTCAAAAAAATCTACATTACTTTTTCAGAAAGTAATGTTTTTTTCAGTATTCGACAAAATCGACACATTTTTTGCCTCTTTTGCGTTATGTAACCTTACATCTGTTTCATTAAGTATCTAAATAATCCAAATAAAGTAAACAAAATATACCCAAAACTCATAATGATGAAGGCCATGCGCCATACGGCCCGGAACATTCTCCCCCCATCGACCTTCCCCTTTAGTCGATTTTGCGCACCTCCGATAAATCCAAGTGCTAGTAGTATGAGTAATAATGTCAGATAAAAACCAAAACTCGAATCAAATGTTAAGTTGAATAACGCCGATACTGAAAAAACAAGAAAAAAAGTAGTTATATCCATTGCCATCCGCATGGCGTTCCGTTTGTCTTTTTTCCATACGTACATGCCCCAATAGACAAGAAAGAACGGAAAAAAGGGCAATATGCTCAACACAATAAAAAGTCCCATTAATTCACTCCTTCCGGTTGCATTCCTTCAATCAGATGAAGCAGTATTTCATGTGTAGGTGCAACAAGGTCCAACTTCTGCGCCATATTTACAATATGACCGTTAATTGACCTCACTTCTGTACCACGTCCAGCGAGAACATCTGCGAGCATGGAGGAAGTATTCGTGGCAGTAGAACGACAGACCGATATCAGTTGATCCCACATATCCTGATCCAAACATATTCCACTTGCAGAGTAGATTAACAATACTTCATCATATAACTGGCGCATTAGCCTCTTTCGTTCTTCTTTAACGATCAATTCTCCATTAGGGATTCGCCATACTGCCGTGAGCGGGTTAATGACTGAATTAATCAATAGTTTCCTGTATATCAGCTTATCGATTTCATTCGACACTGCACAGTCAAATCCTGCTTGCTGCAACGATCCCGACAGAGTAAATGTTCTCTTCTCCTCTATAGAGGTAGAAGCTACTATATGTATGTTGTACCTCCCCAGCCTGGTTTCACCTGTACCTGCACGAGTCACCTGACTTTGTGTACGCTTCGCACCTTCTGTTGTAACTGCACTACACAGAAGCGACTTTGGCAAAGCTGCTTGAAGTTTTGCCAGATGGCCCATCCCATTCTGAAAACAAGCGATATTCAGCACATGATCTTGTAATGGACTAATCTCATGAATGAAATCATCCATGCTTGTCTGCTTAACCATGAGCAGTAACCATTCTCCTGGTGTATTCTTCCATGTGTCAGTCAGCTCACTTATTGGTTTCGCCTGTATTTGATCCGGTAGAATATGTATCTCCTCGTCTTGTTCTACAATGGTTACTCCATTATGGCTGAGGAGGTCTGCCTGAGCTGTTGTTCTGGTCCAAAATCTGACCTGGTTACCTGACGCCAGCAGTTTCCCGCCATACAAAAGACCCAGTGCCCCCGCTCCTACGATGTCAATGATCATATGATGCACTCCTCTCCGCTTCAGTAGTTTCTCTTCTATTATCTATAATAGAACAAAAACACCAAACTAAAAACCCGTCATACCTGCCGTTTTGTAACGGAGGTGTGGCGGGTTCATACCTGACTTTCACAAATCAAACGTCTGAATTTGTTACTCAATTCGTTCCAGATTTCCGTTGGCATCCATCTTGAAACGTGTCTTAAGTTCCTCTTCTTCTTCGGACAAGAATGCGAGTCTGCGAGCCCGATCCATAATCTGAATCAAAGCTTTGTAGTCGTCATTCACCACACGGTAATCCGTCTGCACTTCATTCACTTCCTTGGAAAGACGGTCATTCTCAAGACGTAGTTCAAGCAATTCATCTTCTTTCTCGCGAAGCTCCTTCTCCAGCATCTTGAGTTGACGATTGCTCTCCTGCACGGTTCCCTTCCATTGTCGCAGGAAGCGGATTACTGCATCCATCGATAATGAATCGTCTGAAATCCCATCTGATTTGTACAGATGTTCTTCAGTGTCCAGGGTAGACAATGCTGCAACCTGCGGTCCGAGCATAGCTGGTTGCTTTCTGAGATAACTTCGTTTTTGTCGTTGTGCCTTGGCGTTACTGATGGCAGAATCATACTTTTTACGTACACAACTGTTCCAGCGAAAACCGCATGCGGCAGATGTTCTGCCTATTTTTTCGCCTACCTCTTCAAAAGCGGCCAATTGTGTACTGCCTTCCCGAATATGACGCAAAGTAACCTCAGCCAATATCAAATCGTCCTCTGTACTCCAAGCATCCTGTCTCACTGCAGTCATGCTATAATACCCTCCTAACAACATCCTAAAATAACCGTCCGCATTACCGGAAGCCCGGTATGTGAATTAGGTATAAAAGCTGCTTCATTCATTCTTATGCCTCTCATAGAGTTCATAGAATTGATTTCATACTAAAATGTATTTCCACATTCAGGCTTGCTCATACGTGACTCACGTAAAACATATCCCTCTATACTTACTTTGAGCAAAAAAAGAATTCGCTTTCATATCCAAATTTGTTTACACGTTTTTCCTTTCCCGGTATAATGTTGTGTAGACAATCTATGAACGTACTTAGGAGAGGAGGATTTACCGTGGCACGCATGTTTCGGGTACTCGGGTTCTTCACGCTTGCGATTGGCCTGATGGCTTTTGCGGGAGATCTGGTCGAAATGGCTTTGCTTTTTTTCCTGCAGACTGCGTTTTTTGTCATTTTGGGATACTTGAAATTTACTGAAAGAACGTACATATTGCTCTTCTGGGGTTATATGATCGTCACATTCACGGGGTTCAGCTACTGGACCGTATTCCAAATGGGTTTGCCGCTATAATCCACCTGCAGCATCAAAGTAATCCGATATCTGTCGGGTTGCTTTTTTGTTGTGTTCAGATTAAATGGTTGTTCATGGTGTTATGTAACCACTAAGGATAATTCACGTAATTGTTTCATATATTGTCTGGAAGACAACTAGCCTGTACTATTGTCATTGAAGAAGTGGAAAGGAGAATGATCGTTGAGACGTCATAACGGCATTGCCGCATTTATATTATGCATCATCGTATTCCTGCAACTACCCTCAACCTATGCCTATGGAGAGTCTTCACCTGAGGATACACGTGAGATATTGCAAAAAAGTCTATCCATCGTTGAAATCGATCACGAAATTGAACGTATCGCAGGCAGACAGAAGCAGCTGGCTCAACAATACGAGACATTATCTGTCCAGCTTCAGGATCAAGAAGAACAGATACATATTCAGCAAGATCGGGCCGGAGCTGTAGTGAGGTCCTACTATACTGGAGAACGCGACAGTCTTCTTATGACGGTCCTGGGAGCCCGGTCATTCAAAGACCTGTTTGTACTGTATGATTATTACCAGATTATTATTGGACGGGATCAGGCTGTGCTGGACAAGTATCAGGACCGGTACCGCAACCTGCAACAGACTTCCACTCAGATTCGTCAGACTACAGCAGAACTAACCGAAATGAAGACTAATCTTCAAAACCAGCGGGAACGTGTAGTCACCTTGCAAAAAGAAGTAGATGCCCAAATAGCCACCAGCGGAGATGCGGCAGCGATTCAGAAACTGATGGATGAACTGACCCTCTATTGGGAGAATATCGGCATCTATGAGGTGAAACGATATTTCAAAGCATTGGCATCTGCCATGCAGAACCTGCCTGACTTTATCCAAAAACAAAACGGAGGCATATCCACAACTGGAACAACGTATACGATTCGTATTGGGCAGGATGAGCTTAATGCATTTTTACGTTCGCAAAATCCCATCTTTGAAGACTTTGCCTTTCAGTTTAATCAGGATAAGATAATAGCTTCCGGTCAGCGGGATCAGTTGCAATTAAGCATTGAAGGACATTATACGGTAGAAAATGAACCTCAAAACTCCATTCGTTTTCATGTGGACAAACTTGTATTCAACCAACTTGAATTACCAGACACCACTCGCCGAATGCTGGAAAAAGAATTTGACCTTGGGTTTTATCCACAGAAAATCCTCTCGTTTGTGAAAGCAACCGATGTTTCAACAAGTGAAGGCATACTGGAAGTAAAACTAGCTATATCATTTTAAAGAGATTGTTCCAAAAGTCTGCTTAAATTAAAAAGGATGCCTAATGGCATCCCTGGCATTAAAGTTAAAATCCAGACTTTTTTTTGAACAGGAACTAAAAGGTTAGTTCGTCGTTCTAATACTATTTACGTATTGATTCGCTGTAATCTCTCCCTTTAAGAATTGTTGTACCTTTTTATGAAAACGAGTTATTAGAGCGAGCCTTTCGGTCGTTGCAGCAGGGGCATCTTGGGTTGTTGAGAACCAGGAATGTCTCTTTGTCATTTCATAACGTCGAGTAAGTTTATCAGACTCCAAATCCAGTTCCTGTTGCTTTGCCGGCAATCGGTTGACCTCCTGGTACCATTTTAACTGTGTCGTAGCGGACGTCATTCCTTCAATCCATCTACTGGCCTCCTCTGCCTCAACCGAACCCGAAGTAATGACAAGACTTCTGGAGCTTACAGTTTCCAAGGATTCAAAAGAAATGCGCTCTAAAGAATCTTTATGAACTGTACTCGATTGATCAGCACTTAATAATTGAGATAACAAGGATACAACCATCGGTATGTTATTCTCGTCAGCAGTTGATGAGAACATTGGATAGGTAGACTGGGCCATTATATGAGGTTGAATGTGATTCATCAATTGAATCCCCTGTTGGAGATCCCCCGGTTGCGAATCTAATTGCGTTTGATTAACTTGATCAGGTGCCATCCTCGGTTCCAAATGATTTAACCACGCATTTGTCCCGTACATATCATTGATGTTCATTGTAATTAAAGGGATTCCTTCGGCAATGGCTTGTTGAGTAAGTTTGATCCACTGATCTTTATTGTGAGGTAATGACTCCATTCCAGCTCTCTTCAGAAATGAAGATTGTGCAGCCAGAATGTAGGGATCAAAATCAAAAGGCATCCCCCATTGATAACCATTCCACTCTGTCATTCCCCGTAATCCAACTACCGTATCTCCAAGCGACTTTGATAATGTTGTTCCGTTTAACGGATACAGGTACCCTTTTTGGGCATAGTATTGCACTTCCTCACTATCAAGCAGAACAACATCACCGTTCTCTCCTAGTGAAAATTCAAGATCCAAAACATGCTTATATGTATCCGGCTTCTCATTCCGAAGATTAATCTCTACCAGCTGGGAAGCAGCAACTTCTTTAGCTATTTTTTGAAAGGCTTGAAACTCTTCATCCGACATGGCGACTACAATCTCCAGCGGAGCTTGAGCATCTTCATTACGGGACGAAGACCCAGGAAAAGCATCCTTCTCCTGATCGCGTTCCTGATTGAGCTGCGAACCTCTAAAGTCAAAACTCGGTGACAAGATCGTTAACGAAAGCAGCAATACCGCGAACAAAACAACCTGATGTCTACGCTTCATTAACTTCCCTCCCTGTTCCACCTAGTTTTTTCCTGCAGCAATTATTGTAACAAATAAGTAGTGCTCTTGTCCTACCCTGCCGAAAAACACTTTTTCTGATTTTTGCATAATACGAGCATATCGAGTTCTGTGTAATAACGCTTACTTATTTTTTCAGCAAAAAACCGGCTCCAGGAGCCGGCTTTAATAACAACATTTTCCGGGAAATAAATCCCCTGAATGTTACAACAAATCAGCTGCAAGCTGTGCCAGCTTGGACCGTTCTCCTTTTTCGAGCATGATGTGTCCGCTGATTCCCTCTTGTTTGAATCGTTCCACGATATACGTCAGGCCGTTACTCGCAGAATCAAGATACGGATGGTCTATCTGCTCGGGGTCTCCCATCAAAATAATTTTACTGCCTTCACCGACCCTTGATACAATGGTCTTCACTTCGTGGCGCGACAGATTCTGGGCTTCATCAATAATGATAAACTGTCCAGGTATCGATCTTCCACGAATATACGTTAAAGCCTCCACCTGAATACTGCCAAGCCCCATTAGGATTTTATCGATATCTCCGGCTTTTTTGGTGTCAAACAGAAACTCCAGATTATCATAAATCGGCTGCATCCATGGACGAAGCTTTTCTTCCTTCTCACCAGGCAAATAACCGATATCTTTCCCCATCGGAACGACAGGACGAGCGATCAACAGTTTTTTGTATTTATGATCATCCTCTACCTTAAGCAGACCTGCTGCAAGTGCCAGCAAGGTTTTCCCTGTTCCGGCTTTACCAGTGATGGTAACAAGCGGGATGTCATCATTCAAAAGCAGTTCCAATGCCATACGTTGTTGTGCGTTACGTGCGCTAATGCCCCAGACATTATCATTACTGAGGAAAAGCGGCTCCAGCTTTGTTCCCTCTGTGTTCACTTTAAGCAAAGCCGATTTATTGGTTCCCATCTCATCTTTAAGAATGACAAATTCATTCGGATACAACGAATAAGACAACTGCAACGGTTTGATTGGTAAAAAACGATATGTGTAAAACTCATCAATCACTGACGGATGAACTTTTAGGGCCGTATATCCTGGATATAACTCACTGAGTCCTGCCGTCCGATCTGATAAGTAATCCTGTGTGAACAGACCAAGTACATCCGCTTTAATACGCACAAGTACATCTTTACTGACAAGCACAACCTGACGTTCGACTACTTCCTTTTCATTCTCCTCAATCTGATAATTCAGTGCGACAGCTAAAATACGATTATCATTGGACACTTCACCAAACATTTCCTGAACTTTCACGAAACTCCGATGATTCAGCTCTACTTTCAGGTTACCTCCATTAGCCAAAGGTACCCCACTGTGCAAGTGACCCAGCTCTCGTAATCCATCTAACAGTCTGGATACATTACGGGCATTACGCCCAATTTCATCAGCATTTCTTTTTTTGGAGTCGATCTCCTCCAGTACAACCGCGGGAATGATTACCTCATGTTCCTCAAAGGCAAATATGGCATTGGGGTCATGCAGAAGCACGTTGGTATCCAATACAAAAATCTTTTTCATTCAATCCCCTCCAAAGCGGCGTCGTTAAAGGCATGAATAGTGTGATCTTTCAGCAGCGGCATGGACAATCATGATCCCATACATAAATGTATTCGACTAGGGCAAAATAATTGTCAACCATTCTGAAAAACTCCAAGAAAGGATGAACATTTATGAAAATATGGGTTTGCACGCTGCTTCTGATCTTTATACTTACAGGTTGCAACAGTTCCACACGCAGCGCTTCTCAGGAACCGCATACGTCACATCCAAGAAGCTACGGAGGAAATGTAACAACTCAGCAAGAACAAGGGAAAGGATCTCACATGCTCAATGCACAGGAAGATCGGATGAATCCTTCACGTTTGGATCGTCTCAATGAGAATACAGGTGAAGTCCATGATACCAACATTGCTGATGATGCACAGAGTGGCCGGATGCCAAATGAAAAACGAATCAATCACCTTAAAGCCCTTGCCAAGCAAGTAGAAGGTGTTGAAGATGCGAACTGCGTCATACTCGGTAATACAGCCGTAGTTGGCATCGATGTTGATGGTGAACTGGAACGTGCTCGGGTGGGTACCATTAAGTACGCTGTTGCCGAAGCACTTCGCAAAGACCCCGAAGGTATAGATTCCATCGTTACTGCTGATGCAGATGTCACTGAACGAATTAAAGAGATCGGTGAACATATTCGTCAAGGGCACCCAATTTCGGGTTTTGCTTCAGAACTCGCTGACATGGTGGGACGAATTATCCCTCAACTCCCGAAAGACGTCAAAGTCCGTCAAAATCCGGATGAACACGTGAGTCAAAAACAACAAATGCAGCAGCTGCATTCATCAGACAAAAGACAACAAAAAGCCCAGTGATCTCTCACTAGGCTTTTTTCATGGCAGCAAAAACCTGCTCATCTAATTTCTCAGCAGCACGCTGATCATATATTTTGACATATTGAGGCACAGAGGACAATTGAGCGCCGTAAAACAGAGCATTCCTCACCGCTTCAATGGTAATGTCGAAACAGCACATATTAAATGGAACATCCAGTAGAGGATCTTGTCGTACCGCAGCACGTCCGTTCACTGCGTACACCGTCTCTTCTCCAAAGACAGTAACCGTAATGAGCGGATTAGTAATCATGTTATTCACTAAACGTGAACGATGATCGATCGCTACACGAAAAGTAGAAGCATTCTCCGCATAAATCCAGGAGATGGCTGTTGAAGTCGGACCTCCGGATTCTCCATCCACTGTGCTCAAAAGCACAAAGGTCTCATTCTTGAATTGCTGTAAAAGAGATTCAGTTAATTGTGTGACGGCTTCGGACATTCAACCAGCCCCCTAACCTTCTTTATGCAATTCTTGTACTTGGTTTATGTTATTATAGCATACCGATTAACGTGCTTCCAATCCTAAAAGATTGAAGGTTATTCGCCTGAAGGTGAAGCCGTTACTTTACCTGAAAGTGTATCTTGTAAAGCCTGCTTGGCATTGGCGAGTTCCGTTTCATTAATATACACATATGGACTTCTCCACTCTCCAGTAACCGGAGTATAATGCACATCCGAAGTGGAAATGTTCCAATACGTCGAGATAAAGTTTTTCATTTGTTCCGATTCCACATCTGTCGTCATATTCTTGTCAACTGCACCAATCACTTTGCTGATCTTTGTAATGCCCCCAAGAGATTTCATCTGATCCAGCATGGAGTTCAGCACTTGGTTTTGACGTTTGTTACGATCAAAGTCGTTGGATTCATCAGTCTTCGGATTACAATTGGATTTGCGGTAACGAACAAAATCTAGTGCTGCTTTACCATCGAGATGTTGTGCCCCTGCGACCAGATTGATATCTGTACCATCGGCTGTATCTCTATAACACATATTTTTATCCACAGTCACATCCACGCCACCCACGGCATTAACAGCATCACGGAATGCCTGGAAATTCAGGACGGTTGTATAATTAATATCTACATCCAAATACTTGCCCATCATTTCTTTCATCTGATCCTCTGCATTTTTGCCAGTGGTTTTTTCCTGTGCTTTGAATTTCGGATAATAAGAATTCAGCTTGTTGGATTTGTACCCATCCAATTGAATACGCGTGTCTCGCGGCAAAGATACAATGGTTGCCGTCTTGGTCTCCGGATTCAACGAAGCCACCATAACGACATCCGAGAGATATGTGCCCGTTTCAGGACGGTTATCTGTGCCTAATAACAGCATCGTGATCGGTTTGGTTGTGGCTGACATCCCGGGAGGTACCGGTTTATCGATGCCTGTATCCACGACTTGATTGTATACCCAGTACGTATATCCACCGCCTACCACAATGGCAATAACCAATAGACTTAAAAGGATTCTGCCAAAAGCATTCATTCTCTTTTTCTTCTTAGGCTGCTTGCCCTTGCCATTCTTCGATCCAGAAGCACCGGATTGCGTTGGTGCCTGTCTCCGTGGAGGCAGTCCGTTCGAATTTGAGTTCATATCTTCAACACCTTTATCACATCTGTTTTTGTCTAAATAAAAGACAACCGCTTTCCCTAAGGAAAACGGATGGTCTGTACAAGACAGGATTTATGAGTTTCGAGCGGCAGCTTCCGCTTTTTTCTTTTGACGGCCTTCGATAAAATAACGCACTCTCACTAACAACATCAAACCAACCGCGACCAACAAACATTGAATGATGGGCAGCTTGTCGATCTGAAAAACAAGAAGCATGAATGTGCCCATCGCCATCAAAATATAGAGAACGATTTCCTTACCAAGTGGCAATTTCTGACGTACCCGAAACACCTTGTTATATACGTAAGTAATCAATACAAAGATGACGATGTAGGCTACGATCGGGTTTGACGCGAACCATGCTTGCATGCACAGCCAGCTCCTTTCGTGTTCATGCTAGGATATAAGTTAACTGGTTGATGGAGCACACCAACAACATTAATTACAAAGCTCTGCATGTGAGACCGTTTCGAATTCGGATCGTTCTTTTGGTCGCTGTTATCCCCAGATTTTTTTGATCCATTTTTCAATGGTAAAATCCGGGGATAAAGGCGAACGCTTCGCTCCTACAGAATCGATTCCGTATCCTCCACTACTTTAGTGGATTGTAACCAACGCCGATGGTGCATATGTGTTCCATCAAACGTTAACTTATAACTTTTATTTTGTTGTTATTAAGCTTTAGAAGCCATTTTGCGTTGTTTCTCTGCACGTTCGCGCTCGGATTTGTTCAAGATTTTCTTACGAAGACGAATAGATTTTGGTGTAATCTCACAATATTCATCTTCATTCAGATATTCAAGCGCCTGTTCCAACGAGAAGATAATCGGAGTTTTAATTTTAACCGTATCATCTTTACCGGAAGAACGAACGTTAGTCAGTTGTTTTTCTTTGCAGATGTTAACAACGATATCATTGTCACGTGTATGTTCACCAACAATCATACCTTCGTAGATTTCAGTACCCGGCTCCAAGAAGAGCGTACCGCGATCCTCAACGCCCATCATACCATAGAACGTAGATGTACCCGTTTCAGTTGAGATCAACACGCCTTGGTGACGTCCACCCACTTGACCGGATACTACTGGAGCGTAGCTGTCAAATGCATGGTTCATTACACCGTAACCACGAGTCAATGTCAGGAAGTTGGTGCTATATCCGATCAAACCACGTGCTGGAATCAGGAACTCCAGACGAACTTGACCACTACCTGTGTTAACCATGTTAACCATCTCTGCTTTGCGTGCGCCCAGGCTCTCCATTACGGAACCCATGCTCTCTTCAGGGATATCAATCAACAAGCGCTCAACAGGTTCCATTTTCTTACCGTCAACTTCTCTTACGATAACTTCTGGTTTGGATACTTGAAGCTCATATCCTTCACGACGCATATTTTCAATCAGGATACCCAAGTGAAGCTCACCACGTCCAGAAACGATAAATGCATCTGGGCTATCCGTTTCGTCAACACGAAGGGAAACGTCTGTTTCCAATTCTTTTAACAAACGCTCACGAAGTTTACGGGAAGTTACCCATTTACCTTCACGACCTGCGAATGGACTGTTGTTCACGAGGAACGTCATTTGTAGTGTTGGCTCATCAATTTTCAGAACTGGCAAAGCTTCCGGGTTGTTAGGGTCGGCAATGGTTTCACCAATGTTGATGTCCTTGATCCCTGCAATGGCAACGATGTCGCCTGCTCCTGCTTCTTCCGTCTCAATACGTTTGAGACCTTGGAAACCAAACAGTTTCTCGATACGTGCAGTTTTGCTCTTACCATCACGCATAATAACCGTTACCGATTGTCCTTGACGGATCACACCGCGGTTAACACGACCAATGGCAATACGGCCAAGGTATTCATTGTAGTCCATCAAAGTAACGAGGAATTGAAGTGGTTCTTCAACATTTTCGGTAGGGTGTGGGATATGACTAACGATGGTATTGTAGATCGCCATCATGTTGTCATCTTGTTTGGCAGGATCATTATCCATGCTGGATGTTCCGTTCAATGCGGAAGCATATACAACAGGGAATTCGAGTTGTTGATCGTTGGCACCCAGTTCAATGAACAGGTCCAATACTTCATCAATAACCTCAGTCGGACGAGCCGCTGGACGGTCAATTTTGTTTACAACAACGATTGGTGTCAGGTTATGCTCAAGTGCTTTACGAAGTACAAACTTCGTTTGTGGCATACAGCCTTCATAAGCATCAACAACGAGCAATACACCGTCAACCATTTTCATGATACGTTCCACTTCACCACCGAAGTCAGCGTGTCCTGGTGTATCCACAATATTAATCAGGTAATCTTTATAAGTTATAGCCGTGTTTTTGGCCAAAATCGTAATACCGCGTTCACGCTCCAAATCGTTGGAGTCCATTACGCGCTCCTGTACCGTTTCGTGATCTCGGTAAGTACCGGATTGCTGGAGCAACTTGTCAACGAGTGTTGTTTTTCCGTGGTCGACGTGGGCAATAATCGCAATATTGCGAATGTGTTCTCTTGAATGCATGTTTTGTATCCATATCCTTTCCAATTTCAAATCATATCTACTTAAACTTCCCGCAATTTCGCAGGTTACTCACAAAATAAGCGTCGGTGATATCCCGACGCATGTCTATATCCCTTATATTATAGTTTATTATAGGTAAAAATCAAGATATTTCGCACGAAAAGACCACTGGGAATGTTACCAGCCTCTCCCTTGACGTCCTCGTCCAAGTAATAACCAGACTCCACCCAAGATCAAAAGGACAGCAAGTACATAGATTATTCCCGTTTGCAGCAGGGTAAATCCGAATAATATGATGGACACCGCACCAAAGATCAAAGCTGCAGGTAACACATATTCCGGTCTTCGTCGTTCAGCCATTCCATATTCGAGTAACCCTATGGCGATCCCAAGCAAGAATGCTGGCCACAGCCTGCTCATAAGTCCAGCACCCCATGTATTCGTTATACTGAATAAAACACCATACACCGTTAGTATGCCGGCAGGAACGAGTGACCACGATGGTGAAATACGCGCATAATATAACGCATGAAGGGCGATGCCTGGCAGCAGGATCAGCAAAGGCCAGAAATTACGACCAATAAATCCAAACACGCCAAACTTGCCAAGCAGAATAATAATTCCCGCAGCTACAATAAATAGTCCAATCGCTTTTTCATTTCTCATCCTCAATCACCTCTTATACTATGGCTATGTACTTTATTTCTTCATAAACGATACGCATTCCATGCTGACTGTTGTTTTTCAAACCTGTAATCATGCTTCTAGTGTATCCGATGTTTCGGCAAAAAACTATACTCTATGTCGCACTTTGCGTGCGTCCTTTATCTGTATTACCCTAAAATGTGCAACTTATGAACAGCCCAATGATTGTTGTATTGACAAGCGTATCCTCTCACCACAAAACCGCCTAAACCGGACGGTTCAGACGGTCATATGTTCAAGCTTTTATCCAAAATTAAACTATGCGTTCTTCCGCACAAATTTATGTGCGCCTCCAATCGCAACCACAAGACAAGCCATGGCTACGGGTAACAGCGTATGCACCTCTGATGCCATACCTCCCAGCCATTCTCCTAACTTGGGGTCTTTCATCACCATCTCACCTGCTGTGAAAGCCAGAATGCCTGATCCAACGAATACAAGAATCGGAAATCGCTTCAACAAACCAACAATTAACCCGCTCCCCCATACAACAATGGGGATACTGATTGCAATCCCGATGACGATCAAAGCCAAATCTCCATCTGCCAAAGCCGCTATGGCCAAAACATTATCCAGACTCATTACAAAATCCGCGATCAGAATGGTTTGAATAGCTTTCCAAGTCGTAGAAGCTTCTCGAATATGTACCTCATCATCATTTTGAAGCAGCAGCTTTACTGCAATCCAGAGTAGCAACAGACCACCTGCCGCTTGGATAAAGGGAATTCCCAGCAATAATACCGCTACAAAGGTTAACACACAACGCAGCAGTACGGCACCAAAAGCTCCCCACCATACCGCTTTTTTGCGTTGTATTGGTGGCAGATCCTTGCTTGCAAGCGCAATAACAACCGCATTATCTCCACTTAATACCAGATTGATCATTAAAATTTCAGTTAACAGCCATAGTGTATCCATGTCCTCATCCCCCCACATTAACTTGTATGTCAGAGTTGTCCATGCTATTCTTAATGATTGAACCGTATATAAGGAGTGACATATATCATGGAGCTATTTAGTCCCACATTCTGGCTGGCTTTGCTGAACGTTGTCTTTATTGATCTAATTCTGGCTGGGGATAATGCCATCGTCATTGGTCTCGCAGCTCGAAATTTGCACCCTTCCGTGCAGAAAAAGGCGATTCTATATGGAACTGGCGGCGCACTTTTAATTCGAATTTTAGCAACAGTTGTTGTTTTATGGTTGCTTAAAGTTCCGTGGCTCTTGCTTGTGGGAGGCATACTTCTGATCTGGATTGCCTATAAATTATTGGCGGATCAGGGAGATGAACACAATGATGTCCAAGCAGGAACTTCCTTGTGGACCGCTATTCGTACCATTGTGATCGCGGATGCAGCCATGGGACTCGATAACGTGATTGCAGTTGCTGGAGCAGCGCAACAGCATCTCGTGCTTGTCATCCTTGGACTCCTGATTAGTGTACCTATTATCGTCTGGGGCAGTACCCTGTTTATCAAGCTAATTAATCACTTTCCTTGGATTATCTATGTCGGAGCCATCGTTCTCGGGTATACGGCTTCCAATATGATCACTGAGGAACAGCGACTCTTGCCTTACTTCACTGAACATCCGGCATTGCGCATTCTATTTATCGTTGTGGTTATTGCAGGTGTAGTCTTTGCAGGTTATCGCAAACGCTCCAGCAGTTCCAGCCACAAGGGATCTGGCGGGGAACAGCAGCGCTCCTATTCGTAGGCTAATTTAAACTAAAAATTTCATCTGAATACAGCAAAGGACTGAACGATATTTCATCGAACAGTCCTTTTTTTTGCAGTTAACATAGCCCTTATTATGTCAGCCATGCTAATTTTTATTGAGTTTAGAACCAATCATCCTTCATGCCATTGTCTTCTGTCTGATTCGTTACCACAGAAGTTTCACCGGCATGCAGTGTGATCGTTTCAGTTTGTTCCACCGCCTGATCCACCCATTCTGACAGATGGCTCATTGTTGATTCTATTTTATCCACAATTCGAAGATTCGGATTGGTTGAAGGTGACTTTGGCACAAAGAGAGTACAGCAATCCTCATATGGCAAAATAGATATGTCATACGTTCCGATCTGTTTGGACAGGGTAATGATCTCCTGTTTATCCATCATAACCAGTGGTCGCAACAATGGCAGATCTGTCGCACGACCAATGACATTCATACTCGGAAGAGTCTGACTCGCTACTTGGCCCAAGCTATCCCCGGTGATTAGTGCGAGTGCCCGCTCACGCTCGGCAAGTTTGGATGCAATTCGCAGCATTGAACGTCGCATCAGCGTAATAATCAGATTATCCTGACCTAGCTGGGTAAATGCCGTTTGGATCTCCGTAAATGGAACCAGATGCAGCTTGATTGTTCCCGCATGATCAGCAAGGGCACGTGCCAAATCAATGACTTTCTCTTTGGCGCGCTCGCTTGTGAACGGGTAACTGTAAAAATGTACACATTCCACTTCAAGTCCACGGCGCATGGAAGACCAGGCTGCCACCGGGCTGTCTATTCCACCTGATAACAGTACCATTGCTTTGCCATTCGTACCCAGTGGAAAGCCACCTACTGCCGGAATGGTTTCGTTGAAAATATAGGTACCCTGATCCCGAATCTCCACTCGCAGTTCAATATCAGGTTGACGAACATCAACACTTAATTGCTGAAACTTCCGAAGGATCGGGGAACCGACCAAATGGTTCATTTCATGGGAAGAGTTCGGGAATTCCTTCCATACCCGCCTTACATTTACCTTAAATGTGGTGCCTTCTTTGAAGTCGTCTTCCCTTTCGTCCATAAACGCAACTGCAGTTTTCACAATCTCATCTAGCTCGGATGGAGTAACTTTAACCGGACTAATCGACATCACACCAAATACCCGCTTCAGCACCTTAATCAGTTCAGTATGTGATTCACCGCCAAGATCCACATAAACACGGCCATATTCTTTGCGAAGGCTCGCTCCTGGATAAGGTTTAAGCAAAGCTTTCACCTGTGTAATGATCGTTTTTTCAAATCGGGCACGATTTTTCCCTTTTAACATAAACTCTCCGAAACGGAGAAGCAGCATATCATAGTTCATATCCATTACATCCGCCTTTCGAGGGGCCGCAACTGCGCCACCATCTGATGTAAAGCCTGTTCAAGCAAGGCTACATCTTCTTCTGTATGTTCATCTCCAAGACTAATACGCAATCCGCCACCAGCACAAGCTGCATCTCTGCCCATCGCAAGTAGAGCCCGACTCGGTTCAGCCGAACGCGAAGAACAGGCAGATTGGGTCGATATGGTTACGCCAAGTTGCTCCAAGGTGTGCAGCGCCACTTCTGCCTTCATCCCGGGATAGGAGAAGTGCACAATATGAGGTGCACCCTCTGTGCGACTGTTCAATTCAAATTCAGGAATAACACGTATCGTTTCCATCAATCGATCACGGAGCACCGTTGTACGTCGGGCAAAATCAACCTGATCTTCTGCTGCCATTCGCATGGCCTTGGCCATGCCTACCAGCAAGGCCACGTTTTCTGTGCCTGCTCTTAGGCCTTGTTCCTGTGATCCTCCTGACAATAGTGGCGTAAGCTCCACTCCACTTCGCACATACAGGAGACCTGCTCCCTTCGGTCCACGAATCTTGTGAGCAGACAAACTGTACAGATCTGCACCCCAAGCAGCAGGTGTCGCCTCCATTTTCCCAAAACCCTGAACACCATCTACATGGAAAAGCACGCGTGGTGCTTTCTTTTTGAGCTGTTTGCCGATCTCTGCAATCGGATGGATGGCTCCTGTTTCATTGTTTACATGCATCAGACTCACAAGCACCGTGTCGGGCCTGATCGCGTCTACAACCTTCTGAGCGTTCACTACTCCATCGGAATTCACAGGAACTAATGTCACTTCCCATCCCCACTGCTGCAATTGCATAAAACTTTCGTACACCGAGGCATGCTCGGTAGCCGTAGTGATGATGTGTCTGCCTCGTGACTGATAACGTAATGCCGCACCTTTTATCGCGAGATTATTACTCTCGGTCGCACCAGAAGTAAATACAATCTCTTCAGGCTTAACGCCGATTGCAGCAGCACAGCCGGATCGAGCACGACGCAGCAACTGATCGGCACGCTCTCCATAGCCATGGATGGAGGATGGATTACCGAATTGTGTCTCCATAATTTCGGCCATCGTACGAATTACATCCGGATGGGGAGGTGTGGTTGCAGCATAATCAAAATATTTCAAATGAGGTTAGACCTCCCTTATCTCTTCGTTCATGAACCTACAGTGAGCATTGTAACACGATACCCGTACAACACAAAAAGACCAACCGGGAACAGGCGTTTTAAGCGCTTCTGCTCCCACATTTGATCTTGTCCTGCCTATCAATGTTATCGCGAAATGTCTTTCTGTGAGTTTAGATCACATATTTCGACTGTGCCTTCTCCACCTTGGAGATATAATTCTGAGTTTCGGAAGGCAAACGGTTAAGTACACTCATCAGTTCGCTATCACTCGACACGCCTAGACGTGAAACACGGCCCGGTCCTGCATTATACGCGGCAAGTGCCATCTTCACTTCTCCACCGAAACGCTGGAGCTGAAGGGAAAGATACTTCGTACCCGCATCAATGTTCTGGGCAGGGTCAAATGAATTACTCACACCCAGCCCTGCAGCCGTGCCATCCATTAATTGCATCAGCCCCTTGGCACCGGCGGAGGACACGACATTTGGGTTAAAATTGGACTCTGTGTCAATGACGGCCTTGATCAATGATTCAGGAACACCGTACTTCGCACTTGCCTCGGCAATTAAAGATTCATAATCCGTAGGTACAGATGCACCGGAATTCACGATTCCTGTATTGGATGAAGATAATAAAGACTCAACGATGTTATTGGAGACAGAGGACGATCCTGCCGTATTTATATCTGGATTGTACGTGCTTCCGAGTTGCAGCCACAACAGACCATCACTGGATCTTTTGGAGACCGTCGCGGTGGAATCTGTATTGCTCGTCGTATTGGCACCCGTACCTAACAGCCCGTCCATCACATTGGCGAAATCCACTGTTGAACCAGCATCCGATTGTGATCCAGTGGTTTGGTTATTCAAATTGGACAATTGCAGTTCCAACAACTGCCGCGATCCGTTTGGATCAATCTGCATGAGTTATACCCACTCCCGTATAATTAAGCGTATTATGACCTTATTCTACATCGTTTTACAGCAAGGTTCCATTGTTTTCATAAAAATAGTTAAACCTCTCCACATAACCTGCGCATATACGAAAAAAACCTTCTGTAATTCACCGCAAATGGGTGAGAACAGAAGGCTTTTGAATGAATCATTTTACACGTTAGCGAGCGAATGGAATCATGAAAAAATAACTCAGCGTAGCTACAACACCCAGTCCAATGGACCAGGCTCCCGCTGTCTTACGACCATTCACATAGGCATAGTAACCCAGTACGGCTGCGGCCGGTCCAAGTACGATTGACCACATGAACAAAGACGCGATCCCGAAGGCAAGTCCCATGTAACCCGCAACCTTACCTGTTGATTCCATGACACGGTCTGCCTCATGCTTCTCAGGTACAGGCTCTGCCCGTTCGGTACCTCCAGTTCTTACGACAGTCGGAGGAGCAACCTCTGCCCCGTATTCTTCGCGATGTACTTTTCTTGGATAATCGACACGCATACGCTGTTTTTCACCTTCAACCTTGGTTTCAGGGCGATCTTGAAAATTAAACTTATTATCGTCATTTTTCATTGGGAAGCACCTCCGTTATGAATAGGGATGACTGCTCACTTGGGTTTAAACGTGTGACAGCATGTTGCAGAGGATGTGCGTGCGTGATCATGGTGATCGGAGTCAAATGTCTCACCGGCAAATTCCTCATGCAGACGACGGGTGGCATGTTGGTCAATGTCAATCATGATGGCATCAGCGTGGCAGAAGTTGTTCTCTCCCCAAAAGTTGCAGTTGGAGACGCTGCATTTGACAATTGGCTTGTCTTGGCTCATTTTTATCACCTCGACTACTATTGTCTCCTCGCCACAAATCTGATATTCCCCGTCAAAATGCCAGATGATGACATGATTACACCTCGTCTGATTCTCACTAAAAACACAAAAAAACCGCCACAAGGGCGGTTTCGTCCAATTTCATATTCAGGTTTAAGCGTTAATTAGGCGTGATTCCGTTGATTTTGCATACGGCGCTGAGTCAGGTAATCACTTTCATAATATGCCAGATCATCGCGCAATTCTTCGTACGTTTTGGAAACCTCCAGAATAACATCCCGTACTGCACGGATTGGCTTATCACGGAAACGAATGGCATCTTGTCCTGTGTAAGCGTATCTTCCGTCTTCGGAATAACATTCATTTTTGGGATAGAAAAAGCTGTTTACGCATTGGTGATACGTATTATAAAGAGCCTTTTCGGCAAAATCGACATCAAAGTTGGCACGACGCAGCACAACGCCAAGTTTTTCGTAAGAAACTTCAGAAAAAACGAGTAAATGACGGAGATCTGAAAGAAATCCTTTGTAGAAGACTGTTGATTCTTCCGTCTGATTCTGATCCAGTTCAGGCAAAGCATTCTCATTCAAAAATTTTTCAATCCGATCGATAGCCGGTTTTAACTTTTCCCTAGTTGACTCACATGTTTTCTGTACATTGGCTGCTGACATAAAGGTAGCTCCCCCTTAAATAAGTCCTTACATATAGGTCGGCCAACGGTGGTTTTCCCCTGACCTTTCAATTCTCAGCTATAATCCTACCATAAAAAGTTGACGAGCGGTATACCTTAATCATGCTTTCCGTTTCTGCCATTGAACATGCCTATTATACGCAGTCAGACTCGAACTCGTTTGCATAAAACGTTCCGCTTTTTCTAACGATAGATATAACCAGTGACAACGATGAAGCACGGTTAACGATTGTTCAAAATGAACGAAGGAGGTTCCATCCATCATGTCCAGACCGAAATGGATTAACTGGGCCCTTGCAGCTGGTGCGGGAGCACTCGCCCTGACGCTTTTGCTCCCAACATCCAATCGTCAAGAACCTAAGCCTAGTGCGCTGTCCGACTCTGCTCATGAAGAGCATACAAGTAAGCAACGTCTGAAAGTACAGGATGTCAAAGCAACAGATCTCTTGACCCGCATGGACGCCAAGCAACATCTCAGTATCATGCTGGAGAAAACCGCCACAATGAATGCTGCGCAGGTTAGCCGATATGTGAATGATCTCCAAAGTTCACATGAACATATCAGATCCATTCATCTCATGAATACCAATGGCTCTTTTGACAAGCCCTTTGATCAAGCCACCTCACAAGGAAGCAAGTTGGAACAACAGAAGCTTCAACATTCGCTCAACCTTGCCAAAAAAGCGGTAAAAAAACGTCAAAGTTTTGAGTCCTCTTCTTTTCCTTTGGGAAAAGAAAAATATTTTGTGATGGGACAACCCTCCAAAGATGGCAAAAGAGCTGTAATTGCCTTGTTCAGCCAGAACGTATTAAATGCTGTTGAACAACATCAGCGCAAAAATCTGCGCATGATCCCTTATCCGCGTGAGGGTAAATTCAAAATTGAGTCTGTTCACCCTGATACGCTTAACGAAATTACAGTGAAGACCGGACATGATAATGCAAATGCCAGTCATTTTTACGAAAATGAAATCGTCATCCGTTTTCGCCAAGATCCCGGTGAACGGGATATGCGTATCATTAAATCCGATCTGAGAGCGCAATCTGCGCGCAAGCTGGGATACACGTATGTTTTTCGGTCAGAACACATGAGTTACAAACAATTGCATAGTTATTTCGAAAGCAAGTGGAATCCACTTTATATGGAGCCCCACTATATGTATTTAACCAATGATACTGTAACTGAACAAACCGATGTAACGATACCCAATGACATTTTGTTCTCCGATTATCAGTGGAACCTGCCTGCGATTGAGACAAACAGAGGTTGGAATATTACCAAGGGAAACAAAGATGTCATCGTAGCAGTAGTTGATACGGGGGTTGATATGAATCATCCTGACCTGAAGGGCAAGCTCCTTGAAGGTTATAATGTGGTCGAGCCAGGAAGCAAACCGATGGATGATGTGGGACATGGCACACATGTCGCAGGCATTATCGGCGCTATTGTCAACAATAACGAAGGCGTGGCAGGCATGAGCTGGTATAACAAGGTACTACCGGTTAAAGTACTCGACAACTCAGGTTCTGGTACCACGTATGCCGTTGCTGAAGGCATCATCTGGGCAGCCGATCATGGAGCCAAAGTTATCAACATGAGTCTGGGCAATTATGCTGATGCGCAATTTCTTCATGATGCCATTAAATACGCTTTTGACCGGGATATCGTCCTGATTGCAGCCACGGGGAACGATAATACAGAGCGTCCAGGATACCCTGCTGCTTATCCGGAAGTATTTGCCGTATCTGCTACGGACCCGGATATGAGCAAAGCTTCCTATTCCAACTACGGGGACTATGTGGATGTGATGGCTCCGGGGTCCAGTATCGCCAGTACCTATCCAAACAATCAGTATGCGGCCTTGTCTGGAACGTCCATGGCCAGCCCTCATGTAGCCGCACTTGCAGGTTTGATTCGTTCGTTGAACCCGGACTTGACTAACACGGAAGTGATGGATTTGATGCGCCAAAGTGTTATTGACCTCGGTGATCCGGGTCACGACAAGTATTTCGGCTATGGCCAAATCGATGTCTATAAGGCACTGCAAGCCGCATCAGGCAACAGCGCTCCTTTGCAATTCTGGCCGCAACATGTCAGACAACAAATGGATAATACGATGAAAAAGTATACGCAGTAAGCGTAATGAAGATAATCTGTAAAAAATACAAAAGCAGCTGCGCCCCGGGGCGTACGCTGCTCTTTTGGTTTATATCCAATTCCCCGGGGCACCCGCTGCAATTAGCGCTTGCGAGAAGATGTGCGGGCTTTACTTGATTTTTTCACGGATTTTTTCTTCGGATTATGGCTGGATACATAACAAGGGTCTTCTTCTTTGACAACAACAGGATACATGTGGTGATGAATCGGAACACAGTGATGTTTTTTGATCACTTCAATCGGGTGGATGACAGGCACGATTTGTGGGATGTAATAATCCTCAACAACCTGGATCGGGTCACATACAATCGGGCAAAGCGGTGGACAGTAATGGTTCATTTCAAAACCAACTCCCTTTCTGGTGATACTATAACCTATTGCAACAGATCGAAAGTGGATTGGATGTATGTCCATAGTCCGAAAAATTATATGAGCGGTAGCCTGTCCGCCACTGTCCCACCCTGCCCAGGTGTAACTTCGTCAATGACTTGGCACAGTACACGAAGTCCTTCACACAAAAGCTCAACATTTGTTACGGTGAAGCAAATACGCAGACTTGGTGTATCCATCTCTCCTACATAACAGGCGGAACCCGGGAGGAAAGAGACCCCTGCAGCAAGTGACTGATGATGCAACTCACGCATATCCAAGTTACTCGGAAGTTGGAGCCACAGATTGAGTCCTCCCTCTGGCAATCGCCATTGCATGCCCATAGTAGCATGCTCTTCCAGCACTTCAGATGCTGCGCACAAGCGAGAATACAATTCATCCCTCAATCGGGATACATAGACACCGTACTGATTCTGAATAAAAGATTGCAATGCCTTTTGTGTAAGCAGCGGACTCCCCAAATCCGCCGTAGATTTCGCAGCCACAAGCCGGGTCAATACACTTCCGTCTGCAATGGCGCAGGCTATACGGCAACCAGGAGACAGCACCTTGCTGAAGCTTTTGATATATACGACATGACCTGTCCCATCCATCGATTTAATGGATGCCGGAGGAGGGTCCCGAAAATAAAGATCTGCAAACGGATCATCCTCCAGAATGAGGCAGTGGTAGCTTTGCGCGAGATTCAAAAGCTGTGCTCGCCTTCTTGCACTCATCGTGATACCTGTTGGATTGTGATAGGTCGGGATCGTATAGATCAGCTTGGGCGGATAGGTATCACATAACCGGGTCAACAGATCAATACGCATGCCTTCGTCATCCATCGGGACCGTAATGATCTTCGCGCCTCTACTCGTAAATACATCAATAGCTCCGGTATAGCTTGGTGCCTCCATGTATACAACATCCCCAGGTCCGACAAAAGTCCGTGCCACAAGATCGATCCCCTGCTGAGCACCACTTGTAATTAACATGCGTTCAGGTGCAGCCTGTAGTCCACGCTCGGCAAAATGTTCGGCCAAGATCTGTCTAAGCTCACGATCCCCCTGAAAAGATCCGTAAGCTGCCATACGCTCTGTATGATCAGAGGAGAGTCGGTAGGCGCTGTCGATAATCTCTCGTGTAGGCAACAGTTCAGGCTGAATCGCTGACATATGAAGTTCATACCGCACTTGAGGTGACGTATCAAAATGTCTCCAGAGCTGCGCTCGAGGTAAATAATCCACCAGTGCCATCTGCCAATTCCATGACGTACCGGATTCACTGTTGGCATTGTTTCGCTGGGTTCGGTCCACATCCTCCATCTGATCCACGTTCAATGTACCTCTCACATAACAACCTTTCCCCTGGGAGCAGGTGATCAATTGAATCGCTTCAAGTTCAGCATACGCTTTGGATACAGTGACCAGGCTGACACCCAAATCCGCGGTCATTTTACGAACAGATGGAAGTCGGGTTCCGGGTTCAATGAGTCCTGATCGGATGCGATCGGCAATCGTTAGCGCAATCTGCACGTACAATTTGGTACTGCTTCCCCGCTTTAATTCAATATGCATATGTGCTCCCCCAACTGTTATGATCTTCATTTTACTGTTATAGTGTAGTCCGTCTATTATAGTTTATAATATCAGTATAACAGTGAATAACAGGAGATGAGAATAACATGAGTATCCCTTGGTCCAAAATGGCACAAAACACCCCGTCCTCTGTCGTTCGCGACATGCTCCAGGCCGCTCAGGCACCTGGAATGATCTCACTAGCCGGTGGATTACCAGCCCAGACTTCATTCCCGCTGGAAGCCATCCGCGTTGCATATGAAAAAGTATTTATGAGCGGAGCAGCCGCTCTTCAATATGCGGAGACTGAGGGTTACCGTCCTCTTCGCGCCAAAATCGCTGAACGTCTTGAATCCAAGGGCATTCCCGCTTCACCCGATCACATGCTTCTCACTACGGGTTCACAGCAATCCATTGACTTGGTTTGCCGCATCCTTCTCGACCCGGGTGACCGCGTATTGGTTGAATCACCAACCTACCTCGCTGCTCTGCAAGTCATTCATTCCTATCAGGCTGAATCTCACGGCGTAGCTTGTGATGATCACGGCATGTTGCCTGAATCTCTGGAGGAACAGCTCCAGTTGCATCGTCCAAAACTTGTCTATATTAATCCCACGTTCTCCAATCCTACGGGAAAAGTATGGTCGCGAGAAAGAAGACAGCAGGCTGTGGATCTGTGCCGCAAGTACGGCGTACTTATTCTGGAAGATGATCCCTATGGTGAAATTCGGTTTAATCCGGAGCAATTGGATGTCCCTGCTCTCGCAGAACTGGATGCAGTATCCTATGACGGCTCTTCCAATGTTATCTACACCAGTACATTCTCTAAAACGGTAGCACCTGGCCTTCGTACGGGATGGATTCTGGCCGCTCCCGATATTGTCAAAATGGCAGCACGAGCCAAACAAGGTGCCGACTTGCACTCCAGCAGCATTGACCAAAGAGCGCTTCATGCACTACTCGAATCTTTCGATCTGGATGCACATATCCGCCATATTTCAGAGGATTACGAAAAACGCATGAGAACACTGACTACTCTTATGGCAGCCAAAGCATGGGAAGGTATCTCGTGGAATTCACCACAAGGTGGCATGTTCTTGTGGCTGCAATTGCCTGAAGGCATGCTTGCAAGCAATCTGTTCACTTACGGTATCCAGGAGAAAGTGTGCATTGTGCCAGGTGATTCTTTCTATGCAGGTACACCGGAGTTAAACCGCATGCGGATCAACTTTACTCATACGGACCCTGAGCTCCTTCCGGAAGCCGTGGAAAGAATGGATCGCGCCATCCAACGATGGCATGCTTCCTTAACATCGGACAGTGTTGTTACACTGTAATGAACTGTCATAAACGTTTGACTATTCCATTAGCGTATGAAGGTTAATAACTTGATATGAGAAACAAAAATAAGGCGGCAGGCCCGAGAATCTCGGAACTGCCGCCTTATTTTTATAGACCTGTTATCAACAGGAGTTATGTTTTTTTAGATGTTCATGGGTCCTTTCTGATCAGTCAGGTCATCGGATGATTCATACGAGTTGTCCTCGACTGATAGATGGACTACATTGTGTTGTGTTGTTGTTGCAGTTAGGAAAGCTTACCGTAAGCCGGGTTCTGTGCTCTTCGTGGTTCATACGGGAACTACCCTCCCACCAGAAGCGACAATCATCTATCTAGGCCATACATTGCTGCACAGCTCAAGCGACCAACCTAGACACACCTCGGGCTAAGGCTGCCTCCTCCAAAGAGGCGGCTGTGTCCCATTAGGTCTTGCTCCAGATGGGGTTTACCAGGAACGAAGTCACCAGCGTTCCTCGGGGTCTCTTACACCTCGGTTCCATCCTTGCCTGTGCCGGAAAATCCGGCCATCGGCGGTCCATTTCTGTGGCACTATCCTTCAACTCGCGCTGACTGGACGTTATCCAGCATCCTGCCCTGTGGAGCCCGGACTTTCCTCTCGTGGCAACAAAGGCCACCAGCGATTGTCTGTCAAGCTTTCCGAACAACATTACATAGTATACAGGCATTTGAGTTCCCAGACAAGCTTAATATTACTGGGAATCACACAGCAACTGTCTTTTTAGATAAACCGGAATACCTCCGTATTGACCTCTGAAGCTGTAACTTGCGTATCATATCGTTTTTCTTCCAAACGGGAACGAAGCCAATCGGCCGTTTTTGGTTTCATAATCTTCTCTGAATTATGTCCCGGGTCGATGATACACATACCTGCCATTAACGCATCATGAGCCGTGTGATAATCAATATCTCCGGTCACAATAACATCCGCACCTTTGAAGCGGGCAGTGAGCGCATAACGGCTGCCAGATCCGCCAAGAACCGCTGCTTTTTTGATCTGCTTGTTCAGATCTCCTACTACACGGACATGAGGCACATTGAATTGGGTCTTCACGACCTCCACTAGCTCACCTAATGTCTTAGGCTCCCTAAGGGGTCCCAAGCGTCCCAGGCCGAGCGTACGGCCTTTTAAATCCATGGCATAGAGGTCATAGGCCACTTCCTCATACGGATGAGCCTTAAGCATCGCCTGAACGACCTTACTTCTCAGACTTTGGGGTACGATGGTCTCAATACGCATTTCTTCCACACGTTCCATCTGCCCTTGGGTACCGATAAACGGTTGAGCCCCTTCACCAGGTACAAATGTTCCTGTACCTTCCGTGTTAAAGCTGCACTTGTTGTATTGACCGATACTCCCCGCTCCGGCTTCCAGAATGGCCTGAAGAACCTGCTCATGATGGGTACGAGGCACAAAGACAGCCAGCTTGTACAGATGATCTGTGTGTACATCTTCCAGCGATTCTTTACTCTCGATGCCAAGTGCCTCGGCCATCCAGTCATTCATACCACCCTCGGCCACATCCAGGTTTGTATGACTGATATAGACAGCAATATCATGCTTAATCAGCTTTTCATACAATTTACCCATAGGTGTATCTGTACTCAGTGACTTAACCGGACGGAAAATGATCGCGTGATGAGCAATAATCAGGTTGGCTCCGACGCGAATCGCTTCGTCCACCACTTCATCCGTCACATCCAAAGCTACTAACACGTGACTGATTTCTTTTTGCAAACTGCCGAGCTGGAGACCAATGCGGTCATCCGGTACAGCCAGATGTTTGGGAGCGAGTTGCTCCATCAGTTGAATTACAGTTTGACCTTTGGCAAACATGCCAAAACCTCCTTCAAGTTTGCGATAAGACGCTCTACCTCAGCCGCCTTGTCCCGGGAAGAATCCTGATCGGATTTGGAGATGGAGTTAACAACCCCCTGCAGTTTGACGATCTCACTTTCCCATTTGGAAAAAAATACATCCGTCGGTCGATCAACCAAATAAGGTCCCATCCGCAGCAGCAAATCTTCCGTCAATTCTGTCCCGCCTTGAAGCGGACGTGCACGATACACCTCTACATTGGCAATCGGGCTTACAGATTGTGGCATCGCCGTTATAATCTCATAAATCTTGCCATCTTCTTCGAGCAACTGTTCTGCTACAACCACCCAGTGATGCTCCAGTAACCAGCGTCTGAGGATATCCTCACCCACATTTGGTTGCAAAATAAGTAACTGGACTCCTTCCAGTTTGGATATACCTCGGTCCAAAATAGAGGCAATCAAGGCGCCGCCCATGCCTGCGATGGTGATGACATCCACTTCACCCGCAGAGATCACATCAAGACCGTCTCCACGACGCACCGTGATTTTTTCTTTCAAGCCAGCATCGCTGACTTGTTTGCATGCAGCATCATAAGGGCCAGGATTGACTTCACCGGCTACTGCACTTGCAGCTTTCCCACTGCGGATTGCGGCTACTGGCAGCAACGCGTGGTCTGAACCGATATCAGCCATGCGGCTGCCATCGGGAATTTGATCATGTATTTGCTGTAATCGATTCGAAAGTTTCATGAAGCACCTACACCATTCATTTAATTTATTGATTTGCATTGAACAAGGAAAAGCGATAAAATAAAATCCAATAAAACATTTCAAGGATGAATTTCCAAAACCAAGAAATCAAGACGTTTAAATTAAAAATAAAGGAGACCCCGCCGCCGCTAAAGCGTCTTGCGGAAAGTCTCCCATAGTTCGATTATTCGAGGAAATCCTTGAGTCGTTTACTACGACTCGGGTGACGCAACTTACGAAGAGCCTTGGCTTCGATCTGACGAATACGCTCACGCGTAACACCAAATACCTTGCCGACTTCCTCCAGCGTTCTCGTCCGTCCATCGTCCAGACCAAAACGTAGACGAAGCACGTTCTCTTCACGTTCAGTCAATGTATCCAACACATCTTCGAGCTGTTCTTTCAGCAACTCATACGCAGCAGCATCCGCCGGAGCAAGTGCTTCCTGATCCTCAATGAAGTCACCCAGATGGGAATCATCTTCCTCACCAATTGGTGTTTCCAGAGAAACCGGTTCCTGTGCAATCTTCGTAATTTCACGAACTTTCTCTACACTCAGATCCATCTCAGCAGCGATTTCTTCTGGTGTCGGTTCACGACCAAGTTCCTGCAACAGCTGACGGGATACCCGGATCAGCTTATTAATCGTCTCCACCATATGCACAGGGATACGAATTGTGCGCGCCTGGTCAGCAATAGCACGAGTGATCGCTTGGCGAATCCACCATGTTGCATACGTACTGAACTTGTATCCTTTTTTGTGGTCGAACTTCTCAACCGCTTTAATCAGACCCATATTACCTTCCTGAATCAAATCAAGGAACAACATTCCACGTCCAACGTAACGCTTGGCGATACTGACAACGAGCCGTAAGTTAGCTTCAGCCAGACGACGCTTGGCTTCTTCATCCCCGTTCTCAATCCGTTTAGCCAGTTGTACTTCATCATCTGCCGACAACAGTGGCACACGACCAATTTCCTTCAGGTACATACGGACAGGGTCATTGATTTTGATACCTGGCGGCAAGCTCAGATCATCATCAAAGTGGAATTCGTCCTCTCCCTCTCTGGTGTTGTTCTCGGAATCTTCACTAGGACGAAGTGTAACCTCTTCATTGTTTTCATTCACTACATCAATGCCCAGATCGCTCAGTTGCTCATAGAACTCATCCATTTGCTCTGCATCCTGCTCAAAAGGAGAGAGTTTCTCTATAATTTCCTTGTAATTCAGCGAAGCTCTTTTCTTACCTGATTCAATCAATTGATCTTTAACCTGATCCAGTGTCAATTCTGTTTCTAGTTCAGTATGCTGATCATTCGCCATAATTCGACTCCCTCCTCCCTAGAAACATCTAATCATCAGACGTTCACTGTCTCTCTAGGGCAATCATTTCAATTGCAATCTGTGCCGCGCGTACAGAATCACCTGCCCGCTCTGCAGCAATCATTTCTTCTTTTTTCAAATCGTACTCTTTCTTACGCGGATGCTTCAGCACTTCTCTGATGCAATCATCGAGCATTTGAATACTCCATTCACCTGGACCATCCATCATCGAGATTGAACTGACCGTTTTTTCCAGGCGATCGTCATGCAGTGAAGACATAAAACGGCTTGTATCCGACGGTTTGCCTTGCGCATAGTAGGCATATAGATAAGCAGCAATAGCTGCATGATCATCCAAGTTAAAAGCTTCACCAAGATGCTCATTCACGTACTGGGCAGCCTCATCATCCTGCAACATCCAGGCGATCAGTTTGCGTTCAGCTGCGTGGTAAGCCGGCAACAGATTGGGTGTAGGCACCTGCCTATTTTGTTGCCTACCATTATTCCACCTTTTCGGGTTATTATCCCCATACTGGAGGTTATTTTTCATCGCCTCCCGTTCTTCATTACACTCCTGCTTCAATGTTTCGAAGGATACGTCCACTTCTGCAGCCAGTTCACGAAGATACACTTCCCTTTCTGTTGGAGAAGGTAAGGGTGCAATCAACTTTACTGCTTCTTTCGAATAGGCGATTTGTCCGCCACCCTCTAGCAGTATATGGTTTTTTTTTAAGTTTATAAGTTTAAATTTTGTAGTTGTCACGGCACCATCCACAATCTGGTTTCGGAACCGTTCACCACCATGCTTCCGGATAAAATCATCCGGGTCAAGTCCCTCGGGAATGAGAGCCACTTTGACCTGCAATCCAGCTTCCTCAAGAATAGGGAAGTTTTTGAGTGCAGCAGCCTGTCCTGCTCTGTCGCCGTCATAACATATGATGACTTCGTCGCACATCCCTTTGAGCATCAGTGCCTGATTCTCGGTTAGCGCAGTACCCATTGCCGCTACACCATTCTGGATGTCCTGATCCCATGCGGAGATGACATCTCCATATCCCTCGAACAAAATGGCTTGTCTTTGTTTGCGAATTGCATTTTTGGCATGATGCAGATTATAGAGAACACGGCTTTTGTTAAATAACCGGGTTTCCGGTGAATTTAGATACTTCGGTTGCCCATCTCCCAATATGCGTCCTGCAAATGCAATCGGCTTACCGCTCCTACCATTAATCGGGAACATAATCCGGTCTCGGAATCGATCCACATATCCCTGACCTTCATTTCGCGGTGACAGAAGTCCACCCTTTTCCATCTCTTCGAGCGGATAGTTACGTTTCTCAAGAAATTGTACCAGTGTGTCCCAACGATTTGGTGCAAAACCAATCTGGAACTGGTCGATCAACTTGTCGCCAAAACCTCTTGAGCGTAAATACTCCATGGCTGACTTGCCGTGCTCTGTATTTTTCAACAAAAAATGATACAGCTTCGCGGTAAGCTCATAAGCCTCCAACAGACGTTCCGTCTCCGGATTCACATGAGCAGATTCACGCCCTTGCCAGTCCCCCATAGAGATGTGACTTTCTTCCGCCATCGTTTTGACAGCCTCGGGAAAGGATAACCCTTCGATTTCCATCCTGAATTTGATGGCATTTCCACCCGTGCCGCAACCGTAGCAGTAGAAAATTTGTTTCTCAGGTGTAACGGTGAACGAAGGCGTCTTCTCGGAATGAAAAGGACAGAGGCCTTTCATATACTTCCCCTGTTTGGTCAGATGCACAAATCGGCTCACCGTATCGACAATATCATTCTGCTGTAACACCGATTCAATAATACTTTCGGGTATACCGCCTTGTCCGGTACTCATCTCTGGCCACCTTCATCTCTTCAACACGTAAATATAATTCGATAAACTTACACATTCTCCTGCAAATCTTTTAAAAGTTTTGTCAGTTTATGTTGAAACATTTCTCGATCCTGCTCTGTGAAAGGCTTTGGGCCTTTCCCGTAATGACCTCTTTTTCGTGCTTTGGCCGCAGTATGACGAGAATCCAACATGAAATCAATGTCACGATCGTTGAACTCACGACCACGAAAGGACAAAACATAACAACGTTTGCCAAGCGCAAGTGCCGCAAGTCCATAGTCCTGAGTGATAACCACATCATATGGCTTAATATGATTAGCAATATACAGGTCTGCGCTCTGATCACTGCGATCCACTTGCACGGTTCGTACCCCTTCTCCTCCTTGAAGCAAATGATCAAATGAAGAGACTAACAATACGGGGATGTTGAAAAGGCGAGCGGTTTGCGCAATCTCGGTTTTGACCGGGCAAGCATCACCATCCACAACAATGTGGCGTATATTTAACTCACTCAAACCCAGACCACCCGGTTTCATAAAATAGCTGCATATTGTTATATACGACCCCGGCCAGGCAAAATCCTTCTGCCGGAACGAGGGAAATCAAAGGCTAAAATACGGAGCGGTTGTCAAAAATACATTTCACAACCCGTTCCGTATATTTATACCCTCATATATCCTTCTTTAATACTGAATTTTAGCTTTGCGCCAAGTCTGTGGAAAAGGACTCATGAAATATGTCCAATTACCAAACCAACTTTGAAAAATCAGCAAAGCCTTTCAAGTCACGATCAATAGCCGCGAGCAAGGCAAGTCGATTCGCTCGAACAGCTTCATCTTCAGCCATAACCATGACCGAATCGAAGAATGAGGTAATACCATCCTTCCAGGCAGATGCAATAGCCAGTGCTTCAGCAGCATGATGCTGAGTCAACGCCTGGCGATATTCTGCATTCGTTTTGCTCCATGCCTCATGTAGTTGACGTTCTCCATCTTCTGTGAACAGTTCTGGATGTACGGAAGCATTGGATGCTTTGGCAGCCAGATTACCCACACGGTTGAACGATTCAACCGTTGTTTTGAATGCGTCTCCTGTCAGAACAGCCGCCATCAACGCTTCACCTTTTGGAACCACGGCGCTGATATCATCGAATCCGGAAGAAATTACGGCATCCACTACGTCGTAGCGAACGGTTTCGGACAACAATTTTTTCACACGAAGACCAAAGAAGTCTTGCAGATCTTTACGAACCTCTTCATCTGCACGTTTCAACAAGTTCATCTGGGCATGTACTTGAAGTGCTACTCCGAACACGTCTGACAATGTCAGCGGAAGCTTGTGATCCAGCAAAATCTGTACAATACCTGCAGCCTGACGGCGCAGCGCGTACGGATCCTGAGAACCCGTTGGAATAATGTTGATGGAGAAACAACCCACGATTGTATCCATTTTGTCCGCTGCACTCACAATGGCACCAACAAGAGAAGCAGGGGATTGATCTCCAGCGAAACGTGGCTGATAGTGTTCGAATACCGCTTTGGCCACTTCTTCTTTTTCGCCGGCTTTACGAGCGTAATCCTCACCCATCACACCTTGCAGTTCAGGGAATTCTCCCACCATCAGTGTCACCAGATCGAATTTGCAGATATCTGCTGAGCGGCTAACGGATTCTGCAACATCACCGGATACTTGCAGTTTGGCAGCAACACCATCGGCAATCTTGCGAATACGACGCACTTTATCTCCAACCGTTCCCAATTCTTCCTGGAAGACGATACTTTCCAGCTTCGACAATGCATCCTTAATCTGTAACTTCTGATCTTCCTCATAGAAGAACTTGGCATCAGACAGACGTGCACGCAGAACTTTTTCATTCCCTCTGGCAATAACGTCCAGTGAATCACTTCCACCATTACGTACTGTCACGAAGAATGGCAACAATTGTCCTTCACTGTCCAGTACAGGGAAATAACGCTGATGCTCACGCATAGAAGTAATCAATACTTCTTGTGGAATATTCAAGAATGAGGAGTCAAATGTCCCGAACAATACGGTAGGTGTTTCCACCAGGAACAGAACTTCCTCCAGCAAGTCTTCCTTAATCGCAATATCCCATTTTTTCTCAGCAGCCAGTGCCTGAATCTGGGATACAATCATCTGTTCACGTTCCTGGATATCAGCAATGACATGTTCGGAACGCAACACTTCCACGTATGAAGACGGAGTGGAGATCACAGCCTCCTTACCGAGGAAACGATGTCCACGAGTTACATTACCCGACTTAACACCTGTCACTTCCAGATCGATAACCTCACTGCCGAGCATAGCCACAATCCAGCGGATTGGACGTACAAATTTGAAATCATAGGAAGCCCAACGCATGAATTTCGGGAACGTCATGGCATGTAATACAGAAAGTAATCCTTCGCCAACTACAGAAGCCGTCTCCACACCTTTGCTGCTCTTCGTTGCATAGATATATTCAACGCCGTTCAGTTCCTTGAACGTGAACTGGTCGGGTTCAACACCTTGACTGCGGGCGAATCCGAGTGCAGCCTTGCTCCAATTGCCACTGTCATCCAGGGCAATTTTGCGTGAAGGACCTTTCACTTCTTCCTCGATATCTTCCTGCTTTTCAGCCACATTGTGAATCAAAACAGCCAGACGGCGCGGTGTAGCATATGCATTCACTTCACCATAAGCAATGCGGGATGCGTCAAGCCATTTCACGACACGTTCTTGCAGCTGTGCGATTGCTGCGCGCATAAAGCGTGCAGGTACTTCTTCCAGCCCTATTTCAAACAACAGATCCTTAGACATGCTCGGCTCCCCCTTTCTTGATCAGCGGGAAGCCTAGCTTCTCACGCTCTTCCATATATGTTGCAGCGACTTGGCGAGCCAGATTACGAACACGTGTGATGTAACCCGTACGTTCCGTTACACTGATGGCTCCACGTGCATCCAACAGGTTGAACGTGTGGGAACACTTCAGCACATAGTCATATGCCGGGAATACCAGATGCTGCGCCATGGCCTTGTTTGCTTCTTCTTCATGCATGTTGAAGAGTGTAAACAGCATTTTGACATCAGATACTTCAAACGTATATTTAGAGTGTTCGAATTCTGGCTGACGGAATACATCACCATAAGTGATACCTTCAACCCATTCCAGATCAAACACATTCTCTTTATCCTGAATGTAAGAAGCCAAACGCTCCATACCGTACGTAATTTCAACAGCTACCGGATTTGTCTCGATACCACCAACCTGTTGGAAATACGTAAATTGCGTAATTTCCATGCCGTCCAACCAGACTTCCCAACCAAGACCTGCACAACCAAGGGAAGGATTCTCCCAGTTATCTTCAACAAACCGAATATCATGTTTGAGCGGGTCAATGCCCAGACGCTTTAGACTTTCCAGGTAAATTTCCTGAATATTGTCCGGAGAAGGCTTGATGATTACCTGGAACTGATGATGCTGGTAGAGCCGGTTAGGGTTCTCACCATAACGTCCATCCGAAGGACGACGGGAAGGCTCCACATAGGCCACTTTCCAAGGTTCGGGTCCAAGCGAGCGTAAAAAGGTCATCGGGTTCATCGTACCTGCCCCTTTTTCCGTATCGTATGGCTGGACAATAATACAGTTATGCTCGGCCCAGAATTGTTGCAGCGTTAGAATCATCTGCTGAAAATTCATAATCATGCTCCTTTTCAATGGTTTGTTAGCAAGCTTAGGACGGTGAAGACAACAATAAATAGCCCCCGTCCTACGCCTGTTGTACAGACGTAGGGACGAGAGCTATTCCCGCGGTTCCACCCTACTTGGCTTAGATCAAACAGGATGATCCTGTTCGTTCCAGCCCACTTTTCCGTGTCCATTCATGCTCCCGAGTGCCGTTTCAAAGACCGATTCAGCCAGGCTCCCACCATCCCCGGCTCGCTCATTCATGATTACCAAGTGTTAAACAAAGACTTGTCTCCATAAATGCAATAAATCCAGTCTTTTACTTTCTCGTTCAATGCATGTCTCATAAAGAGAAATTATATTTCATAATATATAAAATCTAGTATGAAGTCAAGATATAGTTTCACTTCCACCAAAACGCCTCAAATCCCGTACTTCTCCATCTGATCGAGGAAAGAACGGGATTTAAGATTCAGACCAAGCTGATGATCCATAAAGGCACGCATCAACTTTTTGATCTCATCACGGGTAGACTCACTCACTGATATATTCCCCAAGCGCTGCAGATCCAACTGCGCGAACAAACGCAACAACTTCAGAGCCTTTGGACTTACGGACATCGCGGGAGGATCGAAATGTTTGCATGCTCGACATAAGACGCCACCAAGTCTGGGACTTATGAACAACTGCTCATCTGGTCGCTCCTGGTTGCAGGAGATGCACTCATCGAACTGTGGACCATATCCGGATGCCTGTAATATTTTCATTTCGTACAGACTTGTAATAACAACCGGGTCTTTCTCTTCCTTCAACGCCTGCAAACACGCCTTTAACTGTTTGAACCAAAATGTACCTGTCTCTTCATCCTGAAGCACCCGATCCAATAGTTCACACGCATAAGAAGCATATGAGGCCTTGACCAGATCTTCACGCAACTCATGATAAGATTCAACAATTTCTCCAGCGTTCAGTGTGCCTAGACCTGTATTGCGAAAATATACATATTGACCATACGTAAACGGCTGCACCAGTGCAGCATGTCGGCTCTTGGGCTTTTTGGCACCGCGGACGAGTACCCCTACTTTCCCGCCGCTTTCGGTGCAAAGCGTAATGATTTTGTTCCCTTCGCCGTAGTCCATGCTGCGGATGACAATCCCTTCCACCCTGTATAGCATGCCTCGTCACCTAACCATTCCCGAATCAGCCAGTTATCCTTCGGCTTCTTCATCTTCAATCACTTCCCTTGCATGATCCGACTCCTGTCCTAACGAGTTACACGCCTCGGTATATAACAAATAGGACTCTACATCCCCCGTCATCGCAAAAACCTTCCACGAAAAATCTCGCATCGGAATTTCATCCTCTCTTCGGAAATGACGTCTGCATCTACCAAATAGGATGGAGTCTTGCAAGGTAAACTATGTGTTGCAATTACTGGATACAATTCCGACGATCAGTCGCGGCCAAAGCCAAGGTCACGCAGAACTCTATCCTGATTTCTCCAGTCTTTTTTCACTTTAACCCACAGGTCCATGAAAATTTTGGAGCCGAGCAAGTTTTGAATATCGTGTCGAGCTCGTTTACCTACTTCTTTCAGAAGGGCACCCTGCTTCCCGATAATGATCCCTTTTTGGGAATCCCGTTCTACAAAAATGACAGCTGAGATATAAACGACACCGTTATCTTGCACTTTCATATCTTCGATCGTTACAGCAATGGAGTGAGGCACTTCTTCACGAGTCATTTGCAGAATTTTCTCACGAATCAACTCGGCACATACAAACTGCTCCGGATGGTCAGTAACCTGGTCATCAGGATAGTACTGTGGACCTTCTGGCAAATACTTGCCGAGCTGTTCCAGCAACGTGCTGACATTGCTGCCAAGCATGGCAGAGACAGGAACGATTTCAGCGAAATCGTGAAGCTTGCGATACGTCTCAATGAGTGGCAGCAGTGCTTCCGGCTCAATTTTGTCAATTTTATTCATGACAAGAATGACAGGTGTACGGATATTTTTCAATTGTTCCGCAATGTAACGGTCACCGCCACCCAAACCCTCCGAAGCGTCAATCAGGAACAGTGCTGCTTCTACTTCTCCGAGCGTATTCAAAGCAGTCTGGTTCATGTAATCGCCAAGTTTGGATTGACGTTTGTGAATACCGGGTGTATCCAGGAAAACGATTTGCTGATGTTCGGATGTATACACACCATGAATTTTATTACGTGTGGTTTGTGGCTTGTCCGACATAATCGCAATTTTCTGTCCGATCACCTGGTTCATCAATGTGGATTTACCTACGTTTGGACGTCCAATAATGGCTACAAAACCGGATTTAAATGCTTGTTTTTTCATATGTTCCTCCTCAGGCGCCTAGGCCTGGAATATTGGTTTATTTTTTGGCAGAATTCAGATCAGAAGGCCCAAAAGCCCAAGGTAACAGTTCAGCAACGGTGGTCTCTTGCAGATCACCTTTCAAGTTCCCCAAGATGACTTTCATATCAGGTTCACACAGTTCGTACATGACCTGACGACATACGCCACATGGAGCAATCGGACCATCCGTGTCGCCCACAATGGCAATCGCTGTGAAGCTGCGAGGCTTCTGCCCACCTGCAATGGCACTGAACATCGCCGTACGCTCAGCACAGTTACCTGGTGTATACGCAGCATTCTCAATATTACAACCATGATGCACATGACCTTCACTGTCAAGCAAAGCCGCGCCAACACCAAAATGGGAGTAAGGCGTATACGCCTTCGTACGTGCCTTAATTGCTTCTTGCATTAACAAACCGTTATCCATTAATGTTCTCTCCCTTAGGGTGCAATATAAAGTTACTACCTACGGATTAAGTTCAACCAAAGCCAAATTCACACTAGCCACTCCGAGTCCAGAATAACCCTTCGATCGCTGTTATCCCCAGATTTTTTGATTCACTTTTTCATTGTGAAAATCCGGGGATAAAGGCGAACGCTTCGCTTCTACGGTTTATTCCTGCCCTCTTCGTTATCGTGTAATGTCAACAAGTTCAACTTAAAAAAGGTCTAACTTCACAAATTTGTGTAGTATTAAAATCAAACAAAACGAATCAAAACAAAGTTAATACAAATCAGTACAAACCTAACCAGCTCATCACCGGCTTAATGAAAACGATACAACCGATGATGACGGCGAATACCGCAGCCAGAAGAACTGCCCCGGCCGCGGTATCCTTTGCCGCTTTTGCCAGCGGATGGATATGGGGGTGTGCCAAGTCAACCGCTGCCTCTACAGCCGTGTTCATCAATTCAGTCACCAGGACCAAAAAGACAGCGGTCAGCACAAACATCCAATCCGTTCTTGAGATTCTGAAAAAAAAGCCGGCTACACACATCAAAATAGCCACTCCCGTGTGAACTCTCACATTACGCTGAGTCCGCAACCCATATGCGATTCCTTCCGCAGCATTGCGGAATACCAGACCCCAGGAGCGTCTTTTCATTATCGTGTCAACCCGGCCTGGGCCAATACCGCTTCTTGTTTGCCCATCATTTCAGCCTCACTTGCTTCATCCTGATGGTCGTATCCGAGCAGGTGCAAGAAACCATGGACAAACAGAAAACCAAGTTCACGTTCAAATGAGTGTCCATACTCTTCACTTTGCAGGATGGTCCGTGGTACGGAAATGATGATGTCTCCAAGAACATCCGGCATTTCTTCCATTTCTTCATCTTCGTCCAGCTCATAGATAATATCTAGTTCTTCATCCACCGTTTCGTTCATCGCAAAAGACAGTACATCCGTAGGACGGTCAATGCCGCGATAATCACGGTTCAACTCATGGATCTGCTCATCATTCACAAAAGTCAGAGCCACTTCTCCGTCTGCAACACCTTCCGCTTCTCCAGCTAGATTCAGCAACTGTTCCAGCATTGCAATCATCGGTTCTGTAATTTCTTTATCCTGTTGTTCATTATTCCATGCCAGGTTAAGACTCATTCTTTCATAACTCCTGTCTACTAATATTAGAGGTTGTTCAAAAAGCCCGCTTTTGATTACGAAGGATGCCTAGGGGCATCATCAGCATCGAATATGGAATTCAGCCGAAATGTCCGTTGCTCACGTAGTTTTCCCTACGCTCCGCTACTCCATTTCTAGCTTCATCCCATCTTCTCGGTACTGAAAACCGACCTTTTTGAACACGAACTATTATTGAATTAGCCTGCTTCGGGTGAAGTGGGCTTTGGTTTCTTAATCTCCTCCGGATATTCTATCCTGGAGTGGAAGATACCCATCACCGTTTCCTTCAATGTCCTAGCGACGATATCCAGTTCACGCATCGTAAGGTCACAATCATTGAATTGATGATCGTCCAATCGTCCTTTAATAATCTTCTCAATCATGGACTCCACTTGCTCCACGGTCGGTTTGCGCAAAGATCTCACAGCAGCCTCCACACTATCGGCAATGCCAACAATAGCCGATTCCTTGGACTGAGCCTTCGGCCCAGGGTAACGGAAATCTTCTTCCGTGAAATCAGGCTCAACGCCTGCTTCTTCCGCCTGGCGCAGTGCTTTGTGATAGAAATAGTGGAGAAATGTCGTGCCGTGATGCTGTTCCGCAATATCCCGAATAGGTCTGGGCAGCTTGTAATCCTTCTGCATTTCCACCCCATCGCGCGCATGGGCAACGATAATGGATTTGCTCAGTTTCGGATCAATTGAATCATGCGGATTCTCCATATTGTTTTGATTTTCAATAAAATAGATGGGCCGCTTTGTCTTGCCAATATCATGATAATACGAACCCACTCGGCAGAGCAATCCGTTAGCTCCTATGGCTTCTGCTGCTGCTTCGGACAGATTACCTACCATAACGCTGTGATGATAGGTACCCGGTGTCTCCGTCAGCAACTTGCGAAGAAGCGGATGGTTCGGATTAGATAGTTCTACCAGTTTGAGCGCTGACAAAATGCCAAATGAAGTTTCGAAAAATGGCATCAGCCCAATGACCAGTATGGCAGTCAGCACTCCACCAGCAAATGCAAACCCAACGCCATACAGTGTCGTAGTTCGATTCCAATCGCCCGAGTCAATCAAAGCCAGGGTGAAAACGGCTATGGACCCGAACAGACAGACCATAATGGCCCCTTTCAGGATCGTTGATCGCTGGCTAGCCTTATGAGTTGCGAAGATCGCAACAAATGAAACTAATACAGCGAAGAAACCCAGTTCGAAGTCAAAAAGTTGACCCTGATGCGTATTCAAAATAATGCTGGACAACATACCGATCAAAATCGAACATACAAAGGCAAGCGACGTATCCAGCAAGAGCGCAATTAACATCGCTCCTACCGCAACAGGTGCAAGGAAGCCAACATAAGACCTCTCATTGGTCTGGATAATCGCCGTCACATGCATAACCACAATCGTAATAATAAAAATGAGAACAAGCATCAACAGCTGGGCATTATTATACTTAAAATGTGTTCCGCTGCCTTGCTGAATATACATCAGAATGGCTGCTGACAACAGGCAGGAAAACATAAGAAGCCCAAGCTGCGGCCAGTAGTTCACTTCATTTTTCAGCAAATCATTTTCATCCAGCAAAGTATACATCTCCGGAGTGATCATCTCACCCTTGGCAACTAATGTGTCCCCTTGCTTGATAAAGACGGTTTGCGTGTTCTCACGCGCCTGTACTTTGGCTTCCTTGGTTCCCTCTTCATCGTAGAAACGGTTCGCTGTCACCACTAGGCGAGCAAGCTCTTGCACGACCTCACGTTGCGTTCGCTTACCAAGAGAGCTGACACTCACCATTTCAGCTACTTTGGCACGGGCAGTGGTTGCATCGCTGATCTGATCCGTCATTAACCGGGCAACAATATCCCTCGCAACCGGTTTCATCTCCTGGATATCATCCGATGTCAGACGCGAGATTTTGATGTAAGTTTCTTCGGGAATACGGTAGCTTTGCTCCTGTACCACATTTCTGATCTCTTCCAAAAGAGTCTCGGAGTATGTACCGGCTTTCCGATTATTATTGATATAGTTGGTCACAAAGTCCTTCTGGCGCTGCGGAATTTCATCCTTATAAATATCAATCTTGTCCTGACTTGAAATCTGATCATCCTGATTTAATCGATCTACACGGTCAAGCAGGGTAGTCATCAAATTTTCGTTTCGCAACTGGACAATCTGAAATATCGGCTGTACCCGTTCTGCAGCTTCTTCCTGTGCTTTGAGTGTGGCCTTGTTATTCGGAATCTGCATGGGCGCAGCAATATCCACTTCACTCCGTGTACCTTCCTGAATATCATACCGCTCAGGGAGCAACTTGGAAGCCAGACTCACGTAGAAAAGAATCACCAGAAACAAAAACAGAAGATAGCGTGCCCACACGCTATACTTCCATCCTGTAGCCTTATTCTGAAAAGATTTGCCTTTTGACGGTTCCTTCGAGGTCACTTTAGACAATCCCTTTCTATGCTTGATTTTCTGCGGCGTGGTTGTAAGCCACGATAATTTTCTGGACAAGGGAATGCCGGACAACATCTTGCTCGGCAAAATAGACAAATCCAATCTCGTTAACTTCGTTCAAGATCGTATTCGCTTCCACAAGTCCGGATTTCTTACCACGCGGTAAATCAATCTGTGTCACATCTCCGGTGATGACCATTTTGGAGCCAAAACCAAGACGGGTTAGAAACATCTTCATCTGTTCCGGCGTTGTATTCTGTGCTTCATCCAGAATGATGAAGGAGTCATCCAGCGTACGCCCCCGCATATAGGCGAGTGGCGCGATTTCGATCAACCCTCGCTCCAGTGCCTTAGCGGTCTGTTCCTGTCCCATAACGTCATACAGGGCATCGTACAGTGGTCTCAGATACGGGTCTACCTTCTCCTGAAGATCACCTGGCAAAAACCCAAGACTCTCTCCCGCTTCAACAGCAGGCCGTGTGAGTACAATGCGTTTGACGCTGCCTTCTTTAATTGCAGCAACAGCCAGTACAACAGCAAGGTAGGTTTTACCCGTACCGGCAGGACCAATGCCAAATACAATATCACGTTTTTTAATTGTAGTTACATAGTGCTTCTGTCCAATGGTTTTAACACGGATTGGTTTACCTCGGTATGTCGTCGTAATCTCGCCCTTGAACAGATCCAATAGCTGGTCTGCCCGCATATCCTTGGCAAGTTCAATCGCATACTTCACATCTCTTTCAGTTAACACATATCCGTTGCGTATCAATTGCAGTAACACATCAAATAATTGTTCAAGCGATTCCACTTGCTTTGCGTTGCCGAAAATCACAATCTCCGCTTCACGGGATGCAATCTGGGCAGGAATCTCGGATTCAATCAGTTTAAGAAAAGTATCTTGGGGTCCAAAAAGAGACTGACCCTCTCCCGCACTCTGGAGCGAGATTTGTATGCTGCGTGTTTGCTCTGACAAATATCCTCATTCTCCTTGACTATGGACTAGCGGAAGTTCCTCCGCAATGCTTTCTTCTACTTCAAATAAGACTTTCATATAAACTTTACCATTCTCTTTCTTCTCATGCAAAATTTTTTCACTTATAATTTTCGTTCCTTTACCGTTTTTGGCGATAATGTCGTTCCTTGCTCCTTCCAATCCTTTCGTTCTGGCCCATTCTATCGTCTGCTGTTCCTCATGCTCTCGGGTCTCCAGATCTTTCTCTGTCAGCCAACCCATCGGGAGTGTGAAGGATCGCCACGTCAATGGTCTGTGATTACTCTCGGTATCAAATGAACTGAACGGTGTACTACCGTACCCCCACAGTTGGATCGCCCAATTCCCCAGCACCATGTAAAAACGTTCTTTGCTCTCACCTGTCATTGTATTATGTTTTTGCACCAGTGGAACCTCTACCTGATACTCACGCCACACCAGACCACGAACTTCACCTTTGGCAACGATGGTTTTGGTGTTCTCCTCATCCCCGAGAATCCCCGAGATCAATACCTGACCCTTTTTGACACGCATGTCCTTCTGAACTACAGGGCGTCCCTGCTCCGCATAGATTTGAGTGACAACAGCATCTGACTTGCTAATCAGATGTCTAGGGTTCAGTAATGGTTCGCGCTTTGGTTGGGCAGATTCTACGACCTGAATGGTAATGGTTGTCCCCTCTTTGCTGACGCCAATCCAGGTTACATCCGGCAGAGCGAGTGCAAGCTGCCTGGAGAGCTTGTCTTGGCTTTCCAGACGGAACCCCCATTGGAAAGGATATATGCCCTCTTTCTTCGCTGCTGCGAGCACCTCGTCGGTGGGAATGGTGACGTTACCCTTGACCTCCACATCCCATACCATGGACGACAACGCAAACAAAGCTACCACAAAAAACAGCATCCCCCCAAGAAAGAACTTCCTCCGCAATAAACGGGCCGCAAAAAAGGGGAAACCGCTGCGATGGGTTACTTTCACCCTGCAGCCTGTCCGTTTCAACACAGGACGCAACCTGAAAAAATGCGGCAGCAGAATGTTCATCTCTGCCACGCGTCCATCGTGAGCACGCAGGTTCCAAACTTCCAGTCCCTGCTCTGCCACCGTGTTAATTAATGTTTCAATGTCTCCCCCAGTGACCGTGATTCGGACTGCTCCCCGCAGTTTATACAGACTGGGCTGCTTCATCCGTTCCCCTCCACTCCATTCATATGAATATCCAGAATCGTTCCTTCAACAGCTACTTCATCCGGCAAAATATTACGTATCACCAAGGCAGTTCCTTTGATCTCTAACTGGCCTTGGGAAAGAGCCAACACGATACGATCCGGCGTGAAATGGATGACACCGCGATGATTCTCTATATACAGTTGCTTACTGCCGATCAGGGTTAACCGTGGCATATCATAAAGCACATCCTGCGGCAGATCCAACACTTCACTGGTCCATCTGCGCAGCTTGCGGCTGATCCGGGTCATTCGAAGGTCTTCCCCCTTCCTCTACAGTTCAACTTATGCGCAGATTCATGAATTTATGAAAATTCCGGAGCGTGTTAGGTAGGAATGTTGAGAAAAAAGTGAAGAACACAGAAAAAGCCGTCTCTGGCGGCTTTTGGCTCACCAGAGACGGCTCTATTCCCGTCCAACAGCATAACTTACTACAGTTTCCCTCTTGTACCAAACGGCTGCTTGGAACGGGGGGGACCCAGTACTTCTGCCCATAATACACCTGTGCGGACATCTTCAGAACGAAGTGGAGACACTCCCGATTCACCCGTGCTGGGTATATCCCAACTGGAATCAGACACAACAGGTTTATTCGCAGAAGAGAAGCGATTTAATCTCTCTTGAATCAAGCGCTGCTGTTCTTCCATACCTCTCATCTGTGCCTCAAGTGAATTCTCCATGGCACTCATCGTGCCCTCACTTCTGTAGTCAGTTTCGGGGCGAGAAGATGCAGCAGGCTCTGAATACGGCTCATCATACTGATTCTTATATTGCACGTCATCATACCGATCGTCATACTGTTCATCATAGCGGGGGTCTGCAGGTCCGGAAGACTGCTGCGGAGATGAATTGTCTCTTGAACGTTCATCCCGGCCTGAATCACCACTGCCTCCAAATGTAGGCATCCCGTTGGCAGGACGCTTTTTGTTCGGATCAGCCGATTTGGCAGCTTTCCCCAAGAAGGAGAAGAGTGCAAAACCGATGACGGCCACAATATACAGATTATTAAAAATCCATTCAAATAGGCCCATATGCACTCACCGCCTATCTTCCGTTTTTGGAATCACCCTGATCGTTGGAATTCGAACCTTCACCAGGTTTTCCTAATGTGTTGCGCATCTGAGTATCCGCTTCAATATTTTTGAGATTCATGTAATCCATAACACCAATTTTCCCACTACGTAAAGCCTCTGCCATTGCAAGTGGTACTGCGGATTCAGACTCAACAACACGCGCTCTCATTTCCACAACGCGCGCTTTCATCTCTTGTTCTTGGGCTACAGCCATTGCACGACGCTCTTCTGCTTTCGCCTGAGCAATTCGCTTGTCAGCTTCTGCCTGCTCGGTTTGCAGGAATGCACCAATATTTTTACCAATATCCACGTCCGCAATATCAATGGACAGTATCTCAAAGGCAGTTCCAGAATCCAGTCCTTTGGACAGGACTGTACGAGAGATCAGATCCGGATTTTCCAACACCACTTTATGCGTTTCTGCTGAACCGTTGGTACTTACGATCCCTTCACCGACACGGGCAATGATCGTCTCTTCACCGGCACCGCCGACGAGTCGGTCAATATTCGCACGAACTGTAATTCTTGCTCGAACTTTAACTTCAATACCATCTTTTGCCACCGCAGATACAACAGGCGTTTCGATAACACGCGGGTTAACACTCATTTGGACCGCCTGTAATACGTCACGACCAGCAAGGTCAATCGCAGCAGCACGTTCGAATTCAAGTGGAATGTTTGCACGCTGAGCAGCAATCAGAGCGTTTACAACACGGTCAACATTACCACCCGCCAGAAAGTGACTTTCCAGTTGGTTCATGGTTAATTCAAGGCCCGCTTTTCTTGCTTTAATCAGAGGATTTACGATCCTGCTAGGTGTTACACGTCTAAGTCTCATGGCTACCAGTGTAATGATACTAACACGGACACCGGATGCAATAGCTGAGATCCAGAGCATGACCGGGAAAAAGCTGAAAAATACGCTCAGTACGATAATCGCAACTACCGCAATGAGCAAAACCGTAATCATAGTTGGTTCCATAGTAAAATTTCCTCCATTTGCAATTCAAATTTGATAAATACTTCAACAGTCATTCATGAATCCGCTGCTAAAATAAAGAATGCACCACCTCGCTGGCAGCTTCAGCGAAGTGGTTATGTACATTGCCGAAACGTTAATCCGCTTCGACAACAGAGCGGGTTACACCGGTAATGCTTGCTGAACCACAATCCGGGTGCCTTCCGCTTTAATCACAATAATCGGGGTATCAATGGGAATAAAGTCTCCATCCGATACAACATCAATTCGCTCACCCTCAAACATCGCTGTTCCAGAAGGTCGAAGCGGTGTAAGACTGATGCCTTGTAGTCCAATCAACTCTTTACGCTCGGTAGCGGATGAGTATCCACGCTCAGCTGACAGACTGTCACTCAAAATGAATCGATTCCATATCCCTCTATCTTTAAACAGTACTGCAATAATCGCAATCACTACCAATGCTGCTCCGAAAGCGATACCCAGGGAAACGAATGCGTCACTCGTATCATAAGCAGCCCTCACAACACCTGCAACAAGCGCAATTGATCCCAGAATGCCCAAAATACCCATGCTTGGTATGAACATCTCCAGAATCATCAAGATGAGTCCAACAGTGAACAATACCCACGTCTCTGCTCCTGCAAAACCGGCAACGTAATTTCCTGAGAAATACAGGACAAAACATACAATACCAACAATACCAGGTACTCCGAACCCAGGAACGATCAATTCAATGGCCACACCTGCGATTCCGAGGAACAACAATATGGTCATGACAACCGGATTCGTAAGAAAGGATGAGATATTCTCTGCTGTCGTCCGTTCTACCTTAAATACATCATCCTGGCTGTAACCGAGCCACGTTGCCGCTTCTTCCGGTGTGTTGCTGATGTGGTCGGCATAACCAACTTTCAGCGCTTCTTCAGCCGAGAGAGCAATAATTTCACCTTTTTGCTTGGTTTTATTAATCTCTGGCATTTCAACAACCATGTTAACATCCGTCATTCCAGCTGCAATCTTGCCATCACGACCACTGATCTCAGCTGCTCCCTGCATTTTGCTTTTCCAGAACGCAACAAGCTTTGGATCCTCAACATGTTTACCCGTACTGTCCACCATTGCTGCCGCACCAATCATACTGCCTGGTGACATTACGATCTTATCTGCATTCAGAGCCAGAAAACTCCCGGCTGAAGCAGCATCTCCACGAACAAATGCAACAGTCTCAATCGGACTGTCCTTGATCAGGGTACCCAATGCTTCTGCAGTGTCGACACGGCCTCCCGGCGTATTGATATCAAGAACGATCAGGCCAGCATTCATCTCTTCTGCTTGCTTGAACCCGCGTTCCATGAACTTGCCAAGTCCCTGCTCGATTGGTTTATCAACCGGAATAATATATACGGCACCACTCTTCTCAGCTGCATGCGCTGACGGTGATCCAATCCAGACAGGAAGCAACAGCGTCAGCAGCATTAAGAGCATCAATGGCCCCGTAAGCTTCTTCCGGCGCTTTCCCTTCACAATAGTCCCCCCTTTTCCATTAATGTTATACTGTCCAGCTTATGGTATTTATTACGTGCAATGCAACATTTCGTTTCAAAATCTTAAAATTATATTTGAAAACTCGATCAATTGCAAGAATAAAAATCCATAATAATATATATTAACCATTAAAAAGAAATTTCGTCATCCCAAGGACATCATGCTTTCTGATAAATGGAAAAAACACCTCCTGACAAGTCAGAAGGTGTTTATTGATTTGCTTTATTGCAGAAATTGTTGAACTGCTTGATTTACCAGTTTGCCGTCCGCTTTGCCTTTAACTTTTGGCATAAGGGCCGCCATGACTTTCCCCATCTCGGCTTTCGAAGAAGCACCGGTTTCCTGGATGGTCTGCTGTACAATAACTTTAATTTCTTCTTCGGTAAGCTGTGTGGGAAGGTACTGGATGAGTACTTCAATTTCCGCTTTTGCATTTGCCGCGAGATCTTCACGGCCCGCTTTGTCAAATTCTTGGAGGGCATCTTTGCGCTGTTTGATTTCACGACTCAGGATATCAAGCACTTCGTTGTCATCCAAATCTCTTTTCAAATCTATTTCAAGATTCTTGATCGTCGAACGAATCAACCGAATGTTGGAGAGTCTGAACTTGTCCTTACTCTTCATCGCTTGCTTCATATCTTCGTTCAATCGTTCGCTAAGATTCATGTAATTAAAATCCTCCTAAAACTTTCTCTTACGAGCAGCCTCGGACTTTTTCTTGCGCTTTACGCTTGGCTTCTCATAATGCTTACGTTTCTTCACCTCAGCCAATACGCCATCTTTAGCGATGGAGCGTTTAAAACGACGAAGTGCAGCATCAATAGTCTCGTTTTTGCGAACTTTAGTTTCAGACACCAGTTTTCCCTCCCTCCGACCAGACCGTCCAAGAGCAATAACACGGTTCATCATCTTACATTATAGGCGAAAGATAATAAAGGTGTCAACCTCAATGTAATGATCACTTATTTGAATCCATTTTAAAACTCAAAGGTATTATGAAATGAATTCATTATATAAGCATTTGGTCACACATTCGTGGATTTAATGCATATGACTAAATCCTCAATATTAGTACCCATTAGCTCGTTTATTTGTGAGAATCGGACAGACTTGTCAACACGCCAAGTCTGGTACCACCCAACAAATGGTAATGCAGATGATGAACGGTTTGTTCTCCATCCTTACCACAATTGTTGATCAAACGATATCCTGTTTCCTCCACGCCAAGACGCTTCGCCGCTTCTTGAGCAGCCAGATGAATCTCGCCGATCAATGGCAGATCTTCTGCAGTAACTTCATTCATGGAAGCAATATGTTTCTTCGGAATGACAAGAACATGTGTCGGTGCAGCGGGCTGGATGTCATGAAAAACGATAACATGGTCGTTCTCCAGTACTTTATTGGAGGGAATGGTGCCCTCTACAATTTTGCAAAATAAGCAATCCATAGTTCATACCCTCCTTTGTATTCCAGTGTATGTATTCCCTTCTATCATACTAGAAGTAAAAACCCACGTCCAATCTCTAGACACACAACCAGGCATTCCAGGTCAACTCTCCATTCCCCTGCCTTTCAGTGATCTATTTCAATAGATTGCAGGTGATGAGACAACAATTAGGAATTCATCATAATCAGTCATATATAGAGGTATGTATTACAGACCATTTTATCGAAATATGATTTTAACACGCACCTTTCCCAAGTAAACCAATATGTATAGTTAATAAACTCCAAAAAGGAGATTGGTTAATTTGACCGTTTATCAACATGTACAGGAACTTATAGGTAATACACCTCTGCTTGAATTAACCCGTTATCCATTACAGGAAGGAATCCGCCTATTCGCCAAGCTGGAATTCATGAATCCCGGAGGAAGTGTGAAAGACCGGAGCGGCAAGTTTTTATTGGAGAAGGCCTTGGCACGAGGAGATGTTAAGCCAGGTGGAACGGTGATCGAAGCTACCGCAGGCAACACAGGAATTGGTCTTGCAATGGCGGCTGTAGGCCTGAATTTAAAGGTCATTTTCACCGTACCTCAGAAGTTCAGCGTTGAGAAGCAGCAGTTGATGAAAGCCCTTGGAGCTACGGTCGTGAACACACCCACATCCGAAGGAATCACCGGTGCCATACGCAAGGCGGAATCGCTGGCCAAAGAAATACCGGATTCGTATATTCCAGGTCAGTTCTCCAATGCGGATAATCCACTCGCACATTATGAACATCTGGGCCCTGAGATTTGGCATGATCTGAACGGGCAGGTGGATGTATATATCGCCGGAGCTGGGTCTGGCGGAACTTTCATGGGAGTATCTCGCTATTTGAAGGAGCAAAATCCGTTAATCAAAACATGTATCGTAGAACCCGAAGGTTCGATTCTCGCAGGAGGTCCCTCCGGACCTCATCGTACAGAAGGAATAGGAGTCGAAACGTTATCTCCTTTTATGGATGTGAATTATTTTGATGCCATTCATACGATCTCAGATGAAGATGCCTTTGAACGTGTTAAGGATCTAGCCTTGTTGGAAGGCTTACTGGTAGGAAGTTCCTCAGGTGCAGCTATGCAAGCCGCATTAAACGAAGCTGTTCACGCAGCTCCCGGAAGTAACATCGTCGTTATTTTCCCGGATAGCAGCGAACGGTATTTAAGCCAAAATATCTATAATGGAGGACAATGAAATGAGACCAAAAACCAAGTTGATTCATGCAGGTATTGTTGGTGATCCACACACTGGAGCAGTGAGTGTACCGATCTATCAAGTAAGCACGTATGAGCAGGAATCGGTTGGCGTACACAAAGGATACGAATATTCACGAACAGGTAACCCTACCCGTCATGCGTTGGAAGAAGTCATTAAAGAGCTGGAGGATGGCGTTCGAGGGTTTGCTTTTAGTTCGGGGATGGCTGCAATTCACGCTGTACTGTCTCTGCTGGAAACTGGAGATCACGTCATACTGACGGATGACGTATATGGCGGGACTTATCGCATTTTCACCAAGGTGCTGAATCGTCTGGGGATCGAGTCTACCTTTGTAGATACTACCTCACTACAAGCACTGGAGCAGGCTTTGCAATCCAATACAAAGGCCATTTATGTAGAAACACCTACTAATCCGTTACTCAAGGTCACTGATATTGCTGCTGTAGCGAAATGGTCAAAGCAACATGAATTGTTATTCATTGTGGACAACACGTTTAGTACGCCTTATTGGCAAACTCCGCTGGCTCTGGGGGCAGATATTGTACTGCATTCTGCAACGAAATATATCGGTGGGCATAGTGATGTCGTGGCAGGACTTGCGGTTGTCAACAGCGAGCAACTTGGGGAAGATCTGCATTTTATCCAAAATGCAATCGGCGCAGTCCTGGGACCTATGGATTCCTGGCTACTAATGCGCGGTCTGAAAACTTTGGGATTGCGCATGGAAGCGCAAGAACGCAATACAGAGCAGCTTGTGACATTTTTGAATCAGCACCCGACAGTGAGCAAAGTCTATTATCCCGGGTTGCCCGACCATCCGCAGCACAAACTCGCTTCCATACAAGCAAGAGGATATGGCGGTATGGTTTCCTTTGATGTAGGTAGTGCTCAAAAAGTGGATGATGTGTTAAGCAAAGTCCGTTATTTCACGTTGGCTGAAAGTCTGGGCGCGGTGGAAAGTCTAATATCTGTACCTGCCCGAATGACACATGCTTCCATTCCCTATGAACGTCGGCAAGAATTGGGGATCACGGATGGTTTGATTCGGATCTCCGTTGGGATCGAGGATGTGGAGGATTTACTTGAGGATTTGAAATTTGCATTAAGTTGAGGGCATTTTGAAGTCCATGCTGGTTTGTCGTCGATCTTATACTAATTAGGTTCCAAAAGGTCATACCTTACAGAAGTTCGCTTCTGCACAGGCATGACCTTTTGGATGTTCGTATGTTGCCAGTTGTATTGCAATGACTGTTGCGATACATCAGGCTGAGACTCCGTATGTGATAAGACCTCTCTATCTCTTGCTGTACGGTACCATGAATGAAACATCCATCCTCAGCTTGATATTTTCAAGATTTTCATAGGATGCCCATAGGGTACATAAGAATGTTTCACTTGCAGTTATGAATGTTTTTTCTAATTTCAATAGTACGGTAAAAGGGTTAACGCTGTAAGCGCAAATAACGGGAGCACCAGTCGGTTAAAACGTCTACGGCCATAACCATAATACGGATAAGGCGTAGGGTAGCCGTAACCTGGATAAAATCCGCGAGTATGACCTATCGGATAGTTCCCTCCAGGCATTGCATTTGGAGCCCAGTTCGCATGATTCACCATGGCTTCCGGTCCAACGGGAACAGCCAGGTAGATCATTTCGTCATCCACATTTTCCATAATGCCATCGTAGTGCATACCGTCATTCATCTGTACACATACATAACGGTGCATGTGTTCCTTGCATATTTTCTTCGCTTCCACTTTTTCCACTTGCCAACGCCTCCCTGATTCTGCTCTTGATCACCTTTTCATGGTATTCAGAACTGGGCGAATTGACACTACTGACGAGAAAACACAAAAAAAAGAAGCACCCCGTGAGCGGCTTCCTTGGAAGGCTGCTGCGCGGACATCTATTCAGGAAACGTCCTGATCAGATGTCCGCCGGGGTACTTAAAACAAGTTTGTCGGCTTAACTGTAGTATAACAGCGGGATGAACCTGTATCTGTGATGTAACTCACTCCGCTATATTATAAAAGCAAGAAAAGAAATATTTTTACAAAAATAATATTCCGTAATAGTGCGTGTTTAAAAAAGGCGGTTTTCAGTATCAAAAAGACGCTTATTTCGGCTGAATTCCATATTCGATGTTGATGATGCCGCTAGGCACCATTCGTAATCAAAAGCGGACTTTTTGAACAACCCCTATTATTCATTTTGCTTGGACTATTAGAGGCGCTTCTATGTTCTATATTGCTTACACATTTGCCCTCTACAGAGTCTCCAAGACCACACGTGAGCCGTTTCCGGCCTCCCCTGCCGGAATTACCACAAGTTTGCGCGGCAAGCGTGCACGCAGTTCAGGCACGTGACTGATTACACCAACAGCCAATCGGTCGTCATGCAACTTTTCCAAAGATGTAATGACGGTATCCAACAGTTCAGGATCAAGGGTACCAAACCCTTCATCCAGGAAGAAGAATTGAAGTGGGTACTGACCTCGCAGCTGAATCTGGGCCGACAGTGCCAAGGCCAGTGACAACGAAGTCAAAAACGTCTCGCCACCGGATAACGTCGATACCGGTCGTTTGACTCCTCCGTTGGCATCATCACAGATCACAAAACCACCACCGGAATCCACCTCCAGTGAATAACGTTGTTTAGTCAGGAAGCGCAGACGCTGAGATGCCGCATGACTGACCTGCATCAGTTGTTCCTCTGCAATATATTCAACAAATGCATTACCTCTGAATGCGGATTGAAGTTTGCTGAGCAGTTCGCCTTGACGGCTGACCTCCAACCTCTTGTTCTCCAGTTCGGTCCAGCGAACATGTCGCTGCTCCACATCCTCCAGATCACGTTCTGCACGTGCTTTCGCACGTAGGGCAGTCTCATCCTGAGCCCGGACCTGCTGCAAACGTTCAGTGCAGGCTAACCACTGCTCCTCCGATACAACTGCACCACCCAGCTTTTGTTCCAGTTCACGCAATTGGGATGCCAATTCACGCTCACGTTCACGGTGCTGCTGGATCTCGCCCGCCAGTCGTTCCGCTTCCTGGGAAGGTATCGCCGCGGACACAACGGCATCATCCGAGTCGAACGGGGATTGTTCCAGCAATTGATTCCACCGTTCCTGTGCCTGTTGCAGATGCTCTGTTGCCGAGGCGGCAGCCTGCTGAGCCATGACATCTTTCTTGGCTGATTCCTGCTTCAGATGATCCGCTTCTTTGAAGCGTTGTGCCGACTCCGCAGCTTCTTTCCGCAGTCCATCCAGACGAGCCTGAGCCGCAGCAATCAGGTCTTCTACCCGCTGCTGCCCAACCCACTGGCGCAAGCGTTCTTCTTTCTCGGCGAGCAGTTTGTTATTGCCCTGCCACTGCGTTTGCCACTGGATCAGTTGTTTGTCCAATTCCACCAGCTTCTGCTGAAGCGATTGAATGATCTGATCTTTTTCCTCAAGGAATGTCACGCTTTTATTCAGACGTTCCTTGATGTCTTCGGCGCGCGCATCGCGCTCCTGCATCGCCTGATAGAGGGCCTTGGCCTCCTCCTGAGCGATGCCCGGCAGTTCCGCGGTCCAGCGGCCCTGCAAGGCAGCCGCTGCGGCCTCGCTCTCGGCCAGCTTGCGCTCCGCCTGGGCGAGCCCGGCACGGCCGGCCTCTTGCGCAGCTGCCGCTTCCATGCGGCGCTGCTGCGCGCCCACAGCCGCCTGCTGCAACG
>NZ_JACYVQ010000006.1:0-525374 GCF_014842675.1 Paenibacillus sp. CFBP 13594
AGCTTGCAAATACACCCCTATCAAAACTAAGAAGCAAATGGGGCGTAAACGGAGAGGTTATTTGGAGGGTAGCAAATGGACTGGATGACTCTCCTGTAACAATTAATACTCATAGTGTACAAAAGGATATTGGGAATGGTATGACGCTCCCTAGAGACTATACAGAAGCTTGGGAGATCGATGTAATAATACAAGATATTTGTACAGAGGTTTGCAGACGTGCCCGGAAAAAAGGTTTAATGGGTAGTGTGGTCACTATGAGTTTATCAGGTGCAGACTTCGATCACCCAACCGGATTCAGCAGACAAGTTAAATTGCAAGATCCCACTAATATAACTGTAGATGTTTGTAAGAAAGCTAAACAAATCTTTAGGCAGCATTGGGATGGTCAGCCTGTGAGACGCGTTGGGATATCGTTATCCAACCTTTCCAATGCTGAGACTTATCAGCTGTCACTGTTCGATGACCAAGAACAGAAGAGAGCCATAGATAAGGTAATGGATGACATCAAGGATCGATTTGGAGACATAGCCATACTTAGGGCAAGCTCCATTACCTCTGCTGGTCAAGCTATAGACAGATCAAATAAAATTGGAGGGCACTACAAATGAGTAAAAAGCTACAAGCTAATGGCCTTTGGGAATCAAGTCGTATGATGCTGCCACAACATAAGGAAAGAATCATTGAGCACCGCTCAAGAGATAACGATCAGATTAAACCTCTGCTACACGAGGATGAATGGGAGGCAATTTACCAGAACATAGGTATCTCATACAGATACACCGAAGAAGCAAATTTCGAGGTGTTTGAATTGAACTCAAAAAGATTTGTGAGTGGGATTGTCTCGAAGGTTAATGAGCTAGGAAAGAAGATAAGAGTAGAATGGGAAGATGGAAACGAATGGATTGACATAAAAAGTTTAGTTGCAGTGCGATTATCAGGAGGAGGATTAGAATAATGAAGCAAAGTGCTGAAGAGTTGGAACTAGTGAAAAAATATGCTGAGATGCCATTACTTGTAGATGTAATAGAAGAAGACAAGAAGAGAATAGGCGAGAGCAGCGTAATATTAAAAAAGAGAGATGAGTTTTTATTTATGTGCACTACAAGAAAGGGTGACCGCTGACATATACGAGCTGAGGAAAGCTTTAAGAGAACGCGACATTAAAATTATCGAACAGAAAAGAACTGAAGAAACTTTGTTTATTTCTTACTCAATTCGTGGCTATCATCAAATAAATCCACTAATGAGCAGGGTTAGAACAGATGTTATGTTAATGTTGAAGAAGAATAAGGATAACATATTACCTGGATAGTTCCGCATGATTTCATTTTGAAAGTTAGAATGTGTGTATTACAGAAGATAGAGAACCGGTTGCTTTGGCATATATGAAGACTTTTACCTGGAGTGAATTTTAACAGTTACGGCTGAAGTGCATAGGGAATTGTTTTATTAAATTGCTTATTTGACTTGCAGTTAGAAAGGAATGCTAATACAATCGGAAATATGTTGTATACTATAATAAATACATACTAAAAAAGGAAAGATTCTACTTGAAGCGTATTTATCTTGGTTCTTTGCTAATGGTTGCAGTGATTTTTGTCATTTATGGGATCGTGGTATTATTTGCTGAAATTGATATCCCGACGTTTACTTCAGCAGTAATATCAATATTTTCATTAATTATCTCACTCATGATACTCATTTTTTCTGCATGGAAAAAGGTAACTTCGAAGTTTTATAAAGGCTTAATTATTTTTATGATTCCAATCATGGTTGCTATATGTGTACGTCTGATTTATTTGATATATACAGGTACACTTGATAAAGAACTAGATTTAGTTTTACTGTCAAACTACGCAACTATTGCAGCCTTTGGTTTAACATTAGCTTCCTATGTTTTAGACAAAACAACAACAAGTAAAAGTCAAAACTATGTATCTATGACTTCAGATAATAAAGTAATATTGAAAAGAGAGAAGTTTTAAGTAATTATAAAACAAACAAATCGAACGTTGTCTTTGTTGCTATGTATTAATAAAAAAGTCTTTCATGAATATATACTATAAAATTCTAAGGGTTAGATTGAAAACAAAAAGTGTGGTAAGTTAATACTGTCAAACTCATGTTAAAGGAACATCTATCCATAGGAGGGATTGAAATTAACAAGATTGAGAGTACATATTTAAAAGTTGAAGAAATGGCTAAGTCTAGAGGTTTGGAGGTGAAGCGTTTCCCGGAAATATCCAACGATGTCGCATTGGTAGGTAACTTAATTTTGGTATGGCTATCAAACCTACACTGGAGAAACATAACTACTAATGGAACCAGTCCAGCAGATAGAGATTATGGAGGAGCAAAATCACTAGAAAACCTATTTGAATCCATTAGACTTGAAAAAGAAGCATTCGAAAGAAATAGAACATCGTCGTACTCAATAACAAGATTTATGAGGACAGAAGAGTACATGAAGAATAAAGTAAGAGAAATAATTCTCAAAAAATGAATGCAGGAGCCCTAATAGGCTCTTTTTTATATGGGGTAAAACAAGACTTTTAATTGATTTTCAAACGATCTAAATAATAAGCAATTCCCAATTTCATGATATAATAAGAGTACAAATATTAGATATTAGGAGATGTTGAAATGAGCTTTGTATCTGTCGTAGTATGTGAAGATTTTTTATCCGTTGTTGCTGACTCACGCGCAACTAACACCATTACTGGAGAAATAGATAATGAATACGAACAGAAAATACATACGATTGGAGAAAAAGTATTTTACAGTAACACGGGACTTGTTGATCCATTTATGGAGTTTACCATTAACTCTAATTTGATAAACTCTATAGTGACAAATGGTTTACTACGTAGTGAAACTGAGATCAGATCTTGGTATAAAAAGATTCAAAAATTGATTAAAAAGGATCTCTTTTTTGAGATAAGGTTTGGAGGGCTCTCTGTTAATAATAAGTTTGAAGTTTATTTAATCAACAGCATAGAAAACGATATAAAGAAAATAACCTATAAGCAGGAAGGCATTGCTTATTCTCTAGCAGGCTCATTACAATTCAAGAAAGAATCTGAAGATTACTTTATTACACAATATAAAAAACTTCGAGTTGAGAGTCCTGCAATGATTCGGAAGTTACAAGAATCTTTAAATGATTATGTAGCTGACAATGATGAAACTGTTAATAAGAATAAAACCTATTTCGCTTTAGAGAAAACACGTTTTATGTGAAGATAGAAAAAGCACAATATCTATAAGAAATGTTATTTTCACATACAAGAAGGAGACTGCATTTAGCAGCTCCTTTTTTATTTAGGGATTAATAAAAGTTTGAATTTGGAAACAACAATGAACCTCTTGTCTAATTCTCTTAGTTTTAAATAGAAAATTAGAAATGAACGTTAATAAATATTCTTTAATTATGTCTTCCGCTAACGTCTATTTGTTATGTTACGATTGCGATTAAGACTTAATTGATTTTCTCTTATTTATAAACGATTTTAAATTTCAATCGTGAAATTTACTTATTTTGGATGAAGGGAAAGTCTTAATAATACTGAGTATTCTAATGGTGCGATTCTTTACGATTGAGGATACGATTTGATTTCTAATATGATATTTGTTTCTTTACCTTGAATTTTACTGGTTATTTCAATTCAGTAAAGGAAAAAATTTCGACTACGATTGATTAACGATCAGCATTTATTATTTGGTATGACATTCTACGAATTTAAACCTAGACTATAAGTCTTCACTCATTTCAAAAAGTATACTTTTTGAAAGACTCTCTTAGTGTGTGTCAAAAGTGGTTATGATATATTTCAAATAGTGTTTAAATATATATGAAACATTTCAAAAGTATGAGTATACATTTTGACATGAATTTGATATAATATCCTTAACAACATAGCAAAGGATGATCAGTATGAGCGAGATTCGGAAGTATGGATACATAAGAGTTTCATCTAAAGATCAGAATGAAGCGAGACAGCTAGAAGCAATGAAGGACTTAGGTATAATGGATCGTGATTTCTTTATAGACAAACAAAGTGGCAAGAACTTTGACAGACCATATTATCAATCCATGAAAAATGTGCTTCGTAAAGGTGATATTCTCTTCGTCAAAGAGTTGGATCGTTTGGGACGGAATGCAGAAGAGATAAAGAATGAATGGCAGGATATTGTCCAGAACATAGGTGCTCACATTGTCATAATTGACATGCCACTATTAGATACACGGCAATACAAGAATGGATTAGAGAAGGTTATAAGCAGTATTGTGTTAGAACTGTTATCATATATGGCTGAGTCTGAACGTGAGAGGATTAACGGTAGACAAGCTGAAGGTATCGCGGCTGCTAAGAATGACGGTGTTGTATTCGGAAGACCAAAGCAAGCAATCAACGAGGAGTTTAAGCAAGCATACACAGAATGGAAACATGGAAGGATTACAGCAGTTGCCGCAATGAAGGAACTAGATATGAAGCCCAATACTTTCTATCGCAGGGTAAAGGAACATGAACAACAAGAAGCTAAAGCAAATGGCTAGGCTAATGATTGTTCGGGAATTAATCCTGAGTATGATTGGTGAATAAATAGAAGAGGACTCATTTCGAGTCCTTTTTTTGTTCATTTGATTTCTTCAATTCCGACAGTATATCTTTGCTAACTTTCACCTGTTCTTGGTCAATTTCTATTTGTTTCTGTTTCAGCTCAAGATCATCTCGCTGATACTTTTCTTCAACTATATTGTGTCGCTTAGTTTCCTCGACTAAATCATCAGTTGGATCTGGAAGTAAAATTTGAGGACCATACATACCAACTAACGTAATGATGAGATGGATTAGTATTTTTAAGCCAGTAATAGTAAGTTTACTCTTACTTAGATCAACTTTTGCACCAACATGAGAGGATAATACCTCTTCAATGCTTTTTATATAAGGTTCGAAGTTAGCTTTGGTCTCAGGATCACTCTCTATTTCCTGTTCGATATCATTAATGTTAGAAGAAATATCTTCAGGTACAGTATCAACAAATGATTGCCAAGAATGAGTGTCCATATTTGAAATCGCATCAATCATAGATACAAAAGAAGGAGATTTATAAAAGGTTTGAAGATTAGCTATGCCTATACTGTTTGCAGCATTTATTCCCTTAATTGCACTTGAAAAAGATGGAGAAGAAGTTATTTTAGCAATTTCTGCTAGTGGTTCATTCCAAGCCAATGACACTTGTTGAATAGAGCTTGCCAATCCTTGATGTGCTTTCCATGCTTGACTATATTGAGAGTTAATCTTAGAAGATAAACTTATTTGCTCAACCATTCGGGAGATTGATGATTGATTGATCATGATACTCATTTTTGTGATTGCATTAAGGTGTTGTTCTTGCAACATAGATAATTTTCTTGCCAACTTTTCTTGTTCACTTTCCTTACTCGTCATATAACACCTTCCTTAGAGTATTCGTACATTACAGTATACCACATACATCCCTAATGAAATAAGCCTAACCGATACAAGATTGGACATACATACGGGGGTACATTTACACCCAGAAAGTAATAATTTCTGGAAAATAATCCGCTAACACTTGTCAATTGATCACTAAGTTGTCGCATTGACGATACATGTGACACATGGGGGGATATTTTAAATTTAAAATAGTCTCCATTTTACAGAATATGCCCCTAGCACATCTGCTTCGACACGAGAGTTGAATTTTAACGAGTGAAATTCTATTGGATAAAACCGACACCATAATGCCATCCAATCTACACAAAATAGCCCTCCAAAGAGGAGGGGGAATACACTATTCGTTCCAAAGGAATAAGAGGGAGACATTTTTCATTTTTTCAACTTGTTTATATTTTCTTCAAGTACCTGTTTACAGTAAGTCGGACTCAAGCCATGTTCCTTATATATCTTAGTGAAGGCTAGTCCATCCTCATAGTGTAATTTATATATCCACTCAAAGTCACTAGCACGTCTTTTTACTCCTCTTTCTTTTGTTGTAAGCAAGATGGTTCCCTTAGACTTAAACATTTGCTTAATAGTCCACCAGTCGGTTTTAGTGGCTTCTGCAATTTGTTCAAAACTTAGTAAGTCTTCATTGTACATTTTCAACATGCTTGGGTAGAGGTGTTCAATTTCAGACCATTTAGGAGGAAGGGAGTCAACTACCCACTTAAGCTTGTCTAAGTTAACTGACTCAGAAACGTAGGGATTATTTCTAAATAATTTACTATCAGCAGTGAATTTGTAGAATATCTCAATACGCTTATTATCATGTAAGACTATTTTATCAACGAGTATGCGCAATACTTTTCTTGCGTCTTTCATCTGTAATTCGTTATTAATGATATTTTGATATTTTTTAACCAATGGCCCCCCTGATGACGTATTCTTATTTTGTTTTTTGTCCAGCTCTAAATTTTCACTAATTGTTCCAAGTTCCTTGTTTAGTTCACTAATCTCATCCTCTACTGGTTCCAATTTAATGGAGAGTTCTTCTTTCGATTTAATTATTCCATCAGCATAAAGATCAATATATCTCGCTTTTGAAGACTCTTTTTCTTTAATCAATTTGTTAATGTCATCTCTGTTTCTCTCCAGCTCTTTTACTTTGGATACATCAGAAATTCTTTCAAGCATCTTATCGATCAATGTTTTAGGATTGTCTATCAACTTTACGACTTCATTCCAAATGAGTGAGTCTACCATATCAACTCGCCAATTTTCACCCAAGCAAATCTTATTGGGTTCTCCTGTTTCAACGCTATATGATTTTCTTGTTTTTCTTGTGCAACTATAGTATTTCAGCAATCCATTATGAGTCCTCGATGTAATACCAGATGAGGCGGCAGCACCACATCTTCCGCATCTAGCTATTCCTTTTAGTAAATAATCTTCTGAAGGGCGACCACCATTTTTAATATTCCCATCTAAGCACTTCTGTAAACGACCAAATGTAATCTCGTCAATGTAGGCTGGTATAGTAATCTTCTGCCATTGGTCTCTAGGTTTAGGTAATTGTTTCTTCTTTCCATTGATTCGCACTACTTCAGTTTTCCCGTAATAGTATGTACCCATATAAGACTCATTTCTGAGTATTCTGCTGATGGTCGCTTGATACCACTTGTCTCCCTTTGGTGCAGGATGTTTCTTTTTAGCTAAATATGCCGCAACTTCAGAACCAGTTGAACCTTCTAGTACCATATTAACCATTGTAAGATATCGCTCTTTTTCATATTCATTTTCAACAAGGGTGTTTAGGTCTTTATCATAGGTATATCCATAGATTCGATTCATTCCGGGTATCTTATTATTAAATACCATTGTACTCCTTCCACGCTTAGTATTCGCCAGAATCTTAGCCTTGTTGTACTGTGCAATGGAACCTTGGATATTGTAATTAAGCATTGATTCAGCATTTCCTTTTTGTAAATCAAACTCAACGAAATGTAAATCGCAACCAAGTTCCCATATTTGATGTGTAATTTGTTGTTGTAAGTGAAGATGTCTACTCAATCTATCAGGATGCAGGAAGATAGCTTTAGTTCCTAATCCTTTTTGTAGTAAGAAAAGAATGTAGTTCAGCATTGGACGATTAGGATTGTCACCTGATTCTGCTTCTTCCCGTAGAACAATAATCTCATCTTCATTAATATCAAACTTCGCTTTCGCATCCTTTACACATATATCAATTTGAGACTCTAATGAATAGTTATCAATTTGTATGTCGGATGATACACGAGTATAAACAATAGCCCTGATCTTACCGATCAAGGCCGTAATTTGAGCTGTAGTTAGCTTTTGCATGTCTTTTAGAACAATCATTTTAATCGATCCTCCGAATTTTGTTTGTTTTCTAGTTTGTTCTCAAAGGAATAATTCAGCAGAACATGCTCCATCCAATTAAGGATTTGTACTTCCATAATTTCTACTGCGACTGCATCGTCTTCGTTTGGATAACGAGAAGTAATCTTATATTCTTCTCTTTTCTTATAATTCATAAAGACCACCTTAATAAGATTAAATACAACTTGCTTTGATGACGTACATAAGCTGTGTACCACGAGTTGGAATCTTTCCAAAACATAAATTTCTGAATCATGAAAGAGGGAGCAGACGACTACTATATACGAAAAAGTGTTTAGCTATCCACTTGAAAATACTGGGGTGTTTATACGTGAAAATAGAAAATCTAAACTCTAACTATATAGATACTATCTTTGAGGACACCTCTATGCGAGTTTGATATGGGGATTGGTATATGGACAAGATGAAGATGGATCAGATATCTGGTATGATTCCTACACTGGCCAATGATTAGAAAATTTTTATTGTGAAGTAATTCGGAAGGTGGGGAAACAACATCTGATGGTTTTTATCTACTGAGGATGATGCATGGATTGGATATAAAGGAATTGAGTGAGATTACTAAGATTCAAGATGTTGATGATGTATGAGTGGAGGGGCTTCTATGATCGATCAAAAAGTGCTAACCGAATTAAGTGAGGAGTTTAAAAGACTAATTCCCAATTTCTTAACAGAGTTTAACTTTCATCGGTTAGATGAATCTAAACTTGTGGTTGAACATAAAGAAACTAAAGTTACAGTAGCAGTAAATTATTCTTATATTATTCCAGGTCACAATTTACATTCAAATATTGGTAGAGTTCTAACTTCCTTTAAGAAAGAAATTATCGAATGTGAAAACAAGGCTCTTGTTATATACAGAGATTGTGGTTTCCATGATAAAAAACAAAATTATTCAGAATTTCTCATAACCTATGATTCATTATTTTATTTTGACTCAAGTTTTGTTGAGCACTATATGATCGGAGATATTATTGTTGAAGTGTCTGAACCAAGTTCTTTATACAGGCTGATTTTTAATTCGTTTGCTAAAGATAAGGGATTTGGTGATGAATGGGAAAGTCATAAAACAGTCAAGTTGAGAGGTTGTAAATTCGCAGATCAGGAAAAAACTCTTCAACAAATTTTGTTTTTAATCGCTAAATATCATGCTCCTGAATACGAGTTTATTGCTGACTACCCTACAATTGTTCCTTACACGAATCATGGTGAGGATACTAAATGGAATGACCCCGATGATAGGTTAGATAATAGTGTCTTTGATAAATTTTTGTATAGTCCAGTAAAATATTCAGAGCCAATTTTCCTATACAATAAGGCAAAAAAACTTGAAGATCCTATCCTATATTATAGAGTTCTTGAGTACTTCTTTATTATTAATAAGAAACTCGAAATCAAAAAGTCTATTGAAAGCTATAACAATGCTGATAACATAGACGCGTTCATCATCGAGATGAGTGCTTTATATCGGAAAGAGGAATCAGAACTACTGAAAAATCTCCTTGGGAACATTGAGGGTATTGGAAATCAAATTGACTATGCTAAACAAAAGGGGCTTGTTGATAGTCTTGACGTGTCAACATTTTCGACAAAACTTTATGAGTACAGAAATAGTATTGTGCATAGTAAGTATGATACAAAGTTTAAAATTAATGTACCTATTATTGAGATATTCCATCCAGAATCTAAAGATGGGTATTGGATTGAGGTGTTGAGAAGTTTGGCAGAGAAAGCTATTGTACAATTTTGCTAATCAGAAAAACAATTCTACAGACACAACGGTTTATGTTGTGGATGAAGGTGAAGCGACAGCCATGGAGTGTAACGGAATGGATCTCGCCACCTATTATTGTTGTGTTAAGTGATAATTTGATTATTGTTATCTGTAACAGAGGGTAGTAATTAGGAACGATACCATCTCGATAAAAACCACTTCGCTATCGCTTCGTTAACGGTATTCATCGACCTATCGCGTTCCTCTTGGCTACGCCAATTCACCTTCCGATTCAATTTGGTACATTTAATTCCAAAATAAATAATCAATCATTAGGCATAAACGTAGTCGTATCAAGAGTTTTGAGCTATTGTTTACCTAAATGAATCCTTATTATAAGGGTTTATTCCATGAAAAATATGCAAAGTTATCAAAAAACCTATATAAACACTGACTTTCTTGAATTTCAGTCGTTTTCATTTTTGTACTATTTGTGATTATCAATTGTATTTCGCAAGTGACCAATACGTCTTAGTATAGTTTGGATTAGGCTCATTGTTTTCAAGTTTTCGTTTGTTATCCTTCATCTTGTCTTTTACACTATATGGAAAGTTGTTTTCTATAAAGTATTCGTTGATAATTCGACATCCACGTTGTAACCTATTTCTACTGTCTCGAATATTGACCTTCTTAATTAACTCTTCTTGTTCTTCTTTATAAAGTTGCTTTCCAGTAATACTATCTAAGTAATCTGAGAGTGTAGCCTTTTCATATGTATCATCAAGCACAGTGTAACTATCTTGTTGGAGCTTAGTCTGCAAATAGGTCATGTAACCATTTTCTTCCTGTAGTATATCTTCGTAAAATTTCTTGTCATAGCATTCCTTAAAATATCGTAATTCGTTGATGACTTTTTCAAATTTGTCATTATCTACGGTGACAGTGTCATAGATAACTGGACTACTATATTTCCTGTATTTCTTAACATATTCTAGCGAGCCATTATCCATCAGATACTTTGCAGGATCAATTATGCGTTCACAGTCTTCAAGTTTCTTATTAATCATTTTGTCTGAGATATTCTTGATTATTACGGTTACCTTATCACTATTATCAGCAATCCTTTTCCTACCCAAGCACTGTATGAGTATATCTATGTCTTCAATATCAGCAATAACATACTTGATTTGTTTGTCTTTGAGGTTGACACCGTTATCCAGTGTGGAAGTCGTGAACAGGAACTTTTCTTCAAAACTCTCATTTGAAAGCATATGACTGATTTTTTCTTTTTCGAGATACTTCTTTTCTCTAGATGTCCCTGATGCAGAACAAACGAAAAGGGAATTATTGAATATGGCATGTAAGCTAAAGGCTTTCTTTGCACTCTTGCTGAAACAAACGGCCTTTTGATTCTTAGGGATCGTATGTAGAAACTTTTCTAGCACCTTGTCATTTCTATAAAATATTAATTCCTTGATATGACTGTAATCATGAGGAACGTTGTAGCTACGATGTTCGATACCTTTGAAACGGAAATATTCTATTACTCCATCTGCTGTAGCAGACATGAATATCCTGGTCTTTTCTGATTCGGAAATAATCAAATTAAATGAATCTTCTGTGTTATTGTTAAACTTCGATTCCGTGAGAAAGTAATGGAACTCATCTGATACTATGTACTGATAATCCTTGCTAACTACCACACTTCGCTTTCTTACAACATCCTCGACCTTCTGATACAAAAGAATCTTTATCACATCACCCTTATTATCCTGTTCAATCTCTCGTTGAAACTGTTCACTTAATCGTGTTCTATTGAGTAGGAACAATATCTTAGTTCCCTCACGCTTAGCCTTCTCGTACAGTGTGTTCTTAATGAAGTATGACTTACCTACACCTGTACCAGCTTCAATCGTAATAATCTCGCCTTGCTTCCATTGTTCAACTTCGCTACCTATGATGTCTGTTACTGTGAGTCTTTTTTTGCGTCTTGTCATTGTGAATTTGCGTTCCTCCTTATAATGGTAGTGGTGGTTGGGACATTCGAAAGGGATGAGTACAAAATTAATTATGATAAAATAATATTCGTAAAAAGATAATATCATATGAAATTGGGTAAGGCAAGTTGAATTTGTAAATAGTACTGATTGGCAAACTCTATGGATATAGACGAATGGCAAGCTGAGTACATGCTAATTGCTGAGAATACAGAACGTAGGAGAGAAGAGGAGAGTGATCCAGTTAAGAAGGGAAGACAAGCTGCGTTCTTAAAGGAATATTGGGGGTAAAGAACAATGGAAACAACGTTGCACTATCTTTGGTTGGGCAAAAAAGTATGAAGGATGTATCTGAATCAATTGGTGAGACTGAACGAACAACTCAACGCTTAATTAAACTTAATGAACTGATACCTGAGATCCAATCATTCGTTTCATCCGGTGATATTGGAGTTAGAGCAGCAGAACAACTTGCACGAAATTTCGTGTTCCAAAAAATGGAGGTGAATTATAGTTCCCCTAAATCACAATAAATCTATAGGAGGAATCAGCCTTTCATTGTTTGGGGTCACTTTATACCTCTATGGGGGAGTTGTGTTCCAATTTCCTATCAATTAATCAAGGAAATGAGGAAGAGAATCGAAATGGAGGTGTCACTATAGTAGAAGAGAAAATTAATTTTTAATTATGTAAAAATAATACTTGACCGTAATATAGTTTGTGGATATATTAAGAGTACAAGGTCAACGAATTCCAAGGCAGACTCTTGGAGCCTATGAATACAGATGAACGGGAGGGATGAGATACGTGGAAGGTTAGATATGTATGGTACAGATTGATGCGGCGGTTAGGCTGGAAGTGATCCAAGGAGAGCATTAGGTAGCAGCAGGGGATGAAGAAGAGGGAATGAGTTCGGATATAGATTGACTGTAGATAGTGAGAGTCGAAAATAATACATAATGAATTGGAGTTATGCGAATATGAAAGTTAAATTATTGCTCAAAGATGGTCGAGGTATGGTCAGTAGAACAAATGATTACGCTAAAGAACATATTGAGGCTATGTTGGTGTCAATTGAAAGTGATTTCGATATATACGTTGAAGGAAATTATGTGTGTAAAGGCAATGAGGTTAAAGCGCTTGTTGCTGAGTTCTAGGTCAAAGTTACAAGGAGAGTAAATATTTTTGAAAATACCTAATTATCATATACCATGGTTGGGGAAATATATCCTCAACCTTAAGATGAATGCTCAAGGTGAAAGAATGAAGAAGCGATTTTTAAACGAGATACTATCTCCATTGAATGACACATGGAATAAGGAAATTGAGAGTCTTACAATGCTACATACGGAGAGAGACGAATATGGAAATTTAATCATTCTTGAATCAAATGAAGTTGGAGATAGGCTTGCTATGAAAGACAAGGAAGCATTCATTAAGGATTACAATGATCTTGCCCTAGAGAATGCGTATATTCCTACTGAGGGAGAAAACGAAGACATTGTTACTCATATTGTGAAAATGTTCCTTGAAATGGACTGTCTTGCTCAAACACCAGAAGCCTATGAGATATATGAGTTCTATCGAAATAAATTCACTGAATTTCTAAAAGATAAAAAGGGAGATGTCTAATTGAGTTATTGTCAGGTTATGTTTAACAAAGATTTTCTATATATAGGTGCTGATACAGCAATTTCTTCTAGATTAAACGGTGTTTCCTACCGACTTCACAATAAGGGAGAAAAGATCCATCATATTGACGATATGATTATTTTTTCTTCAGGAGATGCAGACTTGTCCAAAATCATCATTGATGAATTCAAGAACAAGGAAAGTAGGGACGTTAATACATTGAAAGAGACAATTAAGTATTGGTTTGAGCGATACTATCTTAAACGACCGGGCGTAAAAGAAATAGTTGATAGCGGTAAGATAGTAAATATGACAGTTGTTGCAAAATTTGAAAATGGCTCACCTGTGTTATATGAACTGGATCAAAGAAGCGAATTTGAGATTAAGAAAATTAAGGCTCATGATAAGGTCGCATACTACAATGCAGGTGTGAACTGTAAATATGATAATGAGTTTTTCATTGACCAAACAGAAAAAGCAAATGATGTACTCGAAGCTTACAGAAATACATATGCTAATGCAAGCAGCGAGAAAATTGGTGGCAACTTGGAACTTTTCGTTCTAGCAAAACAGGGCATTCGTAAGATTCTTGACGAGAAAATTGAAGAAAAACCATTCCAGTGGTATCCGGGTGATAGAGGAGCCTATGACAACACCGAGAACATTAAAAAAATGATTGTGGCACATGCACAAATTGAAGGATCATCTCTTACCTTACGTGATGGTACAGGAGTGTTCAAGATTTTTCCCCGCATTGGGATGTGGGCTGGATCTGAAAACTTCCATGATTCACCGTTTAGCGTAGACCTTTTCGGGAACTTAGTAGCGCATAAAGGTAAGTTTATTGGCCCAGCGGGAGACGTTCTTATTGATACAGAGGCTGGATATATGGATATGGATAAACTGGACATTATCAATGTAGGTAAATTGGTAGCTGAGATGTTAGAAGTTAATACAATCCTTGCGGATGATGGCTACATTAATAACCTCACAGTCAATCGTTTGAAAACTATCGGTAAGGATGCAGATGTGGGTCAATTCATTGACTATATTGACATTCAAGATAATTACCAACGTTGGATTACAGCACAAGTTCAATCAAAAGAGCAAGCCAAAGATTCTCGTGATCGGTTACTGTTCTGGCAAGATAGTGAGAAGCGTATTCTTACAACTGAAGATACAGGTATTATTGCGTATTCCTATAAGTTGACTAATGAGAAGATTAAACGAGAGATTAGTTTTGATGGTTCAGGTGATGCAGCACAACCTACAGATATTATTGGTACTGGTGATGGTGGGGCTGACAATAGGGCTAAGATGGTCATGACTAAGACCAACGGTTCATATAAGCAGGAATATAAGGCCTCAAATAATGGAAGAGTAAGAAGTATTGATTTTATGGACGATGGAATTGATATGAATTCAGAGAATGGACGTATTTTCATTACAGCTAAACAATTAACTACTATGGCTGACGGTGGCCCTGTTAAAATCGGCAATACTAATGGCTATATTGAGATTACTGCAGATGGTACGTTTGAATTCCATGGAAAAGCTTTCAATTTTCATACAAACTAATTGACAGAGAAGGAAAATATATACATATGCATAAACGATTTGAGCTAGAGAAGAAGTTGATGGAAGAATTACAAGAAACAAGAGAATTGTATGAGATGACCATGGATGAGGGCGATATTCTTATGAATTTCATTATGGAGCACAATTTAACGAAAATGTTAGACAATTATATCTATGAGCAGCTCAAGGATTGCAAAGATTCAAGCCAATTGGACAGTTATGTGCGTCTGATTACGCATGAACCAGATGAGACTAAAGAGCTGACTCTTAATATTGGCAAAGAGGTTTACATCGATGGAGTCAGAGTTAAATAATCTCATAGATTGACCGATAAATATGGTATAGTTTGTCATAATTAATGATATACCATATCATCCTATCGGAGGCACATAATATGAAAAAATTAACAACGAAAGTACCAGCATTTCTACTTGGAGCGGTAGTAGGAATTACACTTACAGCAGGAACAGCAGTGGGTGCAGCTACATACCTTAAAGCAACTCAGTCTAGCGTGAAGATTGTTGTAAACGGAACTCAAGTGAAGCTGTCAGAAAGACCAATGAATATTAATGGTAAACTCTTTCTTCCTGTAAGAGATACAGCAAATGCCATGGGTTATTCTGTTGAGTCTGTTACCAGCTCTCAGGTTTCACTGAAGGAGTCGTCAACTATTTCTAATACAGCTATACCTTCAAACAATATCACATCTACCACTCCAAACAGCTCTATAAATACATCAAGCAAAAAGGTGAAAAATTTGAAAGAGACATATTCAACTGATGGCAAATTAGATGCCGAAAAGTTGCGTACTGCATTGAATAATGCCACTCTCGGAGTAAACGACCAAGATAGTTATACGGGAAATACTCTATTGCATCTAGCTGTGCTTGAGGACAATTACGAAGCGTTAAAAGCAATCAAACGCAATGCGTTAAATCCGAATATTCAAAATAGTCTAGGACAGACACCTTTGATGATCAGTATTTTGGAAAAAAGCAATTTTTACTTCGGTGAGATCATTGATATGAAACCAGACATCACGATTACTGACAAAGAGGGAAAGAAAGCAATTGATTATGCTGAACAGGGTTCATATGAACAACGCTATCTGAAATTCATGTAAGAAAGGAAGATTCATATCGCAAATGTAGCATTACAAGGATCACGTTTAAACGAATCAAATAAACGTGGTCATGTGTCATATGTTGAACGTTACTTCTATGGCTACGATGAAGATGGCAATCCTCAATATACGACTACGACTCATAGCACTGGAGCTGAAATTACTGGAACAGTAGCTTCCAACAACAACAAGTTTACGGTTAATGGTATTTCGGTAGCATGCGTAGGAGACTCTACCACTGAACAATGGGTTGCTGATCCATCACCATCGCCACAAAGAGGTGGAAGCATCATCTCAATTAGTCCTGGTACGAGTGGAAGTGGTCAGGGACAAATCACAACAGGCAATGGTGCAAGGGTATATTTGAATAGCAAACTTATAGCTGTTCAGGGATCAACGGTTCGGACGTACCTAGGAACGTCTACAACAGTCTTTGAGGGAGATAACTTGATTAACATGTAATCATTTCAAAAATATCGACTCAATACTCACCGAGCGATTAACTGAATTGGGTGTCCTCTCCCCTGCTTTGGTTGAAGCTTAACCTTCTCGCAGCTGTTACATTCCCATGTGAATAGGCTAAACTATCTATTATTGGTAGATTTATGTGGGAATATGTTCTCATTTGTCGTATACTAGAGTATAAGAGTTTATAGATTTGTATCCGATTGGAGATCATTTAACAATGTCAAACAAATCACCAACTAAATACTTAAAGATGGACAAATGGTATCACGGGACCACGCTCGATGGATGGAAAAGTATCTGTCGATATGGAATTCAAGCCAATCATAATGTGGGGAACGAACTTGACTTTGGACATGGATTCTATCTTACTCATAATAGAATACAAGCAGAAAAATACATCACTACCTTGTTAAAATATAAAAATAAAGGTCTTTTATCAGAAATTGAATTTTTGCTGGATTCTAAAGTTGATAAGAGTAAATCAATTCCTGTGCTTGTTGAGTTTGATATCTCTCCTTTGGAATGGTTGCAGCACAAAGAGCACAATCATCATTTTTTTAATCAATATGACGATGAATTTGCTGAATTCGTATTTCATAATAGAATGTACAATGTTAATGGCGAAGAACATCATAATTATGACTTTATTTTCGGTGTAATGAGTGACAGTAATCCGATTGTTGATATTGAAAGATACAGAAATAGTGAACTTGAAAAACTTGAAGTTTTAGAGGGGTTTAAAAAATCAACGAGCTCAAAGCAGCTCTCTGTACATAGTCAACAGCTATGTGATACAATAAGACCATCTAGAGCGTTCATAATTGATACTGGAGAGGAGTTAAATGTTGATGACTACTTTAACAAAAGAGAACGAAGATTTGATGACGAATCAGTTAGCTAAAGCATTGGTCAGATTTTCTGATAAAAGAATATCTTTTCAAAAAGCGGAACAAGTTGCAAATGTTGTGATGAGAAAAGTTGATTTTTCAAACTCTGCTCTCTCTCACAAAGGTATCAATTGGTTTGCTAAAGATTTAATTAAACAATTTAAAATTTAACATTTATTCAAATAAATATGCTGATGGAGTAAACCCATTGTAGTCGTGTGCAAGTATTGAGCATATAAATCAGATGCGTTCTGATCGCTTCAATGGTTTCCATCAAAATGAAGTCACCTTCCTATGAGGGTGGCTTTTTATTATGCTTTCATATTTAAATTGTCCAATTTCTTTTCCAATTGTCTTAACGATTTGACCCCTCTTGAATTAAAATGTATATGAGAGGAGGAATTGAATGCCAAATAGCAAGACATAGCTACACAATACATAACCAGATGAAACCAGCTAGTTGAGTTGATGTAAGGATGGAATACCGCCTGAAGACAGGTTGAAGGTGGACTGTCGCTTGCACATAAAATAGAAATTAGAAGAGGATGATTTGATTAGTGGAATTGATTAAACAAGCGAAATTTGGTAACTTGGTGATGGATTTTTATAAAGATGAAACTGGAGATATTTTTGCAACACGCAAACAAATTGGCGAATGTTTGATGTATAGCAATCCTCAAAAAGCGATTGATAATCTACATGAGCGCAAAAAGGACAGATTGGATAAATTTTCAGTTACCCTCAGTTTGAGGGGTACTTATAATAAACAGTATGAGACCTCACTGTATAATGCTCGTGGGATAACGGAAATATGCCGATGGGCTAGAACTGACAATGCTGATGAATTTTTTGATTGGGTAACTGATACAATTGAAGCTATTCGTAGAGATGGAATGTACATATCGGATGAAGCAACACATGAGCAAGTTAAGTACAATGTTCCAAACTTCATGGCTAATTTGGATGATTACAATATCACTAAACTCTATAATCTTATTGAAGAGTTTTTAGCATTTCACAGACAGCATAAGACACGCCTACCCTATAAACGAAAGAATTCAAAACACCATGGAAACAAGAAATTTAAAGACCATATTGAAAGTATGGAAGATATTCGTAATGAGTTAATTAGTTTTCTAGATGTTAAGATTCAGCAGTTTAATGATTACCATCAAGCAGGTCTAGCTCAAGAATACGTGAGGATCAAAGGTATGGTTGAATGGAAAGTTGAGAATATGCGTTATAGAACAGCGGCTTGTAAATAATACATAGAATATCATAGTAAGGGGCTACCTCATGTTAGAGGTGGCTTTTTTATTCCCATGAAATCATACTTTAACTAGCAATAGTTCGTTTAACTCCTCCTCTTTTACTTAGATGTAGCACGTTAAATAAATAATATTAATATGAGAAAATTAATATGTAAATTATTATGTGTAAAAATAAGTATTATTGAAATTATTCCAATTATTGTGTAATCTTTAAAGATACCAATTACTCTCAAATAATACAATTGATTAGGAGGAAGAAACAATGAAATCAAAATTGAAAGTAATGTTATCTTTTATCTTGAGTCTAAGTTTGTTATTGGGATCTAGTGTTTCTGCTAGTAGTATATTTAATTCTCAGGGAGAAGATACATCCAGTGAAGAGTTAATGTTACAATATACTTATCAGCCATCTCAAATTGAGAATCCAGATGGAGAGGTTGTTCCAAATGCTGGACCTCTGGTGGGAGTAGCAATATTCTTTGGTGGAATTTTTGTTGGTTGGATTATTGATGGAATACTGATATCCGCAACAGGCCAATCAGGTGGAGAATGGGCAGCTACTGCGTTAAATTACTTTAAAAGTAACCCTGGTTGCAGTCAAATACAAATAACTAAGGCAGGACACCCTTACTGTGGAGTAAAAGGTGATTTCTAAATTTATTGTCCGATGATATTTAGAGAGTGATTGGGGATGATTTGTAATGAGGAGAGGTACAATGATACTAATCTTCATAGTCGGGATAATTTGTTATTTTATCATATCTACACTACTGAAAAAATAAATAATGCCCCACAGTTTTATAAGTGGGGCACATTTATTCAATTAGCTCTTTTCGCGTATAAAACTTAGGTAAATGTGGATTTTAATTAAAAGAAGAAGCATGATGAAATACCAAATTTACATAGAAATTAGCGCCATAAAAGCCTTATAAATAGGGCTTTTTTTATTTGATTTATTATAAACAAAGGATTGGGCAAATAAGCCTGATTCTATTTTTCATCCTCAATTATGTAAAAATAATACTTGTATTTTATAATTACAGAATATATACTAACAACTATAAAGAAAACGACAAATGGAGTGAAACGAAATGTTGACTGCTCAAAAGACTGAATATAGACGATATGAGCTGTGGTTCGCACAATTGTGTAATTCTAGCAGTGGAAGCGTTCAGAGAGGGAAGCGACCTGTTCTGATCGTACAGAATGATATCGGCAACAAATACAGCCCAACAATACAAGTGGCGACAATAACTAAAGCGCGGAAAAAGGACATGCCTACACATGTAAATCTAGATGCTACCGAATGTGGCTTACGAGACGATAGTATAGTTCTCTTCGAGACTATGACTACGATTGAAAAGGATCAGCTATTGTGGAGGATTGGTGAAGTTCCCGCGACCTACATACCTCAACTGGATCGAGCTGGACAGATACAGATGGGCTATATCAGTGCATGGGATTAGTTTACATACGATTTACTAAGTGTTTCATATATTTAGACACCATTGACGCTACAATGAGGGTGGTGATGCGATTGATTTGATTTAATTTCCCGTCAATTGTGTCTATCAAATATATAAAACGCGGAGGAAAGCAAAATGCGGCCTGAGTTGAGAGAAATTGCAGACATCAATGAAGCAGATTTTATTGAATTGGTGAGTGGTGAGACGAGTGATTTTACAGTTGGGAAGTTATATGAAGTTTTAGTTGATAACGGTTCAATATTTACAGTGGGGGAACTCTATGTGATTGACAATACATATACAAACAACACCGAGATGTTCTATAACCCGCATCTTCATCTGAAATATTACAAGAAACTTAGCGAGTAGCAATTATACAGTCACTGAGGTCGGGCGTAGATGTCCGACTTCTATTTTAAAGTTATAAACGATAAAATAATATTTGTGCAGGAAGGTTGTTGAATACAATGGCAGATAAGAAGAAGGGGAGGCCACGTATCATTCCTCCATCAGAGATTGAGGAGTGGATTGAAAAGTACGGTGATAACACATATCTTCCGAGGGGAATTTTATGTACACAGACTTTAATTGAGAACGAAATAATTGAAGAAGAGCACGAATTTGCCTGTTACCTACTCTTCAAATCAATAGAATCAAGAATTCACAGTTGTCGGTATTCGCAGGGTATCTATGAAGGAGTTTTCTGTGAGTGGGACGTGCCTTTGAATGGAGTAATGGATATCATCAGACATAAACCAGAGATGTGGCAGGGGTGGATTGAGCAGACTCGGATATTTCTTGAAAACGATCAGCAGCAAAAATACCGCCCAACCATCGACCGCATAGAAACTGACCCTAATATCGGATATCGACTTGACAATATTCAATTACTCTCCTTCAGAGAGAATACTCAGAGGGCGGTCAACAAGCCAGTTTATGCATTTGAGATGGGGAAAAATCAATCCAATGTAATCCCCACATTTAGAAGATATGATTCGATTACAGATGCAAAGAAAGACTTGGGTTTACCTAAGCTAGAAAACGATACTGGAGTTTTCACAAACACTCAAGATGGAAAAACGTTTATTTTGCAGTCGAGCGCTACAACAGTAGGAGACCAATCAGTTGAATTAGACAGTAATGAGAGTGAACAGAAAGTATATACGGGTTACATACCGATAGGCCAGATAGAGATTGATGGACAGCTATATACTATTAATCAACCATTCACCTTTGAGCAGATGCAAATAAAACTGAAAAATGAAGCATGAATACATAACAGAAGATTAAACAAACTGTCCAGATTACAATTCTAAGTCTACTAGCCATTGCATCCATGTTAGTGAATGATTACATAATAAATAATCCTTTAGAATCGATTCTGGACAGTATGGTGGGGTGACACTTGGGGTCACCTTGTAGATATACAAATTAAAAATAGAAAGGATGATTTAAATTGATTGAAGCACTCAAATATGATGAACATGAGATTGCCCTTTTTGAACAAAAAGAATTTATAACCTACATATGTCAAGAATTTAGCATCAACGAAAAATCCTTATATAGTGACTACTACAAGAAACTGAAGGATGTTCAGGAGAAATGTAACTTGTTAGATGTAGTGGATACTATAAAAGGGAATTCTGAAGCAATTAAGACATTCATTCAGCAGAATAATGACTATAACAATGATGTGTTTACAGCTTTAGCAGTTATGAAATTAGGGATTAAGCTCCATCTAAACGAGAATTTGAACAGATTAAACAATAGAATTACATAGGTAAGGAGATACTGGAATGCTTACTGCAACGTTTTATGCCCGTGTATCCACAGATAGCGATGAACAAAAAAATTCAATAGTAAGCCAAGTAGAATATTTCAATACATACCTTGATGAAAACAATTACCAACGCTCAAAGACAGGTGTGTTTTATAAAACAGATGGTACATTTAGTGTGACAGATGGATACTTTGTTGATGAAGGTTTCTCAGGGGCTAAATCAAACAAATACCGAAAAGCGTTCCAGCAGATGATGAATGATGCACGAGCAAGAAAGTTCGACATAATACTAACTAAAAGCATAAGCAGATTTGGACGTAACACTAAGGAACTATTGGCAGCAGTTGCCGAGCTAAGAAGTTATGATATTGCTGTATACTTTGAAGATTTGAAAATTAACACAATGAATAGAGCCGATGACTTTAAGTTGACTATCTTTGCAGCACAAGCAGAGGAAGAATCCAGAGCAAAGAGTGAAGCAGTACAGTTTGGTAAGCTTCAAGGCTATAAAAAAGGTATATGGGGAGGTCGTGCTCCTTATGGCTATGATGTTAGACAAGGGAGGTTAGTGGTTAATCCAAATGAGGCTCCCATTGTCCAGAGAGTGTTTTCTATGTATTTGAATGACTGTATGGGTTTAAGGAGCATAGCACAGCAACTTAACACTGACGAAGTTCCCACTAAACGTGGGGCTAACTTGTGGGATCAAAGTTTGATTTCAAAGATGCTGAAGAATGCTGTTTATACAGGTGAGATCAGGTTACATAGAACACGGAAGATTGATTTGAATCAAAATCTAATTAAGAAAATACCGCCCGAACAACAGATTATAACCTATGATGAAGATTTAGCGTTAATTGACATTGATGATTTCAAGCTAGTTCAAATAGAAAAAGAAAAGAGAAAAGATGACTTTGGTACATTAATTGTTAAAGAAATTGCGGTTGAGAATAATGGTGAGATTGAGAAACAAAAGGTACATGTTCTAGAACGTGGTTTATCTAGGCATTCATCCAAGCACATTTTTTCCAATATACTAAAATGTGGAAATTGTGGTGGAAGTATGAGAAGAAAAGTCCAGCTTAATAAAAATAGGACATTTATTCAATGGATATGCCGCAACAATGACCAGTATGGCAGAAAAGGTTGTCAGTATAGAAATCTCCAATATGAAGAAGATTTAAAGGAGTATGTTAAAAGGGAAATCAATCAGTATCGAAACAATGAACAGATTCACCAAGAGAACCTTAATTACTATATCAAATCACAGTTTGATTTAAAGAATGTGGAGCGAGATATACAGTCACTTAAGAATCAGGTTGAAGGATTAACTCAGGAAAGAGAAGTAAACTTCAGACTCCTTACCAAAAGCATCATTGACGACACCGAATATGAGCAACGTAACACCTCAATTCAGACTCAATTGACTGATAAACAGAACAACTTATCGCGGCTTGAGAATATTAGTGTTGAGATTGAAAAACTTGAATTACGTCATAAAAAGTTTCTGGAATTTCTCTCCAAAGTTGATGTTGATAACCTAACCAATGCAACTCTAAGACAGATTATCGACAGATTTGAAGTAACTTCACCCGAAGGGGCAGCGCCATTACCAAGATTCACACAACATGAATTCAAGGAAGAACAGTTAAGAATTTATTGGCGTGTATTTGGGAAATCAAGAGAAAGTGTTATTGAGGATACGGTAGATAAACTAATAGAGGAGTTTACTTTAGACAGCTAATAATAGCTGTTTTTCTTTTGGTCTTATTGTACCCACTTATATGTACATACCACAGGCCATGAACACTGGCCATGATGGATCTTTGTCTACAGGGCATGCGAATACCATCTCGGACATGATTAGCAGACTCGAAACGATGGTGCTCAGTGGTGCAGATCTTCCCATTGCGGTTGTAAGGCAGCAGATTAGTTCAGCAATCGATATTTTCGTACATCTATCTCGGCTGCGAGACCGCTCACGGCGGGTGACAGAGATTAGTGAAGTGATTGGCATGCAGAACGGTGAGGTTTTGCTGAATCCACTGTTTCGTTTCCAGGAACAAGAAGAGCGTGAAGGCAAAATTATTGGTGGGTTAGTACAGGTTGGGAAGTTGAATCAGGTGGATAAAATTCAGATGGCTGGGCTCGGGGAATGGCTGAATGGATACATAGAACAATATAGTGTTGGAATAGATTCATTAGATAACAACGTGAATTAAAGTCATTGGAAGGTGATTATTGTTGGGTGAAGCCAGACAGATGTTGACGGATTACACCGTATATACGCTTTCCCGGAGACAACGAATGGTCTGTATGCTGATTAGTGGTCTGCTGTTTTTTGGCATCGGAATTCTGTTCTATCATCACTGGTTGGCTGGAGCGATCCTCGCTGCGGGTTGCATATGGGTACCAAAACATTGGACTAAAGTGCTGTTGGAACGAAAAAGAATGACACTCAGTTTACATTTTAAGCAAGCATTATATGCATTATCTTCGGCGCTAGCCGCAGGAAAATCGGTGGAAAATGGATTCAAGGAATCCGTGGAAGATCTGCGGATGTTGAACCCGGAAGCGGATACCGATCTGATTCGTGAGTTCACGATATTGCGGACACGGATGGAGTATGGACAACCAATCGAAGAGGCGCTACAGGATTTTTCGGATCGGGCGCAGATTGAAGATATTACGAATTTTGCAGATGTGTTCATTACGTGCAAACGAACTGGCGGGGATCTGGTTGAGGTTGTGCGTCGTACCTCTGCGGTGATTGGTGAGAAGCTGGATATTCAGCAGGATATTATGGTCGCGGTATCGCAGAAAAAGTTTGAATCAAAGGTGATGTTTGCCGCTCCATTTATTTTTCTGATATTCCTCAATCTGACCGCCAAGGATTTTATGGAGCCGTTATATAGCGGGATGGGGTACCTCATCTCTAGTAGTGCATTGGCAGTACTCGCCTGCTGTTATCTGTGGATTAATCGCATTATGGATATCAAAGTATAAGGAGCTGAAACGATGCTGCTTCCCGTTATAATCGCAGGGATGCTCGGAGCGGGATGGCTGGTGCTGGATCGAACCCGGGGACAGACCTACCGGCATTTGCGCAAGCTGGATATGGAAGGATTACGACTGAAAAAATTGCATGGCCCCTTCCTGTTTATATTGGACAAGTTTGAGATTGGACGCAGATTGCCAGTACTCATGTTTCGGATGCAACATGCCATTCAGAAAATGTATGGCATACAGCACAGTGGAGAGAAAACGATGCTCTATTGCGCTGAAATGTTGACCTATACATGGCTCATGTTGCTGGTTGGCTGCCTGTTATCACTCGTTGGAGATATGGGCATCGGAGGTATGATGGGTGGGCTCGCGCTCGGTGCAGTGTTGCCTTTTGCGCTCTACAAAGATCTCAATACAAAGGTGCAGCGAAGAGACCAGGATATTCTTATGGAACTGCCTGAGCTGCTGAACCGAATTGTACTGCTGGTTGGCGCAGGGGAGACCGTGCAACGCGCTATCGTTCACTGTGTGACAAGCCAGGGGGAACGGAATCATCCGTTGTACAACGAACTTAGAAAGACGGTGGGAGATTGGAATAATGGTTACTCGTTTCAACAATCATTTGAACAGTTCAGCCGCCGCTGCGGTGTACAGGAAGTAACGATTTTTACGACAACGGTGCTGCTGAATTTCCGGCGTGGGGGAGGTGACTTTGTATTGGCGCTGCGGGATCTGTCACATGTGTTGTGGGAGAAACGCAAGGCTGTCAGTCGGGCGAAGGGAGAACAGGCTTCTTCCAAATTGGTGTTTCCGATGGTACTGATCTTTTTTACGATTGTGGTCATGATCGGGGCACCTGCTTTTATGATGATGAATATGTAGGAGGAATTGGGATGATGGAAGTATTGAAGAACAAGGTAAACGCATTTTGGAAGGAAGAGGACGGGCTCGGCACATTGGAGCTGATTCTGATTATCGGAGTTATTATCATTATTGCTTTGATTTTCAAGGACCAAATTAAAAAATTGGTAGAAAGACTGTTAACTAATGTGAGTAATAAAAGTAATGAATTCTTCGAATAACAAGTTCAAAAAGGAAGAAGGGAGCTTCACGGTTGAAGCCTCCCTGATCTTCCCTGTTGTGCTGTTTATTCTTGTGTTGTTACTCTTCTTTACCATGTACATGTATCAAAAGACATTCCTGAATCAACATGCTTATGCAGCTTCCGAACGTGCAGCCTATAGCTGGGACAACAGCCACAAGCAGGCGATGACAGGTGAATATGTTGCTGGAGAACATGACAATCTGTACTGGCGACTGACGGACGATCGTATGCTTGGAGCGCTGTTTGGCTGGGCGGGAGCGGATAATCAGGTTAGCGTTTCTATACCTGCTGGTGAAGGCGGCAATCTCTCGGAACAGAAATTAGCACAAGCGGTGCAACATATGCCCTCAGCTATGAAAGGAACGATTGAGTATCAGAATTCTCTGATTCAGCGGAAAGTAACAACCAAGCTGGAACAAGTAATTTCTTTGCCTCTTCCTTCTTTTTTGTTCGATTCAGGTAACCGTGTACTGACCCAGGGATCGTCTGCAGTTGTTGAACCGGTTGAATTCATTCGAACTGTAGATTTAATCCGGTATTACGCAGCCAAGTTTAAAGGAAAAGGCGGTGCGGGGACCACTACAGCGGCAGAAGCCGGACAGGTTGTGCAGCATTTTGGCAAAAGCAAAAAGTGAGAAAAGGAGGAGGGCGGAACTGTTTAGAAAAAAAGACGGTGAATTGGGAGCCGTAACCCTTTTTTTAATATTAATATTGGCCGGAGTTTATATGTTTGTCGCTATATTTATTGATTACGCTCGTATAGCGGCATTCAAGGTGCAGACCGAACGGATGACACATGCTGCGATGAGATCCGTCATGTCAGCCTATGACACATCACTCCGAGAGTATGGTTTATTCGGGTATGGTGACAGCAGTGGGGATGCGATTATGGCTAAAGTATTGAATGATAGTGTGAAGCCTTCATCTGTAAAAGATGGATTCCCCATTCTGGATATCCAGTGGGATACAACTTCGCTGAGCATGGAGCGTGAACTGGGCAGATACGATATATTTAATCGCCAGATTCAGGAGGATATGAAGTATCGGGCTCCGGTTGATTTTACCCTTGAAGTGATCAATCGGTTCAAACCGATATCAGACGAGATGAAGGAAGCCGCGCACACGGTAGACTTGCTGAAAAAATTACAGAAGTTATATGACAAACGTGAAGAACTACTGGACGAAGCCATTGCCAATCAGACGGAATCCGCGGAGAAGCTGAAGAATCTTCCAAAGTTAATCATGGACCCGCCTTCACAAGCTATCTATGAAGAAATGTTGGAAGAAACACCAGAGACAGCTACCGAGGCAGCAGCACGTTATGCAGATTATCTTAACAAGAAACAGGCAGATGAGGGACTGCCGTTCAGAGAGCAACAATACATATTGGAACTGGCTCGTTATCGGACTGGTGTTGGTAATGTGGTGACAGGCATCAGCATGATTATACAACCGGCGTTACAGGCCCATCAAACGAAGCTGGAGGAAGCACAGTCCAAAATCGAAGAAGCACGTAAGATCAATGAGGAAATGAAACGTGTGATCGCGGAGGGGGAGAACCGTTCGCAGAATGCCAGTTACGACAACGTGGGCAACTCGGATCTGCCTGGAACGAGTCCTGCATCTACTGGATCAGGCAGTGAAGCTAAAAGCACACGTTCCCTCGCCTCGGAGCTTGTGAGGGCGGATAGCCTATTTGATCAGTTGAAAGCACGTGTGGTTTCACAGAATTCGGACTTCTCTAACGTCAGAAGAGACAACATGGAGTTGAATAATCAGCTTCGCAGCGTTACGGGAATGAGTGGAGTTCCAATTAAACCGGCGGTCAGACAGGCAAGTCAGGTTACGGAACGATATATGGACACCTATGTACGTAGCGGTCCTGCCAATCTCATCCTCCAAAGTAAGCAGCAGCTGGAAAGTGGTCGTGGGTCGGATGCCCAGCGCAAAGAGAATGACAAAGAATCCAAAGGGAAATTGAAGGAAGTCAAACGAATCTTGTCGCAGATTCAGAATGGAAGTTCGGGTTCCATGGACGCTTTCAAACAATTGGAGGAATATTACAACGCTAATATTGCTTTTAACGAGGCTAGTCGTGAGGAAGCCAAAAAGGCAGAGATTGCTGGTGATCCCTATGACTCTGGTGGCGATGCCATGAAGGGAATGGACAGTTTGTTTGGCGGGATGTCCGGTCTGCTGGACAGTCTTGGCGACGAATTATTTCAGAATGAATATGCTTTAGCCTATTTCAACTCCATGGATTTTGGTCAGTTATTTACCTGGACTGAAGGTGGTGGAGATGCTGGTGATGTCTTCAAATTGGAGAATCAGGAACTGGAGTATATCGTCTACGGGTTTCATAATCCTTCCGGTAACATCGCTGCGGCATATGCGGAGATATTTGGGATGCGGCTGGCTATTCGGACGGCCGAAGGGTTAATTGAGCACAGCAAGCTTGGGAACCCACTGCTGGTATTATCGGCGGCAATCTTATACGGGATTACAAACGCCATCGCGGATATGGTGAAACTAGCAAAAGAGGGCAGTGTGGAATTGTCCAAGTATATCAAAGTCAAACTGACGTACAGGGACCATCTCCGATTGTTTCTATTGATGCACAGCAACAATGAACGCAAAATGTCCAGAATGCTGGCTCTGATCCGATTGAATACGGGTGTGAATCCGGATGAGAAACAGACATACGCTTCGGGTAACATGCGCAGTAGCATCAAGCTGTGGTTTTTACCAGGGGTGGTTAGAAGCATAGGTGCAGTTATGGGTAGTGCGGATCAGGTTGAAGATGGGCGATTTTTCATTGAGCGGAAGGCGGATTATTCCTATTGAATGATCAGGATCGTTTCGGTGGAGGGATTATGGACAAGCAGCAACATTATGAAAAAGAAAGCGCACAAATGCAGACCCGTTTAATAAGAATAATCAGATTGCAGCGTTTGAAGTCTCTCAAAAAGCAGATATGTTCTCCGAAAAAGGAACAGGGCAGTATGGTTCTGGAAGCTTCACTGGTGTTACCTGTCTTTCTGTTCTTTATCATGTTTCTCATCTTCATAGTGCAGATGACTCTAATCTCCACAGCGTTACAAAGCACAGCGGGTGAAGCGGTGAAGCAGTTATCAACGAAAATATATCCCGTTTCCCTTGCATTCACACCTTCTGATTCTGCCGGAGGAGAAGGTTCTGGAGGGGGTTGGAAGATACCAGAGTTATCTCTGACGGAATGGGCAGAAGGTTATGCTTCTTCTCTACCCGAGCCATTAAGTGATTGGGTACGTTCAGCGGCGGCCAGTGGTGAACAGCCACTACAGGAGATCAAGACATCCGTCTTGGAAACCGTACTTGATCCCACGGTAAAACCGCTGCTTCAACCATTTATCGAGCCAACGCTGCTGAATATGGAACGTGTTCATGTGAATGGTATTTCGATACCTGATCTCAAAAACAAAACAAATCCATATTTCCGACTTGAACTGAGTTATGAATTGCCTGTAAAAGTCCCCTTTCTCAGTAAACCGCTTCGGATTCAGGCTGCTGCGGCAGAACGGGTATGGATTGGAGATACCGGAGAAGGATCGGATGGCAGCGCAGGAGACGGGGATACTGCGGGTTCAGCAACGGTACTGTTGAAGCCTGACCCGGCTTACATAGGCAACAATGCAACGATCAAGGTGAAGGTAGAACCAGGAGCGACAGCCAACTTAACGATATTTTACAAGTCAGGTGAAAGTTCTGCGAAGCACATCGGCTGGGCGAGCGCAGATGAGAATGGAATTATTGAATGGAACTGGTTTGTTGGTACTCGGACAACAGAAGGAACATGGAGTTTTGTCGTTGAGACAGGAGACGGTGCCAAGACGGAGACTACGTTTAATGTGGCCTCCAAGAAATAAGGAAGGGGATGATGGAGGTGGAGTGGTTCTACATTGCCTGTGGCCTATACATTATTGCAGCTTTTACTACTGACATTCGATCCATGAAAATTCCAAATCGATTGACTTTACCCGTGACTGTTGCAGGCGTATTGGCCCATATCATATGGGGAGGGTGGGATGGTTTCTTGTTCTCAGCCGCTGGATTTGCAGCAGGTTTTGGCATTTTGTTTCTGATGTATGCGATTGGGGCGGTAGGAGCAGGAGATGTGAAATTGTTTGGTGGGATTGGGGCATGGACGGGGTTTGCTTTTGGCATTCATGTGATTATTTACTCTGTTTTGTACGCGGGCGCAATTGGTCTAGTAATACTTCTATTCCGTAAAGATTCAGCAAAACGAATTCGAGGCATGGCAGGTAGTCTTGCAGGTTTTTTCATGCTCGGTTCGCTCAAGCTGGTAAATAAAGAGAAGACATTGAAATTTCCATTTATGCTGGCGGTGTTACCTGGATTTATCACGGTCCTTGTCTCAGGACTTTTCCCTTGATATCAGGAGTCTGGAAAACGCTAAGATAGCACTGCGATTGGAGTGGAAGAGTGTGGTGTATTGTAACTCAACTTATATCAACTAAATTTTTTACACGAGAACGGAGAGGACGGAAAAAACCTGAAGAAGCGGAGCTAAAAGCTTTCTGAAAGAAAGCTGCATCGGAAGCATATACTTCGCCTTTATCCCCGGATTTCCCCCTTTATAGAAGGGAATCAAGAAATCTGGGGATAACAGCGATCGGAAGGTTGTTCCGTCATCGAAGTACCTAGTGTAACTTTCTTTAGTTGATCCTATATAGCAATGGAAAGAGAGGATTGGCATGTATGGATTAACGAGAGATTTTATTCGTAACGGCGGAGCGTTCATGGTTTTGGAGAAAGATGACGGGTTACGAATGGAGGAATTGAGCCGGGTACAGATGGGGATGTTATCCTCCAATCAAATTCCGCGACTTCTTCCTGTTCATATTCGGGAAGTCGATCGAAATGTAACTTTGCAGTACGACATATCAGGGTACAAGATGTTATCCCAGATGTTAAAGTCAAGCAAAATCAAGTTACGGGTTCTGTATGGTTTGTTGTTCCAACTAGCTGATGCTTTCACGGAATGCCGGCAATATATGCTGGAGCCTCGTAAATTATTGATCCAGGAAGAGTACTTGTTCATCAAAGGTTCATTCGAACAGGGCGAACTTGGGATGGTATATGTACCAATCATGGATACAGTTGAAGTTGATCCAACGCCTCAGCAATTCCGTGAGCTGGTGATCAGGCTGATGGCACATGTACAGGAACTGCAGGGAGAAGGCATTCAGCGTGTTCTGCAGTTATGTGACAACGAGCGCTGGGATATCAGACAGTTGCGCGAGCTTCTGCTGGAATTATACGCTGACGAGCAAGAGAATGGAGGAGGCGCAGCATTTCTCTCATCCAGAACTTCGGAAACACCCAATGATTCAAGGGGTGATCTTCTTTCGTCGATTTCTGAGCGAGATAGCAGGCTAGTCACTGGTTCTTCTCGGCCATATCAAACGAGTATTTCCGTTCACAACGCTGCTGTGGGGCCTGGGCCAAATTTCCGTCAGCCGCAGAAAACGAGTGAATCCGAGGTTGAAGACATTCCGGTGAGATCTCGAACCTTTCCAGGCAGGCGCTCACCTGAGAAATATTCATTAGAGAGCTCAAACGACATGGATCAGGGACGAAGTAACCCATATGATTCGATAGAGCGTGTTGATATGGAGGTGGAGGAAAAGCCTGGTTCTTCAAAAGTAACCTATATCATATTGGGCTGCATGGTTGCCATGGCATTGGTATGGAGATTTATTTACATGGAGCAACCGGGACAGACGCAGATGATCCTGTGCATGGTACTCAGCCTTGGCTTATTTGGTGTAGCAGGATGGACGTGGAAGCGTAAGGGAAGCACTCATAATGACTCAGAGAATAAGCGGTCTTTTTCATTCAGTTTAGGTAAGAACAAAGGCAAGCAAACGGAAGAGGACGAGGAACAATTTCAGGAAAGTTGGCGCTGGAATACAGCTGATAGGAAAGAGGAACGCATAAACAAAACGGTTGCATCCGCCTCAGAAGGTGGTAGCGAGCATTCCCGTTTTCAAAGTCTACATATGACACCTGAACACTCTGATCCACCGTTCGTTCAGCGCCATGTGGAAACGGTAGCTTCAACTTCAGAGCTAATTCGACAGAATGCAATTGCGGAGGCAACCGTGAATTTGCAGAATCTGAGTGGAGGAATTGTTACAGGGGCAGGCTCGGTATTGCCATCATTTTATCTTGAACGAAGATCTGGCACCGGTGACCAACATGAACGGATGGATGTGCAAGGAGCATCTTTTGTCATCGGAAGATCAGTGGATATGGTTCAGTGGGTGGACACAGCGACCGGTGTGTCCCGTGCTCATGTGGAATTGAGCCGGAACAAATCGGGCTATGTCATTAAGGATCTGGGTTCAGTGAATGGGACCATTCTTCAGGGTAATATTCTTGCTCCGTATAAGGAGTATCCCTTGGCGGATGGAGACACATTTACACTTGCGGAATCTGTTTACACTTATCGGTCGGTTGGATAAGGCATAGTTCAATCAGTCAGACAAGCCGCGGTGCTTCAGATCTTCCAGTGCCTGGGTTAAGGTAGGGAAAGTGAATTGAAATCCGTGGTCGAGAGCTTTTTGCGGAATGACTCTCTGCCCCTGAAGCAGAACAACGGATAGTTCACCAACTAAGGTTTTAATTAAGAAGCTGGGTACAGGGAACCAGTGAGGGCGATGATACACCTTGCCCACTGTGCGTCCGAATTCATCATTGGTGACAGGGTTCGGGGAGGAAGCATTGACCGGACCTGACACTTGTTTATTTTGAATGCTAAAATCAATGAGTCTTACGATATCCATAATGTGAATCCAACTAGTCCATTGCTTGCCACTGCCGATCTTGCCACCAACACCCAGCATATAAGGAAGTTTCATCAATGGAAAAGCACCTCTTTTATGTCCAAGAACCAGACTTACCCGGATTTTAACGAGTCTTACATTTTTGATTGCATCTGCAGCGACTTCCCATTGTTCCGAGACCCGGGACGGGAAATTCATGGATTTTTGCGGACTGCTTTCGTCAAAGGTTTCGTTAGGAGAGGTTCCATAGATGGCCATGGCAGAAGCCTGAACGACCACTTCCGGCTTTTGTTCCAGGGATTCTACCAATCGGGCTACCCGCGCTACGGTCGTGACCCTGGATTCAACAATTTCCAGCTTCGCCTTGGTTGTCCAACGTTGATTCAGCGTTTCTCCGGCGAGGTTAACGAGAGCGTCCATACCTTCCAGCAAGTGAGGTTGTTCTTCGACTTGTTCCCACGATATATATGTAAGATTTTTACTTGGATTATGCAAGTCAGGCAGTTTTCGTGTAATAACTTTCACATGGTGCCCGGCTTGCAGCCAGTAATCTACAAGTGCTCCTCCCACAAATCCGGTACCTCCACAAATGGCAATTTTCATATCAAACATCCTCTCTGTATTTTCACTGCGCTGATATATACCGTTGGATCGACAAACAGCCCCGTACGGTAAGCACTGCCTGTTGGGAACAACCTACCTGACGGAGCATATCTGTATTTATTTAACCAAATCTATATGCCACTTAACTCATCTTTTATTTTATTTAATCAAATGTTGATAAGGGGAATAATCGATTTTGTTTTTCTCCAAAAATTTGACCAAAAACTTATTATCCCGCTTCGGTGTGGCAATAATGTATCCTTTGATGCAATGATCTCTCGATACTTCTGTGGCATTGTCTTCAACTGCAATCTTACCGATCTCTGCAGCAATGGAATGTTTGGCGATGTCTCGAAATGGCCCGGGAACAGGCTCCACTAGTTGATCCAAAAAAGCTTTGGCTTCATCTGTCCATAAGTGACGGCTGGCTTCAACCCAATAGTTCTGCCAATCCAGTTTGGACTTGCCGTCTGCTTTTGGTAGCACTTTCAAAAACTTGCGCATCATGAAGAATCCACCGATACACATGCTGCCAAGCAATAAAAAAGTCCAGAATGCGATTGTATTCATAAACCAATTGCTAGGGGAATTGCTGGTCAGTATCATCGCGTAGGAGTCGAAAATCATTGCGGAGTCACCTCGGTTCATTGATTTTCACGGAAAGACGGATTTCGCCTACCCATGTTCCACATATTAGCTGTCAGAAATAGCCTCTATCCCGAATTATAACGCATTTCTAGATTTATTTCGATAATCGCGTTAGAATAAGGGATAATTCAGATTAAGGGGGATCAATAATGCTGAAAATCGGCTCCCACGTGTCCTTTTCGGACAAGGGATTATTGAGTGCAACGAAGGAAGCGTCCTCGTACGGTTCCAGTTCGTTTATGATATATACGGGTGCACCACAGAATACACGTCGCAAGCCAATTGAATCCATGTATATTGAAGAAGGCAGACTTGCCATGCAAGAGGGTGGAATGGAAGATATCGTTGTCCATGCACCGTACATTATTAATCTTGGCTCATACAAAGACAACACGTATAGACTCGCTGTAGATTTCCTTCAGGAAGAGATCCGTCGTACACATGCCATTGGTGTGAAAAACATCGTATTACATCCCGGCGCATTTACAGACAAAGATGCCCACTATGGGATCGGACGGATCGCAGAAGGATTGAATGAAGTGCTGGAGGGTGTGAAAGACACGGATGTGAACATCGCTCTGGAGACCATGGCTGGCAAAGGTACGGAAATGGGGCGCAGTTTCGAAGAGATCGCCCAGATCATTGAGAAAGTAACGTATAACGAGCGCCTGACTGTGTGTATGGATACATGCCACATTCATGATGCCGGATATGATATCGTTAATGATTTTGACGGTGTACTGGAACAATTCGACCGCACGGTAGGACTTGACCGCATTGCCGTAATGCATATTAATGATAGTAAGAATGCTGTGGGTGCGCACAAGGACCGCCATACACCGATTGGCTCTGGCTGGATCGGGTTTGAAGCGATTAACCGCATTGTCAACCATGAGAAGCTTCAAGGACGTCCATTTATTCTGGAGACACCTTGGATTGGTAAAGAGGCCAAGACACAGCGTCCAATGTATGAGGTGGAGATTGCGCTGCTTCGTGGGGATGTTGCCGGTCGATTCGGCCAAGAATTCCTGACAGAAGTAGAACAATTGCAACATTTTTTCAAAGGTAAAGAGATTGAGTCCCGTTCGTATATTCTGGATGTGTGGACGTTGCTCAAAAATGATGCCAAAGCCAAAAAGGCAGACCCGCGCGAACCGCTGGAACGCCTCTATGACATGGTGACTGAAGCTGCGTTGTTCCCACATTTGAATGAAGAACAACTGAATCATCGCTTGATTGCATGGCTTGCGGGTTAACCCCGCAGGTCATGGCTTAATTGAAGGAGGAAGAATAACCCGATGGAGATCCACGCTAAACAAGTACGCCCTGATTCTAAAAACCGCGCCGATCGTGCGCGCATGCTCATTTCCTGTCCGGATGGTCCAGGAATTGTAGCTGCCGTCTCTCATTTCCTGCACCAGCATGGTGCAAATATTGTTCAGTCGGACCAGTACACCATGGACCCAGCTGGCGGCATGTTCTTTATGCGAATTGAGTTTGATCTTCCGCAATTGTTGGTCAATTTGCCGAAACTGGAAGCTGATTTTGCAGAAGTGGCAAGCCGTTTCCAAATGGAATGGACGTTATCTGCGGTTAGCCGCAAGAAGAAACTGGCTATCTTTGTATCCAAAGAAGATCATTGTCTGGTTGAATTGTTGTGGCAATGGCAGGCAGGCGACCTGGATGCTGATATTGCTCTTGTGGTCAGCAACCATCTGGACATGAAGGACTATGTAGAATCATTTGGCATTCCATATCATCATATTCCGGTAACAGCAGATACGAAGAAAGAAGCGGAACAGCGCCAACTGGACGTCATCGGCAACGATGTGGATGTGATCATTCTGGCTCGTTACATGCAGATTATCTCTCCAATGTTCATTGAGCATTACCGCAATCGAATCATTAATATTCACCATTCGTTCCTGCCAGCCTTTGTGGGTGGTAAACCGTATGCGCAGGCGTACAACCGTGGTGTCAAAATTATCGGTGCGACAGCGCACTATGTTACGGAAGAACTGGATGGCGGACCAATTATCGAACAGGACGTGCAGCGTGTAAGCCACGGGGACGATGTAACCGAGCTGAAGCGTATTGGACGTACCATTGAGCGTGTTGTGCTTGCACGTGCCGTGAAATGGCATGTCGAAGACCGGGTTCTCGTTCATGAAAATAAGACGGTCGTATTTTAAGTTTACACTTTAATACTGTGCAAGGTTGATTCGGAACCTCGTAATAGACTAACAATAAAGCGACCCCAATTCGTTTACGAAACGGGATTCGCTTTTTTTGTTGTGTTGATATACTTTCCGCACAAGCCAAGCATAATACCGAATAGCAGATGTCCTACAATCCAGTAGAGGATGGCGGACACATCGTACAGGTCTGGCACACGTGATGATAATTGAGAGAGTGGAATGTAGAGCAGGGATGAGGCGGCACCAAGCAAAATTCCTTTGAACATGGGACGCCCTGTAAGTCGTACCCACCACACATAGAGGATGCCGATCACAACGGACACAACTAGATGCAGAGAAAATTCAATGATTTCGGGTAAGGTTGGCGGAAGTCCAGGTACAAAATCAATATTCAGAAGTAAGGTATATACCTTTTCACCAGTGTAAAGCTGAATTATTTTGAGGAATAATCCAAGGACAACTCCGGAAACCATACCTGTTAAAATGCCCGAGATCCAGGGTAATGAACGATTTGAGTACCCAGTAGGGTGAGCAGCAGGTACAGACATGATAACAACCTCCTATGATTGATGCTTACTTTGAAAAGTAAACCACAGTCCCGCTTTCGAATCCATATTCAGGATATGTTATGTAAATTTAACTTGAATATCTAAAAAGTGTATGGTTTTCGTGTTAAAGGTTATACTTCATCCGATGGATTTGCGAGGCTTAATAGGTCTGTTTATGGAATTTAATGCCTTGTTCTGGTACGGTTTTTGCTTGATTGGCAAGGGATTATTCATCACAAACAACCAATTTTTCACGAACTTCTGAAAGAAGGTTATGGAAAAGCTTCACGCCAAGTGATACAATACAAAAGTGAATAAGTCAAAATGAAACACTCAAGCGGATTCACTTATTGTGAAATTCGGTTTGCTTGTATGATGAGAGGGATTCGCTTGCGCACCCGACTTATCTAAAGACATGAGGAGGACAAACCATGACTGACAAGAACGAAGCGATTCAAAAGGACGAGAACACTACAATCGACAACCTGTCGATTACGACCGTACGTACTTTGGCGATTGATGCAATTGAGAAGGCAAATTCCGGACATCCGGGTATGCCTATGGGCTCCGCTCCAATGGGGTACCAACTTTTTGCAAAAACGATGACTCATAACCCGGACCACCCAACTTGGGTTAACCGGGACCGTTTTGTCCTGTCTGCAGGACACGGCTCCATGTTGCTGTACAGCTTGCTGCACCTGAGCGGATATGATCTTCCAATGGAAGAACTGAAACAGTTCCGTCAATGGGGAAGCAAAACTCCGGGTCACCCGGAATTCGGACATACTGCAGGTGTTGATGCAACTACCGGCCCACTGGGTCAAGGTATTGCAATGGCTGTAGGTATGGCGATGGCTGAAGCTCAACTGGGCGCAACTTACAATAAAGACAAGTTCAACGTAGTTGACCACTACACTTACGCAATCTGTGGTGATGGTGACTTGATGGAAGGCGTATCTCATGAATCAGCTTCCCTGGCTGGACGTTTGCACCTGGGCAAACTGATCATGTTGTTCGACTCCAATGACATCACGCTCGATGGTAAATTGGATCTGTCTTCTTCCGAAAGCATCGCGAAGCGTTTTGAAGCTTATGGCTGGCAAGTGCTGCGCGTTGAAGATGGTAACGATCTGCCTGCAATTGAAAAAGCAATTCAGGAAGGTCAAGCAGATACGCTGCGTCCTACACTGATCGAAGTTAAAACGGTTATCGGTTATGGTAGCCCGAACAAACAAGGTAAAGGCGGCCACGGCGGTACTCACGGATCTCCACTGGGTGCAGACGAAGCCAAATTGACTAAAGAGTATTACAAATGGGTTTATGAAGAAAACTTCCACGTACCAGCTGAAGTTCGCGATCACTTTGCACAAGTGAAAGATCGTGGTATCTCTGCTAACAAAGCTTGGGACGAGAAATTTGCCGAGTACAAAAAAGCATTCCCTGAGCTGGCAGCTCAATTCGAAACAGCGATTAACGGCGACCTTCCAGAAGGATGGGACCGTGATCTTCCTAAATATGCAGCAACAGACAAAGCCCTTTCAACTCGTGTAGCATCCGGTAACGCTCTGAACGGTCTGGCGCACAACGTGCCACAACTGACAGGTGGATCTGCTGACTTGGAAAGCTCCACAATGACTCACTTGAACAACCTGGAGAACTTCACACCTGAAGATTACTCCGGCCGTAACATCTACTTTGGTATCCGTGAATTCGGTATGGCTGGAGCAATGAACGGTATGGCACTGCACAGCGGTGTGAAAGTATTCGGAGGTACGTTCTTCGTATTTACCGATTACCTGCGTCCAGCTGTTCGTCTGGCTGCCCTGATGGGATTGCCTGTAACGTATGTTCTGACTCACGACAGTATCGCTGTTGGTGAAGACGGTCCTACGCACGAACCGATCGAGCAATTGGCATCCCTGCGTATCATTCCTAACCTGACGGTTATTCGTCCGGCTGATGGTAATGAAACTTCGGCTGCTTGGGCTTACGCGCTTGAGAACAAGAGCAACCCGGTTGCACTCGTACTCACTCGTCAAAACCTGCCGATCCTGGAAGGTACGGTTGAAGGTTCACGTGAGAACGTGAAACGTGGTGCTTATGTTGTCTCTGATGCAAAAGATGGCAAAGCGGTAGCACAAATCATCGCAACAGGTTCTGAAGTGCAATTGGCTGTTAAAGCTCAAGCAGCACTTGCAGAACAAGGCATCCAAGTGCGCGTAATCAGCATGCCAAGTTGGGATCTGTTCGAGAAACAAGACAAAGCTTATAAAGAGTCCGTTCTTCTTCCGGATGTTAAAGCTCGTCTTGCAATTGAAATGGCTTATCCAATGGGCTGGGAGAAATATGTTGGCGATCAAGGTGACATTCTCGGAATCAGCACATTTGGTGCTTCCGCGCCTGGCGACCGTGTTATCCAAGAATATGGCTTTACAGTGGATAACGTGGTTAGCCGCGTAAAAGCATTGCTGTAATAGAGGTTGTTCAAAAAGTCTGCTTTTGATTACGAAGGATGCCTCACGGCATCATAAGCGCTGCTATGGTCGGGATAGCATCATGCTGTCCTGATCCATGGCAGCAAGTTATTTCCGCAGAACATGGGCGATAAATGTTATCGCCCTGATCTGTTTTGCCTTTTGTTTTCATTAACTTCAGGGGAGCGGGTACGCATGTCACAATTCGATCAAGTCAGTGTAGTGAAAGAGGCCAACATTTATTATGATGGTCAGGTAACCAGCAGAACAGTTATTTTGGGGGATGGCAGCAAAGTGACTCTGGGCATCATGCTTCCAGGCAGTTATGAATTCGGTACGGATTCCCGTGAAATTATGGAGATTCTGTCCGGAGATCTGAAAGTATTGCTTCCCGGAGAAGAAGAGTGGCAAGAGATTCAAGGCCAAGCTACGTTCCACGTGCCTGCCGAATCCAAATTTAAACTGGAGATACGCAGCGTTACTGACTACGTCTGCTCGTACCCGGCGGAATAACATAAGAAGGGTAAGCAGAACCGCAACCCGCGGATTCGGTTTACCCTTTTTGCTTCTTGAATTCTAACGACAAAGTTCGAGCTGCAAGCTTGTCAGCCCCGTGGATTTGAAGTATCCTTAAGGCAAGTTGTTTAGAATGGAATACGGACATAATATAAGAGGTTGTTCAAAAAGTCCGCTTTTGATTACAAAGTTTGAACACGCACTATAATCGAAATCAGGAGGTTTTTGAGATCATGGCAAAAAAAGTGACATTTGACTATAGCACGGCATTGCAATTTGTAAATCAGCACGAAGTGGATTATTTCGCAGAACCGATTCGTCTGGCTCACGAGCAGCTTCACAACGGAACAGGAACAGGCTCCGATTATCTGGGCTGGATTGACCTGCCAACGGCTTATGACAAAGAAGAGTTTGCTCGCATTCAAAAAGCGGCTGCCAAGATCCAAAGCGACTCCGAAGTACTGATTGTTATCGGTATCGGTGGATCATATCTGGGTGCACGTGCAGCGATTGAAATGTTGACACACTCGTTCTATAACAATCTGCCAAAAGACAAACGCAAAACACCTGAAATCTATTTTGCAGGAAACAATATCAGTTCCACATATGTAACTCATTTGCTGGATCTGGTTGAAGGCAAAGATTTCTCCGTTAACGTTATCTCCAAATCCGGTACAACAACAGAGCCGGCGATTGCTTTCCGTATCTTCCGTGCAGCATTGGAAGAGAAATATGGTAAGGAAGAAGCTCGCAAACGCATCTATGCTACAACAGACAAAGCGCGTGGTGCACTGAAAGAACTGGCAAATGCAGAAGGATACGAATCTTTCATTATTCCTGATGATGTAGGTGGACGTTACTCCGTTCTGACAGCTGTAGGTTTGCTGCCAATCGCAGCAGCTGGTATCAACATCGAAGAAATGATGCAAGGTGCGGCTGATGCATCCAAGGAATACAGCAACCCGAACGTAGCTGAGAATGAAGCATATCAATATGCTGCAGTTCGTAACGCATTGTATCGTAAAGGCAAAGGAACTGAGATTCTTGTAAACTATGAGCCATCTCTGCACTTCGTGTCCGAGTGGTGGAAACAACTGTTTGGAGAGAGTGAAGGTAAAGACTACAAAGGGATCTATCCTGCATCCGTTGATTTCTCTACTGACTTGCACTCCATGGGTCAATTCATTCAGGAAGGTAGCCGGAATATCTTCGAAACGGTTATCCAGGTTACTGAAGTTGCTGAGCATATCTCAATCAAATCCGATCCGGACGATCTGGATGGTTTGAACTTCCTTGAAGGAAAAACGATGGACTTTGTTAACAAAAAAGCGTTCCAAGGAACACTGCTTGCACATACGGATGGTCAAGTACCAAACCTGATTGTGAACATTCCAGATATGACTCCATATTCTTTCGGATATCTGGTATACTTCTTTGAAAAAGCATGCGGTATCAGTGGCTACCTGCTGGGCGTCAATCCATTTGACCAACCAGGCGTGGAAGCTTACAAGAAAAATATGTTCGCACTGCTGGGCAAACCAGGCTTTGAAGAAGAGAAAGCAGCGCTCGAAGCGAGACTTTCCGAATAATTCATCGGTCTGCTCATATAGTTAAATAAGGTAATGTAAATCTAACCGGGAATCACTGTTCGTGTAAGATGCAGGGTTCCCGGATATAGATAACCAGGGCAGTTCGTCCGCGTTCGCGCGGTGAACTGCTTTCTTGTAAAATGGACTCAGGAAAAGATCAGAAAGTTGGATTTAGGATGATTGAACGTTATCGCACGGTTCGAGGACCGGGCAATCTGGAAATTGTAATCAAGAAGTCGCGATTTATCGGTCATATTATGCCGGTCACGACAGAGGAAGAGGCTGTTGCTTTCATCGATGAGATCAAGAAAAAACATTGGAATGCAACTCATAACTGCTCTGCATACATGATTGGGGAGCGGGACGAGATCCAGAAGCAATCCGATGATGGTGAACCCAGCGGAACAGCAGGGAAACCCATTCTTGAAGTGATCAAAAATCAGAAATTAAAAAATGTGGCAATTGTGGTTACGCGATACTTCGGGGGAATTATGCTTGGAGCTGGCGGGTTAATTCGTGCTTATACGGATGGAGCTGTAGCAGCCATTGAAGCCGGAGAAGCCATTACCAACGTGCTGCATCGTGAAGTGTTTGTTGAACTGGATTATACGTGGCTGGGTAAAGTGGAAAATGAGTTAAGAAGCCGGGAAGTCCGTACAGGTGAAACTGGATTCACCGATAAGGTTACGTTGACTTGTCTTCCGCCGGATAGTGAAACCGAGGCTTTTATAGCCTGGATCACGGATTTGACGCAAGGGCAATCCCGGATCACGGAGGGACAGCGGCTTTATTTTATTGAAGGGGAATAAAATATATGGCTAGAAGAGCAGTCGAACAGGAGTTGTCGAGGGAGCGGATACTGGAGGCGGCGAGGCACCTTTTTATTACCAAAGGATACCGCGCCATTTCGATGCGAAGCATCGGCCAGCATCTGGGCTATAGTCATGGGTCGCTGTATTATCACTTTAAGGAAAAGGCAGAGCTGTTCTATGCCATCGTGGTTGAAGATTTTAATCATCTGGGGCATTTACTGCTGCAAGCCATGGTCAGGCCGGTTCGTGATGATGTGAGCAAGGTAGAGCACATTATGATGGAGTTTATTCGCTTTGGTCTGGAGAATCCATACCAGTACGAAATTATGTTTATGATCAGGGATGAAGAACTGTTGTCTTATTGTCGTACCGAACAGGGACGTTGCTTCGAATTGTTTGCATCGATTATAAGGCAGTATATGAATGAAGCGAACTGTACGGAAGAGGATATTCAAAGGGTACCGCGTACGCTATTTTTGGCTATGCACGGATTCATTTCTTATTACATTCAGGACCGTTTAACGTTTGTGGAGATTGAATCGTCTGCGCTGTCTCATGTCAAAGTGCTGTGCCGCAATCTGGATCAGCAGCCTGGCGACCAATAATGGCGCTGTTGTTGCACCCCTACACTTCAGGGCGGTGATTTGTCATAACTTTAATTCTTTATAACGTTGTCTCGCGAAAGTTAGCATACGTAGCAGACCAAGTCAGGCGGCTCCGACCCGGAATGAGGGTGGACCGCCTGTTTGTGTTTGCAAAAATGAAAGAGTATTTGGCAGGCCTATTGGACCCAACTAACCTTCCATGATTTTGAGAAAATACTCCCGCTCACGTGGTCCATCGAATTCGCAAAAGTAAATGCCTTGCCAGCGGCCAAGCATCAGTCTGCCTTCGTGAATAATCACCGCCTGTGATGGCCCTGTTGTGATCGATTTGAGGTGAGAGGCTGTATTGCCTTCGGCATGTCGATACTCGGGATGCTCCCAGGGATACACCTCATCCAGGCGCAACAAGACATCGTGTTTCACATCCGGATCTGCATTTTCGTTGATGGCTATACCCGCCGTTGTATGTGGACAGTAGATGAGCACCGTCCCATTCTGCACTCCGCTACTCTGGACAACCTGCTTTACGTCCCATGTGATATCCTTCATTTCATCTCGTGTGGAAGTGGACATATTCTTCTTGTATAACATCTTAAATCACTCCTTAGGATCTCATTTCTTACCCTCGATTGTACCTTAACCACTACATACCAAACAAACCACATATAACGCTGATTATGGGAATTGCATCATAACGGAGAGGACAGAAATAACCTGAAGTGATTTTATTAATTAATCTCAGATGTGGCCCAATTATATTCAATAAAAGCATTGACGATTAGCACTGCAAACTGGTAAAGTATCAGAAAAGCAAAACCAAGTAGACTAATGGGAATAATATTAAAGTAATATCATCCAACTTAGGAAAAATGTCGTATTGAAGCCAGGAAGACTGCCGACCGGAGCTAAAGCCGGAGGCTGGGAGGGAACGCAGCAATGAATACCGTTCTTCGTCATAAGGGATGGACTTGGGGATTCCGCAGTACCGTATTGTTATATTTTATCGTACTTATTGTACTTCCAATCATCGGTGTGTACGTCAATTCCTTCTCTGAAGGATGGAGCAACTTTGTTCAGAGCATTATGGACCCTATTGCGTGGAAAGCCGTACTGCTGACCATTCGGCTGGCCGTGATTGCTACGCTAATTAATGTGGTTCTGGGCACGATGATCGCTTGGGTGTTGACAAGGTATCGCTTTGTCGGCCGATCGTTTCTTAACAGTCTGGTTGATCTCCCGTTTGCACTGCCAACAGCGGTGGGCGGTTTGATGATTATGCTGCTTTTGGGTCCGGTCAGTGCCATCGGAAAACTGGCAGAATCCATGGGATTTGAGATTGTATTTCACCAGCCCGCCATTGTTATCGCGATGACCTTTGTCACGTTTCCGTTTGTTATTCGTGCGGTGCAGCCTTTGCTGGAAGAAATCGATCCTTCTGAGGAAGAGGCCTCATACACGATGGGGGCATCCAAGGCGCGCACGTTCATGCAGGTTATTCTGCCGTCCATGGCACCTGGCATGATCAGTGGAGGGATGTTGGCTTTCTCCAGAGGACTGGCTGAATTCGGGGCTGTCGTGCTGGTGGCTGGTAACATTCCGGGAAGAACACTGACTGCTTCCGTATTTATATACGGGGAGATTGAAAGTGATAATCCAACGGGAGCCGCTGCGGTATCCGTGTTGCTCCTGACGCTCTCCTTCCTGATCCTCTGGCTGATCAATCTGGTGCAGATGCGGGGGAGAAGACGATGAGACGACTCTTAATCGGACTGACGTTTGCGGTATTTATAGTACTGTTGATCATCCCGCTTGGACGCATTTTTATTGGTGCATTTGAAGACGGGGCAGGTGGATTCCTGAAAGGGCTGATGCGCCCTGAGGCGTTACACGCCTTGATGATGACCGGACTGGTGGTCCTGGTGGTCACCCTGTTAAATACATTGTTTGGCATCATGATGGCTCTGTATCTGGTTCGTGCCGGATGGTTGAGTGAACGGATAAAAGGGCTGCTGAACAGCATTGTAGACTTGCCTTATGCCGTATCTCCTGTCATTGGCGGTTTGATGATTGTATTGATGTTGGGACCTAACAGCATTATGGGTGCTTTTTTTGAAGGAATTGGATTCAATGTGGTCTATGCCTTCCCAGGTATGGTGATCGCAACGTTATTTGTTACCTTTCCACTGATGGTCAGGGAGGTTATGCCTGTCCTCCAGGAACTCGGTTCTCAGCAAGAGGAGGCTGCATCTACACTTGGCGCCTACGGCTGGAGAACGTTCTGGAGTGTGACATGGCCTTCGATCCGCTGGGCGGTAGTGTATGGTCTGGTCTTGACGGTTGCCCGCTCACTTGGGGAATTCGGTGCAGTGCTGGTTGTATCCGGTAATATTATGAACAAAACGCAGACCGCAACAACCCTGGTGTATCAGGATGTTGAGAATTTTAATGTGGCTGCCGCAAATGGTGTGGCATTGGTGCTGGTCACCTTCTCCGTCGGGCTGCTGCTCATGATGGAATGGGCCAAGAAGCGAAAGGAAGTGCATTGATATGCATGTAGAAGTCCGTGATTTGAACAAACATTTCGGTGATTTTCATGCGGTAAAAGATGTCTCATTCGATATTGCCAAAGGCCATCTGATCGGTCTGCTTGGACCCAGCGGAGGCGGGAAAACGTCCATTCTGCGGATGCTTGCGGGTCTGGAAAATCCGGGTTCCGGAGAGATTCGCTTTCACGGAAAAGTCGTGAACCATCTGCCTCCACAGGAGCGTGGCATCGGATTTGTATTCCAGAACTATGCCTTGTTCAAACATATGACGGTATTTGAGAATATTGCTTTTGGACTCAAGGTCAAGAAGACACCAAAAGCCCAGATCCGTGATCGGGTGATGGAACTTGTTGAACTGACCGGGTTAAAAGGTTTTGAACAGCGCTATCCACACCAGTTGTCTGGTGGACAGCGTCAACGTGTGGCTTTTGCCAGAGCACTCGCCCCTGAGCCGCAGCTGTTATTGCTGGACGAACCGTTCGCGGCCATTGATGCGAAGATCCGTCAGGAACTGCGTTCATGGTTGCGGGAGCTAATCGAGCGGGTAGGAATCACTTCGATTTTTGTAACGCATGACCAGGATGAAGCGATTGAAGTGGCGGACGAGATCATGATTATCAGTCAGGGTCGTCTGGAACAGAAGGGCACACCTTGGGATATCTACAAAAACCCGCAGACACCGTTTGTCGCTACATTTATCGGGGAGTCTACGGTTGTGGAGGATGCTTCCCAGTTGAAAGGATTCGAACATGCCGTCGAGGGTGAACATACCAAAGCGCTGATTCGACCGGAGTATATTGAGATCGGCTTGAAAAACGAGTTCACCATGTTGTCTGCAACGGAAAAAGGTACAGTCAAACATCTTCATTTCCGCGGCAGTCAATGGATGGTAGAGGTGGACGTACAGGGTCATAAGTTAATCACATATCGTTCCCTGGAGAAAACGACATTGGAGATCGGTCAACAAATTCGCGTCCTTGTACACCGTGCATACCTGTTCAATGACTCCAACAGTTGGGTGGTTGAAAACCGACTGAAGGAAGATCCGATGCCGGTGATGATTTAGATCAAGTGGAAGAAAGGGGCTGCCCATGCAGACGAGGAAGAAGAAAGCCATACTCTTAAATGTTGCCCTCATGCTTCTGCTCGTCTGCATGACCGCTGGGTGCAGCAAGCAGGAGGGGGCAAGCGAACAGAACGAGCCCTCTGGTAACGATTCATCCAATACGCTGGTGATTGGTGCTTATAGTGTAGCGAAAGACGCTGTAGGCGAGTTGCTACCCAAGTTCCAGGAGGAGTGGAAGGCAAAAACCGGACAGACGATTAACTTCCAGGAGTCCTATGAAGCATCGGGTACACAGGCAAGAGCCATCGTTGGTGGATTCGAGGCTGATGTGGCCTTGCTCGCGATGGAGAGTGATATCGAGAAGCTGGTCAAAGCCGATCTGGTTAGCTCCGATTGGAAACAGACCCCTCATGAGGGCATGATCACCCGTTCGATTGTTGTTCTGGGCACAAGAGCAGGCAACCCGCTCGGAATTCATGATTTTCAGGATTTAACCAAACCGGGAGTGAAGGTGCTCTACCCTAATCCAAAGACATCCGGGGGCGCACAATGGGACATTAATGCCATTTACGGTGCCGGATTGAAACTGTCGGAGGAGCAAGAGGGGAAGAAAGATCCTGCCGCAGCCAAGGCTTTTCTCGAACAGGTACATCGTAACGTTGAATCATTGGACAAGAGTGGGCGTTCTTCGATGGCTGCATTCGAATATGGTGTGGGTGATGTCATCGTCACGTATGAAAATGAATTGCTTGCCCGGATCGCCAAAGGTGTGGATTATGACATCGTCATTCCAAAAAATACGATCCTGATTGAGAACCCGGCAGTTGTAGTGAATAAATATGCCGATAAACATGGAAATCGCGAACTGGCAGAAGCCTTTGTCGCATATCTGCGTACACCAGAAGCGCAGCGTATTTTTGCCAAGCATGGTTTTCGTTCAGTAGATCCGGATGTATTTGCACAGACAGAGTCCACATTCCCAACGCCAGAAGGGCTATTTGATATTAACTATCTAGGGGGATGGGATGAGGTACGCAGTACGTTGTACTCCAAACGTGGCGTGTGGTATCAGGTGCTCGCGGGATTATGAGTATGGCTGATGTAATCGAATAGGTAACCGCGCATGTGGAACTAAACCTTCATTTCAATGGAAATAGAGATGGAGGTTTTTTACTGCCAAAAGGTTATAATAGAGGTATACTGAATCATGATTGTTACATAGTACTAGCAGGAAGGTGTGAGTTGGATGAGTGCAGAGATCAAATTATCCCAAAGTACAGCAATTCGACTGGAGCAGGCCCGCGGTAAGGGAATGTCCGAGGAAGATATTCTAAAAGCCATTCAAGCCAAAGACGTTTCCGCTTTTGACGCCGTGTCTGAAGAGGAATACCGATATAACGAATTTTTCTCGTATGCGGATGAGCATGGTGAAAATCTGGAAGCAGCAGTGAAAGACGGCTACCGGATTACCTTTAACACACGTGGTGGACTCGGAATCTGGTTGGAAAAGGCCTTTAAGGTACAGCCAGAGAGAGACTTCACAGTGGGTGAAGGAATCGTCACCGGATTACAGTTGAAACCGGAGCAGGCAGAGGTGCTGGCGAAACGGCTTGCGTCGAACTGGGTGATTACGGATTCGAAGGATGTACCTGCGGGTCAGGAACTGACGTTGAAGCTGCGGGCACTGGTTTAAATTGAGCGTACGCTCCCGAATGGAGCGAAGCATGGAATTAAAGTCTGACGGCGAACGGTCAGACCACAGACTGTCCCGAATTGCAGTGGAGAACTGCAGCGGGATGGTCTTTTTTTGCAAAAACAGGGGTGGACGATTACAATCTACATATCATTAATTCAGGGGGAATGCGGATTGAATCAGCTAACATTTCTGGGCACTGGCGATGCGATGGGCGTTCCACGTGTGTATTGTGATTGCGAAATATGTACAGAGGCAAGGCTTACGGGAGAAAATAAACGGAAACGTTCTTCTGTTCTGATTGACGGTGGTGGGGATGGTGCGAATGAACAGTTCATGATTGACTGCGGACCAGACTGGAGATCACAGATGGAGGATCAGGGATTACGTATGGTGCATACGCTGCTCGTCACTCATGCCCATTTTGATCATATTGGAGGATTGCCGGAATGGGCGGATGCATGCCGCTGGTTGGGTGTAAAGGGACGTTTGTATGCACCGCGTGAAGTGATATCCACTATTCAGGGACAGTTTCCCTGGTTAGGGCGTCATATGGACTTTCTGGAAACTGATGATGATATTGAACTCGGGGGATGGAAGGTGCATTCCTGGAAAGTATGTCATGGGCATAACGGGTATTCGTACGCGTATCGGCTGGATCGGGTTGGGTATAGCTGGGCGTATTGTTCAGACGCCATTGACCTGAAGCCATCCGAAAAAGAGCCGTTGCTGGGACTGGATCTGCTGGTGCTTGGAACAAGCTTTGTGCATGAACTTGCGGAATTCTCAACACGTTCCGTGTACGATATGCGTGAGGCGCAGGAGCTGCTGCTGGAACTGAAGCCAGGTCATACTTATTTTACACATATGTCTCATGACGTCGATGTACGGCAGAATTATAATCTGGATCAACGTATTACGATTGCCCTTACCGGGATGAAGGTGCCGCTTGGAACATTAAAGCTGGAAACGAATGCGTAACCCAACTTAACTAGCGTAATAAAAATAAATTCAGAAGAGCGTATCCTTTACAAGGGGTTCTTCGTTTACATAGTGTAAGTCAAAATCAATCAGGAACCAGCAAAGGGGGGCCCCCAAGATGGCCTTTGTGAAGTCCGTGGATTGCAGAATCAACAGACCACATGATGATGGGAAACAAGATAAATTCGATATTGAATTCAATGGCAACGACAGAAAAAATCAATTGAACCAAAGCATCCATACCGTACTACCCGATCTGATGGGTTCGTTGTATGCGTATTGTTTATCTCTGACGAAATCAGTTCCAGACACGGAGGATCTGGTTCAGGAGACCTGTCTCAAAGTATTGTCGTCGAGTGTAGTTGGAACTTCCGGGATGAATAAAGATATAAACTGGGAAGCTTATCTGATTCGTATTGCACGCAACAGCTGGATTGATATCTTACGTCAGCGGGAGAGATTGGCATATAAACTGGATAGCTTAAAGCCGCTCCTACACGAAATGGAGGAGGAAAGGCGATTCGAGGAATTGGAGTCTGCCGTACAACTTCTTGTAAATACGCTACCACCGTGGCAGCGAGTGATATATGTATTACGTGAATTAATGGGTTATAAGGCGGCAGAGACTGCGGAAATGCTGGATACGACAGAAGGTGCTGTGAAAGCAGCGTTAAGTCGTGCACGCTCTGCCATAGCTGAAGTGAGGCACAGGTTGGAACAATCGGACACAGAATTGCAGTACGAGGAGGACGCAGTGGAGGACAATCGGGAGGAACTGCGTAGCTACCTGCTGGCATTTCGTAATGGGGATACAGCCCAAATCATTGATCTGTGCCTGAATCGGACCGATGATCCGATGGCTGTGGCGGGGACGATTTTGCAGCAGACTTTGCCGTCTCCATCCATGCAGCCAATGATGTACGGGTACTCTACTTCTGGCATGAACTCGATGTCATATGGAGGCGGGTACACGATCAACATGGTTGCCTAAACCGAGGAGGCGACACATATGAATGTAGTGCCCTATGTAGTGGAACAAACTGCTCGCGGAGAGCGGAGTTATGATATTTATTCCCGTTTGCTCAAAGACAGGATCATTATGGTGTCCGGAGAGATTGAGGATCAGATGGCAAATGCCATCGTGGCCCAGTTATTGTTTCTGACTGCAGAGGACCCGGAGAAGGACATCCAGATGTACATCAACAGCCCTGGTGGGTCGGTGACCGCAGGATTTTCGATCTATGACACGATGCAATTCGTGAAGCCGGATATCTCCACGATCTGTACAGGGATGGCGGCAAGCTTTGGCACGATATTGCTGGTAGGTGGAACAAGAGGCAAACGTATGGCATTGCCAAACAGTGAGATCATGATCCATCAGCCACATGGCGGTACGCGAGGGCAGGCGTCGGATATGCTGATTCATGCTAACCGCATCATTCAGCATCGTCAGCGCCTTAACAAGCTGTTAGCCGATCATACAGGACAGTCGATTGAGCGGATTGAGAAGGACTCAGATCGAGATTATTTCCTGACCGCTGCTGAAGCAGTCGAATATGGATTGGTGGATAAGGTCATATCCAGCTCATAACAGTAGCCCGGAAGGTCATGTGACCTTTCGGGCTTGATTAATCAAGAGGACGAACAGGAAACTGACGTCCTCTTTTTGTCGTACAGATTAGCCAGTCCGTGTCTATGGATCGGATCAGAATAAGAACAATCTGAAATAAAGATTGACCATCAGTAGGTATAGTGTATATATTATATATATACACTATACCTACTGAAAACTACGTAACATCATTGAGGTGAGGAAAGATTAACATTTTAATATCGAACGCTTCGAGCGATCCGATCTACATGCAGATTTTAAATCAGATCAGACAGAGCATCTTGAGCGGAGAATTGGTTGCTGGAGATAGTCTTCCCTCCATTCGGCAACTCGCCAAGGATCTGCAAGTCAGTGTTATTACAACTAAACGTGTCTATGAAGAGCTGGAGAAGGAGAAGCTGATCGATTCAGTTGTAGGCAAAGGGAGCTTTGTATCCGGAGCCAATCAGGACTTTATTCGAGAGCGGCGGATGAAACAATTGGAAGAGAAGATGCTCGAAGTGATTCGTGAGAGCAGAGAACTGGGCATGAGTTCACAGGATGTAATCCATCATCTTACATTGTTGGTTGAGGAGGAATAAGCATAATGAACGCTATCGAATTACGTAATGTAACCAAAACGTATCCCTTATTTAAAGTGGATAATGTATCTCTTGATGTGAAAAAAGGATATATTACGGGACTTATTGGTCCGAATGGGGCGGGAAAGAGTACTTTGATCAAAATGATCACGGGTCTGATCCAGCCCGATAAGGGAAGCCTCAAGACATTGGGCAGTGAGATGCCCAATCAGGAAGTTGATATCAAGCAACGCCTTGGCATTGTGTCCGATGAATGTTTTTACTATGAGCATCTAACGATCCGGGAAATGACACAAATGATCGCTCCTTTTTACACCAAATGGGATAATAAAGCGTTCAATGACTACTTGGATCAGTTCGAACTGTCTCCCAAAAAGAAAATTCAGGATCTGTCCAAAGGCATGAAGATCAAGTATTCTCTCGCCGTAGCTTTGTCGCATGAAGCAGATTTGCTGATTATGGATGAACCAACATCCGGGCTTGATCCTGTATTTAGGCGGGAACTGCTCGATCTGCTTGCAGATATGATACAGGACGAAACAAGGTCCATTATTTTCTCAACGCATATTACGACCGATCTGGAACGTATTGCAGACTACATTACGTTTATTCATCAAGGAAAACTGGTGTTCAATGAAGCCAAAGATGATGTGCTGGAAAGGTATACGATTGTAAAAGGGGATATGGATCTGCTTGATTCCGACATTCGGAAACATTTCATCGGAATACGCGAGACAGCCGTTGGTTTTGAAGCATTGTCGGATCATAAGGCAGAGGCAGAACGGTTATTTGATAGCCTTGCTCTTTTACAAAGACCTACGTTGGAAGACCTCATTTATTTTACGGCGAAGGGAGGACGCAAATATGCTTAACTTGCTTCGTAAAGATTTCATTGTACTAAAAAGTTCACTGTGGACGATTGGATTATACCTGGTGGTATTTAGTTTCGCCTTTATACCCCAGAGTGAAATGTCAATGTATTTTGTAGGCATCTACACAGCCTTTGGTTCGGTCATGCTGGCAACCATGATTGATATCAAGAACCATAATCACAATTTCCTGGTCACACTCCCCGTTAGCCGCAAACAGATTGTAAAAGCCAAGTACCTTTCTGCTATAATCTATACGTTATTCGGGGTACTCGCGTCGTTTGTAATTCACCAGCTTGTGAACCTGAATTATCCTGAACTGAACAAGCCGAATTATTCACTTAGGGATATTGTCATTGCCGTAGGTATGGTGCTTGTATTAGTTTCCATATACATGCCTCTTTTCTACGGACTTAGCAAAAAAGGTGCTGGTATCATCAATGCGATATTCATGGTCTGCATGATTATACTGGCGCAACCCGTTGCGTACCTCATGAGTATGGCCAACGAGAACGGTATGATTACCACAACGACAATGGCATTGGTTTCTGTAGGCATTATAGGTTTGTTTGTAGTGTCTTATCTTATTACGATCCGCTTGTTTGCAAGAAAAGACCTTTAAGCACAAAGCGGGTGCAGGTAGAGAATATAGAACACCAAAAGTAAAGTCGCCTTAAGGCGACTTTTTTTGATGTAGCAGAGTGAGAGGGCAATTGCATTTGATATTCTTCGGAGTGATGACAGTTCCAGGAAATCCAAACCTTACATTTCTTTTGCAAGCGTAATAAGCCTGCTCATGCCTTCCCGAATCTGCTGCTCATGTGCATAAGAGAAGGACAGGCGCAGCTTGCGACTGGCTGAATGATCCGAAGAATCAAATACGGTTCCGGGTACAAAGGCAACGGATTGTTCCATGCATCGGTGAAGTAGTCTCCCTGTATCCACACCCTCAGGAAGCTCTACCCAAAAGTTGAGTCCGCCCTCCGGCCGGGTCCACGTCCAGTCCGTTTCCAGCAGAGATTGTTCCATCACTTCCATCCGTAGCTGGATGGCGGTCCGCAGCTTGGACAGATGCTGATGCATACGTTCTGACTGAAAATAACGGAGAAAAAGCTTCTGGTTCAGAAGGGGTGTTCCGTTATCTGTAAGTGATTTTACAGCCTGTAGTCCTGGCATGAAACGCTGACGGCATATGATGGCTGCAATCCGTAGCCCGGGTGCAACATACTTGCTGTAACTGCGAATGTACAGCGTGTGTCCGGTGGTGTCATAGGTGAAAATCGGTGCAGGAGGTTTATCCTTAAAATAGATATCATAGGTGCTGTCGTCTTCGAGCAGAAAACAACCATACTGTTCTGCAAGTTCGGGTAACTGCTTGCGATGTTCTACTGGAACATTAATGCCGGTTGGATTCTGAAAGGTCGGTGTCATATAAAAGAGGCGCGGCTTCTCACTTTTCATCAGATGTTCGATCTGCTCCAGATCATACCCGTCCGAGTGAATATCCGTAAAGATCAGACGAGCACCTTGTTTGCGGAAAATCTCCATTGCTGGTCCATACGTAGGCCGTTCCATCAACACCCGATCTCCGGGTTTGACCAGCGTCCGCGAGATGACATCGATCGCTTGCTGGGCACCCGATGTAATGAGCACTTCGTCTGCAGAGAGATAGAAACGTTCTTTTTTTGTTAGATGGCTTGCCAGCGCACTTCGCAATTCCAGATCTCCCTGAATTGTGGAATACGTTCCGAGCAAACGGGGATATTGATCTAGCAAATCACGCATTAGTTCACCCCAATAACGGTTGGGCAACAGAGAGGGATCGATTAACGATTTGGAAAACTGGTATTCTGCTTCAAGGGACTGTACTCGTGCAAGTGAATCCCAATGCAGCCAGGCAGACACGGCGGGATCATCCGCCTGATCCGTTACTGAGAAGGGAGTTGATGGACTGACATAATAACCGGACTTGTCCTTCACATAAACACTCCCACGTTCCTTTAACTCCTGATAGGCTTTGAAGACGGTCAGCCGATGGACGCCGAGTAGCTCGGACAGGCTTCGTACAGATGGCAGTTTTTCATGTTCGGCCCACTCTCCCGCTTCTATACGCACAACGAGATAATGGATTACTTGCTCATATAATTTCAGGCTGTTATCTGTCATCATCATGGTTCTGCCCACCCGGTTCACACTCCTTTTGAACTCTATTGTAACAGCTAATGGGAGAAAACTGTTCTGTTTTTTTAATTCTGTTCTGTAGACCATGAGATATGATGGAGAACAGATAAAGGAGTGGTTATCGTGGTGGGGATTGCATTTACGGTTATGTGTCTTATTTTCGGTACAACATTTCTGGCTATTAAAATTGGAGTAGAGGCAGGCATGCCACCTTTTCTGTCAGCCGGATTGCGATTTGTAATCGCGGGAGCGCTGATGTTTGCATGGATGAGGATGAAGGGCAAAGTGAGCTGGTCCCTGCTGTTCCGCAAGGAGATGCTGCTGACGGGAGCGGGTCTGACCTTCGGCACCTTTGCCACATTATATTGGGCTGAACAGCATGTGAGCTCGGGTGTGGGTGCCATTCTGTCAGCGACAGGGCCGCTGATGATTATGTTGATGCAGACGGCGCTGTTACGGCAAAAAACATCTGCCCGTATGATTACAGGCTGCCTGATCGGGTTCACCGGTGTGGTTCTGGTTGTGCTGCCAGGTGTATCGCTTGGTGCAGGATCTCTGTTCATGTGGGGTTGTATCGCGGTACTGGTGGGGGAGGTCTGTTATTCGGCAGGTGCATTGTACTCCAAAAAGGTTATTAATCAGTTCAAAGAAGCGAACCCCGTTGCGATTAACGCAGTACAGATGATGTATGGGGGACTGTTGTTAAGCTTGCTCTCAGCGGTGACCGAATCCTGGAACATGTCTGCTTTGGATTGGCTTCCTGCCGTCTCGTCCGTGATATATTTGACTGTAGTTGGCTCGATGGTTGGGCACAGTCTGTTCTATTGGATTATGTCGCGTACGAACCCGTTGTTTCCAGCAACATGGTTATACATTTCACCACCCATTGCCGTAGGGCTTGGTGCTGTTGTCTACGGTGAGCATGTCAGCTGGGTTACATGGATTGGTGTAGTGCTTGTCGTTTCAGGTCTGCTGGCGATGAATGAGAAGGTGAGCGGCTGGTTGAAGAAAAGAAGTCGTGCGAGGATGACAGTGCAGGCTTCCGAGTCTGTTTTAAAATAGGTAAAGTTTGAAGGTATGCAGCTCAATCTCAAAATCAGCCATTGATTTTAGGTTGAGCTGTTTGTTATTCCAACATGATATTCTCGTTAACCAGTAGGTAATAATATTCATCCATCTGTTCTGCCGTAACATTCTCTTCGAAATGTTGTATCCACCAGGTCACAAGTAAACGAATCACCCCCGAGTGAAACTCGGCTACCAGTTCTATGGGAAGTAAAAATTGTTTACCTCTTCTCTTCAATTCCAGAAAATCTCTTCTGAATATCTCTCCGATATAATGTATGAAAAAGTTGTTAAACGCCTCATCCTTCTGTTGGTTCTGCACAATTGTCTCTAGTACATTTCCAAACAAAATTTTAGATACGCTTTGTAAAGGCTGCTGTAATCGATCTTCTACATTCATGTGTAAATAATCCCGAAGGACGACAAGTTAGGGTGGAGGACAGTAGAGCAAATTTATCCTTAAAATGTTTGTAAAACGTTGTTCGGTGAACCATAGCTTTGTCACATATCTCATTAATTGTGATGTTGCTGAATAGTTGGCCTTTCTCACATAACAGATCGAGTAGTGCCATCGTTAACAATTTATGAGTTCGGGTAACTCTCAAATCCACCTTTTTATCAATCATTTTCATCTACATCAGTTCCTTATTGTAGTTTAGCTATATAGTATCAACACATTGATTCTTACATGATACGAGATTTCAAGTGTATATTGGTATTATAAGTAATTTTTTTGATAGGGCTACAAGTGTAGATAAAATATGATGGATTAGAGAGGGTGAAGTGGCGATGTCCGACATGAAAAAAGCAGTGGTAATTGGGGCAGGTATTGCAGGATTAATCACTGCAAGGATGTTATCTGATTATTATGATAAGGTATGTATCATTGAGCGAGATGAATTGCCTTCTGAGCCGGCGAATCGGCAGGGAGTGCCTCAATCCTTTCATCCACATCGTGTATTACCCGGGGCGGACTCATTCTGGAAAATTACTTTCCCGGATACAATGACGAATTGGTCGCGCTTGGTGCCATTCCTTCGCATGAAGAGAAGTTTATGATTGCCAATCGCTATGGTAGATTAGTTAATAAGGCGAATGCTGCTTCCTCATTCAAAATTGCATCGAGCAGCAGAGCTCTGCTGGAATGGGTACTGCGTCAGCGAGTCCAGCACATAGAACATATAAACTTCTTAACGAATACGGAAGTTACCGGGTTAATGACATCAGAAGATGAGCGTTCGATTACAGGCGTGTATACCAAAATAAGAGGTAGGGATAACCGGGAAGAAATGCTTGCAGCAGATATGGTTATTGATGCCTCGGGACGTTCTTCCAAATTGATCAAATGGCTTGAACAGATAGCGTTTTCCGTGCCTGAGCCGGAAGTGCTGAAGGTGTCGCTTGGTTACAGCACGCGCTATTATAAGATACCATCCTCTATTCAAAACGACTGGGGTACGGTGATAACAGAGTCCGATCCTGTGCAAGGAATTCGTGCAGGCATGTTGTGGCGCATTGAAAATGATATCGCTGGACTATTATTGTTCAACGCAGGAGGAGATGAATATCCTTCAACTCATCCGGATGAGTTCCAAGAGCAAATCAAACATCTGTTTGCTTCGGATGAAATCGTAGCGTTGGAAGAACAGCTGGAGCCTTTTCAAGGGCCGCGTGGATACCGTATTTCCGAGTCTGTCCGTCAACATTTTGAACTGATGGAGAATTGGCCCTCCGGATTACTCGTCCTTGGCGATGCATTTTGCAGCTTCGATCCGATCCATGGCCAAGGCATGACGGTCGCTGCAATTGAAGCGGAGACCCTAGCGAAATGTTTGGATGAGCAGCGAATGCATCCTGAGCCGCAGTTTGAGCGCCAAGTGTTGCTTCGTATGCAGCAGGCCATTGAACCGGCCTGGTGGCTTAGTTCTGTGGCCGATCTGCGTTGGAAAGGGGTCGAACATGTTGGACCTTCCCGAATGAAAGGGGTTGCGTTTGCTCAGAAGTATATAAACTTGTTTACTAAGCAGGCTATGAAAAAGGCGAGTCAGGAAAATAATAAACATCTCTTTTTTACCCAGTTCCTGATGAATGCTCTAATCCTTCCTCCGAGTGAATATTTTAAAGGTGAAATCCTGAACATGATCCTGAACGACAATGGTTCCGAAGAAGAAATGGAGTTAAGAGCGGAGCTTGGTGTCCAAGATCCGGAGCTGTTCCAGCAAAAAATAGATGAGATCATTCCGTCATTTCAACTGGAATTTGATGGGCAAATCAAGAAACTGCTGGAGTCTTTCCAGCATGCCATGAGCAAGTAAGACAATACTCCGTGGTGCGTGAAAGTGGGCAAAACATGAAACGAATAACTTTAAATTTCATAGCTAGCATTGTAATCTCATTCATTGTATTTTTTATTGTTTTGTTTTTTGCCGATGTCCAAGATACAAATCGTGTCATCTTATCTATGGCGATTACGATTTCACTACACTTATCCTTGATTACCGCATTGTTGCTCTCAAAACATAAAAAATAACAGAGAAATATAGCTAATATAATCGTTTAAATAGGATAATGAACATATTTTTAAAATCAAAAAAACAGCCCTGCACAGTGAAATTCACTGACTGGGCTGTTCGTTGACCTTATTTACTCTGCGTTCAGCACAAACTTCTCAATAACTTCTTTTACACCGTCTTCGTTATTACTTGCCGTAATGTAGTCCGCCAGCTCTTTCAGGGCAGGGATGGCATTTCCCATTGCTACACCAAGACCAGCAACTTCAAGCATCTCATGGTCATTCCAGGAGTCGCCGATGGCAATACACTCGCTGAGCTGGTGACCGAAGTGGTCAGCCAGGAACGTAAGGGCGTGACCTTTGGTTCCTTCATTGTGCATAATTTCCAGGAAGTAAGGTTTGGATTTGGTGATATGCACTTGTGGTCCGAGCAATTCACGCAGTTCAACAGCAACCTTATCCAAGTAGTCAGGCTCATCGATAATAAGCAGCTTCGGTGTCTTCTGTTCGATGACTTTGATGAAATCAGATTCGATATAATATTGGGTGCCGTTTAGTTTGGCATAATCACGCAGCTTGTCGTTTTCCTCACGGGCATACAGCTTGTCGTCAATGTATGTTTGAAGGTGGAGATTGTTCTCCAGGCAGTAATCATACAATTTGCGGGAAGCTTCCTGTGGAACGTAACGCTCATAGAGGACTTTTTCGTCCAGCAGGTTTTTCACCAATGCGCCTTGATACGTAATGATCGGCACGTTAAGTCCGGTTTGACGAGCAAGCGCTTGTGCGGAAGCATAAGCACGTCCAGTCGCCAGCGTTACAGTTACACCATGGGCAACCGCTTGTTCCAGTGCAGTCTGTGTAGCAGGGGTTACTTCCTTGTTGTCGTTAATCAGTGTGTCATCAATGTCGATTGCAATCAATTTGTAGGTCATCTGTGTTTCTCTCCTTTTTTATCTGTATCTATACTAACGAACGAAAAAATAAGATTTACACGAGGCCACTCCGAATACAGATTCATCTTTCGATCGCTGTTATCCCCGGATTTTTGATTCCATTCCCCAAGGGGAAATCCGTTGATAAGCGTATGCTTCCGATGTAGCTTTTTTCAAAAAGCTTTAGGCGAACGCTTCGCTTCTCCCGATGAATTCTGTCTTCTCCGTTAACGTGTAATCTTAGACTTCGTTCTAAAACTATACTTCCATCTAGATCCTACTCTTCCAGGAAAACAAGGCCGATAAAGTCTTCCAGCTCAAGATTGCCGAAGTAATGTTTTACATCCAGTCCCTCAAGTGCAGTACGCACATCGGATTCCTCATAACGCTTGCCGCGCAGCATATTTTCGATATCCGCCACATCGCCTACACCGAAGAAATCGCCAAAGATTTTGATATCTTCGATATGTCCATCCTTGATGTTCATGCGCAGATCGATGATACCGACAGGGAATTTGCGAGTGTGCTTCACATTGCTTTCCGGAGACAAGCCATAGTTCCAGTCCCAGTTGTTATAACGCTCAGCAGAGATTTCCTTGATTTTGTCCCAGTCCTTATCAGTGAGCGTGTACTGTGGAACGTCCTTCGGCTCCATCCGGAAAATGTGACGTAACAGCTCGTCGCGGAACTGCTCAATCGTCAGGTTGGTGTCAATCAGATCCCGTATGTTGGCGACCCGGCTGCGCACGGATTTGGTGCTCTTGGATTTGAATTTCTCGGGATTGACGTTCAGGGAAGCCTGAACATGCTCCAGATTCAGATCAAACATCAATGTGCCATGACTGAACATGCGCCCACGTGTGGAAAACTGGGCGTTGCCCGAGATTTTCTTTTCGCCAACTTGCAGATCATTACGCCCGGTCAACTCTGCATTTACACCAAGCTCGTGCAAAGCTTCAACCACAGGCTGGGTAAACTTGCGGAAATTGTGGAAGGATTGACCGTCATCCGCTGTAATAAAACTGAAATTCAGGTTACCCAGATCGTGATATACCGCTCCGCCGCCCGAAAGACGACGAACCACCTGCACACCGTTATCCTGAACGTACTCGATATTAATTTCTTCAATTGTATTTTGATGCTTTCCGATGATGATCGACGGACGGTTGATGTAGAACAGCAGATAGCTGTCATCCTCCATCGGCAGATGCTTCAGAATGTACTCCTCAATGGCAAGGTTTACAGAAGGATCTGTAATGCCCTGGTTGTCTACAAACAGCATGGTCATTCCTCCATTAATGTATGTGAGGGATTGCTAGTCCCTTATGTAGTGAACCTTGTATATCAAACGGAACCGAAATTCCTCTTCTATTGTAAACGAATTATGGTTGGGACACAAAGAAAACAGGATTGACCCACACCTCCCGTGCCATCCATAATAAAAAGGACATACAGAAAGGATGACGGAAGAATGACCGGTTATATCGAAGTGTTCGGACATGGCGGGGACGTGGAGACGGCTGCGTCGCGATTTGGGAGGGAAGCCGCTGAATTTCTGGATTTCAGTGCCAACATTAATCCGCTCGGTCCGCCCAGAGAAGTGCTGGAGTCTATACAGCAAGGGTTGCAGTCCGTGATTCGGTACCCCGATCCGGGGCATCGTAGATTCAAAGCACTGCTGAGCGAGCGTCTTGGTGTGATGCAGGAGCAGATTTCCGTGGGCAATGGTGCAGCCGAAAGTATGGCGCTCATTCTGCTGGGGCTTGCCCCGCGCAAGGTGGGTACAGTGGAACCGGGATTCTCGGAGTACCGCGCATTGGCCCGACAATTTGGTGCCGAGGTTGTGCATACAGAGGGCAAAGAAGAGCTGGCGTGGCGAGCAGAACCCAAGGACATCGAGCAACTCATGGAAAAGGTAGACTTGCTCTTCCTCGGCCAGCCGAACAATCCAAACGGTGTACAATATCCGCTTGAGGTATTGCAAAGGCTTGCCCGCAAAGCGGAAGAAACGGGAACCGTACTTGTCATTGACGAGGCCTTTATGGATTTTATTCCGGTAAACCGGCGTCATTCCCTGGCAGCACATCTGAGCGACTATCCCAATGTAATCATCATTCGTTCGATGACGAAGTTTTATGCCATTCCGGGCTTGCGTCTCGGCTATGCTTTGGGTCGTGCGGAATACATCCAGGCGATGACGAAGAAACAGGTGACGTGGAGTGTTAACGGTCTGGCGCTCATGGCAGGTGAGGCCTGTCTGCGAAGTGGAGAACGGTACGAACGGGAGACCATATCACAGATCTCGCGGGAACGGGAACATCTCATCGCAGGACTGCAGGCGCGTGGATGTGTGGTGACACCGGGAGAGGCGAACTTTATTTTGGCACGTGTGCCAGCCCCTTGGACAGCAGCATCCATGCAGCAGGCGCTGGGCCAAAGGGGCATTCTGATTCGCAGCTGTGCCATGTATCCGGGGCTTGACGAAGGGCATGTTCGTTTCGCGGTCAAGGATGCAGATGCCAATGCTACATTACTCGAAGTGCTGGGCAGCGTGCTGGAAAGCAAGGGATATCCGAATGCTGATCAGACCTCCATTCATGAATCAAGTCAGCAGGAGCAGACGAAAGATTCGGAACAGGAACAGGGAGGGAAGCGGCAGTGACACTCCCGTTTTATAATTATTTTGCTAATGGAAAAACAGACGAAAATGAATATGTGTCCTCTTCCTGGCCGGGACTGAACATATCTGCACATGAACGACATATCAAAGCACAGAGCCCAATGGCTGCCCAAGCGTTGTCGAGTGCGGTATATGGCGGTGGGATGTTAGAACTGGATCGCATATTTAATATCTATGTGGATAGGCATTACCGCTGTGAAGATCCGCCTCGTGATATCGAACAGGCACTGAACGAATGGCAAGAGCCACGGGATCAATGTGCCGGATTACTGACAGCCGTAAGGCTGGAGCATACCTCCGTTCAGGAATATACAAGTGATGAATTTGGTCTTCTGTGCTGTACCACTGCGGGTGTATCAAATGCAGCACGCGCGGGGTCGGAGAGAACGGTATTTGATGCGGCGGGAAATAAGACGATGGCTTCCGGCAGGGACCACTCTTCTCCTTCAGCACGGAATCTAACCATGCAGCCCTATGTCCCGGGTACAATTAACATCATGCTCTGGTTGAATGGACGCATGACCACCGGGGCGATGGTGAATGCGGTACAGACGGCGGTGGAAGCCAAAGCGGCAGCGCTGGCGGATGCAGGTGTTCTGGATTCGGAGAACGGGTTGCCCGCCACGGGCACCACAACCGATGCCATTGTGTTTGCGGTACGTCAGGCAGTGGAGGAACCTCATCCGATGATCACGTATGCCGGGACGGCGACTACGGCAGGGGCGGCGATTGGCAGATTGGTATACGACACGGTAACGGAGAGCCTTCAGGCCGGACTGTTATGGAAAGAGAGGATCAGGCACAAATGACTTTTGAGGTAGAGCATCTATGGACTTGGCCACTCTGGACAGGCATGGCGGGAGCCTGGATTATTATACTGTCTTACCTGTTGGACCGATGTATCGGAGATCCGCGCTGGATTCCCCATCCGGTGATTGGCATGGGAAAAGGCATCTCGGCGTTGGAGCGTGTCATTCGCTCGCGTGTGAACACAGATTCGGGGCTGAAGAGAGCAGGGGTTTTGTTCCCAATTGTGATTGCGGGAGGTTCCTTTGCCATCACTTGGGGACTCGTATATGTGCTTGGGTTGATTCATCCTGTCATTGCGGCGGCAGCTGAAGTGGTGCTCATCGCCACGACCATTGCTTCAAAAGGGCTGAAGGATGCAGGTATGGAAGTGTATCGTCATCTAAAGCAGCAGGATTGGCCGGCTGCCAGACGTTCACTGGGCATGATTGTTGGACGTGATACAGCGCATCTGGATGAACCGGAGGTTGTGCGGGGAACGGTAGAGACGGTTGCCGAAAATATCGTGGATGCCATTGTATCCCCGTTATTCTATGCGCTCATTGGAGGTGCTCCGTTAGCCATGGCTTATCGCGCCGTCAACACATTGGATTCCATGGTCGGATATAAAAATGACAAGTATCTGCATCTTGGCTGGGCCTCGGCCCGTCTGGATGATGTGGCGAACTGGATACCTGCGCGACTGACCGCGATGCTGTTAATTGTGGGTGCCTGGGTCATGAAGCTGGACGCCAAAGGAGCAGCACGCATGGTCGCACGGGATGCAAGACTACATCCAAGTCCGAATAGCGGTTTTCCCGAATCAGCGGTAGCTGGAGCACTGGGCATCCGGCTTGGCGGACATAACGTGTATCACGGAGTTGCTTCATTTCGTGCCTACATGGGCGAGGCAATAAGGCCGATGGAAGCCGAGGATATTGTGCAAACGTCACGTCTGATGTTCTGGTCGGCAGGGGCTTTTGTGGTACTATGCGTGTTCATAACGCTGGGAGTGTGGCTGGCAGGAGGGACGCTGTTATGGCCGTAAATGAAGAGAATGCAGGCAATGAAGTACATAGGGATCAACCCGGGCCGCTGAAACGAAACATCCTGTGGGTCCGTCATGGGACAACGCTGTGGAATCTGGAAAAAAGATACCTGGGGCATACCGACATCGGTCTGCTGCCAAATGCCAAAGAAGAACTGGCTCCGCTTCATGAACAATTGAGATGTGTTTCGTGGCACGAGGTATATTGCAGTGATCTGCTTCGCTGTCGGCAGACGCTGGAACAGATTCTTCCTGATGCCATCGGACAGGTGAAGTTCGACTCACGTCTGCGCGAGAATGATTTTGGAGAGTGGGAAGGGCTGACGTATGATCAGCTCAAGGATAACCCTGTGTACCGAAGCTGGATTGATGCGCCACAGGAGGTCACTCCGCCCGGAGGGGAATCGTGGCAGGAGTTTACCGGACGGTTGGATTCCTTTCTCCAAGAGATGTTATTGGAGGGTCGTCCTTCGATGCACGTTGATGAGGGGCGCGAGTCAACCATAGTTGTAGTTACGCATGGTGGTGTCATCCGCTATGCCTTGTCCCGTCTGATTGCCGGGCTTGGATTCTGGGATACACATGTTGTCCCGGGACAGGCGATTCAGGTTCAGCTTGATCAACAGGGGAATGAGTGGTTTGGCAGCATAGTGACTTTTCCGCCGATCGGGTTGTAAGGATGTACAATATACCCTATAATCACAACAGAAGTGTGACTTCAGCATGGATACAGATACGCTGCAGGCAGTGAAGCCTGAACGAGTATGCAACATGCAGAAATTACACGGCAATGATTTACCATATCAGCGACCAAGGGTCCCGCGTGTGAAGGCTGTGTTCATGGCAGATTATTAGTACGAGTCGTGAAACACACAAGGGTGAAATGGGGAAGCCGGTGCAAATCCGGCACGGTCCCGCCACTGTAAAACAGGATGATTCCTGTAAGTCAGGTTACCTGCCCTGGACGTACAAACCGGTGTTCCTTCGAGGAAAGGACAGCGTTTCGGGCCATTCTATGCGCATGGACAACCCTTGGTTGAACATGTACAGATTGCCATATGCGAGACGTCATCCCTGATCCTGGATGTAAGGATTAGGGATTTTTTATTGTTCATGTAAGATAAATGAGTCCAATTTTACACGAGGTCACTACGATTGCAGTACCATCTTCCGATCGCTGTTATCCCCAGATTTTTTTGATTCCCTTTTCGAAAGGGAAAATCCGGTGATAAAGGCGAACACTTCGTTTCTTCAGATCGGTTCTGCACTCTCCGTTAACGTGTAAATGTTGAGTTCAAATCTTGTATAGGAACACCAAGACATGGGGAGTAAGAGTTCGAGCACGATGCAAGAAAATAGCGCAAATAGAGAAGGGGAGAATAACAGAATGAATTTTAAAAATTGGAAAAGCGTAGCGTCCCTGCTAAGTGCAGCGGCACTTGCACTGGCTTTGGCCGGATGTGGCAATGCAACAACAAACGAGGGCACAGGTACTTCACAGCAACCGGCACAGGAGCAGTCCCAAAGCCAGGCGCAGACGGACCTCAAAACACAATATCCACTTACCGTTACGGATGCAACGGGTGAATCATTCACCTTTGAAAAGGCACCGGCCAAAATCGTATCCGTGTCTCCGGCTGAGACGGAATCCCTGTTTGCACTTGGACTGGACGAGCAGATTGTAGGGGTATCCGACTATGATGATTATCCGGAAGCAGCAACAACCAAAGCGAAAATGGGCGGTATCACCAAGCCCAATGAAGAGTCCATCATTGCAGCTGAAGCCGACATCGTCTTCACAGGTATCTCGATGAGCGAGGATGCGGTGAAAAAGCTGCGCGAACTGGGCATTACCATTTTCAAAACGGATCCTAAATCCATTGACGATGTGATGAACAATATCGAAACCTTCGGTAAAATTACCGATCATCAGGAAAAAGCACAAGAAATCATCACCCAGATGAAACAGGACGTTACGGATGTAACCGAAGCAGTGAAGGCAGTTAAACCGGAAGAGAAGAAAAAAGTATACGTTGAATTCTCCCCAGGCTGGACTGTGGGTAAAGGCGAATTTATGGATGAACTCATCACTGTAGCTGGTGGTAGCAATATTGCTTCGGACAAAGAGGGTTGGTATGAAATTAATGAAGAGAACGTGATTGCCTCCAACCCGGATGTGATCCTGTATGCCAACGATGTAATTGACGAAAACTCCAAAACACTGGATCAGATCATCAAGGCGCGCAGCGGCTGGGATCAAATTACGGCTGTGAAAAATGACGCGGTTATTGGCCTGGATGCCAACCTGCTGAGCCGTCCGGGTCCACGTGTAACTCAAGGGTTGAAAGAAGTAGCCAAAGCGATCTACCCTGACTTGTTCCAATGAGTAAAAAGCTGATCCTGTTCGGAACGACGGGCATGGTGCTGCTGGTGCTCACCGTGCTCATCTGCACGGGCATTGGTTCAGTAGCGTTGCCGATCCGGGATATTGCAGGCATCCTGATTCACAAAATTCCCTGGGTGGGCGATTGGATTACACCGGATTGGAATAGGGCAGCCGAACAGATTATCTGGAAAGTCAGATTCCCACGTGTACTGCTTGCCGTGCTCGTGGGCGCATCGTTGGCGATTGCCGGTACGGGATTCCAGGGGGTTCTTCGGAACCCACTGGCAGACCCGTTCACCCTGGGCGTGTCATCCGGTGCTTCGGTGGGTGCAGCCTTTCTGATTTTCTTCGGATTGCAGTATGCACTGATCGGAATCTGGACGTTGCCACTGGTGGCGTTTTTGACGGGTGTAATTACGTTATGGTTTGTTATGGCACTGGCTCGTGAAGGGCGTAAAATACCTACACACAGCCTCATTCTGGCTGGTGTGGTCATGCAAAGTTTCCTGGGCGCAGTTGTTTCCTTCCTGTCGACCATGTCGAAACAAACGATTAATGAAATTATATACTGGACGATGGGAAGTCTGGCTCTGCGTGGGTGGTCGTATACGGCCATCCTTTTCCCGTATTTTCTGTTAGGGCTGGTCTTTCTCTGGAGCCGCGCACGCTCGTTGAATGTGCTTGCACTGGGAGAACGTCAAGCGGCACATATCGGGATCGGGGTGGACAGACTCAAGCTGTCGGTACTGGCAGTTGGCACACTGCTGACTGCTGGGGCTGTCTCTGTATCGGGTGTCATCGGATTCGTTGGATTGGTGATCCCCCATATGTTGCGACTGCTGGTGGGACCGGATTACCGACTGCTGGTACCTTTGTCTGCCATTGGTGGAGCGATCTTCATGGTGTGGGCCGATACCATCGCAAGATCGTTGCTGGCGCCAACTGAAATTCCGCTTGGTGTCGTCACCGCCTTTGTTGGTGCGCCGTTCTTTGCTTACCTGCTGCACCGGAACAAAAAGTTGCAGAAGGGGATGATGCCATGAGTGAAGAGAAGGAGAGACGTACGAATCAACTTCGGGACACGGTTTCGGCTTCTAGTACAAGTACCAATTCCAGTTCCAACTCGACTTCACTTATCTCCATTAAGGGAGCAGGGAAGTCATATGGCAATCATCAGGCACTGCGCAATGTAGACTGGCATGTTGGCGAAGGTGACTGCTGGGGAGTTGTCGGGCCAAACGGCAGCGGCAAGTCCACCCTGATCCAGCTTATTGCCGGAACGGAACAGTTAAGCGAAGGTCAGATCCGTATCGATGGTCGAGACATTGGCTCTTACAGCCGTAAGGACCTGTCGCGCATGATCGCTGTATTGCAACAGGATGGCTTGCCACCCATCTCCTATCCTGTACGAGACGTGGTGGAGATGGGGCGATATCCATACCAGAACTGGCTGGGGCGGGAAGTGGGCGATGGGGCACTTGTGGTGGACAGAGTGCTTGAAGACCTGGGATTAACTGAGCTGGCGGACAGACCGCTGGATGCACTCAGCGGCGGGCAACGTCAGCGGGTCGCACTAGCCAAAGTTATGGCTCAGGAGCCGAGGTTACTACTGCTGGACGAGCCAACCACGTTTCTGGATATTAAATATCAATTGCAATTCATGGAATTGTTATCGGCATGGCGACAGAGAAATAACATTACGATTGTGGCTGTGCTGCATGATCTGAATCTGGCCGCGTTATTTTGCGATCACATTCTGGCGCTGCGTGAGGGCATTGCGGTTGGAAAGGGCACGCCTCATACGTTAATCAACGATGAGAATATTCAGGACATATTTCGCGTCAAACCCGCAATTGTTTCCCATCCCGACCATGCCATACCTCAACTGCTACTGCGGCGGGACATCGATTAAATGAAGCGGGGCAACACATATTTTGATGAAGGAAGTGCTGGTTGTATGAATAATGAACAGGTGTTGGCTCAATTAACGCAAAGGATTACCGCTCCCGACCAGGAAGTGGCGGCAGCGACCTCTGCACACGTGGATTCGTTGACGAAGCCGCCAGGGAGTCTGGGCAAATTGGAAGAGTTGGTAATCCGCCTGGCAGGCATGACGGGCAATGCACGTCCGCGTTTTGATCACAGAGCGGTCATTGTCATGGCCGCAGATCACGGCGTAGTGGAAGAAGGTATCAGTGCTTTTCCTGCTGAAGTAACCCCGCAGATGGTCATGAATTTCCTGGCTGGGGGCGCAGCCGTGAATGTGCTTGCACGTCACGCAGGTGCTGATGTGATCTGTGTGGATATCGGGGTGAATGCCGACCTTGAACATCCAGGCCTGCTCTCCCGTAACATTCGCAAAGGTACGGCCAACATGGCCCGAGGGGCAGCGATGACCCGGGATGAGGCAGTTCGGGCGATCCTTGCAGGAGCCGAAGTTGTATCGGCAGAGGTGGCGAAGGGAACACAGCTGTTTGTCACCGGAGAGATGGGAATTGGCAACACCACTGCAAGTGCTGCGGTAATGAGCGCACTAACCGGAGTTGCCCCTGCCGCCGCCGTGGGGCGAGGAACCGGCATTGATGATGCAGGCTTACAGCGGAAGGCTGCTGTAGTCAGCCGTGCTCTTAGCGTAAACGCACCGAACCCGGAAGATGCACTGGATGTTCTGTGCAAGGTGGGTGGACTGGAGATTGCTGGACTCACGGGGGTTATCCTCGCAGCAGCTGCTCATCGTTGCCCGGTCGTTGTAGACGGGTTCATCTCTACCGCAGCAGCGCTGGTTGCGAGACAACTTGCACCTCTGAGCACAGCCTATATGATCGCTTCTCATACTTCACATGAAAATGGACATGGAGCGCTGCTGCGTGAACTGGACCTGAAATCGATGCTGGATCTGGACATGCGTCTGGGTGAAGGCACAGGTGGTGTGCTCAGTCTTCATCTGATTGACGCAGCATGTCTCATTCTGAATGAGATGGCAACCTTTGCAAGCGCGGGTGTCACGGATGGGTCAAGCACTGCTTCGGACACCACTGCGTCGGGTGATTCATCCCTGCAAGGAGAGAGTTCCCGATGAGTGTACTGGTGACGGGCGGGGCACGCAGTGGCAAAAGCTCCTTTGCCGAACGTCTCTGCATGCAGCGTTCCTCGGAGGCTTGGTATGTGGCGACAGCCCAGGCGTACGATGATGAAATGCGTGAGCGTATCGCCATGCATCAGCATCAACGCGAGGCATCAGGGTATCTGTGGCACACGATGGAAGAGCCGATACATTTGCCTGCTTTGATAAGCCGCATGGGTGAAGGGCATACAGGGACTTCTGCACCAACCATTCTAGTGGATTGCCTGACGCTGTGGCTGACAAATGTTTTGTTAGCACATGAGCATGACGAGAAACATGTGTTACAGGGACATTTGGACGCGCTGGTTGAAGCGATTCGAACCTATCCGGGGTTGCTTGTTCTGGTTACGAATGAAGTGGGGGACGGAATCGTACCGGAATATGCTCTTGGCAGGAAATATCGGGATCTGGCCGGTGTATTGAATCAGCGCATTGCGGCGATATGCGGTGAAGTGTTTCTGGTGACCGTAGGCATTGCGATTGAACTAAAAAGCAAGGAGTACCGCTTATGAAGGATGGCACGACTGCTCCTCAGCGTAAACATGCAGCGGCAGCCGCTTTTCAATTTTTGTCCCGTTTCCCTGTCAAAATGCACATCGATTTTGTCCCGCCGCTGCTGCGGGAAAGTGTTGTCTTTTATCCGTTGGTCGGTGCTGCAATCGGTCTGTGTGTCTGGCTCTTGGGAGCCTTAAGTGGTGCAGTGCTTCCAGCCTTTCCGGCTGCCGTCCTGACCCTGACGTTATGGGTGTGGCTCACCGGAGGGCTCCATCTTGACGGATGGATGGATACGGCAGATGGTTTGCTCAGTTATCGTACCCGTGAACGGATGCTGGAGATTATGAAGGACAGCCGTGTAGGGGCCATGGGGGTAATTGCCTGTGTGCTGCTGCTTATGATGAAAGCTGCGCTGATCGCCGATTTTATTGCCCGGGGCCACTGGGTATACGGTGCGTTGCTGATTCTGCCCATGATCTGGAGCCGCTGGTTCATGGTATATGCGATGTCGGCCTGGCCGAATGCCCGCGGAGATGATGGACTTGCCGTATTGTTCAAAGGTCTGGGTGATCGGAAGGAGGTCCAGCGTGCACGCAGCTCAGCCGTTGGCCTGACCTTGATCGCAGGTGCAATTACGTTTGCCGCGGTGTGGCTTTTCAAGCCGGATATGGGGATTGCGGATGCGATGGTGAGTGGTCTGGGAACACTGCCATGGTGGCTATACCCGGTGACGGCCGTTATTATACTGCCTGTGGCGTGTTATTACATCGGCCGATTCGTGGCTGCCCGGATCAGTGAACGGCTCGGCGGTTTAACCGGAGATACGTATGGTGCCATGAATGAGCTGTTGGAGGCGGTTTTGTTGACCGTGCTGAGCGTGCTTCAAGGACTGTTCTGGCTTTAACTTTTGAAGTGTGAAGCAGTTTGGATAGCGTTACGCATGAGGTCGGGAGCAAGGTGATCTGGAGATAACACGGAGACAGGGGGAGAGATCGTGGAGGGTAAGCTTGTACAGCAAACAGCGGCGGTACTCATGCTGCAAGGAACGGCTTCTGATGTGGGCAAAAGTGTCATCACAACGGCTTTATGCCGTATATTCAAGCAGGATGGCTTCAAGCCAGCCCCGTTCAAGTCACAGAATATGGCGCTGAATTCCTATGTGACGGAAGATGGCAAGGAGATAGGTAGGGCTCAGGGAGCACAAGCTGAAGCCTGCGGTATTGAGGCGACAACCGACATGAACCCGATCCTGATCAAGCCGGTGCGGGACATGCATTCGCAGATCGTGGTACACGGTGTACCTTTTGCTCAGATGAGTGCTTCGGACTACCGTCAGCATTTCCTGCCTGAAGCAAAGCAGACAGTTATGGATGCGTTGAACCGGCTACGGGATACCTATGATATTGTACTGATGGAAGGAGCGGGCAGTCCTGCCGAAATCAATCTGAAGGATCGGGATATCGTCAATATGAATCTGGCAGGTTGGGCTGATGCACCGGTAATTCTGATCTCTGATATTGATCGGGGCGGGGTATTTGCTTCCATTGTAGGTACGCTCGAGCTGCTGGAACCCCATGAGGTTGCTCGTGTCAAAGGGTTCATTATCAACAAGTTTCGCGGTGATCTGTCCCTGTTGCAGCCAGGACTCGACTGGCTCGAAGAACGGACAGGCATTCCAGTATTAGGTGTATTGCCTTACATAAGAGATATTCAGATTGAAGCAGAGGATTCAGTGGTGCTGGACTCCATCCGTCATGGGAAATCCGGCAAAACCGAGCTGGATCTGGCGGTGATCCGATATCCGCGAATTTCCAACTTTACAGATTTCGATGCACTTTCCCGTGAACCGGATGTCAATGTGCGTTACGTGACCTCGCCAGAGGAATTGGGTAGTCCGGATGCCATTCTTCTACCGGGTACGAAGGATACCATAGGTGACCTGGCGTTTCTGCGTGAGTCTGGGCTGGAGCAGGCGATTGCGAGCCAGACCGAGCGTGATCATGTTCAGCTCGTAGGCATATGTGGCGGGTACCAGATGCTGGGACGACATCTGAAGGACCCGTTTGCTGTGGAGGCGAATCAGATCCAGGAAGCAAAAGGACTTGGCTGGCTCCCGCTATCGACAACGTTTCTTCAGGAAAAGCAGACCGTCAGAGCTTCCGGACGGGTGCGGCCTGATCACCCGATTCGTCTGTATGGTGAGCGAGATGTAACAGATGCTTCATTACCTATTAACGGATATGAGATTCATATGGGCGTTACAGAGTGCCACGAGCCTGAACGTGTAACCGCGTTGTTTGAAATCTCACATCCAGGTGGTCAACCTTTCCAAGAAGGCTGGGGCTCAGCGGATGGCAGCGTGTGGGGAACCTACTTGCATGGTTTGTTTGAAAGTGATCTGTTCCGCCGTTCGTGGCTTAATGGTTTGCGTGTAGGAAAGGGACTGGCTCCACTTCAGGAGACATATAGTGTACATGAACGTAAGGAGATGGAGTTTGATCGGGTAGCCGAATCGTTACGTTCGGCATTGGATATGAAGCGCGTGTACGAGATTATGGGTGTTCAGGCACCCGAGTGAAACAACAATACCCCCATGTCCGACAACCCGTTCTCTAGAAACGGAATGTTAGCGGCATGGGGGTATTGTATATCCTATGATTCAATGAGGTTTAAAACAGGTGATGATAGGTTAATGGTTAACCTGTTAGTTTATTTTGAAATTTTTCATAGCGGATTGCAGTTCTACAGCTTGTTCATGCAGATGGCGAACCGTATTCGAATGTGAATCCATCTCGCTAAGCTGAAGATCTGCTGTTGAAGCAATCTGTAACATGCTCTCACGGGATTTGGTCGTAATCTGTGCCGTTTCTTCAACGGATGCACTCACTTCTTCAGCACCAGCAGATACTTGTTGAGTGGAAGCAGAGACGGTCTGAATGGTCAGATTCACGTTCTGAATCAATTCATTCAGTTGCTGGAAGGCAGAGCCTGCTTGTTGAACGACAGTTGTGCCTGAACCAATCTCCTGGGTTACACGGTTCATGGCATCAACCGAGCGTTCAGCATCTTCACGAATGGTACCCAGATAATCCGAAATTTCTTCAGTGGCTGTCTTGGATTGCTCGGCAAGTTTGCGAACTTCTCCAGCAACAACAGCGAATCCGCGGCCATGCTCTCCGGCACGTGCTGCTTCAATGGAGGCGTTGAGTGACAGCATGTTAATCTGTTTGGTGATTTCAAAAATGGAAGCAACAATGGTGCCGATGGCTACCGAACGTTCATTCATAGTTTCAACATAACGCAACGATTCGCTTGCTGTCTGGCCTACACGCTCCATCTGCTCAATGGCATTCTGAGCCAGTCGGTTACCGTTAACTGCTTCGTTGGCTGCTTCACCAATCTGGTCAGACACTTCAGCGGAAGAAGAAGCAATATGCATGATACCCTGCGTAATTTCTTCCATAGCTCTGGCGTTCTCGGATGCGCTTGACGCAATGCTGATACTTCCTTTTTCTGCATCTTCTGCGGAGCGGCTGGAGTTTCGTACCATACCGGACATCGATTCAACCCGCTGAAGCAGGTCATTGGAGCCTGACACAACTTCATTGGACGTGGACAAGGCACGGCTGATCATTTCTTTCAGGTTATGCGTCATCGTCTGGAAGCTTGCGGCAAGCTGGGCAATTTCATCTTTGCCTTTGATCTGGAGTTCAGCGGTCAGATCACCTTGGGATATTTGTTTGCTATGTTGGACGAGCTTGATGATTGGTTTGGTAACTCTTTTGATCATACTAGTGGAGATAAGCCAGCCGAGCACAAACACTAATGCTGTAATCCCAAGACACAACCAGAAAATCTGGGTAATCTTGTCTTGAATGAACTGGGCATCCATGCTCACAGCCATAATCATGTTACTTCCTGCAATTGGAATGAATGCTGCCTTATGTACACCGAAGGAATCGGAATAGACTTCGCTGATTACCATTTCTTTGCTCTCGATGGCTGTATTCATTGCTGGCTCTACAGTGATATCATCCTGGGCTTTCATACCTGAGGAAGAGTTGGCCACAACGACTTTGGCTGAGCCATCCTGGATAGCGACAACGTAAGCTGCATCCAGATTATGTTCTTTTGCTTTATCTGCCAGATACGATTCCACGGTCATGGCAGCACCTTCAGAACCGGCTCCGCCACTCTGTACCTGTAGGATTTTGGATGCTGAAGTATTCTTGTATATATCCTGAATGGACGTGTTTAGGACTTTGTCAAACTGCGGTAGCACGTAGCTTTGAATAATATTCATCGACACGGCATAGAAACTAATACTGAACAACAGGGAAGCAACCAGCAGAACGAGGAACAAGGTGCCTCTGATTTTACCGGCGACGGTGCGATTACGAAACATATGATCATCCTTTCACGTCAAGTTCATTAACATTATCGCTTTTCCGTACTCATAAGACCTATCTACCAATGAACAAAGACCTAAATTATACGTTGAGAAAACTTGGGAATAAGCGGATATACCTATATTACAAAATTAACCGGAGGTTGAATAGAACAATTTTCACGAATTGGTGTATTTTTTTCAGAAATACATGAATCTATTACATGCATATTACATAATATCAATTAATACCTACCAGAATAGTTTGTTATATGTTATATTGTAAAATGTCTTTGTCGGAAGTACAAAAAGATAAAAGAGAAAACCGGATATTTTTCGGTTACACACATGCCTGAGGAGGATTTAAAGAAATGGATACTTTTCTAGTCATATTGAATGTAGTGGTTATGCTTGCCTTACTTGGCATCCTCTACTGGATGCAGAAAAAGCATATCTCCTTTACGAAACGCGTATTTGCGGGTCTGGGACTGGGGGTTGTTTACGGGGTTATTCTCCAATTGGTGTACACATCAGGTTCTGATGTAGTTACGAAATCAGTCGATTGGTTCAATCTGGTCGGTTCAGGATATGTTCGTTTGTTGCAAATGGTCGTGATTCCATTGATCATGGTATCGATCATTTCAGCCATTATGAATCTGAAGGGCAAGCAAAATCTCGGCAAGATGAGTGTTTCCATTATTGCCATTCTGTTGATCACCACAGCGATTGCCGCAGGGGTTAGCATTGTAACGAGCCTTGGCTTTAACCTGACTTCCATTGAGATTCAAGGAGGAGAGCGGGAGAATGCGCAGGTTCAGAAGGTGGAGGAACGGCTTGTTGATGTGAAGGATCAGACCATCCCGCAGCAAGTGCTGGAATTCATTCCTTCGAATCCATTTGCAGATATGACAGGAGAACGTCGTACATCCACACTGGCCGTGGTTATTTTCTCCGCGTTCATCGGTGTAGCCGTACTTGGACTGGATCGCAAAAAACCTCAGCAGGCGGAGACGTTCCGCGGTATGGTTAATGCGGTATATGCGGTGGTTATGCGAATTGTTACGCTGGTGCTCAGGCTTACACCATACGGGATTCTTGCCCTTATCACCAAAGTAACGGCGACAACGAATCCGGATGAAATTCTCAAGTTGATCAAATTCGTCATTGCGTCCTACGTGGCCCTCATCGTGATGTTTATCATTCACTTGATCATTATCTCACTGTCCGGGTTCAACCCGATTACGTATGTGAAAAAGGTTCTGCCAACACTGGTATTTGCCTTTACATCCCGTTCAAGTGCAGCGTCGATCCCGCTGAATGTGGAGACTCAGACGAAGAAATTGGGCGTATCGGACGGTATTGCGAACCTGTCAGCAAGCTTCGGGGCGACGATCGGGCAAAACGGCTGCGCCGGGATCTATCCGGCCATGCTGGCGGTGATGATTGCTCCGACGGTCGGCATCGACCCGCTGAGCTGGGACTTCATTGTGACTCTGATCCTCGTAGTCATGATCAGTTCGTTTGGTGTGGCTGGCGTTGGCGGCGGGGCAACCTTCGCTTCCCTGATCGTATTGTCCACCATGAATCTGCCTGTGGCTCTGGTTGGACTACTCATTTCGGTGGAGCCGCTGATCGACATGGGTCGTACAGCGCTTAACGTGAACGGGTCCATGACTTCTGGACTTGTAACCAGCAAAATTTTGAAAGAAAATGATCATGACACATTCAATGATCAGAGCCGTGAGCTGGATTCTGCGGCTCAGGCTTAATACAGAATGGATTTAGATAGAGGCTCATATTAAGATATCTAGAGCCGTCTATAAGCCAAGTGGGAAAAGCCGTCCTTCGGAGGAATCTGGAGGGCGGTTTTTTTTGTGGCAATCCAATTATACTGTCACTCAGGCAGACCTGGAGTTATTTAGTTCTGTTCATGGGACGAGAAATGTGATAGAGTATTCATGTTTTGGCCCTGAGCCAAACCGCGGTTCGTAACCATCCCGCGTAATCAAAACTAGGAAGGCAGTGTATGTATTTATGTTTAACTTAGGGTGGGGAGCGATTTTCGTTCTCGTAACTTATGGATTTTTCCTGTTGTGTTACCGCTTGTTCGGTAAAAAAGGTCTCTATGCCTGGATTGGTGTGGCTACGGTTATAGCCAACATTCAGGTGACCAAAACGATAGATATTATGGGGGTTGTACTGACGCTTGGCAACACGATGTATGTCAGCATGTACCTGACCAGTGACCTGCTCAATGAGAAATATGGACCAGGTGAGGCACGCAAAGCCGTATGGTTCGGATTCTTTACGTTGATCATGACGACGGTACTGATGCAAATGGTGTTACGCTTTGATCCGGCACCGACGGACTTTGCACAGGATTCGATGAAAACATTATTCGGTCTGCTGCCACGTCTGGCTCTCGGAAGTCTGACAGCGTACTTCATCAGTCAGTTCCTGGATGTACGATTATACTCCTGGCTGCGCAAGGTGGCCCCAGGACGCAATCAGTTGTGGATTCGTACCAACGGCAGTTCGATCATCAGTTCATTCGTGGATACACTGGTGTTCTGCACGATTGCGTTTGCGTTCATCTATCCTTGGGACGTTTGGCTGGAAATCTTCCTGACGACGTATATTATCAAATTTGTATTAACTGCGGTTGGAACACCGTTCCTGTATGCTGCACGCAGCTTTAAGTTCAAGGATGAAGCTTAGATAATATTCAAGAGGATGACTTAAAATCACCCTTTGCGCAGTCGCTTGTAATTCGGACTCTGCAAGGGGATTTTTTATAGAAAACACATTTACCCGAAACAAGAAAAACTCTTTTTACATTATTATGAAAAAGTTATAATATAAACGACCTGTCGTTTATGAGCATGTATCATTAGCACGAAGATTTCAACCAAAGGGGAATCGCATATGTACTCTACACTGCGTTATACACTGGAAAGCAATGGCACAACCTACGAGAATGATAGCATTAATGCCTCACTATTGGTGGATTTGATTACCAATCTGGAATTGCAGGAATACGTAGTACTTGTACCTTCGGAGCTGGTGGAGGGAAGTATGTATTTGCAGGCTGCTGCGCTTGAGGAACCAGGGCACATGGTGGCGGAGATTCGGTTGCAGGAAGGTGAGGATGGTTTCCGGCATTACGGCTACAAGACAACAGATCAGACTGCGATTATTCAATGGTTTCTGGATTATTGGGGGAAGCAACAGCTGCCACAGCTGGAATCCTGGCAGGATATCACGCATGAGTTTGGCTAATGGTACATGAGTGAGCAGGAATAAGACACGTAGGATATGCTTCGTATGAATTAAAATCCCGCAACCCATGATATCATGGATTTGCGGGATTTTTGAGTTCACAATTGGACTAGTCGGTAAGGATTTGCAGTTCTTTTGGATATGTTGTCAGAACTTCAACACCCGTCTCGGTCACGATGACATCATCCTCGATACGAACGCCGCCTGCTGCGGTATAAATGCCCGGTTCAATCGTGAATACGGTACCTTCATTCAGGATGTCCATATTCTCTCCATGGAGAGAAGGATACTCATGTACGTCAATACCCAGTCCATGACCTACTCTATGCATAAAACGTTCGCCGTATCCGGCTTCTTCCGTGACTTGGCGTGCTGCACGATCCACTTCAGCGCAGGTGATGCCTGGTTTTACGATTTGGATAGCCGCTTCGTTGGCTGCGAGTACCGTGTTATAGATGGTTTTGAGTTCAGGTGAGATGTCACCAAAGGCGAATGTACGCGTGATATCCGAGGCATATCCGCCAGCATACACACCCATATCAAACATCAACAGGTCACCATGTTGCAGTTTCCGTTCACCCGGTGTACCGTGTGGCAGACCTGTTTTGGGTCCGGTGAGTACCATGGTATCAAAGGAAGGGCCATCGGCACCCAGTTTTTTCATCTGATATTCCATCTCGGCAACAAGTTCAATCTCGGTTACGCCTGTGCGAACATGAGAGAGGCCTTGACGCAATGTTTCTTCGATCAGGTGAATGGCGTGGCGAATGCGGGCTACCTCATCCGGAGTTTTTTTCACACGTAATGTGCGAAGCAACGGGCCTACATCTTCAAAGCTGGCAGCACCAAGAGCGGCAGTAAGCTGCTCATAACGTGCGACTGTCACGTATTCTTTCTCGAGACCAACCCGGCCCAAGCGCCCCTGATAACGATCAAACAAAGCGTATGGATTATCCGTATCCGTGTGCGTGGCAATGTTGGATACCGAGGAAGCGGCTGCGGCAGCTTCAGCGTCCAGTGCGGGTACAATCAACAGGGGCTCTTCGCCACGTGCGAGAACCAGACCGAGGAAACGTTCATGCGGATTGCTCGCAAATCCAGTTAAATAGTAGATATGTTTCGGATCTGTGATCAGCATGGCGTCCAATCCTTGCCCGGACAGATCGGCTTCAAGACGAGATAAAGGATTTTGATTCATAAGTGTAGTTGTCCACCTTTCCATTCATACTATCCTTCTATTATAAAAGATTATGATGGAATTCCAAACTGCGATGATTTCATGTCCTCGGAATCCCTTGCATTCTTCGTTTAAGCGGCTGGTGTGAAGGGTAATACAGGGCGAAACCGTGATACACATGAATAATAGTGCGACAACTATAGAGAACAATATGTTAACAATACATTGAAGCTTGGCTTATTTATTTTATACAAAAGATCGATATGCGAAGGGAGATGTAATCATGAATAATCGAGGAATCGTTCCACTGTATGCTTCATTATTAAGTGTGGCACTGTTGACCGCGTCATGCTCTTCAGGCGAACCCTCAACGGGAGGAGTAGAGCAGACGTCTCAGGGACAGGGAACAGGTCAGGGACAGACAGCGAATGGAAGCAATACCGGTGCAAGTGGAAATGAGAGTGGAGCGCAGGGAGAGACGGTCATTCCGTATCGGGCTTCCGTTCTGGTTGAAGGATTGAATGCACCATGGGAGATTGTGAGTGTGCCTGATGGTCGGATGTTCGTAACGGAACGCCCTGGTGCGATTCGAGTCATTGAGGATGGAAAACTAGCCCCTGAACCACTGATTGAATTCTCAGCCCCATTTAATGAAGAAGGTGAAGGAGGTTTGTTAGGTCTTGCAGCAGATCCGGACTTTGAGGAGAACGGTTACTTGTATGCATACCACTCTTATCTGGAAGGCGATGACATTGCCAATCGAGTGTTACGTCTCAAGGTGAATGATGCGAAAGCGGTCATAGATCAAGAGTTGCTTGGTAACATTCCAGGCGGAACAAATCATAATGGTGGGCGGATCAAAATTGGCCCGGACAAGTTGCTCTATATCACGACAGGTGAACGTTATGAGCCGGAATTGTCACAGAACGAAGATAGCCTTGGAGGTAAAATATTGCGGATAGGTCTTGACGGGTCGATCCCGGCAGACAACCCATGGCCGAATTCACCTGTATACAGTATGGGACACCGTAACGCACAGGGACTGGCCTGGAACCCAGACAACGGTTACCTCTATTCCACGGAGCATGGTCAGCGGAATCATGATGAGATTAACCGGATTGTAGCTGGTGAGAATTATGGCTGGCCCGAGGTGGAGGGAGACGATGATGACAATGGCGCATATCAGGCTCCGCTTGCACATAGTGGGAATGATACATGGGCGCCGTCTGGTGTAGCTTTTGTTGAGGAAGGACCTTGGGCTGGATCACTGATTGCTGCAAATCTGCGTGGAGAGCAGTTGCTGAAGATTACTCTTTCGGAAGATGGCACACAGGTAGCGAAGGTGGAACCCATCTTCGAAGATGAATGGGGCCGGATTCGTAATGTGAGTGCTGGTGAGGACGGAAAGTTGTATGTGCTTACGAACAATCGGGATGGACGAGGATCGCCACGGGATGGAGATGACAAGCTGATTGTACTAACTCCGGAGAGCTGATTTATTCTAACGAACCTGGCACACCATAAATAGAGGTATAATGGCGTTTGTAGAATGTAACGAACCTCAGCCACGTTATATCGCCAAAATTCACTCGAAACCTGCGGGAAAATCAACGAAATGAGTAAATAAGAGGTCTGGTGGAACTCTGTCAAAAATCAAACACTTACGTTACGGATTTTCCGGTGAATTGTTTTGCCAAACGGGCAGGGGAAGATACTGTGCACATGCCGTGGTGTAATATAGCGGTGTGATATAAGATACTGCGTGCATACCGTATGCATGGCGTGCGCAATAGGAGCTGCCATACGGTCAACACCAGTGCAGTGGTAAATACACATGGTTAATTAATCAAAGGAGCTGTCCCCGTCAAATTCATGACTTATGGGACAGCTCCTTGCTTGTAATGTATGTGTCATCCTAATCTTGAATGAGCTACAACGCACAATGCCGCACGAAGAGAAACAGCGTTAGTAGGATGCTTGTGTCGTTCCAAAAATACTCACAAGTCCACTTTCTTTACTTATTCTGCGCTCTCCGCAAGTGTGGCAATACGCTGGGCCGGATCATTCGTGTACTCTCCGCCGTGATAACAGAGAACCTTATCGAGTTTAAGGTCTGTTAGTTTCTTCAGGCTTCGGAGTGCTTCAGGCATGTCCGGTGTCGCGGGTGGTGCAGGGCCAACCAGCTCATCATCAACTACACGAAGTTCATCGGCAGCGAGCAGGAACTGCTGCTCTCCGAAATACAGGCAGATATGACCTGGGGTATGTCCTGGTGTATGAATGACTTGTGTGCCTCCTTGCAGAGGTAAAAGGTCTCCGTCTGCCAAAGTTCTGCTGATGTTCACTTCCGGCAGCTGCATAAGCAGTTGGTCTGCCAGTGCCAAAACGGGCGCGGGCAGCAGAGCACGACGTTCAGGTGTGAATTTGATCAAAGGTTTCTCACCGGTTAGATATGGAATCTCATCGGCATGTGCCCAGATTTCCAGATCAGGGATGGAATCCAAAAGAGCACCCAAGTTACCGATATGATCGATGTCCTGATGAGTAATAATCACCCGTTTAACGTCCGAGAGCTGTACGCCCTCTTGTTCCAATGCGGATTGAAGTTCAGCAAATTGTCCAATCATGCCCGTATCCACCAAGGTAGCGCCATCTACATCACGAAGCATGACGGGGAATATGGGGCTGTTCCCGGAAGGTGTCGGAATCTGGAGATTTAACACAGTAATCGAAGTTGTTGGATGGCTCATGGTGATCCGGACCGTAGTCCGGTACACCTCCTTTTCTTTTTTAGCGATGATGTTGTTATTCAGGGCGATTATATTTTAAGTGTTTTCTATATTTTTTGACCGTATGGAGTAATGCTTCAAACGTTTCTTCTTCATTACTGCCATCCTTAACGATGGAGACAAATGAGAAGTTCTCATGAACAAGTTTGTTCCTTGTCTGAAATACCAGACCAAGGGCTTCAGCGAAGTGTTCTTTTTCGGATTCCAGAGCAATGAACTCTTTACTCAGTTCGGCTTGAATGATCTCCATGTTGGAGCGTGCACGGTAGGCAGGAGTTTTCATCAGCTGGGTCGAATTAAACTTTTTCTGATATACGTCTCTGTACAGTTGATGTAACATTTGTTCAATAATGGCGCATAGTTCGATGACGAGTGAAGCATATCTTCGGTTTTTGCGTTTTCGGGTGAGTTCACGTGTTTCTTCTTTGTCCAAAATACCGTATTTTTCATACAGCGTAGAATCAACGTTCTGCAAGATTTCCTGATATTCCTGTTCGAGTAGTGCGATTTCAAGTTTGGCTTGTTTTTTAACTTTTTTAAAATCTTCTTTGGTCAGCATACTTGTCCTCCCATGGAAACCGAGATGTGATCCTATCATTATCTCATATTGTCCGTCGTCGCGCCTCTAATTTCAGAACCTCAGGTTCAGAAGGGAAGTACCTCATGTCCAATCAGACAGCAATTGTTTCAGGAGCTAACTCAGGTATGGGGTTGGCAACCACCATTGAACTTGCAAGACAAGGATATCGCGTAATCATGGCATGCCGCAGTGAGAAGCGCGGACAGGAGGCTCTTCAGGAAGCTGTGCGTCAGTCCGGCTCTTCTGCGATTGAATTGATGCTGTGTGACCTAGGTTCACTCGAAAGTATACGCCAGTTTGCCCGCACATTCCGCGAGCGTCATGATCGCCTTGACGTTCTGGTTAATAATGCGGGGGTGGTGATGGTCAAGCGGAAGGAAACCTCAGATGGGTTCGAACAAAGTATCGGTATTAACCATCTGGGACATTTCCTGCTGACTTTACTTTTGATCGAACCTCTGAAAGCTGCGAAGCAGGGACGGGTTGTGAACGTTTCGTCAGGTGCTTACAAGGCCGGCAAAATCCACTTCGAAGATCCACATCTGCACACAGGTTATAATCCGATCAAAAGCTATGCTCAATCCAAATTGGCTAACGTGCTGTTCACTCGTGCACTGGCTCGCAAACTGTCAGGTACGTCTGTCACAGTGAACTGTCTACACCCTGGTGCGGTGGGAACGAGTATTGGCGTAGATCGCAATACCGGATTTGGCACACGCATTATGGCGTTTGCAGGTAAACTTCCATTCTTTCTGTCCCCTGAAGAAGGGGCGCGAACGGCTGTTTATCTGGCCACAAGCCCTGAAGTCGTCGGCATCACCGGTCGTTACTTCTATCAACAGAAAGAGCAGCAGCTGAAGGCACATGCCGTTGACGATGCTTCAGCTGAGCGTTTCTGGACGTGGAGCGAAGAACAGGTGGGGCTAAGAGATGACGAGAAGTTGTAATTCAGCACAAGCTGATGAGTGACCCATGAATAGAGTCGTTACATCTTTTATACTTTTGCCTTCACAGCTTGTTGGATCATTTCAATAACAGCTTCAATACGTTGGATGCCTTGATCTCCCTGACCGTATGCACGGACAGAGGCGGATGAGGCATTTTTTTCATTCTCACCAAGCACGAGCGAATAAGGCACTTTTTCCATCTGGGATTCACGGATTTTGTACCCGAGCTTCTCGCTGCGCAGATCTGTTTCTACCCGAATGCCCGCAGCACGGAGTTGGTTCTGTACTTGGAGTGCATAGTCTGCATAATGATCTGACACAGGTAGGAGCTTCACTTGTACAGGTGCGAGCCAGAGTGGGAACGCTCCTGCATAGTGCTCAGTCAGGATGCCGATGAAACGATCGATCGAACCATAGATGGCACGATGGATCACGACCGGACGGTGTTTCAGGCTATCCTCGCCAATGTAAGTGAGGTCGAATTTCTCCGGCATTTGAAAATCAAGCTGGATTGTTCCGCACTGCCAGCTGCGCTTCAGCGCATCGAGGATATGAAAGTCAATTTTCGGTCCATAAAAGGCACCGTCCCCTTCGTTAATGCGATACTCCACGCCCCGACGATCTAGTACATTTTGCAATGCGCGTTCCGCTTGATCCCACAGCTCTTCCGATCCCATGGAATCTTCCGGACGAGTGGACAATTCAATCTTATATTCGAATCCAAAGATATCGTACATACGTCCGATCAGTGAGATCGCCTGATTGATCTCGTCCTCGATCTGCTCTGGCATGACGTAGAGATGGGCATCATCCTGACAGAATGTCCGCACACGCATCATGCCGTTCAGGGCACCTGAGAATTCATGACGGTGAACCTGACCAAATTCCATCATGCGAATCGGTAATTCGCGATAGGAATGAAGTGTGTTTTTGAAGATCAGCATATGCCCAGGGCAGTTCATCGGTTTCAGTGCAAAAGTGGCATCGTCCACTTCCGAGAAATACATATTGTCCTTGTAATGCTCCCAGTGACCGGATTGCTCCCACAGACGATTGTTCATCATGAGAGGAGTCCGAACCTCCTGATAACCTTCCTGTAATTGTAGCTCACGGGAGAATTGCTCCAGTTCAGTGCGAACAGTCATGCCTTTGGGCAGATAAAACGGCATGCCGGGAGCTTCTTCGGAGAACATGAACAGTTCAAGCTCTTTGCCAAGTTTACGGTGATCTCGTTTCTTCGCTTCTTCGAGCATGTGCAGATGTTCATCCAGTTGGGCTTTGTTCGGGAAAGCAGTGCCGTAGATGCGTTGTAGCATCTTATTATCCGAGTTACCCCGCCAGTACGCACCAGCCACATTCAGCAGCTTGAACGCTTTGATTCGACCAGTGGATGGAAGATGTGGACCGCGACACAGATCGAAGAACTCTCCTTGATCATAGATTGAAAGTTCGGCGCCCTCTGGCAAATCCTGAATGAGTTCAAGCTTGTAGGGGTCCTGGATCTCTCCGAAAATACGGAGGGCTTCCTCCCGGTTAACGACCCGGCGACTGATCTTATGATTCTCCTGAATGATTTTGTTCATTTCCCGCTCAATGGCAGCCAGATCACTGATGGACAAGGCATGCTCCAGATCAACATCGTAATAGAATCCATCTTCAATGACTGGGCCGATACCCAGTTTCACTTGCTCTGCACCGTAGATGCGTTTGAGCGCCTGTGCCAGCACATGTGCTGCAGTGTGACGATAACGATACAGACCTTCCGCACTTTCCAAAGTAACGATAACAAGTTCGCAATCTTGCTGGAGCACCCAATCGAGATCGACATTTTGACCATCTACAATACCGCCGATAGCCTGTTTCCCAAGACTTGTGCTGATAGATGAGGCAACCGCACCTACAGTGATGCCTGCTTCGTATGAACGTACCGCGCCACCTTGCAGACGGACCTCAATGGAATGACTGGATGGTTGAAATCCATTTGCTTGGTTGTTTATTTCGTTACTGATTTGTTGCTTGCTGAGTTACTGTTTTCTTGTTTGCTCATCTGAACCACTCTCCATTTCTTAAAATGAAAGCGCAAAAAACACCCGTCCCGGAAAAGGGACGAGTGCGCTTGGCTCGTGGTTCCACCCTAATTTTGGTTATGGTGCACCCTGCTCTCGGCCAGCCGCCGGAACAGAAAACATCATAACCCTCATTGGAATCCGTTATCGGGGATCAGGCGGTGAACTCTACTGGCAACAAGCCAAACATCCGAGGGAAGTTCGAAATGCTGAGGTTCGAGGTCACGGCTGCAGAGGGGTAATTCCGGTCCGTTCGCTGAAGAAGGTTTCACCAATCCCCTCTCTCTCTGGGCAGCACGCAAACGAAATCATGTCTCTGGTCATCGCCAAATATGTTAGATCAACTCATTCAAATTATTCTGAAATGTGTTGCATTCAATATTAATATATTGGAACAGGTGTTATTGAGTGTCGATTATATAGACTGAAAATGGAAAGGTCAAGCGGAACATTTTAATTGGTTTCGGACGGCCCATCCCATATTAAGCGAATGATCGTTCCTTCACCAGGGGTGGACTGTACCTCAATACGACCATTCATGGCTTCGATCAAACCTTTGGTTACCGCCATGCCCAGCCCTGATCCAACGTCCGATGTACCTGTATCTGTACCGCGATAGTATCGTTCAAATAACTTCCATACCATCTCGGAGTCCATGCCTCTTCCATTATCGGCAAACTGAATGCTGAATTCATCTGCCTGCTTACCAGAATGCACGCTGACAACCAGGATGGACTCGGGCGGATTATGAAGAAGGGCATTGGCGGTCAGATTATCCACAATTCTTTCAAACGACGGAATATGAACAAGTCCATACACAGGCACTTCGGAAGGTTGGAATAGGATGCGACCTTCTCCATATGCCGGATTCCGTTCAGCGCGCTGGATCAGATCACGGAGCAACGTATTTACGTCAGTCTCTTCCACTACAGGATGATATCCTCCACTGCGTAATCGATAGGTCATGGCAAGGTCGTTGACAAGCCTGTCCATATACATGGACTTATCGAGCATTATGCCTGCGAATTCCCTGACTTCCTCCGCGGTCCAGCTATACTTATCCGCCTCAAGCATATGAGCATATCCCTGAATGGAGGAGAGGGGTGTCTTCAGGTCATGTGTTATGCCAGCGATCCACTCCTCCCGCAGAGAATCGGTCTGTTTCCGAAGTTCTTCATCTTGCTTCAAAGTGTGAGACAGGGCCTGCATGGAGCGAAGCACTTCAGCATACACGTTGTATTTTCGTTTCCATTTTCCGTTACGACGCTGACTGCGAGGCACTCCAGAGGCTCCGGCAGGTTCCTCGTAATGTCCTCGCTCCAGACGTTGTAACCATTGGAGCATATGCAGCATGGGTGAGCCAAATCGGTTGGCATACCAGAAGGCAAGCAAAATGAGCAGCATGATGATAGACACGATCAATACAACCAATGCCGGTTCCAGAATAAAACTGTAGGGGTTTTGAGTTCCGGTCGTCAATGGATCACCAGGTATGCTAATCAGCCAGGTGGTTTCATTCTGTTCGTCGTACCACGTTGCAACAGACATACCTGATCGACTCGGATAGCGAATTTGCAGAACCAGTTCCTGAATGGTGTATTCACTTGGTACGCCCATGGCTGGTTTGTTATAGGAGGAGAGTTCGCTTCCTGATGCGTCCAATACTTGAAGATAAGCATTGGCGGCACGAAGGGCCTCCTGTTGGTCGGGCTGAAGATTAAGCTTCCCGTTGGTGAAAGCAAGGTCTGAACGAATGTTATTCATTAAGGACTTGGCCGGGTTACTCTCGCCATATAACAAGGTGAAGTTCTTCCCGTTTTTCTCCCGGATCAGCATGACGATCTGATAAGGAAAAGGCTTCTGGCCTTCCCAGTATGCAATCAATTCCCCCGGTTTATAGTGAGAAGGAACATCGGCGGGTGTGTGGTATTCATCAATGGCGTAACCTTGTTCATCCAAAACTTGGAGCCAGCCTTGATATTTATCCACTTGCTTTAGCAATTCGGGGTCATAGCGGATCGTATCATCCGGCATGATCTCTGCTGTATTAATTAATTGGTCCAGACCGTTGGCAGCAAAATCATCTACCAGATTCACTTCATTTACCTTTTGCACGACCCAGTAAGTCGCTACAGAACCAAGCAGGATGATAAGAACGACTGCACCGGCAAGCATCCCGATAAACCGGGTCATTAACCTGCGCCGAATACTCATGATCGTGACACATGTTCCGGCTGAATCAGTTTGTAACCCAGACCCCGGACGTTTACGAGAAACACGGGATTGGAAGGATCGGCTTCAATGCGCTCCCGAATGCGGTGAATATGAACCATCACGGTATTGTCATCACTAATGGCTTCCGAGCCCCAGACCCGCTCATATAGATCTGATTTGGTGAAGATTCGATTGGGATGTTTGCAGAAAAAGAGTAACAGTTGGAACACAAGTGCCGGACAAGATACGGACTCACCTTCAACACGAAGTTCACCAGCCCACTCCAGCACTTGAAACCGTCCAAAGTCGTACACGCCTTCCGATGTGCTGGGAGATGACGTATTTACGTTAGATGGGACGTGGTCTGAGATCGCTGCGGTTTTAGAAGGTAAATAACGCTTCAGTAATGATTTAATTCGAGCAACGACTTCCAGCGGATTAAAGGGTTTGGCGACATAATCGTCGCCACCAACGGCGAATCCGGTTAATTTGTCATAATCGGTTGTTTTGGCCGTTAGAAACAGGATGGGCGCATCGGTGACCTGCCGTAGAAAAGGACAGATTTCCAGTCCACTTTTGCCAGGAAGCATGATGTCGAGCACGATGCAATGATACGTCTTGTTGTTGCATGCCTCGATGGCAGCTTCGCCTGTTGTAACGGTATCAATATCGAGAAACTGCTCTTTGAGCAGAACGGTTTTGAGCATATGCAGAATAGCCTGTTCATCATCCACAAGCAGTATTGAGACGTTATCCATAGTTTGAAAATGACCTCCTGATGCTTCCATTGTGTTTATTGCTAATCATACCATCCAAGAGGGCAGTATTGCGTACAAGCTATCTTAACGGAATCTTAATTATGCATCGTTAAAGGGCCAGACGAGTTTATCTACTGGTAAGTTAGGGTTAGACGAAGGATAAGACTCATTCTGTACACTTAACTGGAAAGTATAACGATTAGCATTAGCAGAAGGGATGTTGAAAATGATGCAAAGAAAGAATTGGAAGGTGCTTGCGATTGCCCTTGGAGCCTGCGTGATTCTGTCAGCTTGCGGCAACAGTAACAAGAATACATCCGAACAGGCGGAGCAGCAGTCAGTCGAAAAGACGTCGAATAATGAATCGAGCGAGAATTCGAATCAGGAGCAGAACTCAAGTTCAGAGGCGAGCGTGGCTATTACACCAGACAATTTCATCGATACGTTGATGAATGGTTCGAAAGATGCAATCTATAGTCAGTTTTCTCCGGAATTGAAGGAGGCGTTAACACTTGAACAGTTCAAAACTTCCGCCGATAATTTTTTTGAGGGCGTTAAATCGTGGGAGCAAGTGGTAGACGCCGAAGTGAATCATCTAAGGGAGCATGCATGGCAAGACGAAACAGGTACCAAAGGGCTTCGAGTTTATTTTACAGAAGATAATCAGATCGGTGGTCTAACTATTCAACCGTTGGAAGCACATGAATCCACGGATAACACATTCACCAAAACAGAGTTTCAATTCCCGATGAAGGGGGAATGGTATGTATTCTGGGGAGGTCATAATGTACTGTCCAACTATCATTACGAGCATGAGACACAGCGCTATGCGCTGGATATTGTTCGGATGAAGGATCATTCAAGTTATCAGGGGGATGCGGCGGTTAATGAAAACTACTATGCTTTTGGTGAACCGCTCTATGCAGCTGCCGATGGTACTGTCGTCGAAATCAAGAATGATCTTCCGGACAACGTACCGGGTGTTATGAATCCGGAGGAGCCAGCGGGTAATTATGTCGTGATCGACCATGGGAATGGGGAATACAGCATCACAGGACACATCAAGAAAGGCAGTGTTACGGTCCAAAAAGGAGATAAACTCAAGCAGGGAGACCTCATCGGTGAGCTGGGTAATTCGGGTAACTCCAGTGAAGCTCATCTGCATTTCCAGGTATCTGACGGACCGGATCTGTTCACATCTCGCTCAATTAACATTCGTTGGGCTGACCAGAGTCAGCAGTTAACGCGTGGAAACACAATACAGGGACTCCCAGAGTGATGATTGAGTAACTCTCTGTCAGCATGTTAGGGATGACGAAGACTTCTCTTCTCCGTTATAATATCTTCTATAATTAGAGGTTTGATCTGGAATGATGGAGGAATAGCGATGAAACTGGAAGATGTGCAGATTGAATATGCGCGCCTGGAGGACTTGCCGAGGATTGTGGAAATATATAATTCCACTATTGAGGGCCGTATGGCAACAGCGGATTTGGAGCCGGTGACGGTGGAGCAGCGTATTCCGTGGTTTGAGGACCATTCACCGGATCATCGTCCGCTTTGGGTGATGAAGCAGGCAGGGCATGTGGTAGCTTGGGCAAGTCTCAGCTCGTTCTATGGACGCCCTGCGTATAATGGAACGGTGGAAGTCAGTGTATACGTGGATCAGCAATGCCGCGGAATTGGGGCTGGCGGACGTTTGCTCGAAACGGTATTTGCGGCATGTCCTGCGCTTGGAATTACAACCATTCTTGGATTTGTCTTCGGGCATAACGAACCGAGTCTGGGGTTATTGCGCAAGCATGGTTTTGAACAGTGGGGTTATTATCCCGAAGTGGCCGTGTTGGATGGTGTGAATAGAGATCTGGCGATTTTGGGCAAAAAAATATAAGTGTTGTTCTTGTTCGTGAGATAAGAACATTAAAAACCTCCAACCCAGGTTAAGGATTGGAGGTTTTTTTGTCGTTCAACTATATTCTTCGCTATGTGAAAGTGTAGGTTGTGCTTATACGCCAAGCTGCTGTTTAATCTCTTGGATCTGTCCCAGATGACGTTCCTCATGATAACTTGTAAAGTCAATCCATTGGGTAAGATCCATCTCACCAAATACGGGATGCGGAAAGGACTTGCTGCGCAGCAGGTCAGGATCATGATCCAATGCAAAGTTGTTTAACGCTTGGTGAGATTCGTCCAGATCACTGCGTACGTCTGCAAGTGCTTCAGGTGCTGCTGGAGGCTGAAGATGGGGTGGTGCCTCGACGGAGCGGCTGCGGTCCAACGATAGTTCATATGGTTTTTTGTCCACAGACACCGTCTGTTCCTTCTCGAGGGCCAGGCGGGCTTGTTTTCCAATTACATTTTCCATCAGATTCAGATGTCGTAGTACTTGCATAATACTCCATTGCTCGGGTGAAGGTTTTCGGTTCAATTGTTCTTCTTCGAGTCCAGAGACTGCTTCCCAGATTTGGTTGCGTATATTGTCATTACGAGTAAACATTGTGGAATCCTCTCCTTATATACAGGTTCTATGATGCGGGTAGTCTGTGTATGTTCATTACCCCAAATGTGGATGCTTATTCTATAAGCATTGAGAATGGAAAGAGGGAAAGCGAACCTAGGCAAGATTAGCCTTTGTTAGATGTAATCTGTGCCAAATAAAAAAAGCCGTTCTCCATGAACGGTTCATTTAAATCCATCCCAAGTCCAAAAAAAGATTGACGGGCAGACCCCGGCAAACTATAATCGGTACAAGTAACTTGATATGTAAGGAGTCCTGACATGATATGTTAGTAATCGACGAGGTGTATCACCATACAGCATTGCAAATATCATCGTCCGATTTATTGTACCTTATCGAACGGCTGAAGGTCAAAAAAGAAAATGAGATCCAAACGCTCAAGCAGAAGATCGAACAGTTCGAACAGAAACGTCGAGCGGAAGAGGTTGCTTATCAATCGTTGTCGCCCGTACGCAAATGGTTTGCGGGACGCCCCGCATCCCATCATCAGGCGGTAGAGTATATGGTGCAGGTGAAGGAACGTTTTCGCAAGATGGAACAGATTCGCAGACGCATACGTGAATTGGATCAGATCGCAGAACGAATTAAGCATCCGGACAGCATTGAGCGGGACGAGATTGAGCTTGCGCCCGATACAATCCGTGAGCTCAGACAGCTTAGTGAAACGGAGGATGTACAAGCATGACTTTGGAGACGTTAAGCACCGGGATTGATACGGTCTGGGTCGTACTGAGTGCAGCGATGATTTTATTGATGGAGGGTGGATTCGCCCTGCTCGAGGCTGGCTTTGTGCGTTATAAAAATAGTGTGAACATTATTATGAAGGTATTTGCTGACATTACGATTGGAACGTTGCTGTTCTATGCCATCGGTTTTGGACTGATGTATGGTTCGGACGTAGGCGGTTTTGCGGGAGTAACGGGATTTTTCCTGAATGGGGATTTGTCTCACCTGGACGTGCCGGTATCTCTGGAGACATTCTGGTTGTTCCAGGCGGCCTTTACCATTGCCGTTATTTCCATCGTTTCGGGAGCGGTAGCCGAGCGGATCAACTTCCGTGCTTATCTTTTGTATATCATATTGATGACGGCAATCATCTATCCAATTGGTGGACACTGGGCATGGGGCGGCGGCTGGCTTAGTCAGCTGGGGATGCAGGACTTTGCCGGTTCTGCTGTCATCCATGCGCTCGGCGGATTCTCAGCACTGGCTGCTGCGATTATCATTGGTCCGCGTAAAGGGAAGTACACGCCACTTGGCGTAAGTGCCATTGCACTCCCAAGCAATCTGCCACTGGCATCTGTAGGTGCATTTCTGTTATGGTTCGGTTGGTTTGGCTTTAATGCTGGTAGTACACTCAGCGCGACGGATGTAAGAATTGGTCACATTGCGATTGTCACGATGTTATCTGCGGCTTCGGGTGGTGCGGTTACGTTGCTGTATACGTTATTCCGCTTCAATCGTTCAGATGCACCCTCGGTCATTAACGGTTCGCTTGCGGGACTGGTCGGTATTACGGCAGGCTGTGCTTTTGTTGGTGATGTAGCAGCGATATTCATTGGGGCAGTATCCGGCTTATTGATGATGGCTGCCACCAACTGGCTGGACCGTCGGCAGATTGATGATCCAGTTGGTGCTTTCCCGGTGCATGCTGCATCCGGAATGTGGGGCACGATTGCTGTAGGTCTGTTTGCCACGGATGGTGGATTATTCATGGGCGGCGGCTGGAGGTTGCTGGGTGTTCAGGCACTTGGCCTTACAGCCCTGGTCATCTGGGGATTCGCCATGACTTGGATCGGGTTAAAGTTGATTGGCAAAATTGTGCCTGTACGTTCGACAGAGGAAGAGGAGGATTTGGGTCTGGATATCAGCTATCATGGTGTGATGGCAGCCCATCAGGCCCATGAATTCCTGGACGGTGAGGAGCATATGCGCGCTTACCAGGAAAAGTCTTCTGATCCAAATCGTTAAATGGAATATAGGATAAGGAAGTAGACTGACAAGGAAAGTCAGTCTCTTTTTTTGCTAGAAGCAGGGAAAGACGACTGGGCGGAAGAATATACAGGTGTGAACCTGAATATGTCTCAGCATAGGTGTATTGTCAAAAGGGGAGGATCTATATGATTAAGCCAGAACAATGTGAACGTCTGACCAGAAAAGCCCGTAAAACACTTGAGGAATATGGTTTGGGAGTTGCTGCCGATCTGCTGTTGTCCTCAAGCCGCTGGGGAATTCGCCTCGATGTATCCACACTGGACGAATATCGCAGGACAGGAAACTCACGTGTAGGTGGACATCCGGATTTGCCGAGTGGCATGGAGTGGCCCGTAACACAAGAAGGAGTTCCGATGACTTTCCTGGCCCAGTTGAACCTGGTGGATCTGTCGCCGTATACGCCGAATGATGGGCGCGGGACTTTGCCTGAACGCGGAATGTTATACTTTTTCGTTGGCACGGATGAATCTGCTAGTCCCATTGAACATCGTGTGATTTTTGAGCCGAGTTCTCATAACCTGATAAGGCGAGAGTCAGAAGGTGATACTGCGCTGGATGGAGCACCGTTTGTTGCACATTCGGTGACCGTGCTGCCTAATCTTGAGTTTCCTACATATGCATATATTGACGCCAACGCGCTGAATGAGCTATCGCCGCAGAGGCTCGAGAACGATGAGGCCGAAGCGGAAGTGAGTTTGTATGACCGTTACCTTGAATTCGAGTCGAGTTGGAATCATCCAAGTACGCTGAATTGGGGGGGGATGTTTGGATATCCTGACGGGCAGCATCCGGATGCCGAGCATCGTGCCTTGTTACAGATCGCACTGGGAGAAGAGTACGATTATAATGAGCAGGCGTGTGAGAAGAAGCTGACCAAGTATTACGGCGGAGATGAGGATCGGACATGGCAGGAACTATCCGATACGCTGCTGCTGCTGCTGAAGATAGATACACATGATGCTATTGGTTTCCAATGGTGGGATTGCGGGGAACTGCAATTTTTCATTCGCAAGTCTGACTTGGAGGCTGAACGATTCGAGCAAACGTATTGTTCGTTATACTCAAGTTGAGCAAAGATTTGAAAACAAATAGGCAACAAAATGTCCTGAATCCCGTCTATATGAAGGAGGAAGGACTTTTTTTGTTCGTAGATTGTTATATAAATTGAACTAAAGAATATTTACACTGTACACTCCGATGACAGAACAACCTTTTGATCGCTGTTATCCCCAGATTTTTTTGATTCCTTTTATAAAGGGAATCCAGCGATAGCGTATGCTTCCGATGTAGCTTTCTTGTAGAAAGCTTGTAGGCGAACGCTCCGCTTCTTCAGGTCCTTTCTGTCCTCTCCGTTTTGTGTAAATGTTTTGTTCAATTTATATAGATTTGGGGTATATATTAAGGAGGGATATGTTGGTTGGTAACCGATCATATGTTCTGTATAATGGGATAAAAAGGAAGTGTGTCTGTTGATTCAATCTGCGTTCAAACATATTGACGTGGCTGTAACATCGTTAATTGATATATGTGATCAGCTGTCGGAAGAAGACTTGGCTTTGACTCCAATTGAAGGTAAACGGCCTGTTGGAGAGTTACTAGCTCATCTGTCTGTGATCTGCCGAGCGGATGTTTATATTTCCGAAGGTGCCTCGGAGGAAGAGATGGCTCAATTCTATGTAGAGAATCAGGTGCATTCGCTCGGTGAGATCAAGCAGGCTTTGATTGATAACCAGATGTATCTATACCAACGTTACAGGCAGTTTAACACGGAAGAGTTATTACATGTGACGGATTCGTACTGGGGAGCCTCCTATAGTCGGCTGGAGTGGTTACTTGAGATTATGGGGCATGTATATCATCACAGAGGACAATTGTATACGATGCTGACCCTGACGGGTAAAGAACCTGAATCAGTTCTTTTTAAATAGAAAGGTATTATTCTCTACGAGACATAAGGTAATGATAGAAACGGATAGAATACATATAAGCATGTTACGGGGAACATTATGGGTTAACATGGGGATAGACCAACGAAATTACACGTAAATGTAGTTAGTCAGGAAACAGGAAGTCGTGCATAGTTAGGTAAGCACAAGGTAGTAGGGAAAACGGGAATAACACGTTCCGTTCGTCCTCTAAAATACACAGAATCCAGATTTTAATGTATAATATGTTGTCTTATCTAGTGTAAAAGGAGGATGAAATGGAAGGTAAATACAGTAACTCGGATGCAGATACGGATATAAACGCACTGCAACCCAAAACTGGTGTCAGACCGGAACGGCCTGGTATCTCCGGATTAGGTGGATGGCTTATTTTAATCCAGATCAGTCTTTGGCTTGCCCTGGTGTTTCTCATCTCGGATGTATCGCAGGTGAATGTCATCATGGACCCTGCCAGATGGGAAGTCGGCCGTGGTGTCGATCCTCAGATCTACACGGAGATGGTTCGTCCACTTCTGTGGTTTGGCTTCATAAGCAGTATCATTCTATTGATGATCGTTATTGTGAGTCTCATTCTTTTATATAAACGGAAGAGACAGTTTCCACGTGTGATGATGGTGATGTACGGGATGAATGTGATCATAAGCATCGTGACCTGGATTCTGATTGCGCGAAATGAAATCCCAAGAGAACAGCATGTGCTTGATGCAACTTCGGCTTTTCATCTGATCGTACGATCCATTCTGGTGTGTAGTATCTTCATTCCGTATTTCCTGAGGTCGGTACGTGTGAAGAATACGTTCGTGAAGTAAAAAGGATGGATTGGAAAAGTGATACGTAAGGCCCGTAGGTATACAAGAGATCATCCTGTATGCTAACGGGCCTTACGTGTGTTGAATCTATGAAAAGAATAATCATTTCGATGATGATTTTGTCCGCAGTGAGGCGGGAATTCGGCGTATCATCTGGTTTAATACCTCGGACAGCACAAGGCCTACGGCAATAGCGCCGGATAACATGAGTGCCTTGGCGGCCATCTCCATAGCGGCACTGTAGTCATTTTGCACAAAACTTCGCATCGCATTATACGCCAGTCCACCAGGAACCAGAGGAATGATGCCTGCAACGCTGAAGATGATGACGGGTGCGCGAAACATGCGAGAGAATACCTGGCTGATGACACCTACGGCTATGGTCGCTGCAAGTGTAGCAGGCACCGCATCCGCTGCATATTCAAGCACGATGTAGATGATCCAGCCGATCATGCCGACAAATCCACCGTGGAGCAGCATGCGCCGTGGTGCGTTGAAGATGATCCCAAACGCGGCTGAAGCGACAAAACTGGTTAAGGCTTGTTCAATAAAATGGAGCATATCCTGCATTCCTCCGTCTTACATAAAAAGTGAAAATACAACTGCAATGCCGGTACCTATGGCAAAAGCAGTCAGAAATGCCTCGGCTCCCTTGGATAATCCGGAGACGAGATGTCCGGCCATTAGATCGCGTACAGCATTGGTAATCAGTAGCCCCGGAACCAGCGGCATAACCGAACCAATAATGATTTTGTCCCGTTCATGACCTACTCCCATATAGATCAGGAGAAAAGCGAGTAAGCCAATGACAAAGGATGCCGTAAGCTCGGCAAAGAATTTGACCCGTACCAACCGGTGAAAGGCAATAACGGCTGCATAACCTATGCCCCCGCAGATTAGCGCCGGAAGAAAGTCGCTCCAGCCTCCGCCAAACATAATGGTAAAACAACCACTGGATAACGCTGCGGCCGTAAGCTGCACAGCCGTTGAATAGGAGGAGGGCTTGCCTTCGATCTGCACCAACAGTTCATGGGCTTCCTGAGCGGATAGCTCACCTTGTCCGATGCGGCGGGAGACCGCATTCACCTCGGATACCTTGTCCAGATCCGTCGTACGCTCGGAGATACGAATCAGCTTGGCGGGTTCGGTTGCATCGACAGAAAAGAAGATGCCTGTAGGCACAACGTAACTGTGTGAATGGGGTAAACCGAGCGCAGCGGCCATACGTTTCATCGTATCTTCCACACGGTAGGTTTCACCACCGCTTTGCAGCATGATTTTGCCTGCGAGCAGACAGATGGCAATCACGCGGGATTGTTCAGTAGGGTTGCTGTCAATCATACCCGTCTCGACTTGTGATACGGGTGATGAATCATGACGTATGTATTCCAACCGGATCAAGCTCCGTTTCATAAGTGATATGGGGTGGTGCGACACCATTGTATCATATTTCACACGCTCGCAAGGAATCATACCGCACCATCGCCAAGACCATAAAAAAGCTTCGTTCCCAAGATTTGAAGATCTCAGGAGCGAAGCTTCGTGGAACAGGTTCGGATATAAAAGGATCAACAGGAACAATACCCCTACATCAACAGGGTGATAACCAACAATTCATACAGCACAAGCGGCAAAATCGTGGGTCCAAACAAGGCACGCGGTTCAGGGTATCCATGCATCGGGGTAACCTGGAGATACAAAATCCCCCGGTCTGCACTGATGATGACACCTTCCCACACTTGCCCATCGATATTCTGGACTTGTACCTTCTTGCCTACATGCTGCCGGGCTGTATGATGAAGCATATTCCGCACACTTTGTACGGATTGAAGCATCGGTTGATTGGCTTGATACACGACACGTGTGGATGGCGTGGATGTGGATTCAGACATGATGCACAACCCTTCCTCAAAATAAGTTCTTACTTCAAGGTATGCATCTGCCTATAAAAGGTGATTACACAAACGCCGTCTCAAGGCTCCCACATCCATTTTCATAAGCGACTTTGCCCAATGCTCCATTCACAAAGATAAGCTGGGGCGGAACATGGCCGAGATCCACATCGTACAGTACAGGGACATCCAGATCCCCAAGTGCAGAGGATAGAGCATCAGAGAAATTGAAATCGGCTGTATCGGAATAACCCGCAGGTCGGCCAAACATGAAGCCTTGCACACCTGCAAACCAGCCAGCCTGTTTCATCTGCCACAGATGACGGTAGATATCCCCCGCATTCATCTCACAACTTTCCAGATACCAGATGGTACCTTCGACTGCACAGTATTGCTCCAGATAGGATGCAACAGGTGCATACGGCGTGCCAATCAGACTGGAGATCGTATCCATGCAGCCGCCGATCAGCCGACCGGAGAACACCACATCTGTGTCTGCATCTTCCGAGTGGTCGAGCTGTTTCCAGCGCGAAGGTGTATCCAGGTTAAATCCAGGAGATTCCGGTTTCCATGCCGATTGATAATGTGTGGAAGACGATTGTGTGATCTGTCCGCCGTATTCGGTCTGTAGAACATCAATCCAGCGCGCAGTCACCGGATCGAGGGCGTTTGATCTTAGATCAACATAATTGGTGCCATGTGCTGATGCTGTTCCGGTGATCAGGGTGTATGCGAACAGGAACGTGCTGATATCCGAATATCCCATGACCCATTTGGGCGGCAATGTTCTCAAAGCTTCCCAATCCAGCAGTGGCAGGATATCCATGAGAAACTCCCCGCCCCATGGAGGGATAATGGCTTGAATAGTTGGATTGCGGAAAAATTCATTCATCTCTTCGGCGCGTTCTTCTTTGGAGGCACTAACACATTTGGTATTGTGGCGGAGCGACGGGCTTTCCATCACGCCAAAACCAAGGCGCACCATGTTGCGTTTGCTCTCCTCAAGGTAATGGTGCAGGGATTCGCCTACACCGCTGGAGGGTGCTGCCACACCGATCATGTCCCCTTGCGCGAGTGGTTGCGGATAACGGATGGAACGATTATTCATTGCGGAAACACCCTTTCCTGTAAACATCATTAATCGTTATTATGAATGTTTCCATTATATAGAATATTTGCAATAATCACAGCCTGCTGACGGAAGATTAAGGGTTCACCGGAATGTCCAATGAGAATGGTGACTTCACTTTCATGGGATAGGTGGAGATGTTCATCTTCACTTCTCCTTTTAATTTGGCTCCATTTTCGACAGTAGAAGAAACAATCGTATGACTGTCATCCGTCCCATCTCCACTACTCCAACTGGAGCCAGGAACCTCATATGACTTCCCTGCACTGTCTGTAACGTTTCCGAAAGAGAGAACGAACCCACCGTCCATACTGCCAACAACAGAAAAGTCGATAATTAGATCTTTGCCTTCAACCTTGCTGCCAACCATCTTCAATCCAGGAGGGCCACCTGTAATCTGGTGTGACTTCAGATCAAGGGAAAGATCCAGATCCTTTTTATCCAATCCCGAGAAGCCAGATCCTTGCAATGTCAGCTTTTTCGGTATGGAGAAGTACATGCTTTCGAAGTAAATGGAGCGTTCATCCCCACCTGTTGAGGTATCTGTTCTCCACGCGCGGCCTTGTTCGTCGACCAGTTGAAGATCACTCAGGCCAAATACCTTTTTGGTATTCTTTGGATCAAAATTCACATTAAGTACAAGACGGGTTGGATACAGAGTAGCCTGTTTCACATCAATACGCTGCCCATCCACTGTTAACGTCTGATTCACAGGAATGACTTTTTTCATGCCTTTGGTAAGATTCTTATCTACCGGGAACGTCATTTTCCACTCTTCAGCACTTGCTGTATCTCTGGACTTAAACACAACGCTCAGCTCTTCGGGCGGAGAGGCTCCATCCGTGAAGATCACATCAATCATATTCTCATACACATTCTCGTCTAAAGAAGGCGTCGGATAAGCGTAACTAAATCCAACCGGAAGATCTTTACCGTTCTCATCGAGCAAATCGATATCATATCCACCCTTCTCCGGATCTTTCATGCCTTTCATCGTGTAAAAAATAACCATACGTGACTCGTCCGTGATAATGCCTTCAACGGTCACGGAAGCACCATCATGCTCGTCGGTGACACCGACTTTCTGTAAGAGTGACTTATCGATCGCCATCATTAATCCCTTGTCCTGGCGAATCATACTCACAATGCCTTCCATGCCGGGCAATTGCTCCACAAAGGACGCAAAAGCGGGAGAGACACGGATACATCCGGTAAACAGTAGGATGAGGGCCGCTGCCGAGATGGAACTCATGTACCAGCGCAGCCGGGACTTTCGTTTGCGGGCAGCCTGGCGGATTCCGGACTGCACAGCCTGATAGGCAGCATCCGGTACAGGCATGGTTTCATATTCCGTCTTGCGAGCATTCAGCCGTTCTTCCAATGTGTCAAATGATTTTTGTTCATCCGTCATGAGGATGCATCTCCTTTCGTTTCAAGTTGATCACGGAGCTGTCCGAGCGCCCGATGTAATCGGGATTTTACGGTTCCGGTCGGAATTTCGAGAATATCGGCAACTTCAGTTAAAGAGAAACCTTCGAAATAACTCAGAATAATAATCTGTTTGCAATCCCGGTCAAGAGTGGATACAGCGGCAGCAAGATCGGGGTCCGCAGGATGATCCCAGCTGCTGGATTCATGAATCTCGGTGACGGGACTGAACCGACTTTTGCGTTTGCGTTCGTCCGCACAGTAGTTGAGCAGTATGCGGATGAGCCAAGTGCCAAAGTAGGAGGGCTCTTTTAATTTTTTGAGTTTATGGAATGCCCTGAACGTTGATTCCTGAATCGCTTCGAGCGCATCACCTTCGTTATGCAGGTAGGCATAGGCGATACGGTACAATTGGCTCTGATGTAATTCCATTAAGGCTGCAAAAGCCTCGGCATCCCCTTTTTGTGCGGCGATGGTGAGCTGAGTAGGGGTCACATGGCTCCTCCTTTCCTGGATATGTTGAGTATTAGACCGTGTAAGGCGTCAAACGGTTCTTGTTTTCTGAAAAAAGGTATGTAATCGAATAACAAATAACCGTCAGACCTTCTTTTTGTACTCCAAAAAGAGTCCTGACGGTTATTCACGGGATTGCTCACGTTATCTAATTGTTGCTACTGTGCTGCCACGGCTGCTCGCAGACATGAAGCTGTAGACGTGTTACCACGTTCAAGTGAAATATCCAGTGCAGTCTGGCCCACTGAGTTCAGCGCGTTTGGATCAGCTCCATGCTGAAGTAACATCTCGATAAGTTCGATCTGATCCGTATGGAATGCTGCCGAGTGCAACGCATATTGTCCATCGCTGTCCAGAATACTCGTGGATGCCCCATGTTCGAGTAAAAGTTGGATAACTTCTGGCGAACGTTCTCCCGCAAGCGCGGCATGTAGTGCAGTATTGGACGGAATAAAGGAAATCTTGGAATGAGAAAGGGCGTTAGCATCCGCTCCATGCTCCAGAAGAAGACGAACTGCTCCTGCTTGTCCATAATGAGATGCATACCCCAGCGGAGTTAACCCATCCTGATTTTCAGTATTGGTGAGTTCCGGGTGAGAAGCGAGCAATAATTGCAGGTTGGCCACATCTCCAGCCTGTGCAGCCTGAAATAGTTGATTTATCTGTTCTGCATGATTCATAAAGGAATACCTCCATCTAATGAGATAATGTAATTATAGATGTTACCCTTCAGAGGTTCTTCTTCATAATCACCTTTTTGCCCGCAGCTGGGAAGGAGAGCTATGGAAGCGTCTAGTGAATAATGAACTGAACGAACCGAGGCTTTCGAAGCCCACATCATAACAGATATTGGTGACAGACCTGTCCGAATCTAGCAAAAGCCGCTTCGCAGCCAATAGTCTGCATTCAGTCAGATAACGATGGGGTGAAGTACCAAACAACTTTTTATAATTGCGTAGAAAATGATTCACGGATAGTTGTGCAGCCGATGCTGTCTGTTCTAGCGTTAACGGCTGATCATAGTAGGCGGAGATATACTCATGCCCGATATACACTCTTCGATACAACTCTTCTCGGGTTGAAAGTCTGATCATATCCAGTTCGTTGATCTCTTGCTGAACGTTACGGTGTAGATCCAGCATGTGAACAGCAAGCTGATGAAGCTGCTCCGTTATTGCCCAGGAATCCAAGGTGTCTTGACTGTACAAATTCCGCAAATGTTTCAGGGCTGCGCCAAGCCGATTATTCATCGCGTATGTACGTTCTACCCACTCCATCTTGCTTGAGGGTGAATAACGATACGGCTCATCAAGTAGCCAAGATCACTGATAATCAGATTCCGACCGATCTCTTCCACATAACCGGGAGGGAAGAAGATACAGAAGGATTCAACTGGCGTAGATGAATCAATGTGAAGACCATATTCCTGGCCCTCATTCAGAAGCAGATAGTTCTCATTAGTGACTGCGAAGTGACCGCGTCCCGCTGCCTTTCCAATCGAATTGGGAACTCGATTCATGCAGAATGAAGGGTACAGGTCGAGGAAGAGGAATCTCCAACACTTGCAAGCACCTCCAAGATTAATTCTGGTTGTATAACTTCTTCACAGCTTCCAGCCCAGGCACGGCAAAGCAGGCGAGTGGAGAAGGCAGATCATTCAATGGGAACCAGCCGATCTCACCAATGGCTCCGCCTTCTTCCAGATTACGAGCATGGCCGCCAATCACCTTGGTGGAATAGAGCACGGATATCCAATGTTCCTTCTGTTGTGGCTGGATCGTCTCCGCTGTGCAGAGCAGACTGTCAATGGCAATATCCAGATCCACTTCTTCCTTGATTTCACGGATAACGGCGGTTTCCAGTGTTTCGTAGGGATCGACTTTCCCTCCGGGAATACTCCAGGTATGCTGCTCGGGCTGACGATTCCGCCAGGCGAGAAGCACTTCGCCCCGTTCATTGAGGATGACCGCACCTACGCCGATGCGAGGTGAAATTTCAGATTCACCTTTTGGATCTGAACTTAATTCCGACAGGGACAGCGCAGCTTGTTCGTTCCCATTACGCTGTGAGAAACCACCCGCTACCCTTTCCCCAGATTGAGGAGTGTGAGTAGACTGGAATGACAATGGAAGCCCAGACTGCGCCGACCATTCCTCGGCAAGGATACTCATCGAGATCAGGTCGTAATGCATGCCATCCCGCAAAACTGCTGAACGCTGGCGCCCCTCTTCCCGGAATCCAGCTTTTAGGTACGCACGTCTAGCCGCTTCATTGTATTCGATGACTTCCAGCGCAATCCGGTTCAGATTCAATTCGTGGAAGCCATACCGAAGAATCAGGGCGAGGGCATCGCTGCCATATCCTTTACCCCGATCATTTTCTTCACCGATGCCAATCGCCAGACGGGCGGAGCGATTGTTCCATTCAATCCGGTAGAGGGCTGTGAATCCAATAAATCGGTTACCCTCCAGTGTACGTAATGCAAATTCAAAGCCGTTGTCTCGACGGACAGAGGAGGAACCTGTCTCATCCGGCGTTAATGGAACAGCAATATCGGTATCCATGTTGCGCAAATATTCGTAATCGTCCGTGAAGCGGGAGAGACGCATGCAATCTTCCGGGCATGGGGCCGCGAGTCTGACTTTGGAACCTTGAAAAGCATTTAAATGACGTGGAGCCATGTTGCACCTCTTTTGTTCGATATGAAATCAATCGTTTCCCCCCATTATACTACGAACAGGAGAGGATACCGAAAAATGGCACCAAACGAGCTACATTCACGTGAAAAACAACAAAAAAAAGCAGCCGTTTCGGGCTGCTTGTACATTCATTATTTCAGATCATTCAATAAATTCTTCATTTTTTTGTAGTGTCCACTGACCCGATCGACCATGTAGTTATACATGAGCTGATTCTCCGAAAGATTCGCCATTTCCTTGTCAATGTCAACGTTATTGTTGTTATTGTTCATGGCTGTTTCGTTGTTCTCGACAATTCGGTACCTCACGATGGAAGAATTGGGATCACTGATAGGAAAGTGTTTGTCATGAGTCCGTTTCATGGCGAGCTGATCTGTTTTGCCATTTTCAACGATACGTCTAAGCTCTTCCTGAAACTCTACCGTTTTCTTTTTGTAGTTGGGCGTGTCTGCATTGGCAATGTTATTGGTGATGGCATTGTGTTGTGCAGTCAGTGCTTGTAACAGTGATTCATTACGTCTTGTCGTATTCGTTTCGATCACGGGCTCAGTCTCCTTCACTGTAGATTGATACAGTTACTTCTATAATAAGAAATAAAGTTGCACACTGTCAACAAAACAAAGAAAAAGACAAGCACATGCCGGAGGTCCCCCGAAAAGAAGAACCCTGCCTTCATGAAGTCTTGTCTTAGACCTTGCCCTTACGGATCAGCGTTGAACAACCTCTTTAAGAGGGACGATTAATATTTTTGCCGTAATAGATCTCGTCCATCTCCAGCTTCAGCCACTCCGTAATCTCCTGTTGTTCCTTCTTGCTGAGCTTATCTTTGGTGTACCCAAACAGATAATTGTCGAGATCGAATTCCCTCAGTTTACACTTGGTGTGAAAAATATTCTCCTGATAGACGTTCACGTCAATCATGTCAAAGCTGCTCTTGATCTCGTCCGGAATATAATTCTGAATCGAGCCAATCTCATGGTCAATGAACAGCTTGCGCCCGCTCGTATCCCGCGTAAAACCACGCACCCGGTAATCCATCGTCATAATGTCCGTATCAAAGGAGTGAATCAGATAATTCAGCGCCTTAAGCGGTGAGATCTCACCGCAGGTGGAGACATCAATGTCCGCACGGAAGGTACTGATACCTTCACTAGGATGAAATTCAGGGTAGGTGTGCACAGTGATATGGCTTTTATCCAGCTGCATGACAACGTTATCGGGCAGAGGGCCGGGAGATTCATCGAGTGATTCTTCGGGAATCTCCACGATTGGACCTTCCGAGACCAGCATCGTCACACTCGCACCTTGAGGCACGTAATCCTGCTGGGCAACATTCAGCACGTGGGCTCCGATGATATCGGAGACGTTGTTCAAAATTTTGCTCAACCGGGCGGCGTTATACTGTTCATCAATATATTCAATGTAAGCTTCGCGTTCGTCTTTGGTTTTGGTATAACAAATATCGTACATATTAAAGCTCAATGACTTGGTCAGGTTGTTAAATCCATGCAGTTGAATGCGCTGCTCTGGCGTAATTGTCATGGTTGCAGTTCCCCTTATCCCATACGACATATCATCGCAGTTATAATACTACTTATACCCAACCTGCCTCGAAAAAAAACATATGTACGTCATTCGAAATACGTTTCTCCTCTGATCACGGCTATGCATGAAAGGACTTCAGATAATCTACATTTTTTCAGAATGAAGAATCGTCAAAGTCTATAACATCGTTCATGCGCTCATCCTCAGCTACAGATTGAATATCCTCTGAAGTGACACTGATGATTGTATAGTCCTCGTTCTGCTGTTTCTTCACGGCTTTTTCCTTCACAAAACGGGGACTGCCTTCTCCAGCATCTTCGTCATAGACGAGCAGAAGACCGTCGCTTTTACGCAGCAACAGGTCATCCCGTGCAGTGAACTGCCACGGCCCGATATAAGGTTGATTACTAATCGCACCGTAATAGTCCACACCCGAGAGGATGGAACGGTAATACTCCTGCTTGTCTTCTTTCCATTGCTCCTCCGGGTTCTGAAAAGCAGTGATGATCGACAGTTTCAGATGTGGATACGTCTTCTTCAGATCAATTACCACTTCGCAGGCCCACAGATCCACACCGTATTGTCCCGGCGTCAGCACCCATTCCAGACCATCTTCGACAAGAGGTGTGAGGCGGGAGGAGATGGCTTTTTTGATAAAAGGAATACCTTCATGCTTCTGTCCAAAAATCTGCAATTCATGTGCCCGGTAACCGGTGATCAACAGGTTTTTCAGTGTCCGTTCCTCCTTTCAGGCATGATCAATGAATCAGTGAATTTTCTATATATGCACACATTAGAGGTGCAGTTATTTCGCAGGTGGAGTTTCTGCACGGAACGGATACAGGAATGGCTTTGGAATATCCGTTTCGAATGACATTAACTCATCCGTTGTGGGATGGATAAACGAGAGTATACGTGCATGAAGTCCGAGACGGCCAAGGTCTCTTGTGCGTGCGCCGTATTTTCTGTCACCGGCGATCGGATGTCCGAGATCTTCCATATGCACACGAATCTGATTTTTACGCCCTGTCTCCAGACGCACTTCCAGCAGGGAGAACTCACGGTTCGACTTCAGACGTTTGTAATGTGTAATGGCATGTTGTCCATCATTTGGACGAGAGCTGGAGTACATTTTCAGCGTTTTGGTTTCCTTCAGCCAGGAAGAGATGGTGCCTTCTTCTTTGGCTACTGAACCTTCAACAAGCGCAACGTATACGCGGTCCTGCACATTTTCCTTCCAGTTGTTTTGCAGCTTCTGCTGTACCTCTTCACTTTTGGCAAACATCATCACACCCGATGTATCCCGATCGAGACGATGGACAACAAAGATCCGGTTGAGCGGATTGGTGCGGCGCACGTGCTCTGTCAGTTGACGATAAGCCGTCAGGTCATCCGTCTTGTCAGCGGCAATGGACAACAGTCCGGCTTCCTTGCGGACCACAATGATATCATCGTCTTCATGCAAAATGTTAATACCCGTCAAGGATGGAGCAGCGACTGCACCTTCTTTACGGATGTAAACAATCTGACCTGGCGTCAGCGCTTCATTAAACTTGGTTACGACCTTCTGATCCACGGATACCTGTCCACGACCCAGAATGGACTTCACTGCATTCCGTCCTGATTTCAAATGCTGCAACAGAAAGTTCAACAGCTCATCCGGTTCGGTCACTTTGTACTGGCGTGGTGGTTCCTGCTTGCGATAATAGGAATTGCCTGGTCGTTTGGATGCGCTGGCATTTTTGGGTTTGTTGCCTCCAGCTTTCTTGGGTGCACCCGATGATTTCGCGGCTAATGGCTTCTTATTCTCCTCCGTATTGCGTGATGCGGAAGCACCTGATGATTTTGCAGATGAGAAGTTAGACTTGCCGGACCGTACTGAAGATGAACCTGCATAAGATTTCCCTTTGGTCGAGGCCGATGTCTTGCCTGTTGGACGTTTGCGTTTATTCATGAATAGTAATCTCCTTCTGAACAGCCTGTACCGCTTGTGTGCATACGATCCGTTCATTTTCGTTATGCAGTTCAATATACCATTAACAGTCGACAAATAAAAATAGGTTCATGCAATCTGCATACATCCAATCATAAGAGTAGTGAGATTCATAGGATAGGGTATCCCATAGCATTGGAGGTGTTACTCATGGGCGTGTTTCTCGATATGAGAACTTCGATGAACTCGGCAACCGTAGGACAGCCCGGTTTGTCACTGTCAGAATCCCCGACCGCTTTTGGCACCATTGGTCTACAGACGCAGGGCGTGGTGAATCCCATTATTACGTTGAACGGGACAGTAGGTGTTACGGGAGAACTGGGAGATACCTTTGTTGTGGAGCTTGTGCGGGGTTTTTTATATGATCCTTTCTATATCATCTACCGTGCTGAAGGTACGATTGGACAGAACGGAGGTGCCGAATTTCATTCGTTCACAGCTCAGGATCTAGCTGCACCACCAGCATTGGAAAGTGTGTATACTTCGTTCATCTCGGGGGTGTCCACAGCAGTAAGAACCGGGCCGGAGATGTTATACGGTATTGCAGCCACCGGTTAGTAGTGAAAGGCGAAATATTACAGGCAGAGTGCTTCGTCATCACTTCCGTTGACGGCAGAGTTCGCTTCATACCCCAGAAACGCAAGACAATGCAGCGATGGTCTCGACTAGCGCCAGCAAGAAACCCCCGGCTTAAGAAGTCGGGGGTTTTTGCCGTACAAGCATCTGCATGTTTCAATACAACTCACGAATCTAAAGTTTGGAACTGTCCATGATCAGTTGGCACGGCCTTTCAGAATGATGTTGTTGGCTTTGCCAAAATCGATGGCAACTTTACCTGCGAGTGCAGCTGTTCGCTCCGCAAGGATAACCGCATTGACGCCACAGGAGAAGAGAGCGACATCAAATATAGTTTGATTATTCTGAATCCAATGCAGCGTTTCATCCATTTGATCATAGCTGTCAAAGGGCAGGGCAGTCACAATGTCCAGATTATACGGCTCACGTTCGAGCATGACACGCAGTGCCTCAATCTCACGAGTAACAAGTAATACACGCTTGCCTGCAAGCATCTGCCAGAAACGCGGGTTCTGCGCCAGTTCCCGATTAACACAGGCGTGACAAGTCATCGGAGGAGAGATGCCAAAGTGTGCAAACACCATATCGGTCAGAGGTCTTTTGAGATAATCCGGCGCGTTAATGGTACTGTCACCGCGAGGAAGAACGCCGACGATATCCGCCCGTTGCAAGGAAGCAGCGACTTCATCCCGGAGCTGCGGGTTGGGAAGACGCAATCCCTTTTGTCCTAAATTGGCTTTCTTGGCCCAACGCTCCTGAAGGACCTGTTCCGTGGTCCACACGGTTTCTTGAGACATGACGATATTCTCGCCATCACCGACTCGCACAAGCGAGAGCGGACGCTGTTCACGAAGCGCCGCTTCAAGCTGCTCAAGCACACCTTCCAGTTCAAGATAGATCGAATCCATTCAGCGATTGCCCCCTTTGAAAATAGAACTGCTCTATTCTATGTTGCGACTGGAACAACGATATGTACGTTCGACCCGCAGGGCTCCATCTTCAGGCGTATATGAATCTATTTATATGGAAAGTTAGTACATCTGTCGGTACCGCTTCTACTAACGTTTCATACGTTATAGAGTGCGGGATTCCAAAGGAGATGTTGCTTGGAAGTGATCAGATAGATAGAAGATGGTTTTCGTAGGAAGACGGCATCGAAACTATGAAAACAGTCTGCATCCGATAAACGGAACTTGCAGTGTCCATGAGGAGGAATGTTATGTCCAGGAAAGTTGTAATTGAGATTAACTTCAACAATTATGGGATGGACCCGCAGCGATTAACGCGGGAGTGGCTGGAGCGTCGGATGGGCATCTTCCGCAAGTTCACATTGCATTGCCTGAAGGCACAGACGAATCAGGATTTTCTGACCGTGGTGAAGCTGTCCAAGGAATCGGGGGACTTGATGAAGGAGATTCTGGCAGGTCAAGAGCCGCTCCCTTCCAATATCCGTTTTGGAACAAATATTGAAAGTGTGCGTGCCATTTTGGCTTTTGCTGAAGGCGCAGAGGATATCTATATTGCCCGTCTGGATTCGGATGATCTGTACCATAGAACCTTTGTCCAACAACTCTACGATATTCAGCCACAGCCGCAGACGGTAGCACTGATTAATCAGAACGGTTATCTCTGGGATAGCGTGAACAACGAGATGGCACCAGCGTTTCATCGTTCTCCGCAATTCTATGTCTACCTGTATAAAACAGCGGAGTACGCATCCGGATACCGGGTCAAGCTTCCGGGCAGAGGCACACATGGCAATGTCATTGACTTGCCGCATGAACTGCTTGCTCCGCGCAATTATGTCAACATCGTACATTCAAACAATACTTCAGTGAAAAAAGTACCGCCCAAGGACCGATTAAGCCGGGATGAGATGGCACAGGTATTACGGGAATTTATGATCTGATCAGGGGGGATTCATCGATGATTCAAGGACAAACGATTCTGATTACCGGAGGAACAGGCTCCTGGGGTCAAAAGCTGACCGAGGTGCTGCTGGAACAGGACCCGGCTGAGATTCGCCTTCTGTCACGCAATGAATACGCCCAGATTGCAATGCAGCGTGAGTTCAACCATGACCCGCGTCTGCGATTCATCATTGGAGATATCCGGGATTATCGGGCAGTGGAAGATGCATGCAGGGGCGTGGATGTGCTTTTCCATTTGGCTGCGCTGAAGCATGTTCCGGTCTGCGAGGACCAGCCGGATGAGGCGTTCAAGACCAATGTAATCGGGACACAGAACATTATTCGGGCTGCGATCCGTATGCGGATTCCCAAAGTTATTGATGTGTCCACGGATAAGGCGGTAGATCCGATTAACGTATATGGCATGACAAAGGCTTTGGGTGAAAAAATGATGATCCGTGCCAATTGGCTGAGTGAAGGGACCCGGTTTGTCTGCATCCGCGGCGGTAATGTGCTTGGAACCAGCGGAAGTGTTGTGCCCTTGTTCCGTCGTCAGATCGATGAAGGCAAGAGCCTGACCATTACAGACAAAGGCATGACCCGTTTTTTCCTTACGCGTACCGAGGCCATACATTTACTGCTTAAGGCCGCTGAGGCAGCCGTGGGCGGAGAGACGTTTGTGATGAAAATGAAAGCTTGCAAGATGACGGAACTTGCATCCGTCATGTTGGAACAGGCAGGTCGTCCATCCTTCGATTATAAGGTGACGGGAATTCGTCCGGGGGAGAAATTGCATGAAGTGCTGATCTCGCCCTTTGAAGCACCGCGCACTCGTCAATACGATGCGCAGTATTATGTGATCCTGCCGGAGCACCAGGACAAGGGACTGACGGAACATTACAGCAGCCTGCCTCGTGTGAACTTCTCCGAGTATCGTTCGGACAGTGCCATGATGAACAAATCAGCGATTGCCCGGTTTTTGCGTGCAGGCGGTTATATCGATTAGGGTGTGTCTCAAAACGGCTTTTTCGGAGTTTTCAGACACGCCCAGCGAAGGGAGGCGGAGCATTTGGAGTTGGAAGGAATGGAAGAGAATCATCACCATGAGCAGCACGAAGGAAATGAAGAATTACAGCCACCGACCCCAATACAACCTATTCATGACCGCTCCTTGAAAGCTGTTGTCATCGGTCTCGGTTATGTAGGTTTGCCCATGGCCATCGAGATGGCCCAGGCAGGATATCAGGTTCACGGGATCGATATCGATACCTCCAAGGTAGCCAAGCTGAGTGCGGGACAATCGTATGTCATCGGTATAGATGATGATGTCCTGCAGTCTCTCATGAAGGCAGGTTTGTTCACGGCCAGTACGGATTATGCAGCGGTGGCAGAAGCGAATGTCATTGTAATCTGTGTGCCCACTCCGCTGACTGCCGAGCACCAACCGGACATCTCGTATATTGCAGCGGCGGTGGATGGCATGACTCCATACCTGCAGGAGGGCAGTCTTGTTATATTGGAAAGCACGACTTATCCGGGCACGACGGAAGAACGCGTGAAACAACCGATAGAAAGTGCAAACGGCTGGCGGGCGGGAGAACAGTTCTACGTTTGCTATTCTCCCGAGCGGGTAGATCCGGGCAGTGTGCATTATGGTGTAAAAAATACGCCAAAGATCATTGGCGGTTCTACTCCTGCCTGTCTGGATTATGGTAAACAGTTCTACGGCTCGTTCCTCAACGAAGTTGTTCCGGTCAGTTCGACGACGGTAGCAGAGACGGCAAAGCTGTTCGAAAATACATTTCGCAGTGTCAACATTGCACTTGTAAATGAGCTGACTCCGGCCTGTGAACAGATGGGCGTGAACATCTGGGAGGTGTTGGGTGCGGCGGCCACCAAGCCGTTTGGTTACATGCCATTCTATCCCGGTCCAGGCATCGGCGGACACTGTATCCCAATCGATCCCATCTATCTGTCCTGGGCGGCAAGCCGGCAAGGATCGGAGCTGCAATTTATCCAGTTGGCGGATACAACCAATCGGCAAATGCCAGAGAAAGTAGTGAAGCGTGCAGCGGAGTTGCTGGAGCAGAAGGGAATATCTATGCGGGGGGCGCGCGTTGTACTGGCGGGAATGGCTTACAAAAAGGACATTGACGACTTGCGCGAATCACCAGCGCTGGACGTCTTTCGGCTGCTGAGCGCAGCGGGGGCAGATGTGGTTTTCGCCGATCCGATGGTGCCTGTCTTCCGCAAGGATGATGGGACAGTGCTGCACGCTAGTCCGGCGGTGCCGGAATTGTGGGCATGGGCTGATCTGGTGATCATCACAACGGATCATTCGGGATTCAATTATCAGGAGATGGCAGATCATGCAAAACTGATCTTCGATACACGTAACGCAACGGCCGACTGCCACGGGGGAAATATTGTGGTGCTGGGCCAGCCTATACGGCCTAAGGTGAAGGGAGTTCGCGAGCAACAGGAGAGTGTAGGGGTAGGACAAAAAGAAACGGCAGTCAAGGATACTGCAGCTCACCATGAAGTTGCCATCGATCCCGACAAGGATCAGGGAGATGCCCATGGCAAATCATGATCGAGTGAGTGAGCGCTACTATGGCGAGATTAATTCGGAAGATTCTCATGAAGCGACGAGAACGCGTATCCATTGGATGTGCCGTGAGGCGACAGGCAAACGAATCCTCGATGTCGGGTGCAGTCAGGGCATTACGTCCATTCTGCTGGGCCGTGAAGGATTTCGTGTCACTGGCATTGATCTGGAGGAAGAGAGCATTAGGTATGCACAAGAAGAGCTTGCCAAAGAGTCTAGGCCAGTTCGGAACAATGTAGATTTTAGAATGCTGGATATTACGCAATGGAAAGTAAGGACTACCTTTGATACTGTACTGCTTGGAGAAGTGCTGGAGCATTTTGCTCATCCGGAGACGTTGTTGATCCAGATTCATCGGCTGTTGCAAGAAGAGGGGACGCTGGTTGTAACCGTGCCATATGGATATCATCCGTTCTATGATCACAAGCAGACCTTCTATGCAGGAAATCTGGCGATGACCCTTATGCCGTATTTTGAAGTCTTGAAACTGGAAGTTCATCATAAATATCTATGTTGCGTGGCCCGCAGACGGCGGAGAACACAGCTGCATATGTCGCCAACGTTAGATCAACTGATGGAGTGGATGGAGCTGGATCATGCACATTTTGCCGAGGTGGAACAACAGCATCTACGCGCAATGAAACAGCGCAAGAAGGCTCTGGACAGTGCGGTGGAGCAGGTGAAACGGCTTCGTCGTCAGGAGAGTGGGGAAGGGGAGCAGTGAAGGTAGGGACAGAGACAGCGGCAAGGCGAGGGTTAGGGCCACAAGAGCATCTTTTATTCCTCCCTGTTGTTTAGTGTGACGGCAGAGCTAGAGCTATTCTATATTCTAACGAATCTCACACGCCTTATTTTGACGAAATAGACGAGATGAGAAATGTAACGAATCTCAGCGGTGCTATTTCATCTGAAAGCTTTGATAAACGACGAATAGTTCCCTGAAATGCGAGAATAGAGGGTCTCAGATTCGTTACATTTTCCAAGTAGCTGAAATACACCATATAGCGTTACCTCAGTTCGTTAGCCAAGGAGAAAGATGAAATAAATTCCGTGACCAATACCAAATACCAAATACCAATACCAAATAAATTGGAATAAACATTCACACGAAACGGTGAAGGCAGAAAGAATTTCAAGAAGCGGAGCTAAAAGGGACAGGAAGGGGCTCAAAACGTGATCACCATCAGTCTGTGCATGATTGTGAAGAACGAGGAACGCACGCTGGCGCGTTGTCTGGATTCGGTTGCTGGCATCGCCGACGAGATCGTCATTGTGGATACCGGTTCATCGGATCGCACGATGGACATCGCTGCGCAGTATACCGACCATGTCTACACGTATGAATGGAAGGAAGACTTCGCCACAGCGCGGAATGAGTCATTCGCCAAGGCCACGCAGGAGTATATCCTGTGGCTTGATGCGGATGATGTGCTGCTGCCCGCGGAACGGGCGAAGCTGGAGGTGTTGAAGCAGCAGCTTCCGTCCGGGGGGAAGACGGAAGCTGTGATCTTGAACTACACGCTGGCCGAGGGAGCGGAGGAGAGTCCACTTGTGACGGACCGACGCCTTCGCCTGGTCAAGCGGGATGCTGGGTGCAGCTGGCATGGCCGGCTGCACGAGCAGCTCAGCTTCCCGCGGGGCGAGGTCATTACGGCAGACATTGCCGTCACGCATCGCCGCGAAGCGGGACATCATTCGGCGCGAAACGTGCGCATTCTGCGCAAATGGATCGCCGAAGAGGGCGTAGCCCAAGGTCGCCTGCTGTTCTATTATGCAGGCGAATGTTATGACCGCCAGCGTTATGCGGCGGCGGCACGCGGGTACGCGAAGCTGCTGGAACAGCCAAGCGGATACCACGAGGATCGCCTGATTGCCTGTGCGCGGCTGGCGGAATGTTATGAACGACTGGGTGAGCCGGGTCGTAAGCTCGGCGCATTGCTGCAGTCGTTCCAGTATGATCTGCCACATGCCGACTTCTGCTGCGCCATTGCGGCTTGTTTCCATGAGCGGCAGGAACCCGTCTCGGCGATCTACTGGTATATGCAGGCGGTGGACGTGAGCAGCCGCGATCCGGGTCTGCGCCCGGTGCCTATGGCTTGCCGCACCTGGCTGCCACATGCTCGTTTATCCCTTTGTTATGCCCATCTAGGCAACTGGGAGCAGGCATTGATGCATAACACCAGAGCCCGTGAGTACTTGCCAAACGATCCCGGATTGCTTGCCAATCGGCAGAAGCTCGAAGTTGTGGTACGCAAAGAGATGAAGGAGCGGGAAGAACGTGGTGAAGTGTCACCGCGTAAGTAGGGAGACGAACTGGGACAGATAATGAACAAGAGCAGCCCCGCTTAACCGAAAGAGTCGGTGAGTGGGGCTTGTTACGTTTCTCGTGCCGCGTGTATTTCTTGCCATGGTGTAATGAAGTAGCATTTGGTGAAATTTTCACAAGGCTTACACCGGGCAAAACTTCTGATGTGCGGTGCAGTGAGTATTTACATGTCACAAGAGGAGACCTCGAGTGCTCAGGGCTGTCATATTAGCTATTAAGTTGCTTTACTTTTCGGGTGCCAGGCAGCGCACATAGTGGTCTTTCATCCGTAAGCTTTTGCACACCCAGCCCCATCCATCATATATTTCGTCATCGATATTGAGGGTAATGGTCTCATCCGTGTATTCATTCCAGTTTTCAATCCGGAGTGTGTTTTCATTTTCCCATTCAAGATGGTTATTTCCGTGGTGCTCGGCACGATAGATCGTTTTTACCGTTGAGTCCTCAGGGGCACTCGTCTTTTTTACATCGACCCAGATCGTAACGCCGCCTGCCGCACCACCGTAAGGTACGCCGTAAATCTCGGCAGTATATTCACCGTTCCGTGAAGGCATCGAATAGCTCAATTCCCCCTGTTCGGAACGGTCAAATGTGGAGAAGTATGGGCGGAGCCCGAAATACAGGAATAAGGCAACGAACAGTACAAGAATCAACAATGAAAATGTGGTGAAAAAAGGGTGTCTACGTATCCAAGGTTTGCGAGAATCTGTATAGGATGAACTTGAATTAGCTTGAGTATTTTGATCCATAAGCATTGGACCTCCATTTGCAGCTTACAGTGAAATTTGCTTTGCAGGGATATAAATGTCCATTTCTCCGTAGTGGTCCTGAGCCAGACTGCCATCAATTCGTTCAAAGTAGTATGAGTCACTCTTCTCGTACCCTGAATGGCTCTGCCAATATTCATCAATAAATGTCCAGACACTGTCCAGATGATCAATGTTGATCAGACTTGGATGGAAATCACAGACGAATTTGAATACGGCATACTGGTTGGCCGGGACCTCAATTCCGTCCAGTTCTTCAGGAATATGATCCAGACTGGTTACTTCTACAGACGGCTGATATGTACTGTAATCCTCGTTAATTTCATTGGTAAATCCGATATATACGTTGGGTTGCAGCACGTTAGGAATCGAATGAAAGTGTTTTTCAAAAAAGTCGTTGCCTGCTGAATTGGCTTCATAATGCTCTTCGTTATCTGCATACCGAATATGGGAACGCTGTCCGATGAGTTTCATGACCGGTTTTCGTACATACGTTGGTTTGAAAATATATCCATACGGAAGTATTGTGATCATGGATGAAGTCATACGAGCTGTGAATTCAAGGTCTCCAGCTCCCTGTTTGCGATACTGCAGGGGTGTAATGCCGAAGGCTTGTTTGAAAGCACGTATGTAGGATTGTTCATGTTCAAAAGCGTAATGTCCGCTGATATCGATAATTTTCCAATTCAAATTCACCAATTGCTCCAGGCTGCGCGCCAATTTGCGTGAACGAATGTATTCTCCAGGCAATTGCCCACTCACATGTTTGAACATACGATGCAGGTGGAACTTGGATATATGAGTCACCGATGCCAGATGATCCAGTGTTAATTTGTCTTGAATATGGTCTTCTATGTAGTCGAATAGCTTATCAAGTGTGTCTAGCAAATCATGTTGCATATCAATCTCCCTACTTCGAATAGTACTTACAGCAATAAATGTTCATTTTTTCCTTATCACCGATGATATCATAACCAAGTACATAATTTAATGACAAGATTGGAGAAACCATCCATGTTAGCTGACAAAAGAACGTATACAACGTTAGGCATGATAACTCGATTATGGACATTAACGGGCAAGTACCGTGTGTTCATCATTCTGTTACTATTCGCCGCATGTATGGTCTCCCTGATTGAGGTCGGTTATTTGGAATCGATCCGAAGACTGGTCAAAGGTGCTACCGAAGCACAGTTTTCGTTACTCTACTCAGGTTTGATCATAGGCGTTAGCATTGTAGTATTACGATTGATTGTAACCGCATTCATGACGAGGGTCGAGACGTTATTCCAGCAAAAGACATTATTGTCTATGCAGTCTCTACTGTTCTCATCTCTAGGCAACACAGAGACACGCGATCTGGCACATTATCATACGGGTGACTTAACCTCTAGGGTCTGGACTTCAGCCAAGGAAGCACAGAAGGGGATCAACCAACATGGCATTGAACTTGCAAAAAATATCATTCAGCTGATTCTTGCCTTTGCTTACTTCAGCTGGGTGAACTTGCCGTTGTCATTGGCTATCATTGCATTCACGTTAATCTATCCTCTTGTAACGGTAGGACTTGGTAAACGTCTACAAAGACGACATGATCAGTTGAATGCCAGCGCAGCGTCAAGAGATGAGATACTGACTGAAATCATCCAAGCCCCAGTTGAGATCCGAAGTTACGGACTCGCGGGTTATGTACACCATCATTTTAAAGAGCGAATGGATCAGGTGTTCAAACATACGATGTCCGTATCTGTGTTACAACGACTTTCGGAAGCAGCCGGACGGGTCTCGACGTATGGTGGCATGATTCTGATTCTCTATCTAGGCGGCATGCAGGTCCTGAATGGACATATGGATGTAGGAGGACTGGCTGCTTTTCTGGTAGCAAGCAGTCAATTAACTCGTCCGATTGAATCGTTATCTGGGCTGTGGAATGATTTTATTGGTTCGGCTTCTCATGCGTCCAGAATCTTTGAGGTGTTGGATTTGGAGAAAAAGAACACGGTTGCTAATCCCAGTACAAATACATATGTACGGTCCGATACGAATTTAGGGCAGCTTGAAAACCAATCTAAACCGGCTGGCATCAACGTACAGCATGTGTCTTATAAGTATGCAGAGCAAGAAGAAGTGTTAACGGATATTACTTTTGAAGCCAAGAAAGGAAAGCTTACTGTAATCACTGGGCCAAGCGGATGTGGGAAGACCACGTTATTGAAATTAATAGCCGGATTAGATAGACCTGTTACTGGTTCGATCCAGGTCATGAATCAGAAGAATTCACTGAAGGATATGCACGAAGTTCAGACAGCACATGTCAATCAGGTGTATGTTCCGCAACAAGCCTTTATTTTCACAGGCACAGTGGAAGAGAATATTGTTTTTGGACAAGAGGGGATATCTGCCGATCAGGTAGAGGTTGCGGCCCACATGACGCATGCACATGACGCGATTATGCGTCAATCACTTGGCTATGGGACAGAGCTTCAGCCGCAAGGCGGGACGATGTCAGGTGGTGAGCTTCAGCGTATCAGTCTAGCCAGAGCGCTGCTGAGGAATCCGGATATTCTATTGTTGGATGAACCGACGTCATCTCAAGACCCGTGGCATGAGCAACGATTGAATGATCTCTTTGCGAGAATTACTGCTGACAAAGGCACAACGGTTATTGCAGTTACTCATCGATTATCGCTGATAGAACGGGCAGATCAGGTCATCTATATTCAGAAGGGACGCGTCGAAGATACAGGGACTCATCGTGAATTGCTGGATCGTCCCAATGGATATCGGAGCTATATTGCGGAGCAGTATACGGAAGTGGAGGGGCAGCATGAGTAACAAAATTGAAGATGCAGCATATGCCGATGGTATTGGAACGAAGAGCAGTCAAGAGAAAAGTGGAGCAAATGAGATAAATAAAAATAATGAAAATAGTGAAATAGAAGTTGATCATCAGATGAACGAAAGTCATGTTCCAGATGACCTAAAGCAAGCTGTATCACTGGCAACGGTATGGCCCGTTATTTTTCGATGGATGAAGCCTTATGGATTAGCTGTAGCGATCTTGCTCATTTTTATTGCAGCAGATGCAATCTTCGATTGGGGACTTGCCTTTGTACAGGGATTCTTCGTGGATGCCATTCATGATGGGGGACAGGAGCAGCTTAATGCTACGGCGTTGATCTTTATTGCCATTCTGGCAGGGTTTATCGTGTTGCTCGCGATGCATCGGTATGTGCTGGTATGGCTCAAGGAATCGATGCAACGGGATATGTCCATGGATCTGTTGAAACTGTTAAACCGGATGCCCTATTCCTGGGTGCGCAGACAGAAGTCCGGGGATGTGATGCTTCGCATCAAGGAAGACACCAAGCATGGTGCGGAAGTTGTGGAGGCTATTGCAGAGGGTGTTACGGTTGTATTCATCATTGCTCTATCGCTGGGATACTTGTACAGAGCAGATGCATGGGTTGCGGTTATTGCCTTGGTAAGTGCAGGGGCAATCTGGTTTACGGCGAGGTTGTATGATCAGCGGATTGTACATCTGTCCGATGAGGTCGAATCCAGAGAAGGCGAGTCCCAAGAACAGATCCAACAGTATGTTGAAGGGATACCTGTGATTCAGATGTATGATGCTTCACCGTGGTTTCTCGCTCGTTTTCGGACACAACAGCAATCACTGAATCGTGTTCAGGCTAAGTTACAGATGACCCTGAGCATGTCGGATAACGTGGCGATGGCGGTGTTTGGTCTGGCTCAATTGGCAGCGTTGTTCCTTATTGCTCTGTCAGCGGCTAGGGGAACTTTGTCTCCGGGCATGGTTGTTGCAAGTAGTCTGCTGTTTGAATTGGTGGTGTGGCCAGTACTCGGCTTGTCCAGCCAGTGGAGTCAGATGCAAGCCAGCGTGGGAGCATTTGGACGTATCTCTGCATGGTTGAAATTGGCGGAGAACAAGAAGACAGACGCATCTAATACTAAGCACGGGGCGCTTGCACAGGGAATGTGTAACCAAGATCAAGGGAGTACACAAAAAGGGGCACATAAAGAGAACGAAATGGCTATGCTACGTTTTCAACAGGTTACGGTAACCGATGAAGACAGTGGTCGAAAAATTCTGGATCAGATTTCGCTTAGTCTGGTTCCTGGTGAATTGGTTGCGGTAGTTGGCCCCAGCGGGGCAGGCAAATCTACATTATGCCAAGTGTGTGCAGGGCTGATCGAGCCAACAAACGGAAGCGCATTGCTGGGTGATCAACATGTTGCAGAGTATATAGAGATGGATAATGAGATGGATAAGCAATCCAGACTGACTTATATGCCGCAGACCCCAACTTTTTTTACAGGAACGATCGAAGAAAATATTCGTCTGAGTTCAGACGTTACATTGGACAGAGTGAAGCTTGCGGCAGAGCAGGCAGGTTTGCATGAATACATTGAGGCTCAGGAAGGACAATACGCAGCCATGTTGCAAGAGAAAGGCTCCAATATATCTGGAGGACAACAGCAGCGACTGTCGCTAGCCAGGCTCTTTATGAGGTCATCCGATCTGTACATTCTGGACGAACCAACGTCATCACTGGATATTCAGACAGAACAGAAGGTGATGAATCACTTGCTGAACTTTATGAAAGGCAGAATCGGGTTGCTTGTCACACATCGCATGGAGGTCGCTCGTCAGTGTTCTCGTATCCTTGTGATGGAGCAAGGCCGAATTGCTGAGGATGGGACGCATGAACAGTTAATGCAGAGGAAAGGATTGTATTATCGGATGAATGCAAGAGGAGGTGATACAACATGAATGAATCTGGGGTTAAGAAAGCAATGGATACGCTGGAGTTCTTGAGTCAGGATCGTGAAGCGCGTCGTTTGTATGAAGAACGGCAGAAGTATTTGCATGATGAAGCTTCCATGATTGAGTAGGCTACGGAAAAGGGGATAGCTCAAGGAATAGAAAAGGGATTAGTAGAAGGGGAAAAAAGGAAGGCGATTGAAATTGCAAAAAAACATGCTCTCATTTGGGATTGAAGTTTCAGTTATTGCCAAAACAAGTGGTCTAACTGTGTCTGAAGTTGAGGCGCTAAAAGATTAGCAAGTGTACTTTAATTCAAACAATCGTCTTGTCCCTAAAAAGGCATGCGATTGTTTTTTGATTTTTACTAGAATGTTCAATCACATCTTAATTTCCTTGTAATCTTTCCTATGACTCAGGTTATACCACTGTTACACATTTGCAAAAGATCGTTTTACAGTAAAACGCGGTTGCTCATTCGGGGCTGGGCCGTTAAACTAAAGGGAGCGGCGTTTGCTTGACGGACAAGTCATGAGAACGCCATTTTGTTGTCAAGGATGCGGTAGATGAGCCGCTTTCGGATGTCAGAATCGGATCGGACCAAGCTGGTGGAAGAACACCGGTGATAAGTAAGGAGTCTTTACATGAGTGTGCAAACACCTACTATTGAAGAAGCGCAGGGTCTCCTGCAAAAATATTATGGCTACCCCGACTTCCGTGAGGGACAGAAAAAGATCGTAGCCAGCCTGCTCGAACGTGAAGATACGCTCGGCATTATGCCAACCGGGGGCGGTAAGTCGATCTGTTATCAGATCCCCGCTCTGTTATATTCGGGTCTGACGCTTGTTGTCTCCCCGTTGATCTCATTGATGAAGGACCAGGTCGATGCGTTGACGACCGCCGGAATTGCTGCCGCGTATATTAATAGTACACTTAGCGGCAAAGAAGTGAATGATCGCATCCGCGCGGCGCAGCGCGGTGAGCTGAAGTTGCTCTATGTCGCGCCTGAGCGACTGGAGCTGGATTGGTTCCGCGAGGAGATGAGCTATTTGCCGATCTCGTGCGTTGCAGTGGATGAGGCTCACTGTGTGTCACAGTGGGGGCATGATTTTCGGACAAGCTACCTGGCAGTAGCGCCGTTTGTGGACAGTTTGCCGGAGCGGCCGGTGGTTGCGGCCTTTACGGCGACAGCGACGCCCGAGGTCATGGGCGATATTCTGCGGCTGCTGCGTTTGCAGGACCCGCAGACGTATGTGACCGGACTTGGGCGGGATAATCTGGCGTTTAGCGTGCTGCGCGGCGAGAGCAAGAAGGATTTTGTCCTGAATTATGCGCGCGAGCATGCCAGCGAGCCGGGTATTGTGTACGCCGCGACCCGTAAGGACGTGGATGATCTGCATCAGCGTTTGTTGCAGGCGGGATTGCCCGCAGGACGCTACCATGCCGGGATGACGGACGATGAACGTTCCCAGAGCCAGGAAGCTTTTTTGTACGATGATATCCGAGTGATGGTGGCGACCAATGCGTTCGGAATGGGGATTGATAAATCGAACGTGCGTTACGTTATTCATAACAGCATGCCGAAGAACATGGAGGCATACGTGCAGGAAGCCGGACGTGCAGGCCGGGATGGAGAACCGAGCCAGTGTATTCTACTATTCGGGGCACAGGACATTATCACCCAGAAGTTCCTGATTGAGCAGAATCCGATGGACGGCGACCGCAAACAGAACGATTACCGGAAGCTGCAACAGATGGTGGATTACTGTTACACGACACGTTGTCTGCGCAGTGCACAGCTGGATTATTTTGGTGAGGTGCATGACGATACACCTTGCGGTACTTGCAGCTCCTGTACGGACGACCGCGAGCTGGTAGACATGACGATTGATGCGCAGAAAATATTCAGCTGCATTCACCGCATGCGTGAACGGTATGGTGTATCGCTGGTCGCTTCGGTGCTCAAAGGCTCCCGTGCCAAAAAAGTGCTTGATTATGGATTCAACTCTCTGCCTACCTACGGCGTGATGGGGAATCGGACAGAGCGTGAAATTTCGGAGATCATCAACGTGATGGTATCCGAAGGATATCTGATGCTTTCTGAGGGACAGTATCCGGTTGTGCGTTTGCAGCCGCTGGCGGTTGAAGTGCTCAAGGGCCAGCGTGAAGTGATGCAACGTGTTGTCCGCAAAACAGCGGCGATGGCTTCGGGTACGAACTATGGTGGACGCCGCGGACGCGATGCGATGCCATCTGCGGTTAATGAGACGGTATTTGAACAGCTTCGTCTGATCCGGCGTGATCTGGCGGCGAAAGAGCATGTACCATCGTACATTATCTTCAATGATGCGACCCTGCGTGAGATGAGTGTGGTATGTCCACAGACAGAACGTGACATGCTGGATATCAAAGGGGTCGGTGAGGTCAAGTACCGCAAGTACGGACTGCCGTTCCTAGAGTTTTTCCAGAAGCAATCGGGCGAAGAAGTAGATACGGATGATGATGCATTTTACGAGTATGAGTAGTATGAGAAGGTATCATCAGATATGAGTGAGTATGTTCAGATATGAGCAAGTTGGGATGAAGTGTGAATTGTGGTTAAATTCTCGCTTTCAGGTCTTTGAAGCTCATTTGCGTAAAGCTTAAATGATTGTAGAGATGCTATATGTCTATCCAGAGGATATCTTCAAACCTGTCGAAAGCCGGAGCGCAATTAAGTTTGAAATGGACTTGGACTATAGTGTGTCTCTGTATTGTGGACAAATTAAGGTGAATTGTCTTTCAAAGGGTGGACATTGGCGTTAGGAATGTCAGAAAGCAGCATGTACAATATGTAGTTTTATTTAGTTGATAGTACACTGTATGTTGTGTTTGAGTATTGACGAATTGTATGTGTCTTTTTGAAAAGAGTGTCCACTCTTTGAAAGACAAAAGTAGGATATGTCCATGAGACGTGGAATGGCTAGTTCAAAAGAGGTTTAGATGAACAGCATCCGGGGTAGGATGGCTGTGGAGCTTTACTTTTCCCTAAAAATATATGGTCTGGGTGTCCAGGCAAAGGTTGTGAACCATGAAGGTTATTCTATCTACATTAAATGCAAAGTACATCCATACCTCCTTGGCCTTGCGGTGTCTGAAGGCGTACAGTGAGAAGGATTTTGATATTGACCTGGCGGAGTATACGATCAAAGATCCGGTGATGAATATTGTGTCTGATCTGTACCAGCGTGGGGCGGACGTGATTGGTTTCTCGTGTTACATCTGGAACATCGAAGAGACGATTAAGGTCATTGATAATCTGAAAAAGGTTATGCCTGACGTGAAAATTTTGCTGGGCGGGCCGGAGGTGTCCTACGACACGGAATATTGGATGAACCGGATTCCCAATGTTGATTTCATCGTGATGGGTGAAGGGGAAGAGACGCTGCATCAGCTGTTGACAGAGCTGGAAGGAAGCAAAAAGTTCCACTTTGTCTATGGACTGGCGTATCGCAAAGGGGAAGAGGTCATTCTCATGCCAGGTCGGCCGAAAGCGGATCTGAATGATCTGCCGTCACCGCATCGATTTGAAGAAGATATACCGGAGCTTGGGAAACGGGTTGTTTATTTTGAGACCAGCCGTGGCTGTCCATTTAGTTGTCAGTTCTGTCTGTCCAGTATTGAGGTCGGCGTGCGGTATTACGATATTGAGCGGACAAAGTCGGACATTCTGTATCTGATTGAGAAGGGTGCGAAGCTGATCAAGTTTGTGGACCGGACGTTCAACATCAAGCGGGATTATGCGCTCGAAATGTTCAAATTCCTGATTGAGAATCATCAGGGGACGGTGTTCCAGTTTGAAATTACGGCGGACATTATGCGTCCCGAGGTACTGGATTATCTGGCAGAGAATGCGCCGCCAGGCACATTCCGGTTCGAGATCGGGGTTCAATCCACGAATGATCCGACAAATGAACTGGTGAAACGTCGCCAGAACTTTACGAAGCTAAGCCGCACGGTAAACAAAGTTAAAGCCAGCGGCAAAATCGACCAGCATCTGGATCTCATCGCTGGACTGCCGGAGGAAGATTACAATACGTTCCGCAAGACGTTTAACGATGTGTTTGCCTTGGGGCCGGAAGAGCTTCAGCTCGGATTCCTTAAAATGTTGCGTGGTACGGGTCTGCGTCTGGATGCGGAAAAATACAACTATACGTATATGGATCACGCGCCGTATGAGATTTTGGGTAGTGACGTGCTGCCGTTCAGCGACATTGTGCGCTTGAAGCGGCTGGAAGATGTGCTGGAGAAATACTGGAACGCACACCGGATGGATCATACGCTGAAATATCTGATGGAGCAGGAGTTCAACTCGCCGTTTGATTTCTTCCAGGCGTTCGGGGATTACTGGGAGGGTCAGGGTTGGCAGAAGATCGGTCACCAACTGGAGGATTTGTTTACTCGTCTGCACAGCTTCCTGGAGTCGCGGAATACGCCGCATATGGAGATTGTGCTTGGCCTGATGAAGCTGGACTATTTCCTCGGCCACAAGTACAAACCACGCAAAATCTGGTGGGCAGATCCGCTCCAGAAAGATCAGTGGGCGGGTTATATGAAAACGTTGGCTGAACGTCCGGAAGACGTTCGTCTGCCACGTGTTGCCGGTGCCGCTGGCACGGCATGGCTGGAAAGCAGCGGCACGGGTCCGAGTGCCGCTGTGGCAAGCTCGGCTGCTGCCGGGGAGAACTCTGCCGCAGATGCGGCGGGTGTAATCGGCAGCGAAGCCGGGGGTGAAGCGTCGCTCCCTGCGGGCGACGCAACAGGGTCCGCCGCGGATGGAGCGGCGGACGGGGAAGACGGCAACGCTTCGCGTGCGTTGCCGATGACCTCGGCCATGACCGCACAGACGGTCATGGGTGCCCGTGCTTTCGCCGACCTTGGTCTCGGCGAAAAGGAACTGCAGAAGCACACCGTATTGGATGTGCTTCCGTTCCGGCTTGAGCGTGTGCTAGCTGGCGCCAGCCCGCTTGCTGCGAAAGGCCGGACGCTGCTGGTCGTTGTGTACCAGCAGCATGAAGGGCAGCAGGCGCAGTATTACACGCTGCCGCTGGGAGAAGAAGCCGCTGCCATGTAGGTGCGGCGGCCTTCCACAAGCTGCATGGCCAACTGGCATGATGCAGAAGGGAGAGGTGCCACGGCTTTGCGGTCGTTGCACTTTATTGGCAGACATCACGGCTATGCGCGGGTGATGCCTGCATTGATGAGCACCGCGTCAATGAACGTGGTGCATCCTCATAAGGTGCTTGCACCCATCGGGCGCAGCACCTCACCCTTACGCGGCTTGCCGTTGCATATGCCGCGCTCCCGCTTTACCTTTTCAACATCATATTTCCGAAACCATCGGAAGGTCATCTGATTCCCAAACGGGATGAAGAATGATCTTCTTTTTTTGTTTGCAAGTTACATAGAATCACATGTCGAATTCAGTCAAAGGAGTGTTTCGTATGAATGATAAGACCAGAACCGAAGAGACAATCACTGTACCTAAAGGTTCAGCTGACTCACTACATGTCCATATTCTCTATAACGCTGTACATATTCAACACATTCGTCAGATATCGGGTAGACGAATTTAGAGATCCATTCAGCGAAGCTAAACCTAGAATTCCACGATAACTTTCTGTATTGACGCCTGTACAATCATCAAGCCTCTAGGAGGCACTCGACCTTCTTCAAGGAATACCACAATCCCACCCAGTAACTTTGCGAATTACTTCTTGTGTAATATACTTAGTATATTAATATTATGATGTCAGGGTGGTTTTGTGGAATTGCATTTATATGAGCAGATATATAGCTATATTGTACAAGAGATTAAAGAAGGTCGCTTAAACGAAGGTGACCGGGTCTCTTCTGAAAAAGAGTTGGCTGAACAATTTGGCGTCAGTCGTATTACATCTAAAAAGGCTCTGGAGAAATTGGCAGATTCTGGGGTTATTAAACGAATACAAGGAAAAGGTTCATATGTGGCCGATGGTATCACTGGAGGACAAGAACCGAAGCATTATTCAGAGGTAAGAACAACTTTGGTTCCTGAGGACGATAAGCGGTTGATTGGGTTTATTATACCGAATTTTTCTGACGAGTTTGGCCTGGAACTTCTTAGATCGATGGAAAAGCGGAGTGCTGAGCATAATTATCAACTCATTATCAAGCGAACTTGCGGGGATCGGGATGAGGAAAAACGTGCGATCGACTTATTTATTGGTTTAGGCATCAAAGGATTAATCGTGACCCCCATTCATGGTCAACACTATAATTCTGAACTGCTTCGACTTGTATTAGATCGGTTTCCAATTGTTTTGGCCGATAGATATCTAAAAGGAATTCCGGTTTGTTCGGTATACACAGACAATAAGAAAGCAGCCATGGATCTTACGCGTCATCTGATTAGCAAAGGTCATAAAAAAATTGCTTTTTTATCTCCGCCGGAAGAGAACACTTCAACATTGGAGGAAAGGCTGCTCGGATATACGTTTGCCTTCACCCAGGAAGGAATGAATTTGAACAAAGATTATGTATTGACGAACTTGAAGGGCACCCTTCCCAAGAACATAAACGGAACAGCGATTGAAAGTGATAAAGAAACAGTAAAGCACTTTTTGAAACAACACCCTGATGTAAAGGCGTTTGTCGCATCGGAATTTCTAATAGCTACCATGCTGGCTCAAGTCATCCACTCGATGGGGAAATCTCTGGAGGAATACGAGATCGTTTGTTTCGACTCCCTGAACGATCACCTGGGTCAACCCATCTTCACTCATATTAAGCAGGACGAGAAGCAGATGGGTGAATTGGCAGTGGATATGTTAATCTCTCAACTGCATGGAACAGCAGTTCCCGAGCTTAACATTATTAAACATCGTATGGTCGTGAAAAATAACGGGTAGGGTTTATACAAGTGCAGCTAAACAAAAGCAAGGATATTGTTCAAAGTGTCGAGAAGTCCCAAGGGGCTTATCGGCACTTTTTTTGATATCAGACATATGAAACGCGATTTCTATATCTAAATTATAGCCATACATCATGAATAGTGATGTCGTAATATTGCAATTGACATGTTTTATGATGTCATATTAATATACTTAGTATAACTAGTGGGCTCTTATAACAAATTCACGGCGTTCATCATTTTCTGATTTTAATAGTTCATATCACCAGAGTTGTTAGCGCTTACATAAGTTGTGGATGATCAGAAAATGAAGTGGATCCTATAGGAATCCAAGTTAAACGAATTCATTTAACTTAAGGGGGACTTTGAATGAGGAGATCCAAAAGATTCGCATTTCCAATTCTTGTTTGCTTTCTGGTTATGGTACTACTTGTAACGGCTTGTTCAACGAATGGAGGCTCTAGCGATCAGGCCGGAGAGGGGATTACAACGGTTACGATGTGGCATGGTCTTACCTCAATTGATTTAGATAATATGAATAAAGTCGTGAAGGCATTTGAAGAGAAAAACCCTACGATCAAAATGAATTTGGTTTATACAGAATCCAACGAGGGATCCGATCAGAAGCTGCTTACTGCAGTCGCAGGCGGCAATCCTCCTGACGTTGCACTATTCGACCGTTTTAAGGTCGGTACTTGGGCTGCGCAAGGTTCTCTGACTGACTTATCCTCGATGGCAGCAGAATCCGGAATACGTAAGGAAATGTATTATCCATTTGCATGGGAGGAGTCCAGTTATCAAGGAAAGCTTTATGCAATGCCAATGGATACAGACTCTCGTCTGCTATTTTACAATAAGGATCATTTCACAGAAGTAGGGTTGGATCCCAACAAACCACCACAAACGATCGCCGAGCTTGAAGCGGCCGCTGATAAGTTAACCATCAAGGAAGGTAAACGGTTCAAACGGATCGGGTTCATCCCATGGTATTCGCAAGGCTGGCTGTATACTTGGGGATGGGCATTTGGAGGAGAATTCCAGGATGCTGCCACCGGCAAAATTACCGCAAATGATCCTAAAGTCGTGGAAGCGCTACAATGGATGACCGACTTCGGCAAAAAATACAATGTCGAGGATATTGCGGGATTCACAAGCGCAGCAGGCACGGAGGAAATGGATCCGTTCATTTCTGGTCAAGTCAGCATGAAGATAAGTGGAAACTTTACGGTGAAGGGTATCGAAAAATTTAAGCCGGATTTAAATTACGGTGTTGCACCCATACCGACCCCAACAGGTACTAATTTTACGACATGGTCGGGAGGCGGGTCCGCTATTATCCCTAAAGGCGCCAAGAACGTCGCTGCTGCTTGGAAATTCCTCGAATTCTTAGGGAAAGAAGAAGGGCAAACGTTATTAAACGCTGACTCTCAAATTTCCGTTATTGATTCGGTTAACGACAAATACGGTTACAAAGACGATCCGATTATGAAGGAATTTATTAATATTTTGCCCAATTCACACAACCGCCCAGTTATTCCTGAAGGACAACTGCTGTGGAATGAGTTAGCTTCCGCTACGGAAAAGGCAACCCGCGGTAACGGTACTCCGAAAGAGAACCTGGATAGAGTAACAGAGACTGTTAATAAGGCTTTAGAAAAATACGACAAATAGAGTGCTCGGTAGGCAGGGAGCGAACTCTCTCTCCTTGCCTATTCATGAATGACACTTGGAAGGAGAATGTACATGGTGAAACTGGCCGATCCAGTTCAAGTAAAAGCAATTCCATCGGCAAGTAAACGAGCACTCCACAGAACTAACGCGATTGGGTGGCTGTTTGCTTCACCTTGGGCTATAGGGCTGCTATGCTTTTATGCAATTCCGATGCTAATGTCCATCTACTTCAGCTTCACTACTTACAGCATTCTGCAGCCTGGTGAATTTATCGGAATGAATAATTATAAAGAGCTTTTTCATGATCCTCTATTTTGGAAATCCATATACAACACGATTTATTTTACGGTATTTTTTGTTCCATTAAGTATATTTTTCGGTGTGGCACTCGCTATGATGTTGAATATGAAGGTCAAGGGTATGGCTGTATTCAGAACAATCTTTTTCTTACCTACTCTCGTGCCACAAGTGGCTCTGGCTGTTCTGTGGATGTGGCTGTTACATCCAAACTTCGGATTGGTGAACGGGATGTTAGCGAATATTGGTATCGATGGGCCCGCTTGGCTTGGTGGTGAGTCGTGGTCCAAGCCCTCTCTAATTCTGATGTCGCTTTGGGGTATTGGGCAAGCTGTCGTTATCTACCTTGCTGGATTAGGAGACATCCCTGAGGAGTACTATGAAGCGGCGCAAATTGATGGAGCTAACTGGTTTCAGAAAACGAGAAAGGTAACCTTGCCTTTGCTCACTCCCGTTATTTTCTACAACCTTGTCATGGGAATGATTGGTGCATTCCAACAGTTTACTCTTCCCTATACATTGACCAAAGGGCAAGGAACTCCTGCAAATTCCATGACTTTTTACGTCATGTATTTATATGAGAACGGCTTCAGGTATTTCAAAATGGGTTATGCTTCCGCAATGGCCTGGATCTTATTTATTATCGTTATGGCATTAACCGGAATTATTTTTATTACGTCTAAACGCTGGGTTCATTATCAGGGGAAATAAGGAGGAGGAAGTAAGGGATGAATCCTACCGCTATCAAAAGAATCAATCGTGCCTTAGCCTATGTATGTCTAATTGTTGCTTCTGCATTTTTCATGATTCCGTTCATTTGGCTGCTTTCGACTTCTCTTAAACCACTCACACAAATCTTTACATTCCCACCAGAGTGGATTCCGCGTCCAATTCTGTGGAGTAATTATTCCCGTGCTGTTGAGTATATCCCTTTCTGGACATATCTGAAAAACACGGCGATTATAACTATCGTTAGTACGCTTGGTGTGATCATATCCTGTCCCTTGGTTGCATATAGTTTTGCCAAATTAGAGTACCGTGGGAGAGGTATACTTTTCTTTGTTACCCTTGCTGTTATGATGATCCCCGGACAGGTGACCATGATTCCTCTATTCCTGTTGTTTACTAAATTAGGTTGGGTAGGAACTCCTCTTCCACTGATTGTACCCCAATTTTTTGGAGTGCCCATTTACATTTTTCTGTTGCGGCAGTTTTTCATGGGACTGCCTGATGCCTTGCGCGAAGCGGCCCGCTTAGACGGCGCTAGTGAGTTCCGCATATATTTACAGATCATGTTTCCACTAGCCAAATCCGCCGTATTAGCCGTGGCATTGTTTCAATTTATGGGGAGCTGGACTGATTTCATGGGCCCCTTGCTCTATTTAACCAATGAACCATCTTACACGGTTTCGCTCGGATTGCAGCAATTTCAGAGTCAAAAGGGATCCGAATGGGGTCTATTAATGGCCGTATCCACCTTGATGACATTACCTATTATTGTTTTGTTCTTTTTTCTTCAAAAGACGTTTATTAGCGGCATTACATTTAGCGGTATAAAAGGTTGAACATCATTTGTATCAGCTCCAGCGATACTGAATTTGATTAAACGCAAGGGTGGAAAAAAGTTAATATGCAAATAGGCAGCGATGTGTAAAGCAGAAGCTGCATGGCCGATTGGCATTATGCAGCAGGAGGAAGCGCCACGACGATGAGGTCGCGGCGCTTTTTTGCGTGCATCACGGCGCAGCTATCGTGATGCACCAAGTGTTGCCATCATGCAAGTGTGCTCGTGATGGCAGCATGAGCACCGCGCTAATGCACGCGGTGCAACCTCATGAGGTGCTGCCCATTGGGCGCAGCACCTCATCCAGACGCGGCTTGCCATTGCATAAGCAGCGCTCCGTTTCACCTTTTACAACACTAAAAGCATCATTTAAATCGGAGAAAACAACATGATATAATCAAAGCAAAACGGATCAAGGCAGGAGAGTTAGAGAGCATGGATGATTTTACGAAGAAAGGCATTCAAAAGATTATGGACCATTACACCGAGAAGGCTGTACCCGAGCATGTGTAAAGTCAGATAAAGATTAGTTATAAAATCAGAGGACAACATGTGACGTTGATTGAAGAAAGACAAGCCTTTCAAAGTGATCAATGGGTACAGATGCCGGTAGCACAGTTCAGTTTGGATGAGAAGGCATGGAAAGTGTATTGGCAGGACAGTAAGGCAAGTGGCATTACATCGATGATATCGATCCGAACGGAGATTTTGAAAAACAGCTCAAGATCGTGGACGAAGGTCATAACGGAATGTTCTGGGGTTAATTTTTCGTATATCAAATCGGCAACTATTGAAGAGACGGAGGCCACAGAATGGATCTGAAGACGTACCTGGCAGAGAATTTTCCAAACCTGACCTTAGAACCGCCCCTTTTTTATAATTGGGATGTTGCAATACGATTCGAGCTTGGCAATCCTCTGATGTTTGGAATGAATACGGAGCATTACATGGAACAAGTTTATCATCGATCAATTGAATTATTTAAGGCTCTTCATGATCAAGAAGATGAAGTCCTATTAATAACTCAAGCTTATTTTGCAGATAAGCCTAAACACAAAGTGAAGAAATTGAACCTGTACAGGAAATATATCAAGAAGAAAGGGCCGATTAGAGCCTTGAGCCTTGAGATAATTCCAGGTTTGGATTGTGAATCGGATGACATCCTAGACCCAAGGAACAACATGTATAGGTACTGGACTAAATGTAGAGTTGAGGACTTGAAATATAATCAGTTAATCAAAGCTATATGTAATCATGATGTTGGAATTAAGCCAAAGATTTATCATAGGGTGTATTTCATTAATATAAGTAAGAAAACGATATTTCATATCTATGATGATAGAGGTTGCGATGTTATTTCAGCATCAAGGGAAGCGCTAGTGGATATCTATTCAGAATATAACGATTGGATTCTAGATTATGATCGAGACAGAATTAACAATGTATTTCTAGGATAATGCGGGAAAACCTGAAATTCAATCGATTATAATCCCGAATGGAATGGATGATCGATGATCCAAGACAATATTCTGATGTTGATCGAGCAGGGATAACGTATTATTTGAAACACTGGTTTGAAAAGAACTTAAAGAGTGTCCAGATGTAAGGAGTAAGGATTATGTATAAAAAAGAGAAGGAGTCTATCATCGTTTTGATTGTACTTGCTGTAGTTGTATTCGGAGTTATATGGTACCTAAAAGTAGGCTATCTATTAAAGAAACCGGAGATGCCCGAAGCAAATATTGCAATTCAGACCGAAATGGTCAATGGTGGTGCGATCAGTTTACGAAATGCTGATTACACGGAAAATCAAATCAAGATTGGATATGAAGTGAAAGGATTCAGTTTGGAGGAATATAATATTGCTTATGAGCTTTATCATGACGGACATTTGATTTCAACTTCTGGCTCAACAGGTGGAGGTTTAATAGAACTGAATGAAAAGCATCATTACTTCATTGGTCATGAGAATATAACTGAAATGAATCTTCCTGAATCTATACATCTAAATGTGGAGATTAAAGTGATACCCAATGATTTTAGACAAAAATCGATAACTTCATCATTTGCCGTAAGTCTTGATAAAGAAGTGCAATAGATTGAAGGGAGCAGCTATGTCCGCAAAGGGATGATCGTTGCATCATGAAAACTTTAATCCGGATTATACTTCTCCATGACAGAGTTACGAAATGTTTCGTATTCTGATAACGCTTGTGCAGTGGAGGATTGAGGTACACTATATTGAGTTATCCCTTCAAGGCTGAATTTGCCCAAGTTATCATTGATTAATCCATAATCACCAAAGGTGTTTTTCATCAAGAAAAGCACACTTTTATCACCCTTCTGTAGTTCTACATAGTCATTAACTGTATATTTGACGTCTCCTTCGAGGCTAACGGGTTCAATGATTGTCAATTCGTTCTGATCCGAAGGGAAATCGTCGGGTTTCTTTAATATCTTTTCAATCTTGATGTTTGTATTGGTGTGAAAGGACTGCATGGTTCCATCATCAAATGCAGTAATAACATGCTCTCGATCTCTGAAATCTTCTGTTGCATAACCAATAACGATCAGTTCAGCAAACGCATCCAGCTTATCTATTTCATGAAATATTAAAGAGTTGGCTGAAAGGTTGACGACTTTATGAATGGGCACGTCCGGTTTCGATTGACCATTTACGTAAGCGATTGCACCAGCAGAGATAGCCAATACGAATAAAGAGACTAGAACAACCTTCTTTTTGAAAAAAGACATGATCTCATCCTCTCCGTTAGATTTAACTTCTTTTGAAAGCATCTTGCTTCATTTCTACTATACACATATATATTGTAAATTAAATGTCTAGCAGAATATCAATTCTGAATCCAGAATCAAAATTAAGCGTGACCATAAATTTTGATAGAAGAAATTCAAGGAGGGTCCTATGAAGACCATCGTTTATATGGTAAGGCATGCGGAGTCACCGTATACGGAAGGAACGGAAAGAACGAGGGGGCTTACTCTGGAGGGCAAGATGAATGCAGAACGAATAACGGAAATATTAACGAATGAAGGAATACATTCCATTGTCTCAAGTCCTTATGCCAGGGCTATTCTGACCTTAGAAGGTGTGGCAGCAGCGTTAGAATTAGATATTCAGATCATGGAGGATCTTCGGGAAAGACATTTTTCAGATGATATGATTGCGGATGAAGAGTTCAAGCCTGCTTCGAAGAAGATGTTTGATGACCCGGATTATGCATTGCCAGGAGGCGAGTCGAACACAGTTTGCCAGAATAGAGCAGTGGGCGTGTTGAAACAGATTTTAGAAGAATACATGGGTAAAAAAGTGGCGATCGGCACACACGGACATGTAATGACGTTGATGATGAATTACTTTGATTCGAGTTACGGATTGGATTTTATGAATCAAACCAAGAAACCGGACATTTATCGATTACAATTTGACGAGATGGAATTAGAGAACGTGACAAGGCTATGGGGCGAATAGGGTGAAAGTGAATAGGCTAGAACGCTTGTTCATGATTTTGGTTACAGGTAAAATACAGACATCATTATATATGGAAGGGATTGATTCTATTGACGTTACAAAACTTGTTTCATGAAAAACCAACGAAACTATGGAACGAGAGAATGGTTAAACACGGAGATGAGCTTTTTCACAGAAGAGAGATTACTCATGTCTGATCAAGCCCTGGATACATATTTGCACCAATTAACAGCATTACAAGAAACGAAAGATTCTGAGCGCATGATGAAGGCTGTAGAAGAAGCTGTGGTTAGGTTTAAATGAAATGAATGAGGCCAATGGTTACTTTATTGAAACGATGGAACGTGAAGAATTGGCTGATTTTATAGACAAGGCAGCTAGGCTGGCTGGATTAGACATTGAGGAGGATGAAGATATTACGGAAGAATGGAGAGAGTGGTAAACGGTGTAACAGAAGAGGAGATGGTACCGATTGAATCAACAGGAATATGGCCGCTATTTATTAGCGATGGGTGGAGAAGAATTCAAGCCAGCGGATGATGCTGAAGTTGAAGCAGACCATCTTTACGGATTTTTTCAGTGGTTTATGCCATCGGGAGCAGGCGTTGAACGTGTGTTTGAGCCTATTCCAGACGGTCAGCGTTTTTTGGATAGAATACGTCCGATCTATGAGATGTTGAATCCTGAGGACTTCGCCGGCGAATATGTGCCAGGATATTTCAACGGTGGAAATGAGCCTGCTTCTGAGGCAATGTTGCGTGGTCTGGGGGAGAAGCTGGTTCAAAATTTGAAGAGTCTGTTCTCCATGGTACCGGAAGATGACGAAGCGGCTGACGTAGCAAATGAAGCATTACAAGATTTGGCAAGTCTTACGGAGGTCGTTGTATTACCTACAAGCGAAATTAACAAGCTGGAGCAAAGATTGATTCAAGGCACGGATGAAGAAGATGGAGAGGTCGTTTACGAAGCACTCGGAGAACTCCTCAGTTCGCGCAGTGATTATGATGAAACCATCGAGCTATTAAGCGAAGCGTACTATTCCATCGCTTGCGATTATTGGATATCCTACTACTTGCAGTGGCCCCGCTATCAAGGTCTACAGGAGGCGGAAGACTGCCTGCATCCTTACTTTGAGCTATACCGTTATGGCTATAATCTTCATTGGACTCAAAATAAGCTATTCATCGGCAGACGCTAAAGAATGTTGGGGTTTGAAACTAGTAGTCAAACAGTCATTAGTCAACAAGAGGACAAGGATAAGAAGAATGAAAGAGGAGTAGAAGAAGCAGAACTCCTGGGTAGACATTAGTTAAACGGAGAAATTCTAAGCGCTTAAGGTCATTTGGAATATTCTACCCAACAAGGAGTTACTGGTATGAAGATAGAACCGAATAAAGAGTTTGCTTGTAAGATGGGTATTATGCTCGATAGTAAATTAATCTGGTACAAACACTTTCATCCTTTTTGTGATGACATTATCCTTGAGTACACGAACCCGCCGTTCTGGATCATAGAACTAGCCACGGTGCGTTATCAAGGCAGCGCTATTGAAATCGTTAACAAATATATTCACTCAGAACCTTGTATTACTTACTACAATAGTAAACTTTTCGATCAATACATTGCTTGTTTGTACATAAAGTACGACAGAAGAGAAATATCCTGGGCCAGCTTTCTGCTGGAGTCTGGCCAGTATGCTGACAGTTGTGAAGCTGTGAAAGAGCCTTGTGAATATTTCTTTGAATTATTGACTGAATATGAAGCCGAAGAATTTAACATTGAGGTTGAACATAAACAAAGAGAAGAAATATGGGGTAAGTTTCGGGGCGAAATTCATGAAATGCAGGAGCTCTATGATGTGTTTAGGGAGTATTTTAAACAATATACTATGAAGGAAAGAGAAGCATCAAAATAAAATTTGCATTATGATTTTGTTGAAAAAGTGATTCATCGGACACGTAAATCACTGACAAGGAAGAAATAGAGACCTATTTATTCGATTTTGCTTCTAGGATGTATAACAGCTTATAAGGGAAGGCCTCATGTAATTTTATAGATAAGGGTGATCAATATGGAGCGAGGACTCATTATATTTTTGAACGGTACGTCAAGTTCGGGGAAGACAAGCATTGCGATGGAAATGAAAAATCAGGGAGACATTCCGTTTCATCATCTATCTGTAGATCAATTTTTGCATAATTATGATCAATTTATCGACAATACATACCCAGATATGAATCCAACAAGAGAAGTGGAACACCATGTGATGACCGATATCCTGTTCGACCCCATCAATTCGTTGTACTGTGCAACCATTAAACTGTTTTCGGAGATGGGTCTAAATGTCATCGTGGATACGGTCATCAGCAATGACAAGTGGTTTAACGATTTTTATAATTTACTATCGGATTATCCGATACTGTTTGTAGGCGTGCAGTGCTCGAAAGAAGAACTCACCAGAAGAGAGCAGAGCAGGGGAGATCGCGAGATTGGACTTGCCCATTCCCAGTTCGACTACATCTACTCTTATGATGAATATGATCTGGAAGTGAATACGGAAGAGCTTAGCTCAGCTGCATGTGCGGAAAAGATATTAAGTTATATCAAGTCCGATCAAGAATACTCGGCATTGAAGAAGTTAAGCAGAAGAGAGGTAAAAACATCGTAAAAGTAATGAATTCAAGGCCAAGGCTGGTAGGCTGGCGTTTTGATGATGAGGTTAGGTCGGATCATCCGGAAGACTGGAATTGGATAGAGATCACAATGGTTTTCACAGATGGTTCTAGACGATGGAGCATCTTATATACACCAGAACGTTTGCTAAATAATTTGTCTCGACTGGACATTGACCCACCAGGTCTTCATATGCAGCAACTGATTGTTGTTAGAAGCTATGAAGTGGATGACATTGAGAGAGTGTTGAACGTTTTTGATGAAGAAGATAAATTGATCGAGGCATCAAAGGAATATCCAGAGTAGCTTTGAAATGATGAGTTCTATATAAGATGTGTTAATGCATGTTGGAAGGTTGTCTGATTCTCTATGGAATAGAGAAGGCCCTTCCTCTTTTTGATTTTATAATTTTTGTGGACAAGGAGGGCAACGCAATGAATCCAGAAGACCATATCCAACATATGTTGCAGGTGATCATCGAAAAAACACAATCCATCATTAAGGATAGCAATAAACAATCCCTCGGCTCACTGGAATATTTCCTGGGACATATTTTGGAGTATCGGGATGGACAGCAATACTTGTCTAATGATTGGCATATCCGCACACCGCGCTGGCTGGGGGAGTATGGAAATACACTGGAGGAAGAAGAGCTTCTTTCGGATATCTACCGATTGCAAGCGTACATTGCAGAAAAGTTAAAGGGCGGATAAGTGATTCGTGATGTCGCATTAGTCCGGCTGAAATGTCGCAAAAGTACATGGTAACCCGATACGGAGATCGTATATACTCTCTTTATGTTTCGATAATGAAAATCATTATCACTAGTATACATAAGGGGGATTTACAAATGAAACAAGGAACAAAGGGGCAAGCAGCCGGAACCAAAGGCTATGCTGCTCACAAATCACGATTACTCATGGGCTTGATGTTGGCCCTTATTCTTGTATTGACAGCTTGCGGTGCTGCAACAGGTACAGATAGCGGTAAGCAATCTGCGGCAACACCAGCAGAGACACCTGCGAATGCGGAAACACAGACGGATGGAGCTTTTCCCGTAACGATCAAGGGTATGAAGGGTGACATCACTCTAAACGAAAAACCACAGAGAATTGCAATTCTCGATGTTAAATTTTTGGATCAAATGTTAGCGATCGGTGAGAAGCCAGCAGGTAGTGTTATTGCAGGAGGGAATACCGATTTTCCAGAATATTTAGGAGACCAACCGAATGGCGTAGAAGTTCTGGGTACACGAGACGAGCCGAACCTGGAAGCGATTGTTGCACTCGACCCGGATCTGATCATCATGACTGACTTCCAGGAGAAACAGTATGAAAGTGTAAGCAAAATTGCACCTACCCTCGTACTTGACTTCTACGAAGACTGGCGTGATACGTTAGCTACAGTAGCTCAGATTACAGACAAGAAGGACGAGGCAGAGAAAGTGCGTACAGCGTATGAAGACAAAATTGCCGGGCTGAAGACAAAATTGTCAGAGAAGCTGGGCGATGAAACAGTGGCGATCATTCGTCCACGAAAAGAAGGAATTCGTGTTCACGGTATTGAGCATCGCATCGGTGGTATTATGTACAATGACTTGGGGCTGAAAATGCCTGCTCTTGTACAGGAGATTAATGAAGATGGTTCCGTAGAAATCTCGATGGAAAAGGTGCCTGAGATCGGGGCAGATCGTTATTTTGTGCTGTCGGATGAGCTGTTTGCGGCAGAAGCAGAAGCTATGGTGAGTAATCCCGTGTGGAAGTCCCTGGATGCTGTTAAAAATAACCGCACGTATGATGTGAACTCAACACTTTGGATCGCTTATTATGGACCGCTTGCGATTAATCTGATTGTAGATCAGGCAGCGGAAGCCCTGCTCGGATCGAATTAATATGAACCCATATCTCTCGACAGACTTATGGAAAGAGACGGTAGAGGATCATTCGATTTTGCTTGGTGAGCCGCCTGATCATAGTGTCCGTACCATTGCTTTGAGTGAGTTGCATGACGAAGAGGCGTGTCGAGAGTATATCCGCTGGTTTCAGAATTATATCGATGCGCCTGACATGAAAGTTGCAGCCTCCATGTTGGCCAAGCGGCTTGGCTATCTATGGACGACTCCGCTCGTGACCGCGATGACGTTTCATCATCAGCATGTAACCTTTCAGCTGGAGAACAGTTATCTCTATCATCCGGCGCTCTCAGATCAGGAGGGCGGTACACGGTTTCCTTTTCTAGCGGTGAATGGGCTTCAGGCTGAAGAACTGACTGGAGACAGGAACGTATGGCGGGAAAAAGTGGTCCAGGAGATGTTTGCGGTACAGCTGACACCTTTGTTAAAGACACTTGCTGCGATTGCACCTCTTTCGATGAGCATTCTCTGGGAGAATATTATGGTACGGATTGGCCGACTATTCGCTCCTGATGGAGCCGAGACAGAGCAGGAAAGTAAGATCATCCGAGAGGACTTTTCTTATCTGACGCAGGTGGCATCCGGGGAGGTATTTGGTGAGAGGAAGAATCCGTTAACCCGCTTCACCGATTGTAAGGACAATGTGCATGTTGCCAAAAGTGAGCGGATCACCTGCTGTTTCTATTACCAGATGTCAGGGGAATATTGTCTCAAATGTCCGAAAATTGACAATGAGAAAGAATCTCAATTAAAATGACAACAGCAACAATTTTACCATTGCTATTGTCAGGAGATGAGAGAAATGCCGCTGCAAGAACAGACAAGTCTATGGAGTGATACGACGATCAAGATGCTTGACGGGTATAGCGGTACTTTGCAGACAAGCAGTGTTCTTAGCGAAACCGAATTAACCTCGAATGTATTGCTGCTGGCAATAGGCGGGGAAGGGGAGCTTGCAATGAATGGTGAAGTTTGCCACATTGGAGCTTCTTTTGCTTGTCATGTGGCGAAGGGAACATCCTTTACGCTGACGGCCAGATCAGACGAACTTTATTATATCTTGATTATGTATGAGGCTTCTTCCCTGGAAGGAGCCTCCCATGCGTTGCCCTCGTATCGCAAACATCCGCTGCAAACGTCGTTTATTCAAAATCCTGTGATGCAAGCGGAATGGATTCAGAATGCGGAAAAAATCGTTGCCAAATGGCGCCGCGGCGAAGGGCTGGAACGTTTTCATGCCAATGCGTTGCTCCAGGGGATGATCTACGAACTGATCATGGATTATGAACGTGGTCAAGGCGGAGGAGAGTCCGACATGGTGGATGTTGTCGTGTCCTATATATCATCGCATTATCGCCAGAATCTGGAGCTTAAGGAGCTGGCAGCCCTCGCTGGATGCAGTGTAAGGCAGTTGCAGCGACGATTCAAACAAGAGAAGCAGCTCGGGCCGATGGAGTACGTCATCCAGTTGCGGATGGAGAATGCGTCTAGGATGTTGCTCCATACGGATGCTTCCATTGGGGAAATTGCTGACAAAATGGGCTACCGCGATATGTATTATTTCAGCAGGGCGTTTAAGAAATATTATGGTGTTCCTCCGCTGCGTTATCGACTAGCAGCCGCTTCAGAGCTAGATAAAAACTATGCTCAAGCCTTACTGCGGAATCGCACAGCTTCTTCGTACGAGTCGGCCCAAGGTCCGGTGATCTGCCATATGCGAGGTGAATATCAAGTTACTGAATCACCACAGCGTATTGCCGTACTGGATGTTCAATATGCCGATCATTTGCTCGCGCTTGGGTTGTCTCCAGTAGGAAGTGTAGGATCGGGAAGTGCTGTGGTCAATTTCCCTCAATATATCCGAACAGGACTTCAGGGTACCGAATTACTCGGAACGTATGAGTACCCTGATCTGCTTGCTGTAGAACGATTGTCGCCGGATCTGATTATCTGTACCGAGGTACATGATCAACATGTTGAACGGTTAAGCCGAATTGCTCCAGTAATCATGTTTAAACGTAATGAGAGCTGGCAGACTATTCTGAGTCTGTTCGGTGAACTGACAGGCAAGCGAGCAGAGGCCAAGCGTATACTTGCGGATTATCATCGACGTACTGCTTTGCTGTCCGAAGAACTGGCTCCGGTACTGGCAGGCAAGAGCGTGGCACTAATTCGTCCGCTGGACTCTCTCGTTCGTGTACATTCTGCCGCTCATCGTACAGGCGCTGTGCTGTACCGTGATCTGGGTCTGCCTGTTCCAATATTTGTAGCAGATACAGACGACACAGCCTATCATATTTCGATTGATAGATTACCAGCTGTCCAAGCCAGCCACTACTTTCTGCTTAGCAATGAACTCATGCAGGAGGGAATATCCACGACAGAGCAACGTATTCGGGGGATGCTTGATAAGGATGAGCGACAGCACATACATTCGGTAGATGCCGCGACATGGATTGGCTGTTATGGGCCGATGGGGATCAATGGCATTGTGGATCAGATTGAGCAGGCGTTGTTGGGGTGAGGGGCAGTTGCTGGTGCTAGCCCGCTTGAAGCGAAAGATGGTACGTTCACCTTTTAAAAAATTGATATATTCCAAAAGCATCGGAAGGTCGTCAGATTCCCTGTGGGATGAAGAACGGCCTTTTTGTTTTATTACTATAATGAAAGGTTCCACTGCATACTCGCATTCTACGCAACCCTGCATATATTCAGCGTATTTACAGCCCATTAGATTGTATGGATGAGGGTTTGAGAAAAGTAATAAATCTCCCTTATTCTCCAATTTGGTTTCGCAATTGTAACAATATGGGTTAATATATACGTAGTTCAGGCACTAGTAGGAGGTAATTCAGTGAGAAAAAATATTGCGATAATCATACTAATGGTTGGATTGATAATAAGCATGTACTTCAACTATAAATTCAAAGCGTACAAAGACAATCAAGAAGTGGATTACACCGTTAAACTGAATCATGGAACCGAAATTGGTATAAAAGAATCAATCTACAATTTAGATAATGTGATCAAAAGCTTAGAGGACAATTCTTCGAAGGAGACAGTCATACATGGATTAGGAAATGTGGCCGTATCTTTGAAAGTGGGTGAAGAATCATTCATCTTTTTGGATTCCGACATCAGGGAAGATCAATTATCATCAACCTATTTAATCTATAATGTGTTTAGAGATATGTATACGTATATAAGTGTAGAAATCACAGACGACATTATATCGAATAAGATATCGCTAGAAAAAGAATCGAGAAATCAACTGATTAAGGATATAGGAGTGTTTAAACAAGATTTGGAGTATATTGATAGTCAATTTAACGAGGATATTCTGAAAAAACAAAGTCCTAAGTGGATTGAAAACAAATGGAAAGAGTTAATTGGAGAGATTGTAAATCGGAATACGGAGTTTAAGTTATATGAAAGAATTAAAACGAAATACAATCTATAAGTGTTTTGTGGAAGGTAATGAGATCTAAATAACAACATATCTACGCTACGTTGCCTCCACTTCTTTGTCTGCCGAGGGTATTCGAAGAAGTGGAGGCAGCAGGTAACCCTGCACTACCTTATTGAATTGCGACAAGTCGCTGCATCTTTAAAGTAGTGAGGGTTTGTAGATATAAGAACACTTTATGAAATTCTCGATAAAACTTTTTTTGGGGAGGACTTATGAAATCATTACCAATTATCAATACGCCTCCATACTTTAAGATTCTAAATTGTAATATCACCGAGGTTCTAGATGGATTACTAATAGAAGATAATTCTATTTTATTTTTAGACATTTACCATGAAGAAGATCTCGATACCTACTTATCTAAAAATAAAGTATTAAAGTTAGATAATGTGATACAAATAATCGATAACTCAAATAAGATGAGTTTTATACCATATATTAAATCCAAGAAAGATTTATTAGATCAATACAGGTATCAAGACTGGGACTTTTCTTGTATTGTCTTTGATAAAAATTTAAAGTGTCTTTTCTACATAAGAGGAATAGAGGACACAGGAGAGAATGGAATTAGAATAAAAGAAATGGAGCCAAACTTATATAATAAATATTTTTTTAATTATCAAGAATAGAAAGTAACTCTTATGTAGATGAGTAAGGAGGGACATTATGAAGCTTTTTCGTGGAAAAGAAGCCTTAATTCAAGGTACTGATCTTATAAAACCTTTAATATATACGCCTCTAGGAACAATTGAACTTTCTCTTGCTGTCTCCAGCGAATGTTATCTTCCTACTCACTGTGCTCAGCTCAAACATGGCGGCACACTATACCAGTATTACTACGACGCGTTTGATTGCGAGTTATTGCTCTGTAATCTGAACCATAATCTTTCTTCACCTCAGGAAGTAGACGAATGCTGGGGGGCCGTATTTAGAATCAAACCCAATGCATATCATCAGATAAGCACGTGTAGCTTTTCTGCTTCTTGGAAAGAGGGATACAGCTGGGACGATTACGGAGCTGACACGGGAGAAAATCTTGAAGCTGTAGAATATGAGAATGAACAATACCGTCTACACATAGGAACTCAAGAAAAACCACTGATAATGCGAAAAAGAAACCAAGGTGATATGATTCCTAAATTTCTTGCTTTAAATTCTGATTTTGAGAATTATAGTTTTGTCTTACATTCTGATCAAGGCATTGAAGTAGCTATGATACCTATGTCAGAGATGGATTCTCACGAGATATGCCAAGTACATTTTTTAATAGCTTGGAAGAGAAAAATAGAAGATGATATTTCGACTTGGCTAGCTGTAGACCAGCCTACGAAAGAAATCTTAAAGGGAGAAGATATTTGGTAAACGATAAACGAAAATAGTATATAAAGACCAAGAGATACAATTTTGAGCAAGTGGTGGAAGAGTTGTACTACTTTACATAAAAATAGAGGATGAATTTTGATATACGTCTAAGGTAGAAGGAGAGAATGTAAATGAACAACATAAACTCTCATAATTGCAACCTAAATATAAGGTATGATCTACCTGATGAAGTGTGGGATAAAGTTTCTAAAGTATATGAGCGGATGCCAGGGTGGAGTGGTTATAAAAGTGGAATTCCATATTGGTTTGGAACTGAAGAGGATGATGTCTTCATTCAAGCATCCGTTGAGCCTAGTGGATTATCATTTTATGCACAGATGAATAGCGATGTATGGATATCTTGGATAGAAACATTTAAGTTGGAAGCGTCAAAAGTGTTGGGGTTTGATGTTGGCGAACCTGAAGATGGATATGTGTGATGAAAGAAGGAGGATAAAAAGAAAAAATGATAAACTCTATTAGCATTGATGAACGGAATGGGACCACATTTAATGAAGAGATCGTTATGAACCCTACATGGGCAGACAGTTTACGTTTTTTGAGAAAACTCGATGGAGATACATTTACATTAGTTTTTCTTGAGGTATCAGACACAGGTTCAGCATTAGTTGGAGGGGGACCGGAATATTTTGTAGTGTCTATTACAATGGATGAACATATATATACGCTTATGAACGATAAGCAGGGAAATAGTGAAATTTCTCTAGTTATTGGTGGTCAGTTAGGAAATTATTGCGATAACATTTGTATAGAATTAATACCCATGCTTGAAGTACTACAGTATTTTCATGAAACTGGTAAACTACACGAATCACATCAATGGAAGCAAGAATAATATTGACTTTTAAAGTAACTTGAAGAAAAAAATTAGCTTCATCTAACATTAAAATCAACATATTCGGTTGAAAATGCATTTCTAAGGAGCATATTCACTGGAGAGAGTAGCGGATGCAGAATAATTGCCAGAAAAGTTGGAGACAGCATACTGTATTTTTATGTAGATCATAAAGTAATTGAAAATTTTTCGAGTGAACAAATTGTAACGCTTTGTTTATATGAAATGACTTGGCTTGGTTTTACTGAAGAACAAATCAAGAGCAAGACCGATAACTTGGAGAACGACAAATCATCTTAGCAAGTACTACTCAACACAGGAACATTATATGAATCCCAGAAAACTATACATCCATGAAATGAGTGATTTTATGAATATACAAGATTTAAGGGATTGGTCGGATAAGCATAATGCAAGAAATCGGGCAATAGAGGCTTTTTGGCATAACTTAGAAACCTATAGAGTTGAAGATCCTGAGGAGTTTACAGAGTTATTTTGGGATTACGACCAAAAGTATTTGAAAATTTGGATAGAGGATATATCACTCCATATCAAGAGTCTGGAATACCTGGACCCAAGTAATAAAGAGCTTGAATATATTGAAGTTAAGGTCAGAATTGAATATCGAGCAAATCATATAGGCTATTACAGATTAATTTTCGGTATAGACGGCCAGGTTGAAGATGATTATTTTATTTCGGATTGGACTGGATTAAGACTGTATCAAACAAGGAACTTGTTAGAAGATATGATGGAAGAGATCGAAAACGACCTGATCAATGGGGAAATAAAAGAAAAAGAAGCTATGAAATTAATGAAAATCATAGAAGAGAAGAAAGAAAAAATTCGAAACAGCTATGCTGAGTCGTGAGCATAGGAAACGTTATTAATATCATAACGGGAGAGCTTAGCTCAGCCTAAGGCGCAGAAAAATATTAAATTTTTTTAACTTTAGCACCTTGAGCTCGGCAATAGAAAGATATTTTTCAATTATTTAGATTAATTTGGATATTTCCTTGAGGAAGGTACACTGATTCCCTGTGGGATGAAGAAGGGCCTCCCTTGTTTGTTTTGTCATCACAAAAGAAAGGTTCCTCTGATTCACTTCATATTCGCATCCCATACAACCCACCATATAATGAGCGTATTAAAAAAACATTGGACCATATGGACATGTGAGATTAAGTATTCTGATAATTATCCCATTTTAACCAAATTTTCCTTTGTGAATATCACCACATAGGTTATCATATACGTAGTTCAGATATTACGATGAATGTGTAGTTTTTTCGAAGTGAATGAATTAGATGTTGTAAGAAAAACTAGGAAAATATATAACCATGAAAATCAAAGGATGAAAGAAATGAATAAGAAGACATATCTTGTAAATATAGCTTATCTAATTGACTTGACTGACGAAGAATATAAAGAATTTGATGGGGAATTGACTCCTATACTAGAGAATGAAATTACAATAAGGAGAGATTTGAAATTACATTGGGAGAGCAGTTCCTCTGTATTGCTCGATCCAGAAGCAATGAATTGCGGAAGATGCGCAAAATGTAATTCATGGGTAACTGATAGAGACAAACCAAATCATATTGATGAACTAAATAACGGAGCAGTTGTTGAAGGACAATTACTTTGTGATGAGTGTTTGCCAGAGGAGCATAGGTGGGCTTTTTAGATAATGGATAATGTGAGTAATTTGCAGAAATCTACCCATCACATAACAAAAGTTTCGCGCTATGGGCATGCGCCCTTAACCGTAAGAAGAGATACATTAGAAGCATGATCACCAACACAGGTTTCATTCCTAAGATAAGAACTATTTAAGGATGAAGCCAGTCATGAATTTATGAACGTAAGGTGAACTCCATACATCCATTTTTAAAGAGGTGAAACCCCTGAAAGACAAAACCGAAGTGATGGCTTATTTTAGTTTGTTTGGAGATGAATTCGATCCGAATCATGTAACTTCAATACTTAGAATCGAACCTACCAATACGGCTTACAAAGGCGACATAATTAACAAAAAGCATCGAATAAAAGAAACATCATGGACATTAGGTACGGATTATGAAGAATCATTAGATGTGAATCACCAATTAATAAAAGTAGTCGATATGTTAAGAAACAAAGCAAAAGAGATCAATTCGATTCGGATTGAACATCAATTAAGCACGAAATTTTTCATTGTAATAAGAATAGAAGAGGGGGAAACGCCTGCTCTTTATTTCGATTCTGATTTTATTGAATTTGTTAATATGATTCATGCTGAAGTTGATGTTGATTTATATGCAAATCCATATAATGAAAAATTGGAATAAGAAATATAGTTTTTAAAACAGGCTTCGAAGGAATGGACATCAGATAACATTGTGTAGGAATGAATGAACCTTAAGGATCATCAATATCGGATAACAAGGTGTTTATGATGTGGGACAGGTATCATTTTTGCTGAAAATAGTGGTGTTTCCTTAAAGGAGGATCTTAAAAAATGGGAAAACGGCATTCTATTGATAAAGCGGAGTGGTCAGAAACAAGAGAGAACCAGTATCACAAAGACTGCAAGGATAAGGCATTTGAATTTGGCGATAGACTCATCGAAGTAGATGGCACGGTTTATTTGAAACGAAAAGAAGTCCAAATTAAGGTGATTAAACCTCTTAAACGAAAAACATTTTGGTATGAAACATGGCTGAAGATCAAAGAACTCTACAATGCATAGTCTAACATGAAATTCAACATGATCACTTAAGAGCCAGTGAAGGTTGATTAATTATTTTGTGAGTCATATCAGGAGGTAATATATTTCAATGACGATAATTTGTCTCGAAGGTGCCAGCTCTGTAGGTAAAAGTACGACTTGTCAGCAATTCGCTACACAATATGATGCATTTATTGTTCCAGAAACAGGGATTCTTTTTGAAACTCCTCATCTTGAAGGTAAGGAACTTATGATGTGGTTACTGGAGAGACAAATTGAAAGATGGCATATAGCAGCTGAGAAGAATCAACAACATGAGTATGTGATTTTGGATGGTGATGTATTTAAGATTTGGTACAGTTGGATATATGGTTATGAGCACCTATCTTTAGATGAAACAGCGAACTTTTTTAGAGAGAAGTTATCAGAGAATGAAATATCATTACCGGATGCATATGTTCTATTCTGGGCGGAAGAAGATGAGCTGCGCAAGCGAAAGGAAATGGATCAGACAAGATCCAGAAGAAATTTTGATAAACACCTACGCATGATTGAACCTCAAATGAGATACTTCCATTATCTTAATGAACTGGTACCAGGATATGTGGGAATTCATAAAGCTGAGTCTATAGCAGATAATATACATCATATTGTAAAGCATTGCGAGACATTACCGGGCATAAAAAAACGAGAGATCGAGATCTTTGATAGAGTCATTGATTTTTACAAGAGTACTACTCCTTAAACTCCGTATGGTGTTTGATATTAGTTTCCAAAACTACTGTAGCTGTGCCTTGGATAACTGACCAAATACTGTGACCAAAGGAAAAAGGAATATGTGAGGTGAGTTATGGGCGTAAGAAAAAAATATAAACGTAAAATCGTTCGATCCAATCGACTATTCTATTGGTATGTTGACCCGGATATTGACGACGAAGGGATAATCAAATTACATATCGTTTCTGAGGATAAGAAGTTAATCGTCACTTATGAAGTGGGACAACACAGTATTAAGAACAAGCCCCCATTTATAGTCATCATCGGAGAAGAATTTGAAGGCTGGACAACAGAATATATAGGATACAGAAGAGTACTAACACCGAAATGGAGCGATGAGATCATCACGCCAAAGTTGATAGGAGAAATTATTGATTGGTGCCTCTTGAAAAACAAAGAAATAAACATCGTTAATTGGAAAGGTGAAATTCTCCAACCTATCTCCTGAATAGCGTGTAATTGTAGTTGAAAAAAATTTAGATTCATGTGGACTCTTTTGAAAACGTATACGTGAAAAAAGAGTATGTAATTAACATTTGATACATAAGGAGAGAAGCTAATGCAGATGAATCGTGGATATCACGCGGTTAACAAAGTAATCGCTTGTGTTCTGTCATTCATATTTATCATTATGGCAATAGCAGTACCTGCCCACGCTGATGAGAAACAGGTTGAGACTACACCATCCAGGATTCCTTTATCCAATTTAGAGGAAACGATTGATGCTTATGTAGCCTCGTATGAGAAGTATACTGCTGCCGTTTCGGTTGTGGCTATCAAAGACGGTGAAACCATTGTGAATAAGGCATATGGTTACGCAGATATTGAGAATCAGCGAAAGGCGGATACCTCTACGGTTTTTGAATGGGCTTCCATCTCAAAACTGTTGGTCTATACGAGTGTGATGCAGCTTGTCGAACAAGGAAAGCTTGATTTGGAGACGGATATCCAGGAATATCTGCCAGAGGGATTTTTCAAAAAGCTGAAATATGATGATCCGATTACCCTATTGAACCTGATGCATCACAATGCGGGTTGGGAAGATCAAACAGTCACGGAAGTGTATTATTACGACGAGAATGAAAATGTTGATTTGGGAGAAACGTTGCGTAAAAATGAGCCGAAACAGATATATAAACCGAATAGCGTCGTTGGTTATTCAAACTATAGCGTTGGATTAGCCGGTTACATCGTGGAATTGGTAAGTGGGCAACCTTATTATGAATATGTTAATCAACATATTTTCGAACCTCTTCATATGAACGACACTACGGTTCATCCAACGGGGCGAGATCGTCCAGACATCGTACAGAGAAGGAATGAGGTTGAAGGGTATACGAAAGATTTGAAACTGATCCCTGAGAACAGAGTATACGTAACGTTTTATCCTACAGGGGCAGCGATTGGGACAGCAGAAGATTTAGGGAAATTCCTTGCGGCATTGATGCCTGTGGATGATAGCAATGTATTATTTAAGAACAGGGATACGTTGAACGAAATGTTGTCGACAAGTCTCTATTATGACGGGACTTCTACTCCGCGATTTGCGCATGGGTTCGTTGAGATGGAATACTGGGTGCCTGCACTGATGCATGAGGGGAATCTGAAAGGGTTCTCCAGCAAACTTGTCTTTGATCCCGAATCTAAATTTGGGATGGTGGTCATGACAAACCAGTCTTTTGAAGAAATTTATTATTATGGGCTTATCAAAGAGATTTTTGGCGATAACGTAAATTCTAATATTATTACTTCAGAGGGGGGAGGATATTTTCAATCCGCACGACGACCTGCCGCTAGATTTACCGATTTATTCAGACAGCTTGATATAACGAAATTTTCAAAAGCTGAGTTAAGTAGTCTTTATAATGTGGTCGAGCATAATGGCGTGGTTGAGAAAATTTCCTTCACTCCTTACATGGATTACTTGCCTGTATCGAAATGGAAGGTGAACTTGATTGTAATATCTTTTATTCCTGTCATACTAGCTATCCTTTTCAGTGTGACTGCTTTGCTCGTCTATTTTATCCGGATGCTACTTCACAAACGAAATAAACGAGGAAATCCTCGGATAGATTTTAATAAATATCATCTTGCAATTAATATTGCAGGTGCGGTACTTCCTCTTAACCTGTTAATCATACACACGAGACTTCCCAATTATCCTGCTCACTCTTCGATACGGATCAATTTAATGTTTAACCTACTTTATGTGGTTCTAGCAGTCGCGTATCTTGGCTTGCTTATGTTCAAACTGCGGAAGAACAGTTACAGCAAAAAGCAAAAGGTGATGTACATCATGTCTGGCATCTCGGCGTTCATCTTGGCTGCTTTTGTTGTGGGATGGCATTTGTATGTTTAGAAGGGCAGAAGCTAAATATAGATATTTCAAACATTACAAAGGCTTGCGGATGACTCCTATATATAAGTGATATTAAGTGAGGTCAATTACAAAGACATAAAGACAGCAGTTCCTTATCGGGACCTGCTGTCTTTAAATTAGTTGGACAAGCATATAAACAAAGTCAAAGGTAACAACAAAAATGATCAGGGCTCTAGTTTAGATCCTTTACTGGCTTATTGCTACAGGTATTTGACAGAGGTAATAAATGAACGGTAAAATCCAGATATTCCCTGAATTCAGAAACTAAATATTTCTTTAGTAGGTGTGAGGTATTCTATGACGAGAATTATGGTTACGCCAGAGCAACTTTTCGCAATTAGTAAACAGTTCTCTACAGCTTATACTACCCTTCAACACATGAATGAAAGTCTTCTACGAAGCATGACTGATATAGAAGCGAACTGGGATGGGAGTACTAGAGAAAGGTTCTACTATGATTTCAAGAAGTCACAGCTTGTTATGACTGAAGTTGTCACACTTATGAGTTCAATATCAACTGTGTTACATAACCATGGAGAACGATTTCTCCAAGCTGATCACGAGTCGGAAGGGCAAGTAGACATGAACTGTTTACCACCACCCCCACCGAATGCTTGTGGCCCACAGGAAGGTGTAGACGATCGGAATGCAATTGAGAAGTCTGTAGATAGTTTAAAAGAGCTAGGACAAGCATTTATACAATCGGCAGATGACCGATATCAGAAGAGATATGATAGTGTAGGCGGATTTCTGGATTACTGGACATTTGGTATTCCAAGTGGACTCGTAAACGGGTATGTTGATCGAGCTGACAAAGCTTTAGAGTCGCCTCAAGACACACTGAACTGGTTGACATTTGGAGTCCATGGAACGATTAGGGAAGCCGTTTTGCCTACAAATGCTTGGTCAAGTGAACATTGGGCAAGTATGCTTGGTACAGGTGGTATGGTATTAGGGGTAAGCTCTGTTTTCAAACCAAAGCTGCATATCGATACCCCTGTCAAATATGAGGGCGCAGTGGATTTTAGACAGATTTTAAGTGACGGACAACGCAATGAGCTTCCGCTGACGGATAACCAAAAGATTGAGATAAAGAGTTACTTGAACAAGCTTGATTTCCCCGAAGAAAATATCTTAATCGCACAACCTGGTTATTATGATACCTGGAATACAGGCATGATGTATAATCGCTTGGTCATCAATACGGATGTCTTACCAGCAGCAGCCCCGGGAGTAGGGACTTTGAGTGCGAATACACGCATTTCAATGAATGCTACACTAGCTCACGAGATTGTTGGGCACTATGAGGCTTCTATCGCAGGCAGATCGTTCCCACTTTATGATCTTCCTCCTGAAGTCATCAAGAGAAACTATGCTCTTGATGAGGCTCAGGCAAGTATCCGGGCAGCAAGGTTTGCTCCTGAACTCAATTCTACTGAACGGTATGCTTTATTAAGAGACGCGATGGTTAGACTTCGTAATGCCGATCTCAGAGTGCGAGATGTCAAAGGCGAGCTATTCATAGATCAGAGATAAGGAGGCCTTACAATGGAAACTAAAATGCTGTTTGGCGTTGGGTTAGTCTTCGATACACCGGAATTCGGAACCATCGTCATGGGAGCCAATGAAGAGTTGGATGAACTAACTCCGTCAACAATCAAAGAGATGATCGGTGACCAGATTATTATCAAAAAAACGGATGGGGAGGAGCAAGTGTTTGGAGTTGTTTCTACTCAAATTAATCATTCTATTGCGGGTAAAAAGAATATCGGTATATGTTTGGGTAAAAGTATATCCCCAGACGAAATACCTGCGGGTTCAATCGTCTACTGTTATCCATGAGGACAAATTGACAGTAGGTATACTTTGTTGAATCTACATGGAGTGGCAGTTTTTATTGCACTGACTGTGCCCATCTTTCTTTTAAAGATCATATATGTTCCGAAAGCATCGGAAGGTCATCTGATTCCCTTTTTGGGATGAGGATAGCCTTCCTTTTTATTTCTCAGAATTGCGGAGAAAGACATAGACTCAAACAAAGGAGAGTTTCCTATGAACGATGATAATACAACGGAAAAGAAGATTACCATAACTAAAGGTTCCACTGATTCATTGCATATTCGTTGTCCCTATAACCCTGCATATATTCAGTGCATTCGCCAGATTACGGGCAGAAAGTGGGAACCCAAACAGAAAATGTGGATCATACCCTGCACTATTGCGGCCATCCAGGAGTTTACGAGCCAGTTTGATCCAGATGAAGTTCAGATTACCCCGGAGTAAAGAACCGTTACAGAAGGCACTAAAGTTACGAGGATATAGTCGCAAAACGATCAAAGCGTATTGTAATCAGGTCGAGCGTTTTCTAAGCAGCCTTAGCCTTAAAAATAAGGATGTCACTACTTCCAATGTTCAGATGTATTGTTTAGGTTTGCTGGAGCGAGGAATTTCCCATTCAAGCGTGAATCAGACCATTAGCGCGCTCCGCTTCTATTGCAAACATGGAGAACGCTTCTTTCAAGCCTCGCCTGGGATAGGGTGCAGAAATACATAGATGAATACAGACCCAATCGTTGGCTATTTCCGGGCCAATCTTCTGAACGACATCTTACCGAGCGGAGCGTACAGAAGGTTTTTGAAGAAGCTAGACAACGCGCAGGAATTATGAAAAAGGTAAGTATCCATGCGTTGAGACACTCCTTCGCCACTCATTTGTTAGAGAACGGGACAGACCTGCGCTACATTCAGGAGTTACTTGGTCATACGAGTGCACGTACAACTCAGCGATATACGCATGTGAGTACGAAAAATATCCAGCGTATTCAAAGCCGGCTGGATCGGATGGATTTGGGAGATTGAATGCTTCGATAAATCCCCCTTTTTTACCAAATTCTTCTTCGCAAATACTACACCATAGGTTATCATATACGTAGTTCACATATCATGCAGGATGTGTGGTATTTACGAAGTACATAAATTAGATGTTATGAGAAATTATTGCAAGAAAAAATATCAAAGATAAATAAAAGTGATTGAAGGAGAATCCTAAATGAAGATTGCAATTATAACTGATATACATGGTAATTATCCGGCATTGAGTGCCGTATTCTCTGATATTGTTTTCCGCGGGGACATCGAACATACATATTGTCTGGGTGATATGATTGGTATCGGCCCTAACTCTAACGAAGTGCTTGAAGAGATAATGAATCGTAAGGATGTATCGGCGGTTTCAGGTAATCATGAAGAAGCGGTTTTAAAACTACTGCAAGGGAAAGATACCTTGCCAGGTCATGAAATGATTGCTGAACATCATAAGTGGGTCGGTAAGCAGCTAAAAAAAGAAAATATCAAGTTTATAGAAAATCTCCCTCAGACATTAGAAGTTGAAATAGAAGGGAAAAAAATATTAATAACGCATTACCATATGAAGAAAGAAGAAAGAGAAATAATAGATGAAACCCCTTCGGGATTAAAATTAGACGCAAGGTATGAAGGCTCACCGTATAGTCTCGTTTGTTTTGGTCATCATCATCCAATCCATTACTTCAAGACAGATCAAAGAGTTTATTTGAATCCTGGAGCTTTAGGTTGTAATGATCATGCGATTGCAAGATACGCGGTAGTAGAACTGAAAAAAAGAACAGTGAATATTCAGCTTATAGGAATCACATATGATAATAAAGCATTTTTGGAGTCTTTTGAGCAGTTAAAAGTTCCAGACAGAGAGTTTATGATAAAAGCATTTCATGGGAACCAACTTGAGAGAGATTTCAAAGATGGAAATAACATCTCATAACATAATATTCAAGCTACGTCTCCTTCGGAGCCTTGGTCTGCGGGAAGGAGCTATTACGTGAAGATAAACCAAGAAATAATAAAAATGCTATCTAACATTGAGTGGTTTAGTAAATGTGGAATGAGAGATTATCAGAGTAACACCATACTTTACACTAATTCTTGGGTTGAAGCTTCTGAATATTGTGATTCTCAAGAATGGGAAGAAACAACTTTGAAGACTAGAAATCAATTAACTTCATATTTGCATAATCATTTTTCAAAAGAGTATTTAGATTGGAATGCCTTAGTCAAAGAGGCAAAGACAATTAGCGATGAGATTTTAAACGAGCAGCTGAATAAAACTCGAAATGCGTTTCAACTAGATGATATGTTTGGTGAATGTGTAAGATGGGACATTTTGAACATCATTATGGAATACAGTTATTTAAATGAGTTAGGGAATAACCGCAATAAATTTTACTCCGATCACTTATTATACATATATTCAATCGGTCATTATCCTTGTGGATGGGAAGGAACGTGGCCTTCTGGCAAGTTAGTGATTTTTTAAATATTATTGAGGGTTTTTCAAGAAGTCAGTGACATCAGCTAACATAATGTTCACGCTGCGGGCATACGCTCTTGGTCCGTCATTCACGGGACACCCGACATGCGGTTCTACTATCAGTTCCATATGTGGCATTAGAGAGTTTACTTTTATTGGTATATCATAACACCGGAGTAAATTCACTAAAATATTGGATGTGACTCTATGAATCATGAACTATGCAATAAAATTAATGGATATTTAGAAGGAATAAGTAATGTACTTACTTTGGAGGATGTTCCATAGGTAATGAAGTATTTATCTTAGATCTATATCAGTGGGGTTAATGGACAAATTTGCACTTCTCAGGCTGTCGAATCATCCTCGTTAGTCACTTAAGGATTACAGACTCGTGAACATAACAGGTTACAAGAAAGAGTTACAATTAGAATGAAAACATACGTATAAAAGTGGGAGAGCAAACAGCATGAAGTTTAATTATAAGAATTTTTCTTGTGATACTGAGATCTATCTCAAAGACAATGACATTATAATCAGGTTTTTTAATCGATCTAAAGAACAAGCAGAAGCTGACATAATAAATCTAGTAATAGTTGATCCTGGGTATGGATATCTTTGCTTGAAAAATAAAGATGATGCAGCACTCTTAAGTGGATTCCTAGATGAGGACGTTTTTTCATCAGATGGGCATATAGATGCAGCAATTAGTTTAATTGAAAAAATCAGTCCAGCTACTAAGAATATGTATACTCCTTATCATATTACACGGTTTAAACAAACCAGTTTCGTTGAATATAACGGTGAATACTAATAAAAGATTCTCGAAGGTGACATCGTCATCATAGATGTAACTAAGATACTGATTAGGATGTGTGGATAGTTCAAAGATTCTTGAATTCAGTTGCTTTCTGTGGAGGAACAGATCGATTCGTATTAGGGAAAGTGAGGGGAGAGTGAATATGAAGAAGAGAAATATAGTGGTCTTGTTATCCGTCAGTTTTATCTTAATCTTCTTATTCATCTATAAATACTACACGTTAAATTATACGAATGAGGGTATAACAAACAAGGTTTTAAATCAAGATGGATATGCATTGACGCTGAGAACTCCAGAAATGCCGATTCAAATTTTTGTGAAATCTGAATGGATTCCATTCAGTGCAGGTGAACCTCTTAAAAGAGATATCAAAGTATCAGAGACTCATAGCAGCAATTTGATATTAGATGTGCAGAACAGAGATGATGATATTTATTTTAGTTTTAGGACTACATTTAATATGGATGATCCATCTGGGGAGTTCATATATAATGGTCTGTTTAATGAGAATGGAACGTTTACTTATTCACCAGAGGAAGTACGGTTATATGATAAAAACATGAATCAGCTCTCCGTAGTTCAGACAGGTATTGGTCCTGAAGCATCGTTCTCATTCGGAATTGAAACGGAAGAACAGAAATTAATAAGTGAGGGATTCTATGTGAAGTACGATGGATATAACGTGTATGATTATTCTAAGAAGTAATTCAGCGGTCACACCAAAATAGATAGGTGAAATCATTGCATAAGAAACCAGGCTCTCAGATATCCCAGAACATTGTAGAATAGATTTAACAATAAACAAATCAGGAGGATACATGGGTACAGACATTTGTTTCTTTGTAGAGGTAAGGCATTACAGGAGAGAATATGAATGGAATAATGGTGCTGTAAGAGAAATAACAAAGAGTGAGGAAGAATTGAATAGTACTGCTCGCTGGATCAGTATGGATAAGTGGATGATTAATCCTGATTATTACTTGTTTCCAGAAAAAAAGATCTCTAAATTGAAACTAAGTGATCCTCATGAATTTTATAGTGGGGGGCGGAATTATGATTTGTTTAGTGTTTTATCAAACACCAGGAATGATCAAAATCTACCTTTCATATCTTCGCCACGAGGAATTCCGGTAGATACCTCGCCAGACTTAAGTGAAGTTGTACTTGAGGATAAAGAAGATTTTTATGACCACAGTTGGCTTTTATTGGAGGAGATCCTTCAGTTCAATTGGGATCAAAGTTATTATTGTGATCAATTTATGGAGTACAGAAATATTAAAAATACATGCTCTGAATTTATCAATGTAACCATTCCAAAGTTATTGAAATTAGGGAGTACGGAAGATGTAAGAATGATTTTCTGGTTTGGTTAGATTTTATTGAGAACGCATTCGTAAAGGCGGGAGCAAATGCAGGACTATAAGGTTGCTCTGCCCTGATACCTTTATATCGTGATGAAATTACAGTTATTTTTAATGTTAAAGGAGATCAGCTAATGCAAATAGTTCGAAGGCATGGCTATGCTAACAAAGTGGTCGCCTGTGTTCTGTTATTCGTGTTTCTCATTATGGCATGCGGGTTACCGGCCCACGCTGAGATAGAGAATGTGGAGACTACGCCTTCCAGGATTCCGTTGTCCTCGCTAGAGGAGACGATCGATTCTTATGTGGCTACGCATGAGAAAAACACCGCTGCCGTTTCAATTGTGACTATCAAGAATGGGGAAACGATTTATAGTAAGGCCTATGGCTATGCAGATATTGAGCAACAGAGAAAGGCGGACAGCTCTACTGTTTTTGAATGGGGTTCCGTCACTAAACTGTTGGTCTGGACGAGTGTAATGCAGCTTGTCGAGCAGGGAAAGCTCGATCTACATACTAATATTCAGGAATATCTACCGAAAGGGTTTCTAAAGAAGCTGGAGTATGATGCCCCCATTACGCTATTAGATCTTATGAATCATCAAGCGGGTTGGGAGGATAGGATGCTTGAGTTATGGTATCTATCCGAGAATCAAGTTATGGATCTGGGAGAAACATTGCAAAAATTTGAGCCAAGACAGATCTATGAACCGAGGAGTGTATTTGCTTATTCAAACTATGGTGTTGCTATGGCTGCCTACATCGTAGAAGTGCAGAGCGGACAACCTTTTTACGAATACGTGAATGAACATATATTTAAACCACTGGATATGAAAGAAACTACGATTCATCCATCACATCAAGATCGTCCAGACCTCGTGCTGAGAAGGGATCAGATTCAAGGCTATACTGCTAATGCCGAACTCATCCCCAAAACCAAAGTATACATGAACATATATCCTGCAGGAGGTGCCATGGGCACCGCAGAAGATGCAGCAAAATTCCTAGCAGCCCTGATGCCAATCAATCGTGGTAATTTATTATTCAAGAACAAAGAAACCTTAAACGAAATGCTGTCAACCAGTCTGTATTATGATGGAACTTCTATCCCTCGAATCGCACATGGATTCATTGAGGTAGAGTACTGGACACCTGCACTGGAACACGGTGGGAATACATTGGGGTTTTCGAATAAATTGATCTTTGACCCGAAATCTAATTTTGGGTTAGTGGTGATGACCAACCAGTTCGAAGAAGAGGTATATTGTTTCGGTCTTGTCCAGAAATTGTTTGGGGATAATTACAGCACTAGCTCTGTAACCTCTGGAAATGATGGATATTATCTCACTACACGACGTTCCGGTTCTGGATTTACGAAGCTTTATTCGATTCTCTTGCTGAAAAAGTATTCCACATTTGATCTTAGTAACTTCACCAATGTTGTTGAGAAAGATGGTGTCGTTGAGAAGGTCTCCTTTACTTACAATGATTATGTACGTGTATCAAGCTCAACGATGATCTGGATCATTGCCTCTTTAATAGCTCTTGCAATAGCCATCGTATTCAATTTGAGAGCTGTGATTGGCTATTTTATCCGATTATGTTTTTACAGATTGAAAAAATGGGAAAGACCCGGGACAGGGTTTGATAAATATCATGTTGCCATTAATATTGCAGGTCTGGCATTCCTACTGAATACTACAGTACTAGCCATGCGAGCATTGAGTTTAAACGCCTCTTATTCTTCATTACGAATTCATCTCATCTTTAACCTGATTTATGTGATTCTAGCTTTAGCATATCTTGTCTTGCTAATCTACAAACTGTGGAAGATAAGTTACAGCAAAAAGCGAAAGGTTGTATATATCATGACCGGAGTATCGGCTTTCCTATTTGCTACTTTTATTGTGGGATGGGATTTGTATTTTTAGAAGGGCACTCATGAAGAGGTATTGGAGTGAAAGACAGCAGTTCCTCATCGGGGACTGCTGTCTTTGTGTTTATATGCTCTTTGGCTTTTGAAGAAACTGTAAATGACCATTAGAATATTCAATAATAATAGACCTATATATCCATCTGTTAACTTTGTACGTTCAACCCACTTGTTCACTAACTCTCCAGAGAGAGCTTGTTTTCCTAAATATTTATTTATATCATTCGGATGAGTTTCATCTATATATATAAGTGGAAACTCCATGCTGTTGGAAGAAGCAGCTAGCGGCGGATAGAACTCTACCCATTTTTGACCTGCCCATCGATCATACTTATAATGCAAGTCTGCGCTGGATTCAAGATTATCCCACCTGAGAAAACCCAATATGATTAGAATACAAAGTGTAAAGACGCTAAATATTAACTTCTTGTTATTCAAATAAACACCATCCTTATGTGTGTACTACTAACAATATCACTGTGTGAAAACAACTTTATCATCCGTTTATTCTATCAGCATTTTCCGTTATCTGTAAGTAGATTGTTTCAATGAAATGCTAGTAAGTAAAAAACCAATCGATCAAAGAATCGTTGCAGCAGGTTTTCGAAGAAGCTAGACAGCCTGCAGGGATTGCAAAAGTGGTGAGTATTCATGCGCTTCGCCACTCATTTGCTGGAAAACGGGAAAGATCTACGGTACATCCAGGTGCTACTCGGTTATAAAAGTGCACGAACAAACTCAGCGCTATACGCATGTTAGTATGAAAAATATTCATCGCATTCAAAGCCAATCGGATCATATGGATACGGGAATTGAGCCTCCCTATAATTCTCCCTTTTTCACCAAATTTTTCTTCGCAAAAGTCACCGTATAGGTTATCATATACCTAGTTCAGATATCAGGCAGGAAGTGTGGTATTTACGAAGTACATAGATTAGGTAGTTAGGCGAAACTTCGTAGTAGATAATAATAAAGAGGAGTACATTAATGGATTATGCTATTATCTGCATGAACGAGGTTTTTCCAAGTGATAATGATGTTGCTAAGTGGGTAGTTGGATTGGCAGTCATACATAATGATTTTCTCTTTCTAAAGAAGAAGTTATTCAAATCTTCAGACGTGCTTTCGGACTTGATTTCAGAAGCACCATCTATCCTTAAAATTCTCACTGCTTCCCTAAGAGAGGCTATTTTCTATCTAGAGGAGTCTGAAAAATTAGCAGAAATAAGGACATATATTAATTCTTTACCTGAGCAGTTAATCCAGATGTATATGGCTCTTAAACTTCTATTTAGAAACGGTGCAAAGGCAGATTTATTGCAAAAATTAACAAACGCAAGAAACATAACTTATCATTACTCCAAACCTCAAAGGAACGAACTATCAGAAGCATTAAAAGCGTTGAGCAATGAAATTATATTTTACGAAGAGAACGACCAAAGGTTCTTGTTTGCAGAGCACGTAAGGAATACAATTTTATTAAATTCATTGTTTTCGTCTAATGAAATCAGATTAGGACAAGAGTTGCCCATATCAGAATTAATAATAAGTATTAAAGAATCTATAGAGACCTTCATTGATTTTTCTAACAAGGTGAGTAGACACTACTTGGAAGATTTTTGTGAGTGATTCATTGCAGCATCGCCTAACATAATATTCAAGCAACGGCTCCGTTGGAGCCTTGGTCTGCGGGAAGGAATTCGAGGAGGGATTTCAGCAGACAACCCCTTCGGGGTTCGTGAATACAGGAACGTTAGATGAAATTCCTTAAAAGCAATAGATATACTAAATTAAAGGAGAAATTATCGTGGGAACATATGAATTAAAACTTAAATTTAATTTTGGTAATAATACGTTGTATGAATTGGGGTATTTTTCTACAGATTTATATCAATTGATTGTTTTTAGTGAGTTGATGCAAAACGAAAGATTTTCGCTTATTGATGAGAACTTTTTATCCTCAAGACAAAAATTCATTATGACAAGAAATAATTATTTGCTTAGAGAATTCAGAAATAGAGCACAAATTAAAAGTATCAACAATGGATGTATTGAACTTGTTATTGCTGGAGTATCATGTATGGCAACGATAATAGTCCCATGCCTTATTTATAGGTTGCAGGCAAAAAACAATAAATCTCAAGATATATTTTTTGAAATAAGTACAAATGATAGTGAATTAAATGAATTCTTAGATGAATTTAATAAAGGGCTTTATGGGAAAGGAACCGAGGGTTTAACATGGTTGTTTAAGAGATTAGAAGAGAAAGGATATAGTGTTAGTTCATCAGGAGAGCATGTCTTTAATATTGAAAGAATGATAGAAAGATATGAGAAACGCACGATTAAATTAATAAATAAATATTGATTGAGTGTAAAGCTAAAAGCCAGGAACATCATCTAACAATATATTCACGCTGCGGGCATACGCCCTTGATCCGGCATACGCCGGACACTCGACAGGCGTCGAGTCGTGAATACAGGAACGTTAGGTGAAATTATTGCAAAGGATGGTAAACATGAAAAGAACAAAAGCTCAAGTCGAATTTGAAACTATATTTAAAAAATTTATATTTAATATTAATTCACTAAGAACGTACATCAAAAGTGTTTCATTATCGCTTGATAATCAAAAAAGTGATCAAAAATTCGTTGAATCTCTTGATAATGCAATAGAGCTTCTTATTCGCAAGAAAATAAATCCTTCTGAATTTAACGACCATAATGAAAAATTTGAAGAACTGGAAGAGAAACTCAAGGAGAAATTCAATTTAGAAATTGATTTAGAAGAACCAGAAACCGCAAAAGTTACAATGACTGGCGGTCTTACTGGAAAGATAAAAGATCAGTTTGAATCTTACAAATTAAATAAGAATCAAGTTAATATCTTATACCAAAGTTCATTGATAAGTCTTGCTACTTTTTTTGAGTTATTAGTTGCGAGTATTATTAAAAAACGTTTATTTGATTATCCTAGTGCTTTGAATATTGATGAAAGATCTTTAACTCTCGAAGAAATTAGAAAGCTTGGCTCATTTGAAAATGCAGAAATATATCTAATTGAAAATGAAGTTGAACAAATAATGAGAAAGAATATACTGGATTGGATTGAGTATATGAAAAAAAACTATAAATCAAAATTTCTATTCCTAACTGATATAGAGGCTAAACTTTTTGAAGTTTTTCAGAGAAGAAATCTCTTTGTTCATAATGAAGGAATTGTAAATAACATTTATTTATCAAGAGTAAATCAAGATTTAGTTAAAGATTTTAGCCTTGGGAAGAAGATAATTATTACTAATGAATATATGGATGAAACAATTGATTTAATTGAATATGTAGGAGTAATTCTTGCACTGGAGTTGTGGCAAAAATTCGAAAAAGTGTCTATGGTTCGTCAGGATCTTATACAAGAATATGGATTTGAATTTATGCTTCAAGGAAAGTGGAAATTATCTAGAGAAGTGTTTAGTTTACTAATAAATGAAAGAGAGATTGGTAATCGTAGTAAAACTATGGGGCTTATTAACTATTGGCAATCATTTAAAAATTTAAACGAGTATGATCAGGTAATTGGTGAAATTGAGAAGGAAGATTTTTCTGATAGAAGTCTGGATTTCCAACTATGTTTTTTCGCTCTTAAGGATGACTTTAATAATTTTTTTAATATTCTTCCAGAGGTCTGTCCTTCGGAGATATCTCTTGAACATTTAAAAAAATGGCCAATTTTTAATTCTGTTCGACAAACAGCTGAATATGAAGCTTTTATTGAGAAAATGACAAACACAAAAAATGAAATAATATCGTAAGTTTACTCATAGAAGGTGAAAACATCACCTAACACAAGATTCACGCTGCGACCTGTGGTCTTGGTCCGGACCGGAGCAATAAGAAGCGGATTCGGTTGGAGTAATTGCAGTGGCAGGGAAGCAGATTCAGCCGGACAACCCTGCACTCCCTTAGCACATCGCGGTCCTTACCTTCGCTCACTTAAGGCTGTGAGGGTTCGTGAATCCAAGAACGTTATGTGAAAGTAATTGGAAGATCAAAAGGAGGTAAATATGAATAATATTGGAATATATATTACTGATTTCTGCAATAACAGTGGCTTATTTGACTTACAGAAATCAAATGAAGCTAAAAGCTTTTGAAATTTTCTTGAAAAGAAGGGAAGATGTACTTAGTGATATTGAAAAATACTTAGAAATGTTACATCAAGTTAAACTAGAGATTGATTTAGATAATGACGAGAAGAAACCAAATTTGTCTAAATTCAGTACTGAATATTTTCATGAAGGTCTTATATTATTTCATAAAATTAAAGGTGCTAATTTTGGGGAATTTTCAAATATATTAGCGAGTAATTTCTGGACATTAATCAATGAAAGATTAACCAATAATAAGTTAGATAAGGATGAACTTCTTGATTGGATTCATAGAATTCAAAACATATTATCTATTTTATATGGATTTGCACATAGTACAGTAAATTCAGAAATCCAGTCAATTACATTACCCCTTCATAAAAAGACATTGAAGTATTGGAAAGAAAGAAGGAAAACTAGAAACTTGAAGGACGAACAAAAGTGATTACAATCCGAAGAAGAAATTGCCTCCACATAACATAATATTCACGCTGCGGACATTCGTCCTTGGCCCGGCATTAGCCGGACACCCGACATACGTCGGGTCGTGAATACAGGAACGTTACATGGAATTAATTCTTGAAGGTATTTTTATGTTTGACGATAATGAAATACTGAAAATAGAAAACGAGGGTTATGAAAACGACAATAACCCAATGTTTGGAGAGTATCAAAGAAAATTTAACTTTGAACCTATTCCCTATGGTTCGTGAGAGACATGTATTTAAGGAGAAAGTGCTTCTGAATTAAAAGTAAATTATGTGTATTTTGGAGAAGTAAGAGTGAATATAACTCTTTATTAAATTGAACAGAAAAGATTTGAGACACCGGAACTCGCTGATTTAGATAATATGCAAAATTGATTTGTAATGCCATAAAAGGCTCAAAATGAATACTTATTGATGATCCTCAAATTCAATCATTGAATATTTCGTGGATTGAAAATGAAAAAGAAGCGCATTTTGAATTGAAAGTGTCTGGACCCCCTGATGATTTTGTAATGAAACACTTAAAGTTGTACGAGATGTCAAATAAGTTATTTTACCCTATAATCAGAAATTTGGACAACAGAAGGGTAAAACATAACGAAATTAGACAGGAAGGACATGATTTAAATAAAGCATTTTACCGAAGTAGAAGTATACACCGATTCTAATGGAATTTCATAAAAACAGAATTATTGATTCAGGATTTAAGGTAGTAAAACTTAAGCGTTGGAGATCTTCTGATCTATTAAACTACATCTAACACAATATTCTCGTTGTATGAATGCGCCTTGTGAGCAGGTGTAGCCAAATGTTTTTTTGAATCCTGAGTTTCTCAGATGTTTTAGCACACCGAGTTCTTGAAAAGCAGGTCTCATTTGAAGTGGAAGTTTATCTAGGGATGACTTTTGTTTTATCATGGAAGGACACCTCTTCTGTGGTTTAGTGGATCTCTACAATCTCACGTTACCAAATGAAGAGGTGTTTTTCTATATGGGCAAGATGGGCTACTTGAATCGGCTTCACATTAACCTCGGCCTGGGGTTAACTCGATTTTGACTATGCGAAAGTTGAGTTAAGAAACCCCATGATCGATTTTTTTATGAAAGTTAGTTGAATGTAATAAGGACGGACTTGTGGATCTTAGCTAATATATAAGAATTATCATGAAAATGGTTTGAGATGATACGAAAGGGAGATTTTTATGTCTAAAAATAAAAAACGTAAGGACCAACAAAAAGTTTGGGAAGATCAATTTGAAATTGTTTCGGAATTAGGAGTAGGTGGTAACGCTAGAGTATATCATGTTATAAGAAAAATCGATAAAGCAGAATTCGCATTAAAGCATCTATACAATAAAAATGAAGAGAAGAAAGGTAGATTCATTGATGAAATTCAAGTAATAATAAATAATTTTGAAAGTATAGATGGAATTATTCCAATTAAAGAATATTCTGAAAAAGAATTTTGGTACACTATGCCAATCGCTCTACCGATATTAGAACATATAAGGGTTTCGGAGGAAACTATAGAAGAGATCATAGATGGTGTTATTCAGCTTTCTATAACATTGAGTAAATTACATTCCAAAGGAATTTCTCATAGAGATATAAAGCCCTCAAACATATATTTTTACAATGGAAGATACTGTTTTGGAGATTTTGGATTGGTTGAATTCCCAGATAATCCAAATGACTTCACAAAGTCAGATAAAGGTCTTGGAGCTATCTTTACAATTGCCCCAGAAATGAAACGAAATCCTAAAAATGCTGATGGAAAAAAAGCAGATGTTTTTTCTATAGCTAAAACAATGTGGATGTTACTTGCAGGAAATGAACTAGGGTTTGATGGAGTATATAACTTCCTTGATAGAAGCCATAGTTTGCGTTTTATGGATTTATTTAAAAGTGTTCATCTTGTGGAATTGGAAGAGTTATTGGAAAAATCAACTGATAATAGCCCTGAAATCAGACCGAGCATTGATATATTCGTAAAGGAATTAAAGTTTTGGTCGAATATTTTTAATGATTATGAAAAATCTCAGGCTAGTGATTGGAATTTTTTGAATAAATATCTATTTGGAAACAATCCTCCAGAATCTACTGTATGGAGAAACGTGGGGAAAATAGTTGACGTCTTAAATGTAATTGGTACGCTGCCTGCATATAATCACATCCTTTTCTCAGACGGTGGTGGATTAGATTTTAGCATGGCTCGGGAAGCTGATGAAAATGGGTGTATCTGCTTATACGATTCAATTGGATTTTGTTTTGTTGTAAAGCCAAGTTGCCTACGCTATGAAGGGTTTAGTGAAGAGTACGTTTGGAATTATTTCTTGCTTGAACTAGACGAGCTGTCACCAATTTGTTTTAATCATGACGTATCCCGTGAATATCTTGTTGAAGACTATCCAGGAAATTACGTTTCTGCTGATTACTCTCAGTATGGTGTGTATGATTATGATAGTGGCGAACCACTTCCAGATAACTATAAAATCGTACATCGATATTTGAAAGGTAAATTCTTAATAGTGCTAAAAAATGGTCCTTATAATGCAATCCCCGCTACATATGATGGTAGACATGGTGATTGCAATAACGATGAGTTTAGAGAGTATATCAATAAAATTATAGTAGCAGTTAATACTTTGAAGAGTAGAGGATTTGAAGAAGATAGGATTTTAGGCAGTTCATTATTTAACGAAAATCCGTTTAAAACAACCAAAGAGATTAAAAGGACTACTAAAAAAGGGAATATCAAAAGTACAAGGGAATTTATAAATTCAAACTATCTAGAATGGTGTCTTTCGGAATTTATTGCTAATGAAAAGTTTTGTAAAGGAAACATCGCATTTAATATTTTATATAATGTGAAAAAGGAATCGCATTATCCCACGTATTCAAGGGAAAAGTTCTACCTTTGTAAGGATGGTTATATAAAAAGTTTAAATGAGGAAAATGCAATCGAGGCGTACTGTATTTATAATAGAGAAGATGCATTGCATCTACTTGATAAATTCACTAATTATGTTAGTGATATTCTTGTTCGAAATGGGCTTGATTTACTAGAATATGAACAATATTTTTCAATAACCTTAAAAAAAATTGGAAAACCGACTCATCTATTTACAAAGTCAGAAATTGAAGAAGTTATGCGAATTGCTGATGATCGTAACCATAACATGCTAGTAATTGATGAGAATGGGTATGCTAAAGTTATTCAAGATATAAACAAGGGCATTTTATATCCGGTAAGACATGAATCATGGAATGCTGGAAATGTATATGTTGGAAAATACTCTAAACTTTCGACATTGGATGATGTTTATGTATCATCTCTACAAGGATGGTTAATGTACTTGCAATCCGGGGTAAGTATGTATATGGATTATGTACATGAGAATAAAGATATAGATATTCTAATACAGGAAATTAGAGAGTATTACTAAAATTATTATTAATGTTTTATGAGACTGATGATTCCAACTTAGTGCATAGCATGAATATTTAGAGAGTTTGCTTCATTGTGTATCTGGATGGCATTTGCATACATTCTTTATTTGCGTGTACTACATCTAGAGTAATAATTTATCCATCAATAATCGTTAAGGAGCCACCCTTTGTGATTCAGGGACTGGCTCTTTTCCTTTTTATATTAAAACCTTAAAATAATTTAATGTTTTTGGGCTCAAAGCCGAAATAAGTGCTTGGTTTAAAACAATGCTCATGTTGTACCATGAATTTTGTGAAATAGGTTTTGTGGATGCTCAAGTGCCAAGCACTTATTTTAAGGTTGAGCCACATTTTTATAAAAATATTTAAAGGATGACAAATGATAAAAGCATTAGTCTTCTTGCGTGGAGAAAATTTCACTATGGGCAGAATTGATTTTGAAGCTGGAGTGCTGACCATTTACAATGATAGCGTTCGTGGTTAAAACTCATTTATCAGATTTCCCCTTCAAGTAAATCCCCGACAGGTATCTAACCCTAATGTCTACATTCTGGCAAGAAACTCTGTTGTTTGATGCTTTTATTTTTGCCGATAGCTACAACCCGGGAACTGATAATATTTTTAACATCAAAGGTTTATAGCAGTTTTAATTCGAAACCTGCATTAAAACAATCATATTTTTATGTAAAATTTGGATGAGACAATAGAATGGATGTGCACCATAGAGCTAGGTTTGCATTAAAAGGTTGCTTCCGTCTAACAGCAACAAGACATGATGTGGTTAGACCCATTAGAGAGGTGGATGTATGAGCCGATTGCTTGACTTATTGGAAGTGGAACGGCGCATGCTTAATCAGCTTGGTGAGGCATCCTTGAAGCAAGCGATTCCGTTGTGGGAGAACCCTGAGGTTCAGGAACAGAGCCGGAGGGTGGATGAACTGGTGGCCCGAGTGAGTGAGATGAAGGCGAGACATAATCGAGTTGTACGATGATGAGCGAGGTACATAATGCTTAGGGGAGGGGAAGCAATGGATTTTCCACAGTGGATGCAACGAGCGATTCAAGCAAGGCTGGATGAGGTATCTGCCCGAATCGAACATGATACTGAACTTAGTCGTGTACGTGGGGAAACCGACGAAGCTTTTGAAGCTTTGTTTGCTAGCAAAGATGTCGAGCAGACACCAGAATATGCTGAGTGGGAGAGTCGATATATTGTCAGCAGAGGCATAGAAAATGAGCGGTTGTACATGCAGGGGCTAAGAGATGGGATTCGGCTCACTGTATCCTTGCTAGGTCAGTCGATGCCGGAGGAGATTGATACGAAGGCTTGATCCACTAATGCGAACCCAAAAGTAAGGGGGAGCGACCCCGATCTTAACTTAAAAAACCAGCCGAAGCGGTAAATTACACGCTTCGGCTGGTTTTTTAACGCTCTACTTTTCCAAAATCCAAATATTAATTCGCACTTACAGACTTAAACCAATCATTCACTTCTTGAGTGATCTGATCTCCGCCATTGGATTTCCAGTTGGCAACGAATTGGTCAAAGGCATCAATTGGCAGATTGCCGTAGATGATTTTGTTGAAGGTTTCCATCTCGGACTGACGGAGCAGGTTCCATTTGGATACCATGGTTGGTGTGGCTGCGCCAGTGAAATAGTTTTGTTTACGGATATCGATCTGGGACATGACGACTTTACCTGCATACCAGTTTTCCGGTTTACGGAATTCGGCCATTTGTTTCTCGTACGGTGTTTCAGGCTTCTCGCCGTTGGCCAGCTTCACGAGTGTTTTCATGTACAGATCCGGGATACGTGCTGGGCCGGTCAGGAAAGGGAATTCGTTGGAGAAGTCTTTGATCTTCTCTTTGTCACTGGTCGGTTGTCCGTCAATGATATCCCAGTCGTAACCTTTGGCGAAGCCGTATTCATACTCACTGCCCGCTTTCGGGTTAGCCAGGTTATCCAGCAAGTAGTTGTAATACAGGAAGATGGCTTCTGGATGCTTCGCATCTTTGTTGATCATGATACTTGCGTTGACACCAGAGTTCTGCCACTTCGTACCAATCTTGCCGTCTGGGCCAGCTGGAACAGGGTAAGCTTTATACTTAGAGCCAGGTACGTTCTTCAGCAGGTCAGGTGCTGGCCAGTCTGGTACCCAGTTAGCGCCAGGCAGAATGCCCGCTTTGCCAGCTGTCCAGCTTTCAGCGGATTTACCTTCGTCCCACAGAGCGGAGTCAGCGTGGATATAACCTTTATCCATCCATTCAGCCAGCTTGGCAAGGGCTTGTTTGGCACCCGGGTTAACGGAGCCGTACTCTAGGTTGCCGTTTGCGTCTTTGTTCCATTGCTCTTCAATTGTACCGTATGCACCGAACAACCAGTCGAGCTGACCCATCCAGGTGTTGGTGTTATTTTTCAGCGAGATTGCCAGCGGGAATACTTTGTCAGGAGACAGACCGTCCGGGTTTTCGTTCTTGAATTTGTCCATGATGTTCTCAAGGTCTGCGATGGTTTTCGGCGCTTCCAAGTTCAGCTTCTCCATCCAGTCCTCGCGGAGCCAGAGCAGCGTATCGTCGTTATCGGTGTACTCCATGATCGGCATGTTGTATTTCTTGCCGTCCTTGGTGAACGGATACCACAGTTCAGGATGTGCTGCTGCGTGATCTTTCAGGGTCTGGCTTGCGTACTTGTCGAACAACTCATCGATGGCGATGAATTGACCGGAGTCGATCAGTTGATTGGTCAATACCGCATTGGTGGGTACGGTGACAAAATCAGGGAGCTTCTCGCCAGAGGCGATAGCCAGTTGCAGCTTTTGTCTGTATTGATCGTCATTGGCCGGATACCAGGTATCTTTATGCTTCATACCCAGCGTTTCGAGCATCCAGCGATCGTGCACGTTATTTTCTTTGGTATCTCCTTGCACGTATTTCTTCGGCATTAATACCGAACTGAACTCGATGGGTGGATCATATTTTCCTTTAGCAAAAGCAGCTTCTGCTTCCGCTGAGCCGACAGTTCCCGGCGTATTATCGGTACCATTGTCACTGGCTGTCTCGCCACTGCCGCACGCAGTGATCGTGATGAGCGCGATAACCATGAGCAGTGACCACCATGTTTTAAATTTGATCATTGTTCAATCCCCCTACGGTGTATGATCTTTACAATGTAACTGTACCAATTTGAGCGGGAGGGCATCTATATGAGTTTGTTAGTTTCCATAGGACTCTATTAGTGAATGTTCCAAAAGAACAGCTTTCAGTCATGTTATTTGTGCTGGTCTCTGTATTCTTGCGGCGTAACGCCGAATTGACGCTTGAACACTTTGATAAAATAAGCCGGGTCCATATAACCAATCTCCATGCTGATTTCATATACTTTTTTGGTGGTCGTCACCAGCTTGTGACAGGCCCGATCCATACGCAGGCGCGAGATATAATCACTGATACCTTCGCCCGTTTCGATTTTATAGATCTTGGACAAGTGGGTCGGATGCAGATTGACATGGTCAGCGAGCACGCGCAAAGATACATCCAGATGCAGGTTTTTATCTGTAAAATCCTGAATCTTCCTCACATAATCCGAACGAATATCCTTGATCTCGTTGGATGTGCCTTCCTTGAGTTTGCCTAGCACGCTGAGCGACCATTTCCGCAGTTTGCTGATGGTAGCGAAAACTTCGCCACTTTGCAAATCTTCGACATCATTGCCCATTAAAGTGGTCAGAGTGAGCTTGTTCCGGTGGGCGATGTTGGTGAACGAAGCGGTAATAAGAAAACCTGCCTCCATGCAATGTTCCCAGGATTCCGACCATTTCTCATCCAGCTCTGCGCAGACTGCGAGGATTTTCTCTTCGGCGGCATCCCACTGTCCGCTTTCCAATAGACTAATGAAGGTGGGCGGGGTGTAAAGTACATCCAAGGGGCCTTTCGCCGCAGGTGTCTCGACATCGCTAACGCGCATGACAAATTCGCGTTCGTCGCCGACGATCTGCCGGAAATAGGCCGAAGCCTGACGGAAACGATCGTAAATCTGTTCCGGGAAGGTGAACCACTCAGTGATAACGATGGAGAGGGAGCCTTTCAGAAACTGCTTTACTTTGGATTGAAGCTGAATCGATAGCTTCTCCAGCATGGTTTCTTTGCCAATATCACCTTTCCGTTCTTTCAACTGTAGCAAAAACACCAGATATCCGTGCTCCTCCTTGACGCCCCACACTTCCATAAACTCACCCATAATCTCTTCCGCCATGTTGATGATCGCATATTCGATCAGGGTCTGATCATTGCTGTCATAGTGTCCGAATTCTTCTTCCAAACGAACCAACATTAATGCGGCATCCCCTGTGTGAAAGGGTAGATCGTAATTGGCAAGCTTCCGCTCCCATTCGGCAGCGGCGATTCGTTGTCCCTGCAGAGCCCCAAGGAGCAGTCGTCCTCGCAAATGGGGGAGATTCTCTCGCAATGTAAATTGCGTTCGTGTCAGTGAACTGACCAGTTCCCATTCATTGTTCAATTGATCGATGGCTTTCTGCACAGCACCCATTAGTTCATCGTCAGTGGGCGGCTTCAGCAGATAGTCTACGGCTTCGAACTGGATGGCTTTTTTGGCGTACTCGAATTCGGAATACCCAGATAACAGGATGCACTTTATTTTTTTGTCCCGGATGCGGATGCGTTCGATTAGTTCAATGCCTGTCATTTCGGGCATCTGGATGTCCGAGATCACGATATCGATGGGGTGGGTGTCGATCATTTGTAGTGCTTCGTGTGCCGAGTAGGCTTTATGCACATGCTCAATCCCCAGCGTATGCCAGGGCTTGGTCATGGACAGGTTATCGACCCAGTGTGCTTCATCGTCTACGATCATCATTTGCATGTTGTAGTGTCTCCCTTGGTGGTATATAGGTCTTAAAAGTTAAAATCAATGGATGCTTCTTGTGAACGAGGTCGCTACGGATTTGAAGGGTTCTTTCGATCGCTGTTCAAGCCCCATTTTCTGAATTAGATGATTATAAGGTTAAAATGATGCTTGAAAGGCGAACACTTCGTTTCTACAGAATCCCTTCAATCCTTCGCTTTGGTTCACGTAAAGTCTAACCCTTTATTTTAAAAATGAGCCTTATATAAAGGTTGAATTTGTAATAGGGGCGAAGGCTGCGATTCTTGTGCAGCCTTTTTAATAAAAGCCGCACAAGAGAACACTTCCGAGCACTTCGTTTCTTCAGGTTTTTTCTGTCCTCCGCGTTCACGTGTAAATGGTTCGTTCAAAATCAAATATCAACTTATCGTTCGTATCATATCAATTCGTATCTGTACTACCTTTATCGGAATCCGTATCCTCTTTTGATATCTCCCAGATGATTTCGGTTCGGAATCCGCCAAGCGGGGATGGGCCGAATAGGAGGTAGGAATGGCTTCCGAATGTGTGCATGATTCGTTGATTCGTATTCCAAAGGCCGCAGCCCATTTCTTCTTGCAGTGGTTCCTGCATCTTCAAGTTCAGCGCTTCGTACTGTTCCGAGCTTAGGCCGGGGCCATCGTCGTCGATGTATATTCTGCCAAAACCGTTCTTGCGCTCCCCGGTAATTCGGATTTCCCCGGATGAATAGGACTTCGCCACGCCGTGTATGACGGAATTCTCAACCATTGGCTGAAGCATTAATCGTGGCACCGATTGGGCAAGCATATCCTCAGGGATATCGATGTGATATTCAATCCGGCCATTGCGCAGCTTCTGAATGTCCAGATAGTTGATCAGCAGCTTGATCTCTTCCTGAAGCGAAGACGTCTCTTTTTCCATACGGGTGGTATAGCGATAATACGCACTTAGGTTATGCGCCATGGAGACCACAGCTTGTTCGTCCTTCATCTGGGCCATGTTGATGATATAACCAAGACAATTATATAGGAAATGCGGATTGATCTGCGCTTGTAATTGCTTCAGCGTAGCTTCCCTCGCTCTAATCTTCTCATGGAACACATTCTCGATCAGATCCTGAATCTGATGGGACATATCGTTGAATCGGCGGAACAGGAATGAGAATTCATTCTGGTTTTTGCTATGCAGTCGAACGGAATAATCGCCCTGCTCTACGCGGCGTAAACCTTTGATCAGCTGTTTGATGGGATACTGGACATTCCGGTACAGCAGGATGGAAGCCGAGATGCCCACAACGAGTAGTAAGATCATACTGGTGTAGAACAGATTCTGACTGAGCGAGATGGGTTTCAAAATCTGATACAGCGGGATGACGTCAACCAGATGCCAATCCAGATAGGTGGACTTCACGGAGCTAACCAGATATTTCTTTCCGTTCAGTTCGACCACGTCCTGTGTGGTATCCTCTGGTGAGTGCGTATCCAGATACTGAGTAAGTGCTGCGGATAACTGCTTGTCCGCGCTGCGATTCAGAATGGGTTCATTTCCTTTGTGATATAAGAAAGGATCGCCTTGTCCGCCTGCTTTATACGTATCCAGCATATTCTGAATGTTCTCATAGCTGAAACTGGCTTCAATCACCAGATTGCTTCCCGTGAGCATTCCTGGTTGGGCAAGGGAGTCCGTATAGAACCAATAGAAGGATTTCATCTCATCTTGTGATTCGGCACTTTGGTCCCCATAGGTCCATTGTCCGCTCATATTTTTTTTCAAATAGGCCTCATCATATCCGGTAGTTCGGTTGTAGTTGGCGATGACATCCTCATTCTGCTGTGAATACACCGCATATCGGGTAGGCCATATATCGGTAACGCTCGTCTGAAGCATCATCTTCTCCTGAATTACATAACGGGTCTGCATCCGGTCATATCGATCATCCCACATGTTCAGGCCGTTGAAGGCTCTGACATTCGGATCTCGGGAGAGAATCAGGCTGAAATCCATCATCTGATTGATACGGGAGTCGATCTGACTGGACAAGAACGTGAGCTGCTTCGTGTTGGAGATCTGTAATTCTTTGCTGACGACATCGTAGGTGACGTTGTTGGAGTAGGTGTACATGATCAGAATGGGGATGAACAAGACCACAATTAACAGATTTATTTTGGCGAATAGACTGAATCGGGATCTGGTTTTATTTTGAAAAGGCATGAAGCGCTTCCATATATACATAAAAAGTCTCCTTCTAATTCGTGTGTAAACAACTTCTTCTAGGATGGCCCTAACAAAACACTATCAAGCCTAACAATGTTATATAGCAGACCTCAGTATGGCTTGATACTATTTATATCAGAGAACCCCATCACACACAAAAACTTTTTTTGGGAACAGGAGCAGTGCTATGGAGGCTAAATTGGAGGGTAAGCGGGTCCCGCAGGCAAACGTTGGGAACAAGCTGGAAAAAAAGAGAAAAAAACGCTATAAACAGCCATGGATTCTGCACTTCATGGTGTTGCCGGCGGCCATTATGGTCTTTATATTTTCATACATTCCGATGTCCGGGATTTTGATGGCATTTCAGGATTATAAACCTGCACTGGGATTTTTCAATTCCGAATGGGTAGGGCTAAAGCACTTCAGGTACATGTGGGAAAATGATTACTTCCTGCAAATTACGTGGAACACGCTATTTTTTGCCTGTACGAAGATTGTCATGAATCTGATCATTCCGTTTGTCTTCGCCTTATTGCTCAACGAGGTACGGAAGATGGCGCTAAAAAGAACGATTCAAACGCTCGTGTATCTACCACACTTTCTGTCTTGGGTAACGTTATCCGGTATCCTGATCGACATTCTAGCCCAGACGGGTATTGTCAATCAGTTCCTGGTTTCGGTATTCGGTATCAAGCCGATTTTCTTCCTGGGGGATGGCAGCTGGTTCCGATTCACGATTATTGCGAGTGACGTCTGGAAAGAGTTTGGATTCAACACGATCATCTTCCTCGCGGCATTGTCCGGCATTAACCCGGCTCTGTATGAAGCGGCTGAGGTGGACGGCGCAGGACGCTGGAAGCAAACGATGTATATTACCATCCCGGCTCTTATTCCGATTGGGATCGTCATTGCAACCTTGGCACTGGGGAATGTGCTTAACGCCAACTTTGACCAGATCTTTAACTTATATAGCCCGTTGATTTACCAACAAGGCGATATTATCGATACGTTTGTGTATAGAGAAGGTCTGCTTAGTGGGCAGTTCAGTTTCGCTACCGCTGTGAATCTGTTCAAATCGGTCATCAGCCTAATCCTGATTGTGATCTCGTACCGACTGGCTTACCGATTCGCCGGATACCGAATTTTCTAGAAAGGAGGACGAACGAATGTATCATAAAACGATGCCTTACCGCATATTCAGCATATTCAACAATGTGTTACTGACCCTGCTTTCACTGCTCTGCTTGCTGCCTTTGTATCACTTGCTCATGGTATCTCTTAGCGCATCTGCACCTGCGAATGCTGGTCTCGTCACGTTCTGGCCGATTGGATTTACATTGGAGGCGTATGCAAAAACATTTGCCAATACCAACTTCCTCTCCTCCTTATGGGTATCTGTGGAGCGGACGGTACTGGGTACAGGACTTGCGTTAATCGTTAATACGATTGCAGCCTATGCGCTCTCCAAGGAGACGCGGGTGTTCCGCGCACGTAACATCTATCTGTGGTATTTTGTCATCACGATGCTGTTCAGCGGTGGTCTCATTCCGGGGTATATCCTGATTCTGAAGCTGGGACTGATGAACACATTGCTGGCCTTGATCCTGCCGGGATTGGTTGCGGTGTTCAACATCATTCTGTTGCTCAATTTCTTCCGTACCGTTCCGAAGGATCTGGAGGAAGCTGCATTTATCGATGGGGCAGGACATTTTCAGACGTTTATCAAAATCTATCTGCCAGTCTCCGTACCTGTTATTGCAACCGTTTCGCTCTTCATGATGGTGGGGCATTGGAACGCATATTTCGATGGGATTATCTACATCCGTGATGCGGAAAAGCTGCCACTCGCGACATTCATGCAGACGATTATTGTACAGGCCGATATGTCGAAGCTTGATCCGGAAGCGGTGAAGAACCTGTCCCAACGGACGATTCGGGCTTCGCAGATCTTTATCAGTGCACTTCCGATCTTGTTAGTGTATCCGTTCCTGCAACGGTACTTTGTAACCGGGATTGTGGTTGGTGCTGTTAAGGAGTAGTTAAATGTAAGGGTTAGAATAGGGCTGTGAAATAGGAGTCACTGAACTGGGGAAGGCCAGGGAGGTGGCTTCTTTTTGGTGTATGGATAAAGAACGTTGCATATATGTAGTCTATTACCTTTATTTGAATAAAATGGTACGATAAAAAATGAAATGCAAGTATATCCTGATTATTCCTATCGAGGAGTTGTACATAGTGAAAAAGATGATGATGTTTACACTTGCTATAACGTTATTAAGCTGCTCCATGGCTCATACCGTTTCAAGTGCACCTAAGAAAATCAGCGTGATATTTAATGAAAAGGAACTCCAAACAAAGGCAGGAGCCGAAGCAAAAATGATAGACGGCCGAGTATATATCCCGGCTAATATCCTTCGAGGTGCGAGATTCTCGGTAGAGTATAAAAACTCAACGCTTCATTTGGTTAATAGCTATTTTCTGTACACCAGAAATTTGATGGAGATGCATGTGTTGAATCACATCTTTACAACTCGATTCAACAAGATGGATCAGGAAGTGGTTCACATTTTGGGCAATGTACTTCTGGAAGAGCCGGTAGATTTCTCGAAATTACACGAGTTCATAGCGGAAGCTGAATCAAATGTGGGAATCCGACCGGAGGACTTTACTCCCGTGCTAGATTATAATTCGTTTGATTTTGCACCTACGAGACAAAGTGTAGAAGCATACAAAAAAGCAAGTCGTGAGTTAATCGCTTATGTCGATACTGGAGACACAGAGAGGTTGAAGTCGTTTTACGAAGAAAGAAAACAGGCACTTGAGTATTACGATTCTTACACCAATGTGTATGATCTTATTTTTAAAGCGAGTTTTACGAGTGCAGTTAGATAGAGAAGAAACTAGTAATGATGACAAGTGCAGGAGGGAATTCAAAATGGAATTTAGAAGAATAACTTGGGATAATTTTATCGAATGTATTGAACTTAAAGTCACTCCAGACCAACAAAGATTCATATCCTCGAACCAACATGCACTTGCTGAAGCGTACGTTGCCTCAGATGAGGGGCAGATTATTATTACTTTTGCAGTCTATAAGGAAGACAATATGGTAGGTTTTATTTCGATGTACTATGATGACGGGGATGGCAACTTTGAATATAGCAGTTATGGCATCTTCAAGATGATGATTGACCAGCGATACCAAGGTAACGGATATGGTAAAGAAATCGTAGTAAAAGCAATTGAGTATGCGAGGACTTTCCCACGTGGAAAAGCCAAAGTTGTAGAACTCACCTACAAACCTGAAAATCTAGCTGCGAAGAAAATTTATGACTCTCTTGGTTTTATTCAAACCGGTGAAATATTGGCATGTGGTGAAGTACAGGCGGTATTACCTTTGTAAATGTCCGTTACAGCTCCAATCCTGCTCTTTCTTCATGAAATTTACACCTTGATTTGGGCTATTCAAATCACCTATTCCCGAATCGAGCTATTTCAAATTCAGAGAGGATGAATACGATCATGGGTCAAAACTTGCAACAAGCAATAGTCAGGGGAGAAACTTCGCTAGGCATTGAATTTGGATCCACACGAATCAAAGCTGTACTCATAGATCAACATTTTAATACCATCTGTTCCAGCAGTTATGAATGGGAAAATCAATTGATTGGCGGTTACTGGACTTACCATATGGATGAAATGATTCATGGGTTGCAACAAACCTATCATCAATTACAGCAAGAGATTGAGGAAAAATATGGTGTAACGATACAAAAGATTGGATCAATCGGATGTTCTGCTATGATGCAGGGTTACATTGCACTTGATCAGGCAGGGGAGTTATTGGTTCCGTTCCGTACATGGCGTAATGCCACAACGGGGAAGGCTGCATCAGAGCTAACCGAGAAATTCCAGTTTAAAATTCCAGAGCGCTGGAGCATCGCACATTTGTATCAAGCGATTTTGAACGGAGAAGAGCATGTCACGAACATCAATTATATTACGACGTTATCGGGTTACATACATCGACTGTTAACTGGCAGTAAAGCTATTGGTATAGGGGATGCCTCAGGCATGTTCCCAATGGATGAATCCACACGGGGATATCATGAAGTTATGTTGAAGAAGTTTGACGATTTAATTGCTGACAGAGGCTACGCGTGGAATCTTATAGATATTTTACCTAATGTGTATACTGCCGGTGAACATGCCGGATATCTTAGTGAAGCTGGTGCGCGACTGTTAGATCCATCGGGTAGGTTGGAATCCCATATCCCACTCTGCCCTCCGGAAGGCGATGCCGGAACAGGCATGGTTGCTACGAATAGTGTCCAAAAATGTACGGGCAACATTTCCGTGGGTACATCGATTTTTGCCATGATTGTATTAGAGAAAAACCTATCTGCGGTATACCCTGAGATTGATATTGTCACTACACCTGATGGCAATCCTGTGGCTATGGTGCTTGCGAATAACTGCTCCAGCGATATTAATGCCTGGGTCGACTTGTTCCGTGAATTTTATGTGGCGATGGGGATGAAACCCGATATGAATCAGTTATTTAGCGTCTTGTTCAATGAAGCGCTGAAAGCTGACGCGGATGGCGGTGGCTTACTGAGCTACGGCTACTATTCAGGCGAGAACATTACAGGAATTGCGAAAGGTCGTCCGTTGTTCGTGCGTTCTCCAGAGAGTCGCTTCAATCTGGCAAACTTCATGAGAGTCCATCTGTTTGCTGCATTTGCTGCACTCAGGCTCGGACTGGATATTCTCACACAGAAGGAGCACGTAACGATTGAGCACATATGGGCGCATGGCGGATTGTTCAAAACCCCACTTGTCGCTCAAAAAATGTGCGCATCCGCACTGAATATTCCCGTTTCGGTCATGTCTACCGCGGGCGAAGGCGGAGCATGGGGAATGGCTATTTTGGCTTCCTACATGGTGAATAAGCAGCAGCATGAGGGTTTGGCGGAGTACCTTACTACTAAGGTGTTTATTGATGCAGAAGGACAAGAGGTTTCTCCAAATAGCGCGGATGTGAATGGATTTGCCTTGTTCATGGAGCGTTACACTGAAGGACTGGCCATTGAGCAGTCAGCAGTAGATCATTTCGTGGAAAATGGGAAGAAAGCCTGAGAATCAATCATATTTCCTGAAAAGAGAAAACTGGAACGAAGCCCGTTGCCTACGCTATGCTACCCTGATATAATTTCGATATATCTATCGTATTGGGGGTTATGACGTGGCAATATGGATGATGCCGGATTGCTCGTTCGCTAGAAAGCCTTACGCAAAGCCTGAATAGGGGCGGACTTTGTGTAGGGCGCGACAAAATGAGATCGTTGCCCTGGAATCAACATCAACATCATGGTTCAACCCGCAGGCTTTGCACCTTACTTTATTTTCCTAATAAAAATAAGGGGCTGAAAGCCATGCAAACACCATTTATTCATAATCATCAATTCAATTATATTCAAAAACAAGCTGATTTCCTGCTCAAAACGCTGCGCTCGGTCGTGGACCCCAAAGTATTGGATACGGTCCGTTATACCGTCAGTACGAATGCCGTTGGCATCTTCGATGATCTGACGCCGGAACAAAAGCAACTGCTGGAGCAGTTATCCACGTATGAGAAGACACATGAGTTGCAGACCTATCTGAACCAGCTGGAAGCATATCTGATTCCATTTCCGCAAGTATCCGCGAAGCAGATTCAGAAGCTGTTTCCCAAGGTAAAGAAGCTCAAAGTGCCGGATCTGGAATCCGTCGATTACGCACGTACAACTTATCTGAGATGGACCGACATTGCTACCGATCGCTTGTTCATCGTGTATCCGCATGAAGGCAGATTCCTCGGAATTGAGGGACGGCTTACAGCCACGAACAAGAAAGGGTATTGCATGTTCTGTCATCGCCATCAGGAGCTCGGATTTTTCAACGTGAAAACCAAGAGTTATACGCCGGACAACAGTTCTTCCGTGGCCCAGTACGTATGCATGGATAACACAGCTTGCAACCATAGTATTACCGATACCAGTATGTTGGAGAAGTTCCTTCTCTCGACCGTAAAATAATTGCATTTAAACAGACAGGGTCGCTCTTTGGAGCGACCTTTTTGCTGTGTTCCAGCGGAGTTGCGGCGTCAGGCGTCATATCGATGTAGCGCTATAATGCCTTTATAACGTCGAAGGGTCGTTGGCGTAGTTCAGTCCCAGGTTATGCGCATGGTTCAGCAATGCCTCATAATGCTCAGGCTTGGATTCCAACGTTTCATATAAAAACTCAACCCTGGATCGGGACACGCCGCAATAATCGGCAATACCCACATTGAGCAGATTGGCAATTGATTCACCATAGTTGCGCTTATGCATCTGTTCTTCCGTCACACCCGAAAGAGAGATCCATAATATCTGCTGATGAGGAAGTTTGTTCTTGCCATATGCAAACCCATTGTTCATGACACGATCTACATAACCTTTCAACATGGCTGGCAGATGCCACCACCAGAGAGGAAACACAAAAGCCACAGCATCGTGCTTCTTCAAACGCTCCATCTCCGTTTCAACCTCTGGTGAGAACACCTGATTTTCTTGAGTATAGTCGGGTTCATCCTTTTCACGAAGAATCGGGTCGAAGCCAATTCCATGTAAATCCAATATCTCATAACCGTGACCAGCCTCGGTAAGCCCTTTTGCAAAACGTTCAGCTACCTGGAAGGTCAACGAATCTTTACGCGGGTGGGATACGACAACGAGTACGTTCATCTTAACTTTCACTACCTTTCTGGATTACGGTCTTGTAGCCATAAATCAATGGCTGATGCTATTATAAACAGGTATGAAAACATCTGGAAGTACGCACTTTGATGTTCTATAAGAAGAATAAAGTGCCATAGGAACATTGAAGTACCCTAAATGGCGGCCCCGAAATGGGCTTGAATAAATGGAAAAAGAGAAGCAAGAAGATTATGTTTTCACCTAGGATACAGCCTGATTATGGAGGGGTTCAAAAATGACGGAACATGGAGAAACAAGTGCTCCAAAGAAATATAAAGTAGGCGTGGAAGCGGCCTTGGAAGTGATGGGTGGGAAGTGGAAGCCTTTGATTATTTATCACTTGATGACTGGACGGAAACGCACGTCAGAGCTTCGACGATTGATACCGGACATTACGCAGAAGATGCTGACAACACAGCTCAGAGGTCTCGAAAAGGACGAGATTGTGCAGCGCAAGGTATATTCGGAGGTTCCTCCCAAAGTGGAGTATGAGTTAACGGATTACGGCTGGGGACTTAAGCCTGCCCTGGACCATTTGTGTTATTGGGGAGAAGATCATCTGGACAAAATCCACGGGGATAAGTTTAAGGTTCTGGAAGACTTTGATTCCGAAGAGAAGGGGTCGGGAATATGAATGGTGAGGAGCACGCGAAACAGGCAGTGCCCTTTCGTTGCGAAGGCGTGGCTGTAGTTCTGTTGAAGAAGAGCCTGGATCAATACCGTGTACTGATGCTGAAGCGGGCTGGTCGTATGTTGCATAATGAGTGGTGTTATGTTGGCGGCGGGATAGAGAAGGGCGAGAAGGCATGGGAAGCTGCACTCAGAGAAGCCCACGAGGAAACAGGTATTACGGAAGTCCAGTTGTATTCTGCCAATCAATTCGAACAATATTATTCACCCATGGGAGAGTATATCTATACCGCTCCCGTATTCGTAGGATACGTGGATGAAAGCCAGGTTGTCCGGTTAAATCATGAACATACCGAGTACCAATGGATGACGTTTGACGAAGCCAAAGAAAATGCGGCATTGCCCGGAATTGAAGACATTTTGGATTTTGTTGAAAAGCATTTTGCCAGAAAAGTCCCTTCCAAGTGGCTTCGGATTAATGGAGAGAATAATTAGGAGGTGGAACTCATCACGTACAAGACGATTTATCCAAGAGCATGGTTGAGCCTACTATGTATGTTGGTCATTGAAGCTATACTTTTCAGGGATGGTATGTACGGTAAAAATGGTATTTCGAAGTACTCCCTGATCGTTATATTGACCTTTATTCTCGGTTATATCGTTTTCCTGATCTGGCGTTTATTTTTCACTAAACCCAGTATTACGCTGGAAAGAGATCATGTGATTTCTACGAGAAATCATAGATATGATACAGCTCAGATTGAGTGTATTTATGTGAATTACAGACGGATTGGCATCAAACTCTATGGTAAACGTTTAGTGCCGATCGATCTGTGCTTTTATTTTCGACGAGGTCAGGATTCCGCAGGTGTAGAAGCTGTGCATGAATGGGCGGCGCGAAACGACAAAGAAATAAAACACAAATTTTTCCAAACCTTGGCGTAGACCTGTACGTCTGTTGAGTATAAGGGATTGTTAAGGCTGAAGATAGGGGAGGCGTAGCGATGCAAACCATAGAGCAATTTCTAACGAGTGATTGGTATACACAGGTAACAACTGAAATTATTCAGCTTAAACCTCAGGTCCAATTTGTCGAGCATGCCAGTTTCGAAGCATCGTTGCTGATGGATTCATTTAAAGAACGGAAATATGTGCTGGAAGGGTTTGGCGTCTCGGCTCCAACCGAAGAAGAGTGCATACAGTGGATTATGGAGCAGATGGACGGAAACAAGGACCACATCATGTCTTATGTTCTGGCTCGTTTAACATTCAGTGAACAATTGGAAGATGATCCAGATGGAGAATTTCCAGAAGGCGAGGAGCCTGATGCGGGAGATCGAACTGAAGTGGTCGAGGTATTAGGTTTTACGAGATCTGTTATCGCTAACACCATCATTGAATATGATATGGTCAAAAATCATCCTAAACAATTAACAGCGTTTTTTAAACGCACACATATTCCAGGTGCAGCTAATTTCTCGTCACAAATAAAAAAGCTTTACGCTTCAATCGCAAAGTAGATTCTAAAAATCAGCAGAAGAGGTGCATATGAGATATTTAACGAAAGAATGGTATGAGCTGTGTCAACGAATAGGACTTCATTTTGGGATGAGGGTACATAGAGGAGCGTATGAGTTCGATGAGAATCTATTTTTAAGGCTATATAAAAGAAAGCAAAAAGCGCATGTGAAACAGGAGCGAGAGCTATATAATATGGATCCACGTTTCATGCTGGAGCATGATGGACAGGTGCTCACTCGCGTAGACAAAGCTTTCGGTGAGGGAGAAGTGACAGAAGAGGATCAGATCGTATTTCACATGCCGCCGGAACAAAGAGCGCATATCGAGAAACTTATTGCAGAATATGATGTACGCCCTCCGTTTGATGAGAAGAAATGCAAGGAAGAGTACAAAGAATCAATGGAATGGAATTTTCGATATAAGGCAGAGAATTTGCCACAGGAAATCGTTGAACAAATTGCGGATATCCGTGTGTTTACGTTGGGCTACTGTACGAAAGAGGTTATGCTACAGCTAAAGAAACTGAGTGCAGAAAATAGGAGAGAGATGGAGCGTGTATCGAATGAATACCGGGAAGTTATTATAGCGCAGGGTATTTCCGATGAAATTCGTAACCGGGTTCAGTTTCATGATTGTACTGTAACAGAGCTACTGACAGGGGATGAAGTGCTCATTCGTTTTGACACCCGCGGGGGCTTCACCAATATAAACAAACTTACGCTGGTTGCACCCGAAATCATCAAGCAAGACGTTGGGATTATAGGCACTCACTGGTTGTATCAGGAGCTGTATCGGATCGATAATGGATATGAGCTTCATGTTCTATTTGATGGAGAAAATATGCCTGAATTGATTGTTCGCTGTGCTGACATTCTCGCAGAGGAAGAGTGAGAGAGAGTCCAAAAGGAGGATGGAGGGAATAGAGATGGAATGGACCACCAGCACCTTTGGTTATTTATCTACTCCCGTATTTATCGTGGGCGTTGCGTGTTACTTTTTTCCTAACCTTTTATACAAAGTATTTGTTCTGATGAGATATCGAGAAATTTAACCGAATTGGGAGTTCGAAGATAACCCACCTCATAGTGATATCCCTAAACATATCGAAATAATATTAAAAGTACTAGGCACCATTATGGTGATCCTGGGGTTGATATGGTTTTGGTTTTCAGAAGAGTTTTACAATTTAGTTTTTTGACAGCAAGGAGTTGAGCAAAAATATGGAGTTTTTCTGGGCTTTGATTATCTCAATGATAAGTATTATTGTGGTTCTTATCTTTGCGGCAATTATACGTTATGCCGTAGATTCATCCAAAACATCCCAAAAGCTGGATCTACTCATCAAAGAAGTACACTATCTTAAAACTGAAATCAAAAAACAGCAACACCATAAGCAGCAAGATGATAGCAAGCATATTATCGATGAGAAAGTATAGGGAACTAATTTTAGATCGATGCGAGAGATACAATAATATGTCCTCGGAAAGGAACAGACCATGATGAAACCAAATGGGAATGTACAAGCTGTTTTTATAGACAGAGATGGAACCATCGGTGGTACAGGACATTTTATTCATCCGAGAGATTTCAGCTTATACCCCAAAGCTCAAGAAGCCATTATGTGTTTGAAGCGAGAAGGAATTATGGTACTGGCGTTTACGAATCAATATCGAATCTCACGTGGAGAAGCAAGTGTTCAGGATTTTGAAGCGCAATTTCGCGAGTATGGATTCGATCACTCCTATATATGTCCACATGAGCAAGAATGCAGTTGCCGAAAGCCGAAACCCGGAATGTTACTGCAAGCTTCCGAGGAACACGGTCTGGATTTATCCCAATGCATAGTTATTGGAGATGTGGGAGATACAGACATGCTTGCTGCCCATGCCGTAGGAGCGACCAAGATCATGGTGAGAACAGGCTGGGGGGAATCTTCACTAACCCAATTCAGAGACAGATGGATGGAGACTGAACCTGATTATATCGCTGCAGATATTTGGGATGCCGTACAATGGATCATTCATAGAAGAGAATTCATTAATTAAAGACAGGAGGTAGACCTGTATGGGCATATCAGACTATTACAAAAACCTGAGGGACAAGATCGGCAACGAGCTTATTTTTATGCCGGGTGTAGCTGGGATTATTCGGAATGGAGAAGGGGAGATTCTGTTCGGTCGTAAACATAACGAATCAACCTGGGGGCTCATTGCTGGAGCAATTGAGCTTGGTGAAATACCGGCGCAAGCGATGGTGAGAGAGGCACTGGAAGAGACAGGTCTGGTCGTTGAACCCGAAAAGATTATCGGAGTATACGGAGGTGAAGCAAGACGGTTTACATACAGTAACGGTCATCAGGTCGAATATTTGACTATCGTATTTGAATGCAGGATCAAGTCGGGGCAACTCACGCCCGATAATGAAGAGATGAAGGATCTGCAATTTTTCCCCGAGGATCAGCTTCCACCCATGGCAAACCAGTATCCGGATTATATTTTTAGTTCCAAGCAAGAAGAACGAGCCCATTTTGAAAGATAACCCCCTGTGTAATTGGAAGCTAACCTCGCCGCATGTTTACCAAATGAATCAAGATCCTAGTTATATGAGGGAACTATATGTTAATCAATCCAACGATAAATGAGATCAATAACTTATTCAATATACATCATATCAATGAAGAAATATCTGAAATTATCGCAAATGCCTTAGTTCAGACTATATAAGACAGGAGAGATATCACAAGTTGGATAACAAAAGTAGTTTGAATTGTCCGAATGCTTGGACTACTCCTGATATACTTCATGGCGACTTAGTTGCCAGTAAAGAACTTATCTATGACAAGTGTGGCTTTATCTGCTCACAACCACATGAAGAAGCACAAAATGCTGAATACGGGGCGTATGTATTCACCTTAAATTCTCTCTCCATTCGATTTCGCATCGCCAAAACCACCCCAACTAAGATTGGACAATTTGTTACCCTGTGGGAGCGGAGTGAGGATGGATCGACACAGCCATATGATGTATCAGATCCAGCAGATATGTATGTCATTAGTACGCGCACAGGTAGCAACTTTGGTCAATTTGTATTTCCAAAACATGTATTGTTACAGCGAGATATCATATCGGATCAAGGCAAAGGTGGCAAGCGCGCCATACGTGTATATCCGCCTTGGGACAAACCAACAAGTAACCAGGCTCAGAAAACCCAGCAGTGGCAGCTTGAATACTTCCTGGAAGTACCTTTTACTGAACCATTGAACTGTGATCAAGCCCGGGTACTTATGATAAACCATTATAATCACCTATGATTTAGGAGCGTGCTCATGATCGTATTAACGTCAGCAATAGCATTTACCTTCCTGATCCTAATCGTGATTCTCTTTCAAGTTGCTTTAGCGGTAGGTGTGCCGTGGGGCGAGTATGCTATGGGTGGGAAGTTTCCCGGGAAATACCCTATCTCCATGCGATTTTCCTGCATAGTTCTGATTGCGATTTTGGCATTCATGGGGATCATTGTTCTGAGTAAAGCAGGATTGCTTTGGCCTCAGTGGTCTGTTTTTGCAGAGACAGCGATCTGGTTTATCGTCGCGTATTTAGTACTTGGGACGATTTTGAATCTGATTACGAGAAGTGTATGGGAACGAAGAATCTGGGCGCCTGTAACATTGTTGATGCTGATAACGAGTATAATCATTGCCATTTCATAACAATGGGCAACAACGAAATTTACAAAACTAGAGCCCTGGCATGTTATGCCAAAGGGCTCTATGAATCACTGCCGTTCCTCATTTATACTATTGATAGTTTAACCCTTACATAGAGAAGATCAACGGAGAGGAGCGGTTTTATTATGCCGATCTACTACTACCTTGCAGCAGTTTTATTGGTTGTAATAGCCTATTTGATTCGACGCAAGCTCAAGACTTTCCGTCCAGCAGGAAGACGCAGGAAACAGACGAAAGTTACGTACAGACGAAAAAAAGTGCCATTGAATCTTGGACTTCGAGAAGAAGTTTCCTATCAACAAACCATTCTTCAGTTGGAGAAGAGCTACAATAAACATTTTGCCAACAAACTCAAGATCCGAATTCAACAGGAATATCCTCACATGAAAACGCTGGAGTATCGGTGGAAACTAATAGAGCTTAAGCGATACTTCATTATGGCTTCATTACTTAAGCAGGTGCCTATGTTTAGTGATGAGATAGATGATTTGTGGCATGAGATGCTGATGTTCACGAAATCTTACGCTGACTTTTGTGCAGAGTTAATGGGTTCCATGGTACACCATGAACCTGCAATCACTCGCCGCGAAATGCCAGGAGCACGTGCATGGTTTGACTGGGTGTACTGTCAATTATTCGAATTCACCCCCTACAGTGCTGCAATCTGGGGTGATTTTTTCGCTTACCCATTATCCAGTGATGTTCAGAAGCTGATTACACAGGGTGATCAATCAAAACTTGTGAATGAATTGTTTCATGCCAGACGCATGCAAGAGGATCCTGAAGCTGCTCAGGTGATTGCTTACTTGATTGATAAATTAAGTGGATCCGCAACTCTAAGTGAAGAAGAGTTATCTCCAGCATCTTCCGGAGGTAGCGATGTAGCTCTCGTCATGGCTAGCGCCATGGTGTATTACTCCATGCATAATGAGGCGACATATGGACTACACATGGGCCGACTGGAGCAGGAAATTCTTCCACAAGAAAAGGCAGTCTCTGGTTCCTCGTCAAGCAGTGGTTGCACAAGCGGTTCCAGCTGTTATACGGATCAATGTACTGATAGTGGTAGTTCCTCGGGAGGATCCGGATCATCCTCGGGATCATCTTCTGACTCTTCTTGCAGCTCATCCAGCTGTTCATCTTGTGGTGGTGGCGGAGATTAATGAAGTTGAGTATGTAGGCTGCATTAGAATCTGCAATCTTGAATGAAACAGTCACTAGACAAATGGAAATTCCGGAAAGGAAGAGCACATGCGAAGCTCCAGATTCACACCGTATTTAAGTTTTATAGGTTTTGGATTAGTCATTCTCACCTTGAGTGTGAATGTAAGCTTCAAACTAGGAATGGAGAAAGGTTTGGATGAAGGTTCCCTTATGCTGTTGTCAGTTGCTAATGCAGTGTTACTGATATATACGTTGGTATGGGGTGTATTTGGTGTAATCGAGTTTATGCTGTTATGGAAAGAAAAACAAAAGATAAAGTCCAAGCTGGAACGCGGAAAAATGAACAAAGAGGAATTCTTAGATCAGACTAAGAGAGTGAAGACCAGTCTGGGAATCAACATCAGTTATATTGTCATCCTGTTGTTTCAGCTTGGATACGTCATAACAAACTGGGACGAGGTTAATGTTTAGTCTTCTGACCGACCTTTCCTGATTTTGAATAAAAACATACATAACAAGTAGGAGGAATAAATTCATTGAAAGCATTATCGATTGTCAGCCTTATTGGGTTCGTACTCAATTTTTTGTTAATGGTCGTTTTTTTAGATGGTTCGCAAGATGGTGCGGAAGTAGCGGCAGGTTTGGGACTTCTCGGTGTCCTATATGGTCTGCTTTTCTCAATTCTAGCCCTAGTGATATCTGGCAAGAGAAAAAAGACCCCTGTGAATGTTCATGAACAACTGCTTCAGCTAGGTGAATTAAAAGAAAAAAATATCATTTCAGAATATGAATTCGATCAAAAGAAAGAAAAGCTACTCGCCAGATACAAATAGCCCAGAGTCTGCTGCGATAAGGTAAAGGCTATTCCATTTTCTACTCATACCAAAAAGCTGAACTTAGGAAAATAAAAACAGGGCGTTCCCATTCCGGGGAATCTGCCCTGTTTTTATTTAGAAGCAATTATATATTTATACCCATCTCAATGGTGATGGTGTGCGTGAGCATCTGGTGCGTCGCCTTTGACCGTACATAGTACCGAGGTGTCATGCAGATGTTTCTCGGACTCCACTTGAAGCGTCACGTGTTTAATTTCTTTATGCTCCAGCATATGTTCAATCTTCTGAACCAGGATCTCGGATGCATAAACATCCATCGTTCCATCTACGACGATATGAGCAGTCAGTGCGTTCAGGTTACTGGTAATGGACCAGACATGCACATCGTGTACGCCTTTGACGCCATCCACTTGTTTGATGGTCTGCACCAGCTCATTCACATCCACATTGGCCGGTGTACCTTCCATTAAGATATGCAGAGATGATTTGGTGACATAGAACCCACTACGCAATACGAGTGCCGCGACAATTACACTTGCCAGTGGATCGGCCCAACCCCAGCCAAAGAACATCATGAGCAATGCTGCCGCAATGGCACCAACCGATCCGAGCATATCACTAATGACGTGGAGATAAGCACCGCGCATATTCAGATTATTCTCCGTATCGCTACCACGCATCATGATCCAGGCCACCAGAATATTGACGAGCAATCCAATGACGCTGATGATTAACATACCTACGGTTGCGACTTCTGGCGGGTTAATGAATCGACCAATGGCTTCGTAGAAAATGTAGAGTGCAATGGCGATTAATGTAATTCCGTTTAACGTGGCAGCTAGAATCTCGAATCGTCTGTAGCCGTACGTTTTGCCAGTATTCACGGCTTTTTCACCAAACGTGAACGCCAGCAAAGCGATCCCGAGTGCAATGGAATCGGACAACATATGACCTGCATCCGAGATTAGAGCAAGGCTGTTGGTAATGAATCCGCCAAAGGCTTCAACGATCATATAGACGGTAATAATAATGAAGGAAAACAACAGGACTTTCTTGTTATTGGTGGTGTGAGCGTGGTTGTGCCCATGGTTATGACTGTGTTGATGTCCAGACATATTAAATCCTCTCCTTTGGAGCGAGGCTCCGTTATGTAATATGAATTCTAGTGTGACTATAAATGATCCCTAACAAGGATTAATCACCTACAAATGAATATATGAGCGTTTGTTCATATGTTATTGTTTTATTATAGTTGCGCCTCATAGTAGTGTCAACCAGATTTAAGGAAATGTAAACATACCAAGGTATCTCCGTGCACGTGCTGGCGAATGAGATTGCTTTTGTGCTACCATCTGTGCAGGATGATAGTGAGATGTTCTCGCAACATAGAAGGGCGGATAACGATATGAAACATCTGCTGCTGGCAGACGATGATGCAAATATTCGAGCACTCCTCCGGCATGTCATGACCAAGGAAGGCTATCGGGTCCATGAAGCGCAGGATGGTGTAGAAGCGGTGAAACTGATGCAAGAAACGCCAATCGATCTGGCGATCCTCGATGTCATGATGCCAGGCATGGACGGACTGGAGTTATGTGATTTCATTCGGCAGCATTACGACATTCCGATTATGTTGCTGACGGCACGAGATCAGCTATCTGATAAGAGAGAAGGTTATTTGAAAGGAACGGATGAGTATGTGACCAAGCCGTTTGAACCCGAAGAACTGGTTTACCGGGTAAAGGCATTATTTCGTCGGTACCATCGCACATCCAGCGATATCATCCGCATGAATCGAATCGTCATTGACCGTAACAATGTGGAGGTCACGGACGGGCAATCCATTCTCTTTTTACCAATGAAGGAATTTGAATTACTCTCACAGCTTGCCCAGTTTCCGGGGCGTTTGTTCTCTCGGGATGAACTCATTCGACTTGTCTGGGGAGCAGATTACGAAGGAGATGACCGTACTGTTGATGTACATATTAAGCGACTCCGTGATCGGTTTGCTGATTATACGGAGGATTTTGTCATCCAAACGGTGCGAGGCATCGGTTACAAGATGGAGGTGAAAGCACCGTGAGGACCTTGTACGTCCGAGTATTCCTCATTACGGTTGCGGTAATTGTGGTCAGCGGCATGCTGGGTTTCCTTTTGTCGAATATCTACTATCATGCGAAGCTCAAGGAATTCAATGATGAGAAGCTGGTAGGCATTGCAACGCAAATGAAGCAATTTGTAGAGCAGCAACCCGGCACCATGGAGCAGTATTTGAACAATGCCGCCGCACTCGGGTACGAAATCTATGTAACGGATGGAAAAGGCAACGACCAATTCTACGGCCGCGAATTCCGTGAGAAGGACCTGGACAAGCGAGCTGTAGATCTGGTACTTAATGGTGAGGTGTACCATGGCGTCGCCCAGTTTCCAAGTAAACCGTTCATTACCGGTTTCTTCGATAATCAATTAAGCAATACCGTGGGTGTTTATCTACAGCTAGGCAATGCGAATTACGCTCTCTTTATGCGTCCGGATGTAATTCTGCAGTTCGGTGAGCTGCGAATCTTTTTTGCACTGATTGGCGCATTTACCATAGGCATCAGTATCCTGATCTTTCTGATCAGTACCCGATATCTGGTCAATCCGATTGAACGTCTGTCCGAGGCGACCAAACGCATCGCACAAGGAAAATATAATCTGAAATTGCCTACTGCAAGACGGGATGAGATTGGACAATTAGCCCAGCATTTCATGACCATGAGCCGTGAATTGGAGAGGGTCGATCAGGCACGGCAACAGTTTGTATCGAACGTATCCCATGAGATTCAATCACCGCTGACCTCGATTCAGGGGTTTGCCCAATTGGTGGCGGATCGAGATCTACCCGAACAGGAACGAGAGCACTATGCATCGATCATTGAGGAGGAGAGTCGTCATCTCTCTTTGCTCAGCAAACAATTGCTTCTCCTGTCCTCCCTTGAACAAGGCAACGAAGATCTGACCAAAGTGAAGTTCTCTCTGCGGGATCAATTCCGGCAAGCGGTTCAGGTGCTGCAATGGCAACTGGAAGAAAAAGAACTGCTCCTTCGGATTTCGGTGCCCGAATCCATCCAGCTGATTGGCAATGAAGTGCTGCTCATGCAAGTCTGGATGAATCTTCTCGGTAATGCGGTGAATCACCTTCCACAAGGAAGAAGCATCGAGATCCATGCCGAGCAGATAGATGACCAGTGTGTAATCCAGATTCGGGATACAGGGGACGGCATTGCTGCGGAGCATCTGCCTTTTCTGTTCGATCGATTTTACCGGGTGGACCGTGCGCGGGAACGTTCTTCGGGGCGAACCGGGCTTGGACTTGCCATTGTGCAGAAAATTATCCGAATCCATGACGGTACAATTGAGGTTGCCAGTTCGCCTGAGGGAACAGTCTTTACCGTGACCCTTCCGCAGATGTAATCTGTTATTCATTTTCCGTTCATTTTCGCCTCCTATACTTGGATTATCAAGAGGGAGGTCACACAACATGTACTTGGCTATTCGGGAAATGAGGTATGCCAAAGGGCGGTATGCCTTAATTGCTACAATCATGGTGCTGGTTTCATTTCTGGTACTGTTTGTTACAGGTCTTGCACAGGGGCTGGCGTATGATAACGCAGCTTCGGTCAAAAATATGGCAGCAACCCACTTTGTGCTGGAACAGGATTCGAATCATCGGTTTACCCGGTCACAAGTGGATCAGGATCAGCTTAATCAAGCTCGCTCCGTAGTGGGGCAAGAGAACGCTGAGCCGCTCGGTGTGAAAATGACAACCGTCAGTCCAATGGGCGACACGAAAAAGATTGATGTCACGTTGTTCATGGTGAATCCGGAAGGCTGGCTTGCTCCAGCAGTTACCGAAGGAACTCCGATTACGGATCAGACCAACGGGCAGGTTGTGGTGGATCATAAGTTAGCTGAATCCGGTGTGACGATTGGCACCGTTCTGGTCGATCAAGCTTCGGGGATGAAGTGGACCGTTGGCGGATTTGTACAAAATGAGTCTTTCAGTCACTCGCCGGTCGTGTTCCTGAATGAAGAAGAATGGGTTACGCTTCAAGGAGGTTCACGAACTACACAAGGTTCGGCCGACACCAATGCCAATGCTCCGATATACAATGCCATTGCGGTAAAGGACGCGGGTGAGCAGGTAGACGAACTAAGTGCTGCAATGCCTAATACGGAAGTCATCACGAAATCGGATGCCGTATCGGCCATTCCTGGATATAAGGAAGAGCAGGGATCGTTGCTCATGATGATCGCTTTTCTATATGTCATCTCGGCGTTTGTGCTTGCGGTATTCTTCTATGTCATCACGATTCAGAAAACAAGTCAGTTCGGCATATTAAAAGCGATCGGAACGCGGAATGGATATCTGGCGGGTAGTGTTTCGTTACAAGTGTTCATTCTATCGGTTGGCAGTTTGGTCATTAGCGTACTGTTGGTTCGACTGTTTGAGTCCATCTTGCCAGCATCAATGCCATTTCAATTAGGCTTATCCACGCTTGCCTCAACCTGCATATTGTTCATCCTAATGTCTATGGCGGGTTCATTATTTTCAGTGTGGAAGGTTACCAAAATTGATGCACTTGATGCGATTGGGAGGACTGCAGCATGAGAAACCGATTGGTATTACAGGGAATTACCCAGACCTTTGAAGATGGTGGCAGTAAACGCACGATTCTGGATAAGCTCGACCTTGAGGTGGCCGAGGGGGAACTGGTGGCTGTGATGGGGCCTTCCGGCTCGGGTAAAAGTACATTCCTGTCCATTGCTGGCGCACTTCTTGAACCAACGGAAGGACAGGTTCTGCTGGACGGGGCTTCTATTATGGGCAAAAGCAAACAAGATATATCCGATGTACGGCTTCAACAGCTTGGTTTTATTTTCCAAAGTGCCAACCTCATTCCTTACCTCAAAGTAGAAGAACAACTGATGGTGGTCGCGAAGCTTGCCGGAACGGATAAAAACAAGGCGGAGAAACGAGTGGATGAGCTATTGGATACCGTAGGGTTGACCCATCGGCGGAAGGCGTATACGGAGAAACTGTCTGGCGGGGAACGTCAGCGGGTCGCCATTGCACGGGCGTTGATGAACGATCCGGCTGTCCTGCTCGCGGATGAACCGACAGCTAGCCTGGATGCGGAGCGCGGGCTGGATATTGTCGGCATGATTGCACGGCTCGTGAAAGAGCAGGGCAAGAGTGCAGTGATGGTTACACATGATGAGCGGATCTTGCCGCTCTGTAGCCAGGTTCTTTTTTTGGAAAGGGGAAAGCTGGTGCAGCATTAGACGATTAGGTGAGTTGTCAGGAATGGAACGATCTGATGTGATTAAGGACGAGAAGGTCATGTATTCCCTCAAGGGGAAGGTGGCCTTCTTTCTTCATTTTCATCTATAATTGGCAGAAGTATATAGATGAGAGATTTTATTTTACATAGAGAGGAACGGTGCGGATGAGCAGCTTGAATGCAGAACAATTCCCGGCGCTGAGTACGTCGATTCATTGGGGGATTATTGAGGCAGAGTTCAGATTAAACGACATCCTGGATGAAAAGCTGGTGAGCAATATTAGCATCATTCCATTTGTCGGGGATCAATGTGTTGTCTTCCAACTGGATAATGGAGACTGGGAGCTGCCCGGAGGCACGCTTGAAGCAGGTGAGCAGTATATGGATGGACTGAAGCGCGAACTGATGGAGGAACTTGGGGCAGAAATGCGTTCCTATCAGATTTTTGGCCAATTCCACTGTACATCCAGTGCGTTGGAACCGTATCGACCGCATATCCCGCATCCCCATTTCGTGCGAATCATCGGATATGGAGATGTTGAACTTGTCGGTGATCCGCTGAATCCAGAGGATGGCGAGCAGGTGGTTGCTGTTGAAGTGGTAGAGACTGATGAAGCGATTCGGAGGTTCCGGGCACAGAACAGATATGACATCGCCGAGATGTACCAACTGGCTCATATGCTGCGAGAAGAAGCTAAACAGGCAGGCAAGGACCAACTATTTTAATTCCAGATAGCCTACGGAGGTAATGATGATTCGAGATAAAATTAATGAGTTGCTGGATACTTTACCCGAATTGGAACTGAACCGAGCATATTGGGGAATTGAGCGTATCCATCAGGAATAAATGTTCAAGAAGAACTTGCAGGATAAGAGAGTTATCGTGTCCGAACTGTACGAGGAATCCGAAGGGATTGTAAAGCAATGGGATAGCGTGTTTGCACATAATATCGATGATGTGGTCAAAGAGTCTATCCATTATAGCGAGTACAAGTGGCATATGTTCAGTTATGAACAACAGAAATGTCTGACACATGATGAAGCACGAGATGCTTTCAATGCCGAGCCGAAAGATGAAGTATGTGTGATGTATGAAAGTGGTGGTTGGGTACTTTTATACGAAAATGCGAATCGGATCATTGCAGCAGATTTTGATTCGGAGCAAGATATCTATATCTTCGACCGGGCGTTTACATGGACGTACGTGTATACGCATGAATCCATGTGTGGCCCTTATTTTTATAAAATAGAACAAGTATGATTCTGAACAAAAGGGGAGTGATATCTTATGCAGGAACTGTTTAAGAAGATCATCAACACAGACGTCAAACCCTTATTGGCCAAACACGACTATTCCAAGAAAGATCTGAATTTCTCCAAAGCGGCTGGAAGTCTCGTATACAAGTTCAACGTTCAAAAATCAAAGGTTAACACGAGTAGTCACGTGCAGTTTTATATTAACTGTAGTGTCCATTCCACCGAGCTCGCGGAGTTGCAGTCTGTTGCATTGAGTGGGGTCGTATTGGAGAACAAATCGCATTTCACCTGCCGGATCGAGGAAATAGTCCCTTCCGCTCCGGCGCACTATACCTTAACGCCCGATATCAATCCAGACGCTTTATCGAAAGAACTGGTTTCACATTTGGAAGAGGGTATTTCATTCCTACACTCGCTAACAGGGGCCAGAGATATAGTCCATTATTATATGGCGAAGACAGCGCTACATTTAAGTGAAGAAACTTTCCGCTTCCTGCTACAAGCCGGCGATACGGAAGAAGCCAAGTATTATTTACAGCAACTACATGCCAAATACGGAGCCGAAAAGCGCTGGACGATATTTGAAAAGAAATATGCAGCCATTTTTGCTGAGTACGGAATGTAATCTTTGATTCGACAAATGGCCCAAATGAGAATTTCCAATGCGAGGGATTTGATCAATACAAAATGAATGGGGATAACATATGAGCGATACTCAATATACTTTAAATTTTGAGAAACTGTGTAATGAATTACAGCTTGGTGAATTGATCAGTTCGCCCAAACCAATCTCAGGTGGACTTCTTCATCGAATGTACGCCATTGAAACGACGCAAGCTAATTATGCAGTTAAGGCATTGAATCCCCAAATCATGATAAGACCTTCTGCTGTGCAGAATTATATGGATTCAGAAAAAATAGCAAACGTGGCAGCTGAACATATCCATGCTCAACCTGCAAAAAGGTTAAAGGGTGCTTCTATGCATAACATTGATAATCAATTCTATCTAATATTTGATTGGATTGAGGGTCAATGTTTGAAACAAGATGAAGTTACCTTCAATAACAGTTCTCTGATGGGAACGATCCTTGCAGATATCCATAAAACGGATTTTAGACAACTAGAATTGGATAGTTCACAGGCGACTAATTCTAAAAAAATAGATTGGATGTTTTATCTGAACAAAGGAAGAATTGAGAATTCGGAATGGATTAAGATTTTGGATTCCAATATGGATCAGCTGTATGAGTGGAGCATGAAAGCTAAGAATTCATCTTCAATGCTGGCATCCAATAATGTTATTAGTCACAGAGATCTGGAGCCTAAGAATGTGATGTGGAGACAAGACATTCCTATTATTATAGATTGGGAATCGGCAGGTTATATTAATCCGATGCATGATCTGGTAGAAACAGCTGTGTATTGGTCAGTAGATAGCTCTGGAAGTATAAACGAGGAAAAGTTCTTGGCTTTTATAGGTGGATATAAGAAGCGAGTGGGGAGTCTAACAGCCAATTGGGAAGTGGTTCTGGATGTTGGTTTTGCTGGAAAGTTGGACTGGCTCGAGTATAGTCTTAAACGGTCACTGTGGATTGAATGTACGGACATAGAGGAACAGTTATTAGGAACATCACAAGTCATTAGGACTTTAGAGGCTTTGAAACAATACGAAAATATGATCTCAGATATGAAGAACTGGTTGAATACTTAATCCAGAAGGGGATGCCCATATGGCAAACGATAAAGGAACACTCAGAACATGCGAACAAGGACATTCGTATTATAAAAAAAGTGATTGCCCAACCTGTCCAACGTGCGAAGCTGAACGTAAACCGAAAAATGGATTTCTAGCCTTGATGTCTGCTCCCGCCAGACGAGCCTTGGAGAATGAAGGGATTACAACACTACAGCAACTTGCGGAGTACACGGAGAAAGAAATCCTGAAGCTGCACGGAATCGGGCCATCTGCCATACCTAAACTGCGAAGCGCTTTGGAAGAAGAGGGAATGTCTTTTAAGAAATAACCCTCTTCACGCTGTTCCACTAATCCAAACCAGAAGCGGAAGTAATCTCCTCCATCGTTACCCGATACAACAAGTTACCTTCACTGAGTAGCAGACGATGTTGGCGAAAATCCTGCCTTGCCTGCTTGAAGGGCTGACCATTTTCATTTAATAAATCAACCTTCTGCCCCTTGCTCAATCTTCCGGGCTTCTCCATCTTCTTAAGCACAAACGTCCCATGTTTACCGTACCCGGCATCAAACAAGAAATGATAACCATCCGTGCTGAAGCCGGAGGAACCGGAGATGTTTGGATTCATGAATGTAACGTTGGGTTCACGGGTGCCCCCTGAGATACAACCGAGTTCAAAATCGGTATAGAAGTAGAACCAGACTTGCTTCTCATTCACCACATTGAGTGCGTAACAATCCGCAATGTCAGCTTCACGATTTTCATATAGTTTATTCCCGTGCTCATCCCAAGCCAGCAGACCATATGATCCAATCGGATCGTTCCATCCGTAGTTACCAAATACCCCTTCATCGAAGTAACTAGTCCAGATCGTTCCCTTTTCTGTGACCTGTACACTCTGAATACCGTCTCCCAACAAAAACTCACGAATTGTATTTCCGTCTAAATCGCACACTTTGGCGTTCAGATCAACCTGTTCATTCCCATAATTCGCACACCGTGCTCCGACCAGCAGCAGATGATCATGTAATGGTTGTACGTAATGATAATTGAACGTCTGTCCCCAGATGACAACTTCCTCGATAGTTTGGTCAGTCACAATAAGCACTTTGTACGTATAACTTTGATTCAAATTACTTTGGACGAACATACCTCGTTTTCTTTCGGGGATTTGATTCATCAACAGCACATAGACTCGGCCATCCCCGCCCCACTGGGTGGAAACGATATCGAATCCCTCGACATAGTTCGAAATGTCGGCAAAAGGCAAAAGTTTTACTTTGGGATTGGACATATCCATATCCTCCTTTGTAGTCAAATACTGAGTCACCATCTGCATCTGTATAAGAGGATTATGACTGACGCGTACTAAACTGAACATGGCGGAAGTATAGCGAAGGTCTTCTTTGGCTTTCTTGACACACGTAGTACAATAAGGAAGTTGTGTAAAATTCTATATAAGAGGAGGATGGAGAGGTAGCTATAAGAAGAGTGTGAGAATACATACAACGCACGTGTAGTAAGGGGAAAGAAGTACCCGTAGATTTGATTTGTATGAGTACGATTACGTGGAAGACTCATCTCTGAAAAACTAAAAAACTAAAAAACTAAAATGTATAAGGAAGTGTTACGAGGTGGAACCACATATTCAAGAGCAAAAGACAGACTACCGTCCACTAGGCGTATCGGGCTTGGGTGGTTGGCTGATTCTCGTCCAGATCGGATTATTTCTTACGTTGATTTTCCTGGCGCTCCAATTGGTCCTGTATTGTTTGCCCATGCTTACCACAGAGACTTGGGAGTTGCTAACTTCGGAGCAATCTGCATATTATCACCCGCTATGGGGACCGGTCGTTATTTTTGAAACGGTATATAACGCACTGTTTTTAGTGTTTAGCATATATACTATCATTGCTTTGTATAGTAAAAAATCGATCTTTCCTCGTCTTATGATCATGTTTTATAGTGTCAGTCTAGCCGTTAGTGTCATTGATTATTTATTGTTGCTTCAGATTCCGATGGCGAGAGAACTTGAGGATGGAAACTCGTTAAGAGATATTGGCAAGTCGGTACTTACTTGTGCGATCTGGATTCCTTACTTTATCAAATCAGAGCGAGTTCATAACACATTTGTAAGATAAATGGGTTGCAGGAAATGCCCGATCTCGGATAGAAGCTATCAGAGGTCGGGTTTATTTGTTACAAACGAAACCAGTCACATATATAGTTAACCTGTTCAAAGTGAAAAGGAGAAGAGATCTTGAAAATTTATCTGATAAGGCATGGGATGGATGAGGAAGGGTATCGAGGCGGATGGAGCGATCGTGGACTTACGGAACAAGGAATCAATCAATCCAGGAAATTGGGAGAGCATTTGCAACATCATGCTGACGAGTACAACATACATACGATCATTAGCAGTGATCTTCCTCGTGCAGTACAGACTACACGGGAAATTGAGAAGAGATTAAACATGCAGGCTAGCTTAATGAAAGATTGGCGGGAGATGAATAACGGAGATTTGGCAGGCATGCTCCATAAGGATGCTGAAGAACATTACCCAGGGGTTTATTTCAACACCCTTGAGATGGATTCCCCTTTTCCGGGAGGAGAAAGTCCAAGGGATTTTTATAAACGGATAAGCACTGCTTTCGAGAATCTTTTCAGAGGTCTAGAGGAGAATACACTCAAGTCCAATGTTCTGTTAATTACTCACGGCGGAGTGATTAACATCCTGTATTATCTGCTTGAGAATCGGGAATGGAGCAATCAGTCCAGCTTTTATCCCATGGGCAACACCAGTGTACATACCGTTGAAAAGGGAAGGCATGGTTGGAAACTTAGCAGTGCAAATGCATTAAGTCATCTAGAGTAGTTGTTTATTAGATCCAGAGCTGATCAGTCGAGACTTAATCAGGCTGTAGAGACTCATAGGCCCCAATGTATTACAATGGTAAAAATAGAAGATGGAGGCGATGACATGAGTAATCAACCCATTGAACTGTTGCAACGTTTAAAATCTTTATCCGGCCCATTTCCAACGTGGGATATGGGGCATTTGCCGGAGCGGCCGGGGAAGCTATTTTTGGAGTGGTTGAGATTGGCAGTTGAGAACGAAGTGAAAGAACCTCATGCCATGACGATCTCCACCGTGGATCACGATGGTTATCCTGATGCGCGGGTGTTGATTTTGAAAAACGTAATCGACGAAACGTTTTATTTTGCTTCGAGTTCGGAGAGCCGAAAAGGGCAGCAGTTGAAGGAGAACCCTTATGTGGCTCTGACATTCTACTGGCCCTCACTGGGAAGACAGATTCGGATAAGGGGAATTGCCGAGGATCAGGGAGATCAAGCGGGCGCTGATGATTTCCGCAAACGGTCAGCTGGAGCGAGAGCAGTTGCCATGACCGGGCATCAGAGTGAGGTTTTGGATAGTGAGGAAGTGTTGGATAATGCCATTGAAACTCAGAAAGAACACATTCAACGTGACCCCGATGTCGTTACACCACAATGGCGTTTATATGCCGTGAATGCACAAGAGGTGGAGTTCTGGCAGGGAGATTCAAAGCGTAAGCATGTGCGAGTCCAATATGTGATGCAAGATGGGCAGTGGAAGACACGCAGGTTGTGGCCTTGATTTTATAACAGATGAGTAGGCAGCGCGGATCGAACGGTTATCTGTTTCTTTTCTTAACAATCTCAGGGAGGGCGAATCTATGAAAACAATTGAAAGTTTCTTCGAACCATTTCCGGTATTGGAGACAGAACGGACGATACTCCGGCGGCTTACCTATGATGATCTGGATGATATGTATAGATATTGTGTTGTACCTGCTGTCTCGGAGTTCACTACCTGGGACGCGCACAAGAGCAAAGAAGATACCAAAGCTTTTTTGGATTTTGTCATGAGCCGGTATGATGTGAATTTAATAGGCCCATGGGGCATTGAAGATAAACAAACCAAGCGGCTGATTGGGAGTTGTAACTATCTAGGGTGTGATAGCGATAACAGGAGAGTCGAGTTGGGATATGTGTTATCTGATCAATATTGGAATCAAGGCTACATGACCGAAGTGGTGAAACGAATCATCCAATTTGGATTTGACAAAGTGGGATTGGAACGAATCCAGGCTCAATGTTTAGTGAAGAACACGGGCTCCGCGAAAGTCATGGAAAAGGCCGGCATGCAATTTGAAGGTGTGCTGAAGAAATACATGAAGGTGAAAAATGAACTTCAGGATCTGAAGATGTATGCCATTGTAAAAGAAGATTTCTATACTCGTATTAAATAAAGAACGTGTTTTTGAAAAGTCATGTGTCATTTATCATGCTGGCAAGCCATAGATTTTCCTATAATCCTGAATTTATCAGTGGTACACAATAAAAGCAGAAGTAAGAAAGAGCTTAAATTTGCTGCATCAAAAGGTCAAGGTATCGTATTTTATATTGTCTAATTCAATAATTATATGCCAAGCTTTGGCCCATTCCTGATCGCTGAGGAACTGGGTTTTATTTTTGTTTCAACAACCAACGTACATAATGTCATATCGTCAACCGTGTGCCATCCGCTATACTCTTCAAGTTATCCAAACGTGGATTGAATGAAGGAATCAGGAGGTACAACGAATTGATAGCCAAAAACAGATATAAATCACTCGAACTGGAAACACCCGGCGTATATGAGCTGGAAGGGCTTGAAGTGGGAGTGACATCGAACTGCAATTATAAATGTGACTATTGCTGCGCCTACAATCGGGATGATGGAGCATGCATTGATAGTCAGGAAGTCATCCGCATTATTAGTGAGCTTCCTCGTCTTAAGCGCGTGCGGTTGTCCGGGGGAGAAGTTACCCTGAAATACCAGGATTGCTTGGAGATCGTGACGTACTGCGCGGCACATGGAATCGATACACAATTGAACAGTAATGCCAGTCTGCTGACAGAAGAACGGATTCTTGCTTTGCGTGATGCGGGCTTGTCCAACATCCATATCTCGTTCAACTATACGGATGCAGAGGCCTATGCTGCGTACTACCGTGTGCATCCTCGCATGTATGAGAGATTGGAACAGAATATCCGTTTGTGCACGGAAGCCGGTCTGGAGACGGTACTGGAAACGTTACTGTTTGAAGGTAATCAAGCGAATATGCAGGCCATTAGCGATAAGGTATATGATCTGGGTGTGCGCATCCATGAGATCCAGAACAGCATTAAGATGCCGCATACGGACTGGAGCCAGATTGTATCCAAAGAGTCTCTTGTACGATCTGTAACGGAATTAATTGAGCATAAAAAGCCAGATACAACGCTCTATTTCACCTGTATGGACCGGTTTGCTGAACAGTTGAATTTGCGGGAGCAACCGGGCGTGTATTTCTCTAATTGCGTGGATGGCACGAAACAACTTCACTTGCACGGCAACGGAGATATTCTCATATGTGAGTTATGCCAACCTGTCGTGATTGGCAACATTTATAACGGAACGTCGTTGAAGGATATTTATGCCCAGCAGCCACCGGCGTTGACAGAATTTTTGGAAAAGCGGCCATGTCCCGCGTATGATGCTCTTTTTGCAAACGCATAACAGGAAGCTCTGACGAAGATGTTTTGATATGTAAGCTGAACGAAACATATAAACGATAACAGCGACATTTAAGGTTATATAGATTAAAAAAGTCAAGGTGATCTGATTTCCTCAGTAGGAAAAAGGATCACCTTATTTATTGAACTATTCATTCACACAATAACAGCGATTGGAAGGTTGTTCTGTCATCGTAGTGTCAGTGTAATAATCTTTAGTCCAATTCATTCGGTTTCAGATTCATTTAAGCTACCCGGCCTAATATGGCCTTAAGAACTTAGATGAAGAGGTGAGCTTCACATGATAAAGATCTATGGGAACCCAAACCGGAAAGACCCACATAAAAGACTGTTCTCCCCAAGAAAGCGCAGATGGCTCATCATCACACTTGTCATCGTGCTTGCGGTAGGTGGAATCCTGTACAGCCTGGCTGACCGTTACCTGATCCGGCATGTACAGGTGGTTGTAGCGGATGAGAACACGGCAACGGCAGCATCTGGCAACGCCAATGATTCCATCAGTACATCGACCACCGCTACTGAAGTGAATGCAATGTCAGATGATTGGAATTATTCGAGTGATGATATGGAGGTCCATATTGATAAGGTACAGTCAGGATCTGGCTCGGATCAGATTACGTATTATGTCGCTGATGTTCAGCTAACGGATGCAAGCAGCCTGAGAACAGCACTGGCGGATAACAGTTTTGGAACGAACATTACCGAGAATACGTCAGAGATTGCCGCAGCCAACAATGCGATCTTTGCCATCAACGGTGATTATTACGGTTTCCGCGATGATGGTGTCATTATTCGAAATGGAACACTGTATCGGGACAGCCCCACGCGGGATGCACTTGCCCTGTTCAACGACGGAACGATGAAAACATATAACGAGAACGAGATTTCTTCCTCGGAATTACTGGCCGAAGGTGCCACCAATACGTTATCCTTTGGGCCCATTCTGATTCAGGATGGAGAGATTGTCAGTGATTTTAGCAGTGTGAAAATTGACAACAACTTCGGTAACCGCTCCATCCAGGATGCGAATCCAAGAACTGCAATCGGCATGATTGCTCCGAATCATTACGTTTTCGTGGTGGTGGACGGGCGGCAGGACGACAGTCGTGGCATGACCTTGGCAGAACTGGCCGATGTCATGAAAGGCCTTGGAGCAACCGAAGCCTACAATCTGGACGGCGGCGGTTCATCCACGATGTATTTTATGGGCAGAATCGTCAATAATCCACTGGGGCGCAACCAGGAACGTGGCGTAAGTGACATTCTATATCTGACGGAGGGACAAGGATCATGACGATATTAATTCCATCCTATGAACCCGATGTGCGTTTGCTGAATCTCGTTCTGCAGTTACAGACATTTAAGCTTGGACCCATTGTGATTGTGGATGATGGCAGTGGCCCGGGTTACCGTGGGATTTTCGAGACGGCAGAAGCTTATGGCTGTACGGTCCTGACACATCCCGTCAATCTGGGGAAGGGCAGGGCGTTGAAGACAGGCTTTCAGCATATTAAGGAGTACGGACCTCAAGGCGGTGTAGTGTGCGCAGATAGTGACGGACAGCATCTGCCACATGATATTAAGCGTATCTTCGAAGGGCTGCTCACACAAACGAGACCCGGAATTGTACTCGGCAGCCGTCGCTTCAGCGGGAAAATCCCAGCACGCAGCCGTTTTGGCAACACAGTCACTCGGGCAGTTTTTTTGCTCACGACAGGTACCAAAGTATATGACACGCAGACGGGTCTACGCGGTTTTCCTTACTCCATGCTGGATTGGCTGAACCAGATTCCCGGGGATCGGTTTGAATACGAGATGAACATGTTGCTAACGGCACACAAGGAAGGGTATGAGATTACGGAGGAGTTTATTGATACGGTGTATCTGGATCACAATGAGTCCTCTCATTTCCGCCCGCTGGTCGATTCGTTCCGGATCTATAGGCCAATCCTGATGTTCAGCACATCTTCGTTGCTGTCTGCTCTAATTGATTTTGGACTACTATTCGTCATTCAGTATTTCACTCACAATCTGTTTCTGTCGGTCCTTGCAGCAAGACTGTGCAGCTCCACCTTCAACTACACGATGAATCGGAAGTACGTGTTCTCCGCAGGGCGAATCTCGAAGGTTCGGCACTCTTTGCCCAAATACTTCTCACTTGTCCTACTGGTGCTGTTATTAAACTACGGTTTATTTTATTTTTATAATGAAAAATTAATTATCCCACTGCTCGCAGCCAAGCTGTTGACCGAGGTGTCCATCTTCCTGTTCAGCTATTGGGCGCAGCGCAGATTTGTCTATTAACACAGAGAGAGTGGGCATACAGTTTGCTCTCTTTTTTTCAATCAAAACCGTTTCAAAAGAATATCCTGCGCTTCTTGGTTAACAAAAAAGGTCGAGAACAGGGGGAAGCATACCCTTGTTCTCGGCCTTTTAAACTCACAGGAGGACGAGCGTTACATCAGCTTCTTAATCTCATCCTTCAGGATTTCGGACTGAGTGCCGAAGATGACCTGCACAGCTCCACCACCGAGCCTCATGACGCCGGAAGCGCCGAGCTGTTTGAGCGCCTGATCGTTGACGGCTTTGTCGTCCCTGACAACTAGCCGGAGGCGAGTGATGCAGGCGTCAATGCTCTCGATATTATCTGTTCCCCCGATCTCGGCGAGCACTTTGCCAGCCTTGGTGTCGGCAGACGCCGCTGCCACGGCGGAAGCATTAGTGGGGGCATCGGCATCATAAGCGTCATCCTCGCGCCCCGGCGTTTTCAGGTTGAACTTGATAATCATGAACCGGAACAGGAAATAATAGACGACCGCAAATGCGAGTCCGACCGGGATCATGAGCAGCGGATTGGTCGACAGCTTCATGTTCACGAGGTAATCGATTAGACCTGCAGAGAAGGCGAAGCCCAGCTTAACATTCAGCAGGTACATGATTAGGGCCGCCGCACCGGTAAGAATAGCGTGAACCACATACAGTAGAGGCGCCGCGAACATAAAGGAGAACTCGAGCGGCTCGGTAATACCCGTTAAGAACGAAGCCACCGCTGCGCCGATAAAGATCGAAGCGACCATTTTGCGCTTTTCAGGCCGGGCTGTATGAATCAGGGCTAGCGCCGCCGCCGGAAGAGCGAACATCATAATCGGGAAGAAGCCAGACATGAACATGCCTGCCGTAGGGTCTCCGTTGAAGAAGCGGGTCAGGTCGCCGTGCACGACTTCCCCGGCTGCATTGGTATAATCTCCGATCTGGAACCAGGCGATGGAGTTGAGGACATGATGCAGACCGAGCGGGATGAGTAGGCGGTTGGCGATCATAAACACCATGGAGCCAACGCCGCCAAAACCTACAATCCAGGCGCCGAAAGCGCCGATGGCATCCTGAATCGGGCTCCAGACCATGCCGAACAGGATGGCTAACACCAGCATGGAGCCGGCGGTGACCATCGGTACAAAGCGTTTGCCGGAGAAGAAGCCGAACCAGTCAGGAAGCTTGATATTATGATATTTTTTATACATATAGGCTGCAAGCAGTCCGGCAAATATCCCGCCCAATACGCCCATATCCAGCTTGACATCGTCAGGAATATAGCCGAATACACCTGGAACGGCTCCCAGAATCCGCGTCAGTACCATATAAGCGATCAGGGCGGAAAGCGCGGCGACCGCATCCCCCGCCAGTCCGATTGCAACCCCAATGGCGAAGATGAGCGCAAGGTTGCCGAAGATCGCCCCCGCTCCCTCATTCAGGAATGGAACTACATACTGATTAAGAAATCCCCCGATCACGGGACCGAGTGGAATGTCCTTTTCGTAATTAAGAAGACCGAGGCCTTGAAGAATACCTGCCGCAGGCAGGGTTGCTACAGGAAGCATCAGGGATTTTCCCAGCTTTTGCAGTGATTTCAGCATATTGTTCTTCCTTTCTTTCTTTGATTTAGGTTATTTGGACAAGCTGACTTTCATGATCGTTCCCATGCCTGCTTCTACGCTGCCATACTCCGGGTGTGACTCCCACGGCTGTTCAGTCGCATTCGCAACGATGACAGGGGTGATGACCGGATAACCGGCGGAAGCAATGGCATTCAGGTCAAATTCAATCAGAGTCTGACCGATAGTGACTTGATCCCCGGTCTGCACTTGGGGGGTGAAACCCTGTCCTTTCAGGCTGACAGTATTCATACCGATATGCAGCAGCAGCTGCAGCCCGGAAGCATGCTCAATCATTACGGCATGGTGCGAATTGATCAGGTGCACCACAGTGCCGTCGATAGGGGCGACCAGCCTGCCCTCCTGGGGAATCATTGCAACTCCCGGTCCCATAAGTCCTTGCGCGAACGCTTCGTCAGGCACTTCTTCCAAACTGACGCAGGTTCCGGTGAGTGGGGATGCGACGGATATTGTTTCAGATGTTTTGGCAGATTTGTTGTTTTTCCATTTCCAGATCATTGTGTGTTGTCCTTTCTGTTGTTGGTTTTGGCATGGGTTTGAAAAAGCCGGTATAAATGCATTGCGAGAAAAGCCGTTTCTTCCTCAGGCACTTCTGTACCCAAATCCTCGGCCATTACAGCGCTCAGTTTTCTGGCCAGCTGGTATTCGGACGTATATTCATTTTTCACATATTGTGCGAAGGTGGGGGCCGTCATCGGCTGCTGATACAGACGTTCCATGGAGAAGCGCAGGTGTATCATGAGTCTTGCCTGACTAAGGCTGCCCTGATCAAAGCGAACACCACCCTCCTCTTCAATAATCGACTGAAGTTTGCTGATCACATTGGATACCTTAACCAACTGTCCGACAGGGACGTGATTTACGGAGGAGTACACATGGTATGTCAGGAACCCGGCCTCATCCTCCGGTACCTCTACGCCAAAGGCCTCTCCGATCATGGCCGCCGCTTCCAAGGCGATTTCGAATTCTTTCGGAAAACTGAGCTTTGTCTCCGTAAGAAAAGGATTCAGAATCTCCATCCCATTGCGGATACGATATAAGGTGAACTGAATATGACTCGGAAGAGCAAGGTAGATCTTGTCATTCAGCTTGCCGGGAAACTGATCAGCGATGAGACGGATAATTCGGTCAGAGATGTCGATGACATTGGGGTCCAAGTCCCTCATCAGCTCCTGCGCCTGCCCCCACTCCTCCCGGTCTTCCAGCCGGAACCTTTTTTCAATCCGCGGATCATCGGCCTGAACGGTGCTTTCCACCTTGAACGCAAATCCCAACCCTTTGCCAATCAGTACGTACTCCTTGGTATTCTGGTGCGACCGGGCCAGAACAATATTACTGCCAACGACCCGCTCCACCTGCAAAATCATTCCTTTACTCACGGTTCACCGCCTCCTCATTTCTAAAGTTAACGCTTTCATGCCTCCGGAACGCAAAAAGAGCCAAGAAGCGAGTATAGTCTCATGTTCGCTTCTTGGCTCATGCCCTCTGGGGTGGTAACACGCCAATTCATTTTATGTTTTCATCAGAACGTTCTTCCTACATAATATAAAGCTGATCTGCCACCGTCAACCATAATTTTGTCATCCAACTGTTCGTCGTTTAATATAGGGAATGTGTAAACGAAAAGGTACCTGCCGTAGTTGGAGCCAAATCTAACATGAATAGGAGTATGCCTATGTATCTTCGAAGTGTGGAACTCCTGTCGGCCAAGATCGAGAATCGGGACCAATATCCTTTTGACATCCCCGCGATCCGGTCCTTGGAACGATTGGAGATCACGAATAACGTTACTTTTTTTGTAGGTGAAAATGGTTCAGGGAAATCTACGCTGCTGGAAGGCATCGCACATCAATGTGGCTTCAATACCGCAGGGGGTGGCAGGAATAATACCTATGAGACACATGCTTCGGAATCCTCGCTCGGGAATTATCTCAGGCTGGCCTGGTTGCCCAAAATAACGAAGGGTTTCTTCATGCGCTCTGAATCGTTCTATCAATTCGCATCACATGTCGACGAGATGCCGGAATCGCTTCCGTATTATGGCGGGCGTTCATTACATGAACAATCACATGGGGAGTCTTTTCTCAGTCTGTTCGTCAACCGCTTTAGTTCCAAAGGCATCTATCTGCTCGACGAGCCCGAAGCCGCATTGTCCCCAGCTAGGCAGCTCTCTTTATTGCGGATTCTTCATGATCTGTCAGGCACTTCGCAGTTCATTATTGCGACGCACTCACCTATTCTGCTCGGGTATCCGGGGGCGGAGATTTTAAGTTTTGACGATAACCATATTCAAGAGGTAGTCTATGAGGATACCGATCACTACCAGATTACCCGCAGTTTTCTGGAGAACCGCGACCGGATGCTGAATGAATTATTTAAAGACTAAGTTGAGATGTGATACAAGTTTAATACTACATTTTATGAGGAGAGATTGGATGAAAGTAGGATTCATAATCATTGATATGCAAGAGAGTATTGTGCGGAAAAAGATGGATCAGAGCTCGATAGACCATGCTTGCGAGTACATTAACCATGTAGCTAACGTGCTGCGCTCGAATGATCATGTGGTCATTCACGTGCAGGATGTGGAGGGCATGGAGGAGACACCACCGGAAGAATATCGTATTATTCCCGAGGTAGATGTGAATGAGAAGGATATCACAGTTACCAAAGAAGCTTCCAACGCTTTCTGGCAGACTAATCTGGAGCAGGTGTTGAAGAGTCACGGAATTGAATTGGTGATTATTGCCGGGTTTGCCGCAGAGGAATGTGTTCTATTCACCTACAACGGTGCGATGGAGCGAGGTTTCCGTCCGGTGATGTTGCAAAATGGAATTCTAAGCACCCATCACGAAGCGGTGATTTCAACGTACAGAGATCGCAATGTGATCTCATATCCTGTGGTTGATTATCTAATCCATTAAGTGTCGGTTATATCCAAAATGGAGGTGATGGTGATGAACGTGCTTCACATTGCTTTTGTATTTGTGATCTCATTGGCAGGCGTTGCCTTCGGCGTTCAGGGATTGAAGAAAAAATCGCCAGTCATGATGTATATCAGTGTAATATTTATTTTCGTTCCTATACTCCTCTTCCTGGATTGGATGGCGTTTCTACCTTTTATCGCTCCGGCTGCACTTGCTAGTGGATACTTGGTGAAAAATAAAGACAAGAGCACCAACCGGACCCTGTAAAGGGTCTATTTTTATGCATAAATGTTCATGTCCACTGTGAAAGTTAAGTTTACTCTATGGATTAAACCAAACTTTGCCTATATCTGTTGTGGTTGAAAGGATATATTGAGAACAGGGCACAGCAAACGTGCTGTGAACATCGGAAAGGTTATGTATTGATCACTAACTAACTCATTAACTAAGGGAGATGTGCAATGAAGATGAACGTACAAATTAAGAGTATTTTGGCAGAACAAAAGGAATTGTTTCTCAACCTGTACAACTTGTACTTATATGATCTGTCTGAATTTTCTGGCGAGGATCTACTTAAAGAGGGGAAATATGATCCAACGAACACCTATCTCTATCTGGAACGCGATGAATTACATCCGTTTTTGATTCAGTATGAAGGAAAGATTATTGGATTCGTCCTGGTGTGTTCACCTCCATATGTGCCAGAAGATGTGGATTATACCGTGCAGGAGCTGTTCCTGGTCAAAAAGTATCGTGGACAGGGACTGGCAGCACAAGCGGTCGACTTGGTTTTTGCTCAGTTTCAGGGTAGATTCAAAGTAGGACAACTCGCTAACAATGCAGCAGCAGTTTCGTTCTGGAAAAAGTATTATGAGCAACATCAGATTGAATATACCGAGTCTGAATATAACATTGAGATTGACAACATCGCTGGCAGCCACCGGATTTTGTCTCAGACTTTTGTGCGTGGAAAAGCGTCAGGCATCTCCATTTAGGTTTCTCGGCAAAGATGAAGTGATTTCACTTTTCGATCATACGGATATATCAGGGGACGAAGATGAGGTGCACTTCAATATCTACAAGGTGGATTCAGATTATAGACCAAAGAAACCTGGAACAGATTATATGGGAATACTGAGACATGATCATGTGACCAATGAATGGATAGAGATGTATCGTGAGGAAGGGGCAGAGTTCCTGTATAAACGAAAGGTTTTTTGAGTGTAATTGATTTTTTTTAGGTCCGATTTGCTTCTCCTGCGTTGGGAGGTGGATAGGATCTTTTTCAATTTTCATTTACCAATACATGGGTTATGATTGACGAAAGAGGAGCCCTAAGGTTGAATTAATCTACGAATTACATAAGCTTGCGAACATGGCAAAGTACGCTGAGGCAAATGGTAAATGCATTGTGCATTTTGGGATATGAATCGATAGAAAAGGTTCCTGATAAAAATCGTAAGCTGTTGAGAAGCAATCTAATAGAAAGGAGCAAGAGTAATGACTAGTCGTATTGTTGTTACGGGTGGAGCTATTATTCGCGATCATATGGGGAGGATTCTGCTGCAAAAGAGATCAGATTATGGGGACTGGGGATTACCAGGTGGGGGTATGGAGCCAGGTGAACGAATCGAAGAAACCATGATTAGAGAAGTGAAAGAGGAAACAGGGCTTGACGTGAGTTCTTATAAATTGGCCTCCATCTACACGGGCGAGAGGATGCACTATACGTATCCGGATGGAAATGAAGTAGTATTTGTAATGTTTTTATTTGACGTTATTGCGGAGTTGGAAGGAAAACTCTGTGATGACCAGGTAACTCTTTTATTTGAAGATGAACAAAAGGAGTCATTACAGCTTATCTTTAAAAGTGTGGATGAGATTGATATTGCCACAATTAACAATGTGCAGAAGCCTATATTTGTAGACTTGAAGCAAGGGGAGTCTAAATTGCTACGCGAGTGATCGCGTTAATAGAATAGTTTAGATACAGTAGGGAGTTTTTATATTGCCTTGGCCTATGGTTCATTTTGCAATTGCATCCGAATTGATATCAGATCCATCCCCTGAATTATTATTGGGAAGCCTCGCTCCAGATTCCATCCATGTAAGAACTAATCTTCGTACCGAAAAGGCGAAAACCCACCTCATGCCTGAGGCAGGAAGGTTCGCAACAGACGAAGAACTTAAAGGATTTTTTGAGTCCAACAAGAAGATAGCTTATAGTGATCCCAAATTCCTGCAATATCTGTGTGGTTACATCGCCCATATCTATACGGATCGCGTGTGGACATTCGATATATATCCTGCATATGAAGTTCACCCCAATGGAAGAAACGTGTATACACAGGATGTCACGAAGTTAGAGTTTATGATTCTACAGAATTGGAACGGGGCCCATGAATGGTTAAGTGAGCTGAACGTGGGGAAAGCATTTGGTTTAGGTGGATTGCTGGAGTCTGAGGTGTACCAGTATAGAGGAAAGAAACTTGAGTTTTTAACTAACCCTGACAACGAACCTTTGGGTGATTTAAATATTTTATCCATGGAAGTTATGGACAAGTTCATACATACAACAGGATTAGCGCTAAAACAATTGTATACAAAATGGAATGTGTATAATGATTTACGCACCAGTGTGTAAGTAAGGGAGGGATTTACCTGAAGGTATACAGGAAACAACTCCGCAAAATTGTAGTGAATGATACACTGTTCCTGTACGTTGTGGATGAGCAAGCATACGATATCGTCATTCGGGTTTATTCGAATGCGCTTAAATCCACATTTGTAGAGTTCGATGTTGCTTGGGAAGATACATGGGATATATTTGTCTATGAACCCAGACTGATATCCAACCTTATTCAATATGCTATAAAACAAGGGTGGGACTACCAACAGAAGAACAACAAAATGAGATTCAACAACGCGAACAGCATTGTAAGAATTTTAATGGCAGAGAAACAAACATGATCATAAGGAACGTGGACACAAATTGAAAACACGTCTCCTGCTCCTTAATTCACCTATTTTAAATTAGAAGATATGTAATGAAAGGCATGGCCACCAGTTAATCTTGCATCATAGAATCGCATAAAGGAGGAAGGACATGGACATCGTTATGACGCTTGAACCGCACGGATGGCTGGATATCCTGGTTCAACCTGATCAGGGAGAACAGATTGAGATTCCGGTTTCTTTTTTGTCGGATGCGGTGGATGAGATAGCACGTCAAATCGTTGCATTGCACAAAGGAGCCACGGAGGTAACCATGACCATGCAGACAGAACCTGGAGAATATCGCTTCTGGATCAAGAAACGTTCGCAGGTAATCGTTCAATTCATGGTGTATGAGATGAGTGATAACTTTAGCACGGAAGCCGTTACAGAGGGGCGATTGCTCATGTCTGAGGAGTTATCCTTGGTCAAGTTGACTAAGCTATTTTACAGAGAACTGAGCAAAATGAAGGAATTGGGACTGGAGGAATATCACAAGCGGTGGAGTTTTGATTTCCCTCTGAATGCCTATGAGCGGATAGGAAGGATCGTTTAGATCCGATGAAATCGAATGTTTTTGACGAGAAGGAGGGGTGACGTGCCGAACATACATAAAGGAAGATATTCAGCTCAGATTGAGGGAGAATTTGTTGTTTTTATTATCGGAATGAGGATCAATCGTTTGTGGGCTATACACAAATGGCTGCCTGTCTTTAAGTCCATGGGCCCGATGATTAAAGAGTTGTATATGAATCCGGAGACCGGATTTCTGAGTACAGAGTATTTTATAAGCTGGCGCGGGGTGACGTTACTCCAATACTGGCGCTCTTACGATGAATTGGAGAAATACGCACGGGGCGGATTACACTTGGAAGCTTGGAAAAAATTCAACCGCTCCATTGGTACTGACGGAACAGTAGGAATTTATCATGAAACATACAAGGCTCAGTCGGGTTCCTTCGAGACCATATATGTCAATATGCCCGAATTCGGATTAGCTAAAGCGTCTGACCATGTGCCTTCGACAGGCAAGATGGAGACATCCAGACGCAGAATGGGCGGAGAGAATGACCCGGCGGTGGATACACCAGAGAATCCTTAAATTAGTGAATAGAGAGGAGCATGTTATGAAGGCTAGACTTCGACCGGAAGATATATATTCCAAGCAATTAAGCTGGTTATGTATTGAACCGATGCTTGTTTCCGTAGGGGGCAGAGATATGGCCGCCAAAACAGAGATATACCGACAGTTACATGAGGGGCAACAAGCTTTATTTTTGTTCTATTCTTATCACAATCACACGAAGAGTCTGACAGAATTTTATTGGTTTTCGGCATATAATATCATTGAGATCAAAAGTTGGAATGGAATAAAAAATGGGATGCGCTTTTTTCATTTAGATGAGATGGTGAATGTACTGGATCAGATCGAATGCCTGATTACGGACCACAATAGAGTGGATGAAACGTGGCGTGAGGTGTTGGCAACGGATCTGGAGAAGGACCCGATCTTGCTTCAGAGAACAGAGGCATTATATGCTACTTATCAGACTGTGGCAGAAAAAGCTATTACACACATGAACGAAATGATCCTGCAAAATCAGGAGATGTATCTGGAGATTGATTAACGTTAACCTAGCACCAGTATGCGAAAAGAATAACTCATGCCCTGAATGCTCTGGATGAGTACATAGAAGAACTGCTCCCATGGAGTGGTTCTTTTTCGTATCTATGCAGTGCCGATGCAACAAACTTGCAAAATCCTGCAACAAAACGCAATACAGTGGGATTGTCGTAGCTATGCTTGTAATATGAGTTGTGAGAGGAGGGCAACACGTGAAAATCATTTTTGAAGAGGATCCAGCAATAGAGCAAAAAGTAGCCAAGGTAACTACTCATCCGGTGGAGAAGTCGAAGTGGGACCGTATTCAGCAGGCGATCTGCGAATCAGAAACTCAATTAACGGTCATCCATGCCAAGAATAATCGCAATATGCAGATCCAATTGAGCTCGGTGGTTGCCTTTGAATCAGAGGATCGGATGTGCTGTGTCCGGGTGATCTCAGGTGAGAGATATTTGCTTAATAAACGTCTGAAATTTGTAGAAGAGGATCTGGATGACGTTCATTTTGTGAAAATTAATAATCAAACGATCATCAATACACGGTACATCACCGCATTCTCTGCAACAGACCATGCCCGAATTAAGGTAGACCTGAGCGATCGCTCCAGTTACTTTGTCAGCCGATTTTATATTAAAAACTTTAGGGGGAAATTATCATGATTACTCAACTTAGACATTCTTTTTTTCAAGTATTCACCATAATGACGCTATGGGTCACGCTCTTGGCAACCATATTCTTTGGTGAACTGCCCATTCAGATGTCCTATTTATGGAACATAGCGGGTATTGCTTTCATTGCTGCTATAGTGTTTGGAATGATGTATAACCTACTATGGAACCATTTTACGTTAAAACCGGTATGGAATATCGTCATCTCGTCCACATTCAATATTGCAGGAGGTATGGCGATGGTATGGTTATTCTCGGTAGACATGTTCCAGTTCATCGCTCCCTGGTTCCCCGGCATGTGGTTATTATCCATCGTGCTGCACATCATCGCTTTTTATTTTTATGCTAGAATGGATAGCAAGAAAAAAGCGGAAGAGTTAAACAACATTCTCAAGTAGGTAAGGGGAACAAATATGAACGAGGAAGAAATGTTGCAGTTGTACGGGGTGGAACCTGATGAGGTACACCGGGAGGCCATCCGGCAGCTGCTTCAGCAAGAGATTGAGAACCGAAAGTCAGAGAATAACGAGGTTCTGAGACTGTTGTGCATCATGTTATTCTGTATTGGAAATGTAGAGGACACCACGCTGATCTGGCAAGCCAAACAGAAGAATCAGGATACGAGCAGTTATATTGATGTGCAGTTATTATGTGGTGCAGGGTATGAAGAGACATTGTTTTACCTGGAAAAGATGGACGGGGAACAGGCGCACGAGGAGTTGCTGTACCTTAGACATTGCGAGCCGTATGATTTTGTTGATTTCTCCAAAGCGGAATGGGTCTCGAACTATAAACGATATTATGGTGTTTGAGGATAAACGAGCTAACGGACATATTGGAAGGAGGGGGAGTATGCCAAGTTTACATGACAACACCATATTGAGCTACGAAGTGGATTTAGAGAACGAAAGAATCAGGATGCGTACTCGTTCAAGTCACGCTGTGCCGAAAAATATGGATGTCTTATTCTCTGGTGTAATGGCCCATGCGTTTGATACACCGCTGCATGGCAGCATTATTTTGGATCTGGATGAGTGGGATCTAGAACATTTTATCCCATATAATCGCGAGTTATTGGAATCGGGGAAAGGTCAAGGCTGGCCTGTCAGTTATGATTCCGATGACGAATTGCACACCCGGCTGATCAAGGAGAAATATAAGTACATGGTGATCTCATCTTCGTATGGTTTGAGTGGTTGGGTTCTGGCGAAGAACGTAGAGATTTCTGTTCAAGAAATGGGTGATCAAGATGAAGCCTCAATACACGCAACATGGTAGCAAGAGGGGCGCAGGACTAAGAACAGGCATTGTTGTATTTGTTGTTCTGCTCGTTATTCTAGTCATGACCAATCCAAACGAAGAGGATTTTGTTGCCTGGCTCTCAAGTGAACATGGCATCCATGCTTCGTATGATGTGGATGAAGGCAGGACGTTTACGCAGAAGATCGACGGTGACGAAAAGAGGCTTCATTACAAAGGTGGACATATACGCCATATGGGAATCTTTTCAACGTATAGTTATCTTTTCTCGGATCATGAAGAAAAAGAAATCCAGATTGAAGCGGTCGGCATAATGAATATGCTATGGAATAGATAGGTAGATTGACTAAGGACAGTTAAAAAAGTTAGGAAAAAGTTCTGCTGATATCCACGCTCTATGCATGATGTAACTTGTGCAGAGAAGCGTGTTTTTGGCGTGAGATGCCTTATACGTTGAAATGGCTAATTTCGCTCGTTCGCAAATCCCACATTATGGGTTATGATGTACCTTGAGAGAAAATTTTACATAGATAGGAAGTCTTCTTATGTAGACGATTGCTGATTGGAGGACTGATTATGAGAAAGTTAACCGTACTTTCATTATTACTTCTACTTCTGGCGGCCTGTCAGAACAAGGGAAACACACAAGATGCACAGCAATCAATAGATTCCCCATCTCAAAGCGTCACTGAAAAAGAGACACAACAGAATGAAGAAATATCGACACTTCAAGAGAAAGAAGGCATCCCACCAGAGTATCTCGATGAAACAAACTATACAGGGGACCAATTGGAGATTGTCAAACTTATGAATGCACGTATGCGTTATTTATACGAAGAGGATGAAAAGCGATATATGAATCTTTTTGATCCGAAATCTCCTATATCAGGTATGGGAAGATACAAAGTTCTCAAGGTTACTTCCATGAGCGACATAACGATACAGGAGCAAAGGAAGCTCTATCAGGCAGTGGTGATGATTAACGAGTTAAATGAGAACGACGAAGAGTATAGCAATACGATGGTGTTTTGGAAAAAGAAAGAAGATGGCGATTCTGCGCAATGGATTATTGCAGATATTGATTAATAAAATAGCGGATAGATACATGGAAAATCCATGTCATTGCACAAAATAAAGGATGATGTAATAATGGCTAGACGCTTAGTACTGATTGAAGGATTACCGGGTTCAGGCAAGTCAACAATTGCCCAAATGGTATCCGAAATTTTGATAGAACAAGGCAAGGTGGTACAACTATTTCAAGAAGGGAACCTGGATCACCCTGCTGATTACGAAGGTGTTGCTTTTTATGATGCTGGAGACTTCGAGTCCTTATTGAAAACGCATGAAGAATACACAGAGATTCTGAAAAGCCATGCAATTGCTCATGATCAAGGATACCTGATTCCTTATCGTAAGATGAAAGAACAACGGGGCATAGAGTTCCCCAGTCACGTTGTACAGGATATTTTCAGCCGGGATATTTACGAAATTCCTTTTGCGCAAAATGTGAAGCTGATCACCGAGAAGTGGCAAGATTTCACCCAAAACGTGTTAAGCACGAATGATGACTGCATCACGATATTTGAGTGTTGTTTTATCCAGAATCCACTAACCATGGGTCTCGTAAAATGCAATCAATCCAAAGAGCAGAACGTGCAGTATGTATTGGAACTGGGGCGTATCATTCATGCTCTGAATCCGCTTCTCATCTATATCGATCAGAAAGATATATCCTATACCTTTGATAAGGCGGTTAGTGAAAGACCCAAAGAATGGTCAGAGGGATTCATTCATTATTATACGAACCAGGGTTTGGGGCAGGCACAGGGTTATCAGGGTGTTAAGGGTACGGTACAGGTTTTGCAGGAAAGAAAGAAGCTGGAGTCCGAAATCTATGGCTTACTTCAGATGGATAAGGTATGGCTGGATAATTCGGATTATGACCGCGAGGCTTGTAGGCACAAGTTAGAAAAGATTTTGCAGTAACCTTAATGAAATACGAATACATACCGGAGGTTAGTTTTATGACATTTTATGGAGTAGCCTTAATTGCAACAACCGCAATCTTAATTATTATAGGTGTTCGAAGCAAACGGAAAGTAATTCTTAGATGGGGCATAGCCAGTTTAATTTTATTGCTCGTACTCATCATTCCCTCATTCATCATGGGATTCATGGATGGATTTGCTGATGGATGGTCAGCGAGATGACCACTGCAGATAACAATAATGTATCGTATGACCAAAATAACAACAAATTCAACTTCCGTGTGGTAGGTATTGTGATGGATGCGGGAAGAGTTCTTTTGCATACGACTGAACAGGATGCTTTCTGGAATCTGCCCGGAGGTCGGGTGAAATTAAACGAGACAACAGAAGCGGCTATTGTGCGAGAGATGATGGAGGAACTGGGTGTTCAGGTAGAAGCGCAAAGGCTCGCATATGTTAGTGAAGATTTCTTTGAATATGATGGCCTGAAGTATCATGAAGTTGGCTTTTATTATCTCATCACATTGCCGGAAGCCCATAAGCTATATAGTGCAACTGAATTCAAAGGACTAGAAGATAACGGTAAGTTAATCTTCCGATGGTTTTCCTTGGACGAACTAGAGCAGATGGAAGTATATCCTGTGTTTTTGAAAAAGGAACTGAGTAACCTTCTTGATGCAAAAGGCATCAAACACTTCATTCAGAAATAGAGGAATAGGTGCCTATGGACATTACATTTATTCGTCATGGTCATGGTGAACACTTGATGGACTACCCTAACCAATTAAATTGCCTGCATCCTGGTCTCACTGAATTGGGAAAAAGTCAGGTTATAGCGTTACGTAAACAATTGGTTGTTGCGCCTGAAGACGTCATTTTGGTTAGTCCAACCAAACGTACGATTGAAACGGCACTCCTTTTAGCCCAAAGTACCAATCTTACGTTCAGCCCACTGGTTGGCCCAAGAATGTTTCCTCAGAATCCAGAGTCTGTTCCTTTCGTCTGTGATCAGATCTATTCCAATGAAGAGCTCAGCCATAAGTATCCTGGCATAAGAATGGTTGAGCTGGGGCTGGATTGTTGGGAAGAAAGTATTAATCAGATGGATGCATGTCGATTCAAGATATTAGCTGAACAGCTTCTTGAATGGTGCAGGCAACAGAGCGGGAATACGTTTATCATTTCACATGATGGTACGATATCGAACTACAGGATGTTACTCGGAGAAAAAGGGATAACCAAAAGTGATTTTCTTGGTGAAGCAGGGCAGTACACAATTCGTAACGTTTAACGATTAAAGGAGATCATGTCATGATACATTTTCCTAATGTAGAGACTGAACGTCTGTACCTCAGAGAATTAACCTTAGCAGACCGGCAGGATGTGTATGAACATTTCGCTGAACCGGATGTAACCCGGTTTATGGAGAAGGAATCTGCTGTATAAGCGACTATAACTGCACTTAGGGGGATTTTCAATGAAGTTATCGGATTATGAATATTTAACTTTGGCTATGGAAGAAGCAGAGCAATCACTGATTGAAGGAACGTATCCGATTGGTGCGATAATCGTTGATGTAGATGGGAATGTCGTGAGTAAAGGCAGGAACCGTGTCTACTCTGCGTGCGATCCCACCGCACATGCTGAAGTGGATGCCATTCGTCGGGCCGGACAACATTTGCTGGATGTAGAGAAGAAGAGATACACGAAGAATGATTTGACACTCTACACTACCTGTGAACCTTGTCCTATGTGTTCCTGTACCATACTAATGTCGGGTATTAAAAAGATTGTATGGGCAGCAGATGATGAAGAGTATGGAGGGCTTCGACGGTTCAAGGAAGGACCTCATTTTATCCAGATGTTTGATACGCTATCCTGTGTAGCGGCTCCCTATCTGGATTTGGAAAATAGACAAAGGGCGTTACTTGCCAAATGGAACATTGGTAGAGGAGTGCTTCATACAGAGTGGGAGATTCCAAAACAATGAAATCTGTAACGCTCTCTATCCTGTTATCCAGTGTCGTTTTGGGTATCTCGTTTATTATTGGCTGCATATTGTTAACGACTCAGGAGAGAAATAGTGAACTCACTCAGGCAGAAGAACAAGTAGTACCAAACGATAAAGTATTATTGACGATGCAAGAAACTGCCGAGTATCTGAGTATGACTGAAGAACAGGTGATGAGTATTATTAAGGCGGAACAAGGGAGCTTTACCGTATCAGGTTTCTTTGATGGGAGAATGTTTCCGTTCATTAAGGTTCAGGATCAATTTTTTGTTAGTAGAGTGGAGTTGGATTTGTGGGTTCAGGAAGCATCTGCAAGTCACAGAAGATATATTAATGGGCAGATGCAGTAGTCTATGGGAACGATGGCATACTCCAAAGGAGATGAAGCCACATGGAATTCGTGGGAGAGAAGGTAAGAATAACAACAGTCACAGAGCAGGACCTCAACTTCATAGGTCAACTTGAATGTGACACAAACATTTGGAGTTTTGAGGAAACTGTTGAGACGGATGAGGAAAAGGTTCGTGAGGATTATCGTAGCCATTTTGCTGTCGCAGATGAGAAACCGTATGCTTATGATTTCGTTATACGGCGCATGAATGATCCAGAGGATACACCCATTGGTATCGTTCAGATGTGGAGTTATGTGGATCACCGAAAAAGCTGGGAACTTGGATTCGCTGTACTTTCGGAATACGCAGGTAGAGGATACGGGAGTGAAGCTACCCGACTTTTGCTACAATTTGCGTTTCAAGAGTTACAAGCTCATAAGGTCGTTGGCATGTGCAATTCACAAAACGTTCCCTCAGCAGCACTGATGCAGCATGTGGGAATGACACGGGAGGCCGTCTTCCAAGAAGAACTATGGTGGAACAATCAGTGGACAGACCAGTATTTTTTCTCGATTTTGGATAGAGAGTTTAAGTCAGTCTAATAGGTACGGGAGGAAATAAGATGACGTCGTTGGTTCTGCTAAGTGATTTGGTGTTCGAATCTAACGATAAATTGGATCAGAGAATACGAAGCTTATTTAACAGTGAACAGCCTTCCATTGGATATATCCCTTCGTGCTCCGACCCGGAGCGGAAGTATTTTGAACACACTAGACGTTACTACAATCAATTAGGAATAGATAACATTCAATATTATGATCTTGATCTGAAGTATGAGGAGAGCACATTTGGCTCTATTTTCGAGTGTGATGCAATTCATCTATCCGGAGGAAATACGTTTTATTTTCTAAGTTTATTACAGAAGAGAAATGTGCTTGGTTTGCTACGTTCCTATGTGAAGAGTGGCGGCATGCTGATCGGGGTCAGCGCAGGAAGTATTTTGACGACACCTACGATAGAGATAGCGGGGTATGGGGAAGATGCTGATGAAAACGAAGTAGATCTGAAAGATATGAAAGCACTGGAACTCGTTAATTTTGAGTTTGCACCGCATTGGGACGGTTCGGAAGATAAACTAAATCCATTAAGAGAATATACTCATGTTCACCGTACAGCGATCTACGCGTGCCAAGATGGAGACGGGGTTGTAGTTGATGGTGAAAGCGTAGAGTTATATGGAAATGTGCGTCTCGTAGATGGCAAAGAAAGTGGGTCAAGTGATGAGTAATATTAAGGTCCATCATTATGATGCTTTCTCCACAGTTTCCGGCCAAGGTAACCCGGCAGGAGTGGTTTTTGATGCTGATCATTTCAGTGAGACGGAGATGCAACAGATCGCTTATCAGGTTGGTTTTAATGAGACAGTATTTGTGTTGAATTCTGAAGTAGCTGACGTCAGATTACGTTATTTTACACCGGGCCATGAGATTAATCTGTGTGGTCATGCCACAATGGCATCACTGTATGGTTTGAAGACGCGTGGTATGTTGGGTGACCAAGAGTTGATCACGATTGAAACCAATGTAGGAACATTACCTATACGATTTGAGCGCGCTGCCGACACCATTTACATGGAAATGAAACAGGATCAACCGCAGTTTATACCGTTCCAGGGTGATATCCAGAAGCTGGTGAGCGCCATAAACCTCACTCTGGATGAGGTTGACCTTTCTACGCCAATCGTTTATGGAAGTACAGGAACCTGGACGTTATTAATTCCAATTCGTGAACTAAGCTCTTTTATGAAAATGAAACCGGATTCTTCCCTGTTTCCAGGAATTTTAATTGAGAATCCCAAAGCTTCCCTACATCCCTTTGGTTTCGAAACCCGTGATTCCGATTCAATGATGCATGTCAGACATTTCTCTTCACCTTACTCAGGTACGACGGAAGATCCAGTGACTGGAACAGCCTCAGGGGTGATGGGGGCTTATTATTTAACCTATGTGAAACCGGGGATTGATGAGGTACAGTTTGTGGTAGAGCAAGGGCATGAGATTGGAAGAGATGGTAAGGTTCAAGTGAGTGTGATTCGGGATGGTGAGGATATGGATGTCAGAATAAAGGGGACAGCTGTATTTGTGCGTGAACTGAATGTTGAATTGGACACCTGATCCTATACGAAAGTAAAAAGCGCGAAGGGAGATTAACATGTTGCAAATTTTTGATATTCGGCAGAAGCCGGACGTGCTGCAAGAAGCAGTGCAGTATTTCTGGAAACAATGGGGTTCGGAATCAAGCTTCCACTTCTATCGGGATTGTATAGAGCGTTCTGTGGAGACAGATAGTGATGTACCAAGGTTTTATGTGATGCTGGACGGAGACCGAATTATCGGTGGGTACGCTTTGTTACGAAGTGATCTGAATAGCAGGCAGGATCTCTTTCCCTGGTTTGCATGTCTTCATGTTGATCCAGAATATCGGGGCCGAAACCTGGGTGGACAACTCCAGACCCATGCATTGAATGAGGTGAAAACAAAGGGGTATGACAAGCTGTATTTATGTACTGATCTGACCGATTATTATGAAAAAAATAACTGGGCCTATATCGGTAAAGGATATCTACTTGATGATGAAGAGACGAGAATCTATGAATATAAGATTTGACGAAATCATTTTTCATTATTTCGAAGATACCGAGTATACCTTGGAAGCCGTTCCATTTGGCTTGACGAATACGACCAAAATTCTTGAAATACATGGACAGAGGTTTATCGTTCGTATCTACAACAGACATCTCAAAACGATGGATGGTATTGAACTTGAATGTAAAGTGACAGCGTTCCTTGAAAGCACTCATTCCTCGTTTCAGGTCCCTCGCTTTCATAGGACAATAGATGGCCAAAACTATTTAATATTAGAAGATGGGACGCTTGCGGCTATTACTACCTTTCTAGAAGGTACTGTACCCCAATTGTCTAGCGTAGACAAATCTAAGAAGTTTGGGCAGCTGGTGGGTGAGTTTTCGACACGAATGCAAGGGTTCCCAATAGGCAAGCAAGTTTACAGGGGAATTTCATTTACTAAAGTGTACGAAATTCATCCGTTAGCTAATCGTCAATCGATTAAGGTTTTTTATGAAAATCTACCTTTTGAATTATCAGTTGCAAGGGTTACCTTTTATCAGAAAATGATCACAGAAATTAAGAGTTCTAATCTGCAGTTAGAGATATTACCACAACAGTTGGTTCATCATGATTTGTTGATTTATAATTTGCTCGCTGAAAATGAGAAGATCACATGCGTACTGGATTTTGATTTTATGGGTATGGATGCTGCGTTTATGGAATTCACAATTAGCTTTAACCATGTGGTTCAGGAATCCCAAGGATCAATGGAAATGATTGAGTCCTTTATTCAGGGGTATGGTCGTGAACGCAAGCATTCAGTGCTTGAGTTCGGTTATCTCCCTTTACTTACAAAAATCTATTATATAGCAGTACTTCATTTCTATATTGGTCAGCATTATGCCGGAGCAACGATTGAACACAACTTCACGTTTATGATTGAACAGTTTGAGAGGAACATGAATTGGCTGGAAAAGCATAATCTTAGCATTCAAGAGTTGCTTAATAGATACTTGATCTGATTACACGTTAGATAAATAATTCCTGAGCTGTCGTTTTAGGAGGAATGATCCTATGATCACCGAGATTAATAAACAGGAGTTTCACAAAGTAAAACATCTCACGGATTCGTGTCAGAATATTGAAGTCAAGGCGGTGTCGTCTGGTTTGAACCCGGGACGGATCTATGTAGATGATGCAGAGAATATCACAGCAGCATTAATTTGGATACATGGACAATCTGGTTTTCAGTTGATCGGAGATTCTCGAAGTGAACCCTTTCTGAATGAATTGAAAGAGTACATGCGGGAACGTATTGAACCTGAATTATTGAACTTACATATTCATGCTGTGGAAATTGGTGTGGTGGATGAAGCTTGGGAAGATGTTCTTCAACATATCTCCGGGAAAAGAGATATCTCCAGTGATATTCAGCATGTATTCAAGTTGAATCCAAATTCGATAAGTCAGCAAGTACATCTCGACATATGTGCTTCACAGGACGAGGAAGTCAGAATTCTCAGGATAGATCAAGTACTATTAGGAGAGAAAAGATATAACAATTCTCCATTCCTGAAAGATAAAATCTCTCACTTTTGGACGACAAGAGATGATTTTTTACAACATGGATTTGGCTACGTTATAGTGCATAACGATGATATCGCGAGTGTTTGCCTGTCGGCATTTACTGCAAATCAGACACATGCGGTTGATATTGAAACGCTTGAAGACTATAGAAGAAAAAATTATGGTGCGATGGTGGCAAAAGCGTTTGTAGAAGAGTGCAACCGCGTAGGCATACATCCATATTGGGATTGTTCCCCGGACAATACGGGTTCAATCCGTCTGGCTCAGGGTGTTGGTATGTCACTGGATTTTAACTATAGAGTCTACTGGTATGACCTCTCTATTTGATGGGAGATCAGATATGAAGGAGGATATGTTGTGAGCGACTCATTACAGGATCAGATTCAATTTCTCATTGAGATTGATAAACTCAAAACGATTGAACGAAAGACGAGAATTATGCATGGTGATAGACTTGAAAATGATGCAGAGCATTCCTGGCATCTGGCGATGATGGCCTTGGTTTTGCAGAGTCATGCCAACAAGGATGTGGATATCCTCAAAGTTATTAAGATGCTTCTCGTTCATGATCTGGTTGAGATCGATGCCGGAGATACATTCGCTTACGATACGGTGGGACACACGGATAAATATGATCGTGAACTCAAAGCAGCTCATCGGCTGTTTGGTATGTTGCCTAAGGCACAGGCTGAAGAACTACTCCAGTTATGGTTGGAATTTGAAGCAAAACAGACGCCTGAAGCGCAATTTGCCTCCTCTCTTGATCGATTGCAGCCTATTATCCACAACCATCAGAATGAGGGAGATACATGGCAGAAATATAACATTACAAGTGATCAGGTGTTAAACAGAAACCGTGAGATTGCGAACGGTTCCGAAACATTGTGGGAGTATGCGCAGCAGCTTATTCAGAAATCTGTGGATCAGGGAATCTTGACCAAATCATAAGGATACGTTTTAACGTATGCATTTCGAAGATGGAGGAGTATAATGACGCAGGACTTTTATTGTGATGAGGTGTTAAGTGGTAAAACGCAAGTCAAAGTTGTGATGGAAACAAAGAACGTTATGGCTTATCATCACACTCGGCCATACTACAAGCATCACATTGTTGTAATTCCCAAGATACATATTCAGTCCTTCATTTCAGAAGAGGAAGAGAATAATGATGAGCTGCTTATTGAAATGATGCGGGTCATTAAAAAAGTAGCTGCTGACATGTTAGCTCAGACAGGCTCATCAAAGATTATAACTAACCTGGGCAGTTATCAGGACTCGAAGCATCAACATTGGCATATAGTCAGTGGTGAACGAACTTAGAAAAATGTATGCCGGATTATAAAACTTCCACCTTTCTAACGTTCACCATCTCATACTCGAACAGAATTATCATTTTTCTCTCAGTGTTTTATCTTTTCTATTCTAGTATGATTAACGCATCAATCCAGTAAAGAGAGGGTTAATGACATGGATGCTTTTTTAGAGCAAATTAACGAGTTAAACGAGCTTCAGAAAGACTTGGTCAGCATACATCCTTTGTTTGCAGAACATTATCCAGTGGTTGTCGCCTATGAAGCTTTATTATATATCTATGATTATTCGTCCAAGACACAGCAATATGAGTGGATAAAAACGGTACCGGACGATTTATATATTCCAGATGAATGCCTTGCCGCTATGCCGGTGCACCATATGGACGGACGAATGTGTGCGATCGTAACGGATACAGCGTTCAAAGATCTGGAGCAGAAAGTTTATCTGTTCCATGAATATGTTCATTGTTATGTATATGAGAAATATGATGAGCGGATCGTCAACCGTCTTCAGATTAAGCATAAAATGGACCAACTGAAGCGCGTAACATGGGAACTGGATTATGAGTTTCCGTATGAAGATGAAATCGTTGTGGAGCGGGTTAACTCATTGTTGTCTGCTTTGAAGAGTAAAGACCTGACACAAGTACAGACAGCTAGAAAGGCGTTGTTCACTTCATTAAATGAAGAACAAGCTGAGTACTGGAGCTGGTTGGAGTGGAACGAGGGTTACGCGCGTTATATTGAGAATCTGATTCGGGCAAAATTCGGGCAGGAAAGCAATCATATGGGAGACACAGCTCCGTTTAACCGCTTGATGTTCTATGAGTGTGGGTCGGAATACATTGCTCTGCTTGTTAAGCAGGACCAGGAATACCATACGGATCTGGAGCAGCTGTTTGACCGCATGCAAGTGGAGAGAATTCAGGGATAATCACGCATCTACGGTGAAAAAGGATGGAACATAGCGATGTCTCACTATTCCAGTGATCTGTACGTTGCACCAGTAGATTATATGGTTTCTTTTTGCTAAGTATAGTAGAATACTTCCCGATAAAAGGAGATCATCTCTATGCCGCTACCTATGGTTCATCTCAATATTGCTAATCTGATTGCAGACTCGCTGCAAATGCAGGCTGATCGAGGTTCATTCTATCTGGGGAATATCGCCCCGGATTCCATACATATGCGCGAAGGTACAACCAGAGATGATAAGGAGTACACCCATTTTAACCCAAAAGATGATGGAGATTACGTTGGTGAACTGAAGGATCTCTACTCATTCTATATGCAACAACTTACCGATGAAGGATGGAAGTGGTTTGTGCGAGGATACTTTATGCATGTGCTGACAGACTATTACTGGTTCCGGAGTGTGCATCCCGAATTCGTCGAACGGGTCAACAAGGTAGACCAACATGCAGGCAGTAGCAGATCGAAGGATGAAATGGCGCGTTTATATTACCAGGAGACGGACCAGATCGATTTTAATCTCTATCAAGGTTCAAGTTGGAGCGAAGAGGTATGGCAGGTGCTCAACAGTTCACCAGGTTATGACATGATGGATCGTTTAACTGCTGATGAGATTGTACGCTGGCGGGACCACACGTTTTCTTTTCTTAATGGGGAAGAGCCTGGAATTACTCCTGAGTTCATTACAGGTGAGAGAGTTCAGGTATTTGTGGAAGAGACCTTAGAGCGACTGATCGCTTTGTTGTCTTCATGGGACCCGGAGTTACGTAACTTGATATGAATATAGATAGTTAGTGCAGTTGAGTCATTATATACTGTATTTATTACTTCTCTACTCATTACTAGTTTATTTAATACTAAGTCAGGGAGGCGTGCAGTATGGTGAAATATGTAGGAGTGTTGCTCGTATGTGTCATTGCCGCATTCATTGCAGGGTGCAGTAAACCGAATGAATCGAACGCGGAAGAGGGGCTTCCTGTGCTGATCACCTTAACCTGTAATCCAAACCTCACTTTGGAACCATGCCAAGATGTTAAGTTTGATCGATCTGACGAGATACGGATCATGATGGAGGCCATACATAAGGCTGAGCGTATGCCCGGCATTCTCGATTATGGTACACAGTACGACCTGAGCATAACCAATGTGGATGGCTCGATAACACGGTATGATTTTTCATTAGGAATGGATCCCAAGATGCAAGGCCTGTTAGTAAATCATGAAGACACGAACATTGGATATAGCATATCCCTTGAGGATTCGAATCAAATAAGAAGACTGATTCAGCGACGTACAGATTAAGAAGGTATATGGAACGGAGAAGAATCTGTGGATGACAAAATTACCATTGAACCTTTGCTGCGATCGGATGCAGATGGAGTGTATCAGGTGTTCGAGATAACCATTCCCGCAGCATTTGATCAGGAGGGAATAGGCTCGCTTCTGGATGATATTCAGGATGAAATAGCACAGAAAAAAGCGATGATTCACAAGGCATTGCAGGCAAAGGACAACATAGAACCAAGTGTATTTTTCCTCGTCGCCAAAATAGGAGATGTTATTGTAGGCACAATCTCGTATGGACCGTGTGGTAAGGAGATTCGAGAATGTACAGAGGGCCGGCTGAACGATATCGGAGAACTGGGTAGCCTGTATGTGTTGCCCGAGGTTCAAGGACAGGGGGTTGGTTCGGCGCTCATTCTCGCACTGGTTACTGAACTGCAACGGCTGGGAATTCAGCAATTCTGCCTGGATAGCGGTTACCAGATCGCACAGAAAAAGTGGCAACGCAAATTCGGTGAACCCTATGTGGTGGCGAACAACTATTGGGGCGAAGGAACAGATCATATGGTATGGCTGTGTGAAGTACAGGATTTTATAGTAAAATGAAATGAACAAAAGAGATGACGACCTGTATTGTATAGGGGTCATCTCTTTATCTTTTTGCATCGATCGTGGACGATTGTTCGTACAGTGTATCATGTGTGTTTTTATGTACCCGAGGAAAAAGGAGTGAACATATGTCAATCCAGTGGAATATACCCGAGCAGAGGCTTTCCCCTTATGCGGTAAACTTGTGGAGAATTAGCGCTATCATATGGAATGTAATAGGTTTCTTGATCCTTGCCATACTGTTAATACTCGACTCCATCTATGGATGGAAGACGTGGATTGGTTGGATCTTGTGGGGCGTTACGGCTATATCTGTGGTCTATGCGGTGTGGGATATTTTCATCCAGCCGTCATGGTTATACAAGCATTGGTACTATGATGTGAATGAGGAGTTCCTGCAACTGAAGCGTGGGGCGCTAACCAAGGTACATCAGATCATCCCCATGGCGAAAGTGCAATCGGTTACAACAAATCAGGGACCTTTGATGCGAAAATATGGACTCTATTCCGTATCGGTTGGCACGATGGGTTCATCGCATGAAATCCCGGCATTGCCAGAGGAAGTCGCGCTTGCACTCCGTCATCAAATTGCGTCCTATGCGCGGATTAATGAGGTGGATGAATGATCGATCTGAAGCGACATCATCCATTAACCATGCTCTGGAGTCTGTGGAAACTGGTGAAAAATTCGTTCGCCATCGTCCTGTTTTTGTTTGTTTTCCGTCAAGGGTCAGAGTCCCCATGGCTTTTCTATGGAAGGATCGCCTTTTATGCAGGGATTTCCATCGGCATTGTGTCGATCATCTGGAAGTGGTTTACTTCTCGTTATACAGCAGACGTTAAGGCCTTTCACATCTACAGTGGTGTGTTCAACCGTACTCGAAGAACGATACCGTATACCAAGGTCCAGAACGTGAACCGACACACGACGTTGTTTCATCGGTTGTTCAGCGTGACGTCGATTCGATTCGAGACCGGAATTAAGGGAGAAGATGCTACCTTTCAGTTACACGTTGTTTCACTTTCCGAAGCGGAACAGCTGGAGAAAATTGTAGCAGGTCATATGGCTGAAGAAGCAGAAACAGCAGGGGCAACAGAGGAACATGATACGTTGGATGCAGTTCAGGTTATGGAAGAGAGAGAGGCGCAATCCGAACCTTTTATAACTGTTGAAGCGATGTCTCTACCTGCAAAAGAAAAACAGGAACGGATTGTTCATTATCACTCCACCCGCAAGGACATATTCAAAGCATCCTTTACCTCGCTTAGTTTTCTCGTACTGATTCCGGTCTTGGCTACGCTTTATTCCTGGGTGAAGGACTTCTTCCCTGATGAAGAAGTAACGGAAAGTTTGTTATTAACCTGGCTTGATTCCTGGTGGATTGCCGGTTTAATGATTTTAGTTTTATTGATTATATCTATTGCTTTGGGCATAGTCAGAACCTTCGTAAAATATGGAAATTTCCAGATCACCTCGGATGCCAAGCGGATCTATATCTCGAAGGGCATGATGGAGCAAACGTCATTTTCAATCCTGAAAGAACGAGTACAGGCCGTGAAAATTACACAGTCTCCGATGAAAAGGCTGCTTGGACTGGCGGAAGTAGAACTGACGACTGCGGGTAGTCTGGGGGAATCCGAGCAGGAGGTGAATTCGCTTTATCCTTTCTTGCCTGTGAAGCAAGCCTATATCCTGATTGAGGAGATCCTGCCATCCTATCGGGTTACGCAGGAGATGGAAAAACTTCCACGAATATCACTATGGCTGCGCCTGCTCAAACCAAGCTGGGGATGGATCATAATCACGGGTTTATTGTGGTACTTCAAACCAGTGGTGTTTGGGCAGAAACATGCCTGGTGGATGATTTCCGCGATTCTGCTCGTGTGGATTGCAACATGCAGAGTGATGGACTTTTTCCATACCCGATATATCCTGCATCAGAATTTCATTCAACTTCGAACCGGTGCGCTCACGTCGACACTCTTCATCTCCAAACGTGAGAAAGTCATCGAAGTGCAGATCACCCGTAATGTGTTACAGCGTTGGTTCGGTGTGGCTTCTGTTCATACGGTGAACCGTGCCAAACCAGTACTGCATCATCGGGCACATGACATTTCCCTGGATACGGCGAAATCATTTCAATCATGGTACATGGGTCGTACCCAAGATGTTCAGACCCGTTAATTGCAAGAGCAAGTGCAGGAAGACCAAACAAGGTTATTCTGTACTTGCTCTTTTTAAATTGAAGATAGAGGAGGAAGGACAATATGATTAGAGCTGTATTCTTTGATGTGGACGGTACATTGCTGAGCGAAATAGATCGGAGTTTATCACCGCGTACAGCTGAGTCGATCCCGGAGTTGATTCGTAAAGGCGTTCAAGTCGTACTCGTTACAGGCAGGCCTTTATGAGAATGTACAGATGAAAAAGATGAAGGATATCCCAATTGTGGATTTTCATGTAGAATGATATAGCACGTATTAAACCCTAAAGCATAGGGTGTTGATCGAAGGGTGACTTATGAAAAAGGTTGTTATCGTAATCCTGTCTCTTGTCGTACTTGTTGGTGTATCCTCTTCCGCTTATGCTCATCCAGGCAGACTGGATAAGAACGGTGGACATAACTGTTCAGCCAAATCCAAACAAAAGGGTCTGTGCACGGGTTATCACTATCACAAAAAGAAAAAATGAGAATGAGCTTTACAAGATAAACCCGGCCATCATTCAATGTATGGTTGGGTTTGCATGTGTACCATTGATTTAAAATGATGGAGGCGGTTACACCATGCAGATACAGGAGATATGGGGATGGAATCATGACGATTTAGTGGAGATGCTGGCCGAGAGCTCCAGTGAGGGGTTCAGACATATCGAGCGATTAATCCATGAATATGAGACAGGAATTAATACATTCGAGCAAGAAGATGAAGCGCTTTTTGAATGCAGAGTGCACGATAAGGTGGTTGGGATCTGCGGTTTGAACAGAGATCCTTATTCTGAGGTGACTGATACCGGAAGAATTCGCAGACTTTATGTGATGAGAGAATTTCGAAGACATGGGGTTGGGGGCAGGCTGATGGATGCGGTTATTCAAAAAGCGGAAAATCATTACGCTCGACTGGTTCTGTACACGGATCAACCGGTTGCTGGATCTTTTTATCGCAACTTGGGATTTAGAGAAGTGACAAGTATGGAGAAGATAACGCATGTACTGGAATTGGGGGAGAAGGAAGATGGATCATATTAAAGCGGTTATTTTTGATTTGGACAATACAATTCTGAACAGAACGATGACCTTTGACGGCTTCACTCGGAGTTTGATTAAAACCTATTTTGCCCATCTTGAGTCAACGGAAGATATTCTCAAAAGAATTATTGAACTCGACCAGGATGGTTATAAGGACAAACCACTTCTGTTCAACGAATTGTTGAATGAACTGCCTTGGGCAGAGCATCCGCCACATGCAGAACTGATGGAGTTCTATGGCAGAGAGTATGTGCGAAGTTCAGTTCTGATGGAACAGGCGCGAGAAGTCGTTCAGCATCTGCGGGGGAAATACCAAACCGGGTTAATCACCAATGGGCAGACCGATATTCAGTATGGAAAAATCGATCAACTCGGTATCCGGGAGGATTACGACCATATTATTGTTTCAGAAGAGGCAGGAGTCAAAAAGCCCGATCCACGCATATTTCAGCTTGCGCTTGATCATTTCGGTCTAAGCCCAGAGCAATGTATCTACATTGGCGATCATCCGGTGAACGATATTGAGGGAGCAGCAAGCGTAGGCATGAGCACCATCTGGATGAAGGTCAACCAGCCGTGGCAGGACAGCATTACGTCGGGTCCTTTACATACGATTGAACATCTAAGTGAGTTAAAGAAACTGCTTTAGAAGACGGTTATATAAGTAAAATTTAATATCACAGTCTGGAAAGCGAGGAACATACATATGGAGATTAGACAGATGGCTACAGCGTTTTTGAGCAATGGCTCAGACATGCTGATGATGAAGAAGGCGGGTAGCAGATTGTTTGATTTTGAATTCTGGGGGGGCATTGGCGGACATCTGGAACAAGGGGAACTGAACACACCCATGACTGCCAGCTATCGGGAGATTGAAGAAGAGACCGGGTTCAAGCAAGAGGATGTCGAACACTTTCGGCTTCGATATATTCTGTTGGAGGTTAATGGTGGTGAGATTTGGCAGCAGTTTATATATTTCGGAGAGACCACGCATCGACATTTTGTGGCCTCGGATGAAGGCGAGTTATTCTGGATACCGCTGGATGAGGTACTGGACTTGCATTCGTCTATTCTAATCAAAGCAACGCTCAGGCACTATTTACAACATCCGGGAGCAGAGGACATCTGGATTGGCAACGTTCAGAGCGGAACAGACCTAAAGGGCACTCCACAGGTAATATGGAACAAAATGCAGGAAACGAAATCATTTGAGCCAAAGGGGGTTATCCATAATGATGAAATATAGAACTGAGAGAAAAAAATGGAGATGGGTGAATTACCTGTTGATCACTGTACTGATTGCTATAATTCTTCCGAGTAGTCATGTAGAGGCAGGCAGCACGATTACAGTGAAAACGAAGGTCCAATATTACAAAGGACAGCCATACATACATCTAACAGGTGGTAAGAAATCTGTGACGGATAAGCTGAACAAGACATTTAAACTTCACGCAGTGAAAGCAGCTCGCCTGGACAAAGAAGAAAAGAAATCAAACAAAAATTATTTCTACATTACCATGGCCAGTGTAAAATACAATGCAAAAGAAAAGTTATCTGTGGTATATGAAGATCATGTGTACACTGGCGGAGCACATGGAATGGATGCGACAAAATCATATAACTATGATTTAAGAACGGGGAAAGAACTGAAGCTAAGCGAGTATGTTAAAGATGATAATCAGATGGAGAAGGTAGAGAAATCAATCTCCAACAGTCTATTAGCCATGTATAATGCAGGAGTTTCAATTTTTGAAGAAAATATTTATGATTTTCAGCTTGATCAAACTTCTCAATTCTTTTTATATGATGAAGGCATCGTCATCCGATTCCATCCTTATGAGGTTGCACCCTACGCTAAAGGATTTGTAGATATCAAAGTCCCGTTCAGTAAATTCACCCAGTAGATTTCTTGCAATAAAAGGCATGATTCAGTTCAATGAGATCATGCCTTTTTCTATCCGTCCAACACAGACTTCCTATGGTGTGTGGAAAAGGGTTACCTTGCATTCAGAATGGAAATCTGATTTCTGGTATCACACCTTAACGCTCAACATATTCGCTATTCAGGCTGACCTTAGCGGAGTGTAAATGCTATGGCAGCCTGAACGAGCGAACCAGTTTAATTTTGCATAGGGCAGTGGTGGTAGTTAGGGGTTGTTGGAAGAAACTGATTTCATCAGACTACGCAGTAATAATTCGATCTTTCGTTTTTCTGTTCCGATGTTCTATAACCTCCTCATAATCCCCGATCAGTGTATCAAAAATATGCTCCCACGACCGCTGCTCAGCCAGCTTTCTGCCTTCCAGTCCCATTATCCTCAATTGGTTCCCGTGATTTCCCCAGAGACATATCTCCCGAATCAGTGCATCAGCCTGACCAGGCTCGAATAACACACCGTTGCGGTTGTGGGATATCAGATCCTTTACACCTCCGGCATTGGCCGCCACCACAGGAAGTCCTGAAGCCATCGCTTCCAGTACCACATTGCCAAATGTCTCCGTAGAGGAAGGAAACACAAACAGATCTGCCGAAGCATACATAAAAGCAAGTTCTTCGCCATGCATATAGCCTGTAAAGGTGACATTGGGTGGGGATTGCAGACGCATTCTCGGGAGAGATGGGCCGTCGCCAACGATAATCCAGTGAACACGGGACTGCATTTCCTGGGGCAGCTGCTGCATGGTAGTCGTGAGTGTAGCGATATCTTTTTCCGGGGCAATGCGTCCAACGTAGAGTAAAATAAGGGGAGCGGTGATGTGGTATCGTTCACGGATATCCGAGCTGCGTTTATCAGGGGAATACAGGTTGCAATCAATCCCGCGAGACCAAAGTTTCAGACGCTGAATGCCTTGGGCTTGAAGGGTGTTTAACGTTTCCTGCGATGGAGTTAGGGTTGCTTCACAGGCACGGTGGAACCACTGGATATACTTCCAGTAGAGAGGAATCATACTTTTCAACCGGTAGTATTCGAGATAACGATCGAAGTGGGTATGGTAGGAGACCACATGGGGAAGATGGTGTTTGAGCGCATACCTCAGACCAAGCAATCCCATATTAAAAGGTGTGGCGATATGCAGCAGATCGGGTTGAAAGGTTTGTAGCTGCTTGTGCGTGTCTGCTCTGTTGGGTAGAGCAATGCGGCATTCGGGATATAGAAAAAAAGGGATGTTGGCAACCGATCGGACTTGAGTCTCATGGCTTCCTTCAATGACGGAGTTCGGAGTAAACAGCAGATGTTCAATTCTTCTGCGGTTCAGATGGTTACTCAAGCGGTGGAGCGTGCCAGCAACACCATTGGTTTCCGGAAGATAGGTGTCTGTGAACAAGGCCAGGCGCATCATTACCCCTCCCAAGACTCGTGATGACAAGATCATAACAGCGGAACATTTTCCAGAGGTCAAGTGCACGTTAACTTGACGATATTCCCTGTAAATTTGTTAAAAGGATAAACTATACAAACTTCCATAAGTTCAACTTGTATAGCGTATTCTGCTATGATGGAATAACGTGTCGGCGTAGTTGAACTTGAAATTTACACGAAACGGAGAGGGCAGAAACAAACTGAAGAAGCGGAGCGTTCGCCTTTATCACCGGATTTTCCCCTTTAATAAAGGGATTGAAAAAATCTGGGGATAACAGCGATCGGAAGTTTATTCTGACCGCGTAGTGGTCCAGTGTAAAAACATTCGTTCAAACTATTCAGACAGAGAGATACAGGAGGCAGAGAAAGATGAACAAGTTACAAGAAGAACTGCAGGAGCTGTTACCCCTCGATCAGCTTGAAGAGATGTCAGGTGAAGAGGTGGTAGGGAGTATTGCCATGGACCTTTATCGGGCTGAATTTGCAACGATTCGAGAGAGTGGGCCGGGACTTCCGCAAGTATTGCGAGATACCATTCTGATCATCGATCTGGATACCGAGCTGTCCATGAACGGCATGACCGGTTTCCTGGAGAATGCCAGCGGGCAGTATATGGTTGAGACAATAGCAGCGATGGAGCGGATCGGCAATGATGCAGATGCCGTGATCCTGAAGAAAATAGAACAGATGTTGTCCGAGAGCGGCGTAACGCACGGGCAATTACGAGATAATGTGAATGGCCTGTCCGAAGACGATATCACGACAAGCCTGCAAACACATGGGAAACAGATTCATGAGATATTGCAGGAGATTGAATTGGAAGCTGCGAATTTAAGCATGCAAGTGGATAACGAGGAAAGCTTTGACCTGCTGTATCAATATGTGGATGAAAATAAAGATCGTCTAAAACAGGAGATGCAGCACGTTTTGTCTAATTGAGTGGGAAGAGATCTTGTATAAAGAAATCCTTCACAACATTATTTGAGGAGGCAAAATGACAAGCATGAATAAACGATTAGCGATGGAATCCTTTTTGGTTACCTTGTTATTCATCATCGGTTTTGTAGCTTGGAATATCGTTCAAGGCATGGTCATGACCATGAATTATGTACCTGATCTGATGAACACTGCTTCATCGGGTATGCCATTGCAATCCAAGGTTGCTTTTGGATCCATTGTTCAGTGGGATACAACATCCATAATCATGGCTGTTGCCGGATTCGTTTTGCTCACCGCAGTATATTACGGTCTTCGATTAAGAATGCAGCGCTGGACACAGCGTTCCTGAAGGTTTGTCCGCATGAGCTCCATGACTGTCCCAAGTACTTAAACTGTCTTTGCATGGGGAGAACTTCGAAGCCTTATTACTCCGAAAATCAAAAACCGTCCTTTATCAGAACTGTCTGATAGAGGACGGTTTTTATTTGTTACACAAACTATAGATTAGATATGTTTGGATATAACTTCTTCCAATCCTTGAGCGACAGAATGTGCCCCCCGCTCCAGATGTCTTTCATACAGATGCAGGCGGACGAAACTTTCATCCGTGCCCATCGCTTCCGAGAACATTCCACTGAGTCCACGAGCGCGGCGATCGATCTGTAATAACAGCTCCAGCGAATCGCCCATGGGATAGAACATGACTTCCAACTCATCCAGATGCCCACGGAATTTGTTTGTTGGTACAAATTCAAATTCCTGTACAAATGGCAGATTGCCGCCCAACTTTGGTGCATAGTCATTGGTGACTTCACGTAGTTTGAAACCAAGGATATCAATTGCATCGAGCACGGTGTTCATGTCTTTGCTAGGAACAACATGCAGTCTGTCCCGGTCTGAGGGGTCTACAGCACTTGAAATATCGAGGCCCGTTTCTACCCATACCTCTGCACGATGCAGTGTAATAGGCAGATTTTCTGGCAGGTCAAATGAGAAGTCTTTCTCCAATTTGGCTCCAGGCTGTAATGTGAAACCTTCGGTGAGCAGATATTTGGCTATAACGGCTGTCTCTTTTACTTTGCGATCATCGCGCTCCCGTATGTAATGGGTTTTAATTGAAAGATAGATTCGATCTACATTCTGTTCCACATCTCCACCTTCAATGTACACAACCCCCGAGATGATTCCTCCAGGCGTGACCTCTGGTGTATGCAATTCCGTATTCACTTTGGCTGCTCCAACACCTACACTGGCTAACATTTTCTTGAAAAATGACATGCGCTCAACCTCCAGATCAGATGGTTTATTATAGGGGATACATACGGCTTCGACCTTAATACGGAAGCTGGAAGAGAAGCGTTTCATATTTTAATAAAGATATATCGCATATCCAAACAGGAGAATCGACTTACCTATGTCGAATGTTTAAATAAAGGGATTTTTTGTCAGGAGATGAAGCCGATTGAACACAGAATTTTCAGAACAGAAATATGGTGAAACGGGTGTCAAAACCAGCTTCGAGCAGATGGAGAATGGGGAACAAAAATATAAAATGATAGCAGAAGATGGCAGTTATTATTGTAGAACCGTTGCTTCTTCCCAGGGAGCATGGCAAAACAGTCATGTACATATCAATCTAACGGAGTTTTATGTGGTGCAAACCGGCTGGATTGCGTATGCCAGTTATGGAGACGATCAGATGTTTTCGATTCGAGTGATGCGTGCAGGAGAGCACATTATTGTCCAACCTGGAATCCACCATAATATATACATGTCTGCACATAGCGCGATACATACAATCAAGCATGGATTGAATGCCTCCAGTGATTGGACGGCATCCCCTGAGTTGGATAGGTTAACTCAATCTTTAACTGAGAAGGAACTACTCCAGAAGTAAGATTAACCAGACGGGAGGATCAGATAGATGCGTAAACATACAATATTTTGGATTACGGGAATAACGATAATCCTCTTGGTGACTCTGCTCATATACAGCTATGTTATTCCAAGTGTGAGTGCTCAGGATGTTGTGATGGCAGGCACAATCAGGCAGATTGATACGGATGTAGTCGAGGTAGAGTTAGAGATAACGCGAAAAAGAGAAGACAAGGATCAACATATGGTGTATCCCGTTGTTCCTGGATGGGAAGGGGTCACATTCACTGAAGAACAAGATGAAGCGTGGTACATGCCTTCGTCTGTTGGCAGCTCCTATCTTGATCAAGTCATTCTGGAAAAGTATCTGAAGGCACAGGGGAAAACCATGAAATCAGCTGATAATCTGATAGGATTTGCGATACCTGATGAGATAGGGAGCTACAAGTTGCGGTTAACGCTCAGATCTTCGGATGGAACGACTCAACCGCTTGAGAATCCCATGGTGTATTATGTTCACAACGAGCATTTGTTAGGAAAGGATCTGAGTTGGGTTACGGGTGAGAATCTGGAGATCAATAAGGAGTAATCAGAATGATGAATGTATATGAATCGAATGAAATCACCGTACGTTTCTTGGAAACAGAAGATGAACACCATCTGGTGAAGTGGCTGTCAGACCCGGAAGTTCTTCAATATTATGAAGGGCGTGATCGGCCGCATGACCTGGAGCATGTGAGAGAACATTTTTACAATCAGGATGATGCTGCTACTCGTTGTATCGTTGAGCACGAAGGGAATCCGATTGGATACATTCAGTTCTATGAGCTTGAGGAAGAAGAGCGAACGGAGTATGGTTATGGAGATACGGATGAGATCATCTATGGAACGGATCAGTTTATTGGTGAGGTAGACTACTGGAATAAAGGCATTGGTACACAGTTGATGCAATCCATGCTGGCTTATCTGATTAATGAACAACAAGCCCGTAAAGTGGTTATGGACCCTCAATCCTGGAACTTGCGAGCGATATCCTGTTATGAGAAATGTGGTTTCCAAAAGATTAAGCTATTGGAGAAACATGAGCAGCATGAAGGACAGATGCGAGACTGTTGGCTTATGGAATATGCTCCTTAGATAATACTGAAAGTTATTTTGAATCATATAAACAAGGAGGAATGGTGGATGGATGAAAGATTTCCGATAGGACCATTTGTACACACGGGTGAAGTTACTTTGGCACAACGGGAGAAGTGGATTCAGGACATTGCTGAGTTGCCTGAACACGCACGAGAAGCGGTAAAGGGACTAAGTGAAGAGCAATTAAGTCTGCCGTATCGAGAAGGTGGATGGATGCTCAAACAGGTCATTCACCACATGGCAGACAGCCATATGAATAGTATGATTCGTTTCAAGTTGGCACTGACAGAGGATACACCAACGATTCGGCCTTATTATGAAGAGCGCTGGGCTGAATTGAGTGATTCAAGAGACCTGGATGTTGAATTCTCGCTTCAGATTCTGGATGCGCTCCATCGTCGTTGGGTGTTTCTGTTAAACGCGCTGACAGATGCAGATTATGCCAAACAATTGTATCATCCCTCATCAGAAGAAACGACAAGACTGGATTATAATCTGGGCATGTATGCTTGGCATGGCAAACACCATGTTGCTCACATCACATTGCTTCGGGATAGACTGGGAATATAGCAAGGAGAAATATCTTTTTAAGGAGGATTTATCATTGACTGTACATATCAGACTATTAAATGAGAGTGATCCTGTAATCATATCAAAGGCATTCCAGGAGCAGGGTTGGGGGAGATCCCCTGAGCAGTATCTTCATTACCTGGCTGAACAACAGAATGGGGAACGCGTAACCTTGGTAGCCGAGTTGAATGGAGAATTTGCCGGATACGTGAATGTATTGTGGAATTCCAGCTACCCGTCTTTCAGGGAACAAGGCATTCCCGAAATTAACGATTTTAATGTACTAATGAAGTTCCAGCGCCAAGGTATTGGTTCACGGTTGATGGACCGAGCAGAGGAAGTTATTCTGGAACGAACGGATGTAGCAGGCATTGGTGTAGGTGTGTTTTCCGATTATGGCAAAGCGCAAGTTCTATATGCCCATCGCGGATATATACCGGACGGTCATGGTGTCCACAGACACGATCATTACATTCAGCCAGGTGAAGAAACAGTTATGGACGACGATGTTGTGCTTTATCTTACGAAGAAATTAAAAGCCGCTCAATAAGTCTAATGTTTACTTAGTACTTGCAAAGAAATATGATAAAAAAGCTGTCCTGCATGTTATACTCTATTGGAATTTGAGGAATGATAAGCAGGTTGTTGAGAGATTAGATGATCAGAGGAGTGATTGATCCATGTTTAGCAAAGTCGGCCAGGTTATGTTGTATGTCAATAATCAAGATGAATCACTGGCTTTTTGGACTGAAGTCGCTGGATTCCACATTGTGGATGAAGTAAACCTTGACGAGGGCATGAGATGGATTGAGATCGCGCCTACCCCAGACTCCCAGACGAGCATTATTCTCCATGACAAAGAGACTGTGGAGCGGATGTCGGCGGGTGTAAATCTGGGCACACCTTCGTTAATGTTCTTCACCGAAAATCTGGATCAATTATATGCCGACTTGGCTAGTAAACATGTAAAGGTTGGAGAGATTGTCGAGATGCCAACGGGGCGTGTTTTCAACTTTGCGGATAATGAAGGGAATTACTTTGCAGTCTTGGAACGGGCGAATTAAATTACAACTCAATACCGCTACGATTATAAGCGATCGACATTCATGTCGGTCGTTTTTTTTGTTGGGAATAAGCTTATGTTTTGGAGGAGAAAAGCACAAGAAAAATAGAGAACTACTGGGTAAAAATGTTATAATAGAGTGTGGCTGATTTAACGAAAGAGTTGAGAATGAACAGAGTCGGAAATGAAGGTTTGAATGGAGTATTGAAGGAGGAATGTGGTTGTGGAAAAGACGATTAAAAGTGTACAGGATCTATATGATATGCTCGATGCGGACTTCAGATCTGCCAAGCAATTTTGGGAGCCTTTCTATGAGGATCGGAATAGACCAATCCCCTTTTTTCCAAACAAACCGGATGAGAATCTGGTAGCGCATATGAACGAAGGTGTGCTGGCAGGCGGCAAGGCACTGGAACTGGGTTGTGGCCCGGGCAGAAATGCGTTGTATCTGACCCGCCAAGGATATCAGGTAGATGCTTATGATCTTTCCGAGACAGCGATAGCCTGGGCTAAGGAAAGGGCTGCAGAAGAGCAACTGGACGTGCATTTTGAATGTCGCTCCGTGTTCGAACTGGCCCCGGAGCAAGAATATGATCTTGTCTACGACTCGGGTTGTCTGCACCATCTGTTACCACATCAGCGTATTCCCTACATCGAGATGGTCCACAATGCACTCCGGTCTGGAGGATACTTTGGAATGACTTGTTTTGCTCCTGGTTATGGCGATATTGGTGGGCCTGAGATCGTCATGAATGATTGGCAGGTGTATCAAGAAAAGTCGATGCGAGGCGGTCTTGCGTTCACGGAGGAGAAGCTTCGCTACATGCTGGAAGATGGCTTTGAATGTGTGGAGTTCCGTGCAATGAAGGCGATGGAGCAGCATGAACCGTGTTTTGGTGTACCTTTTCTGTGGGCCACGTTGTGGAGAAAGAAAAACTCGTAAGAGCAGGGGAATAACATGCATTGAAAATAGAGGAGGAGTGGTATCGGAATGGGAACAGAAACAGGAAGAAGACACTTTATCATTACAGGCACATCCAAAGGGATCGGTTTACAACTTGCAGAGTTATTATTGGCTAAGGGGGATTACGTTTACGGTATTTCACGCGGGGGTTCGGATCTGTTGGAATCAGGGGAGGAATGGAGCGGGCGTTACCGTCATGTTCAGTATGATCTTGCCGACCTGAATGGGATCAATGATTTGATTACACGTGTATTGAGCCAAATTCCGTCTCAGGAAGCCGATTTCATTGGACTTATTAATAACGCAGCGATGCTGGAGCCTCTAAGACCTATCGATCAGTGCAGTGCGGCAGAGATAAGTCAAAGTCTCAACATCAGTCTAGCAGCACCAATGATATTAAGTTCATCTTTTATTCAACAAACGAATCACCTGTCCGCCAGACGTAAAATTGTTAATCTCTCATCGGGTTCGGGAAGTTATCCCGCGCCTTCAATGGCAGTGTACTGTACATCCAAGGCAGGTATGAACATGTTCACCCAATGCGTATCTCTGGAGCAAACGGGCCAACAGAACCCTGTTGAGATTATTGCTTTTGATCCGGGGATGGTCGATACGGAATTACAGGCTGTTGCACGAGGCAAAAGTGCAGAGGAGTTCGCCCTTGCGGGTATGTTCAATCAAGTATATGAAGCAGGACAATTAAGATCGCCACGAGACGTAGCGATGCAGTTAATCGAGCGAATGGACGCACAGAGTGATGCAAGCCATGTTATACACACTGTTGAGAGCTAATTGATATACGTGTTTCGGCTTGTTTTCTTTACGAAGTATGGTTACCTTTTGATATAAGCCCAACTTCCCTGTACACTGGAATCAGCGATCGAAAGAACGATTTGTAATGGTAAAGGTGATCCTGCAACAACGGAGTCTAATTACCTTATTCAACCTTAGAAGATCAGAAACGTGGTGAAGTCTCTTGTTTAAAATTATGCTCATTGAAGACGACGAGTCGTTATTCAGTGAAATCAAGGAACGTTTGTCCCAATGGTCGTATGACGTGTATGGTGTGCAGGACTTTGGCAAGGTATTGCAGGAGTACAGCGTAATTCAGCCGCAACTGGTTATTATTGATATTCAGTTACCCCAATATGACGGGTTCCATTGGTGCCGGATCATTCGTTCGCACTCCAATGTGCCGATTATCTTTTTGTCCTCACGGGATCATCCTGCGGATATGGTCATGTCCATGCATTTGGGTGCAGACGATTTTATCCAGAAGCCTTTTCACTTCGATGTATTGATTGCCAAGATCCAAGCGACTTTGCGGAGGGTGTATAACTATAATACAGAGCATATTGAACTTCGAACCTGGCGCGGTGCTGCTATTGAATATGTGAAAAATACACTGACCTGCGGGGATGAATCTGTTCTGTTAACCAAAAATGAGATGTTCATCCTTAAAGTGCTGGTCGAGCACAAAAATCAGATTGTTACTCGTGAGGACCTCATCCGGAGCTTGTGGGATCATGAGCATTTTGTGAGTGACAATACGCTGACGGTTAACGTTAATCGGTTACGGAAGAAACTTGAACCCATCGGCTTGGAGCGTTACATTGAAACCAAAGTAGGTCAGGGGTACATGGCAACGGAAGAGGCAGAAGCATGATCGGAAAGTACATACGAGAAAGGGCTAGTTGGTTATGGCTACTGGTAAGCATGCAACTTATTATTTTATTGGTGGCCTACCTGGACTCGTCCATTCCATTCCAATCTGTGGTGTATATCGTAGGACTGAATGTGGTGGTATGTCTTGTTTTTATCTGGGCGAGATACCTGAAAGAGACCCGTTTCTATAAAAAATTGAGCATCTGGGATCATAGCTATGATCTAAGAGAACTCGATATCGCCGAAAGTCCATATGAGCAGATTGTACATGAGGCGGTCAGTTCCCAGACACAGCGGTATCGTAAGGAGTCGTCACATCATTTTATCGCTCTGGAACAGGAGAAGGACGAGATGTTGTCCTGGATTCATGAGGTGAAGACCCCACTGACTGCGTTGCAACTGATGATCGAGCGCTTGCCAGATGACAAGCTGCAGAGCCAAATGACATATGAATGGTTACGAATTCATCAGTTGCTGGATCAGCAGCTTCATCAGAAGCGTATTCCGTTTATGCATAATGATCTGTTCATCGAAGAGACGGAACTTGAACCGGTATTGAATAGCGAGATACGAGCACTGAAATCGTGGTGCATTTCCAAAGGCATTGGCTTTGATGTGTCTTTAATGGTATCGCGTGTGCTCACAGACAGCAAATGGTTAGGCTTCATCCTCCGGCAGTTGTTGAGTAATGCGGTGAAATATAGCGATTCATCGGACATCCTCATTGAAAGTCGGGAACAGGATGGACACATCATACTCATGATTCAGGATCACGGGCGAGGGATTGAGACTCAAGATCTGCCGCGTATATTTGATAAAGGATTTACGTCCACCCGAGGCAGAATGGATGGGGCGGCTACCGGGATGGGACTATATTTGGTTCGTCAAGTGGTCCAGACGCTTCATATGAACATTCATGTAGAATCTTCTCTTGGCGAGGGCACAACCGTCACACTTACTTTTTCGCGAAAAAACGACATGGTGCATCTTGCAGGCGTGTGACAACAATGTCACATGCTTTTTGGTTTTGTTCGGTGAATCACACGATAACACTGCACATTCCGCCTATGATATAGACATGAGCATTTTGCAGAAGATCTAAGAGGAGTGAGTGGGATATGTGGATACTGGAAGCCAAAAAAATTCATAAAGTCTATGGTAATAAACTGAATAAACAGGAAGTGCTGAAGGGGATTGATCTTGGGGTAAGCAAGGGAGAGTTTGTAGGTATTATGGGGCCTTCGGGTTCAGGCAAAACGACACTGCTTAACGTACTTTCCTCCATCGATCGGGTGAGCCAGGGCACAATTGATATTGAGGGCAAGGAATTCACCGGAATGAAGGAGAAACAGCTGGCTGAGTTCCGCAAACATCATCTGGGCTTTATTTTTCAGGAATATAATCTGCTGGATACCCTTACGGTAAAGGAAAATGTATTATTGCCGCTCTCGATCACGAGCATTCCAAAACAGGAGGCACACCGGAAGTTCGAACAGATTGCCCGTGAACTGGGAATCTACGAGTTGAAAGACAAGTATCCATCTGAGATTTCAGGGGGTCAGAAGCAGCGGACTTCGGCAGCACGAGCATTTGTCCACGAGCCGAGTATCATTTTTGCGGATGAGCCGACAGGAGCGTTGGACTCCAAGTCCGCTTCGGATCTGCTCGGCAAGTTAAGTGATATGAACAGCGCACGAAAGGCGACTATTATTATGGTTACCCATGATCCGGTTGCCGCAAGTTATTGCAGCAGAGTGATCTTTATTCGAGACGGTCAGATCTACACCCAGTTGAATAAAGGAGACGAGTCCCGGCAATCGTTCTTCAACGATATTATCAAAACCCAGGGCGTATTGGGTGGTGTGCAGCAATGAGCTTGAATTATATTATCTTCCGCAATCTCAGGAAAAATCTGAAGAATTATTATCTCTATGTTTTTGCGCTTGTGTTCAGTGTGGCCTTATATTTTTCCTTTGTGACGTTACAGTATGATCCTTCCATGGATGAGGTAGCTGCTTCAACGAAAGGTGCGGCGGCTATAGGCGCATCTTCGGTACTGTTAATCGTCATTGTCGGTATCTTTTTGCTCTATGCCAATACGATCTTTATCAAGCGGCGTAGCAAAGAAATTGGATTATTTCAATTGATCGGACTGACGAAAGGCAGAATTTTTGGCATTTTGAGTGCGGAGAACAGTATTCTCTATTTTGGTTCCATGGCTATCGATGTGTTAATTGGGTTTCTTGCGTCCAAGCTGGTATTGATGGTACTGTTCAAAATTCTTGGTGTGGATGCGATTACGAAACTGTACTTCTCTCCGATGGCACTGATGCAAACGGTGATTGTCTTTACGATAATGTATCTGCTTATCATGCTGATGAACTACACTTTTATCAAGAGACAGAGTATTCTCTCACTCTTTCGGGTGCCGGCCACTTCGGAGCAGCAGGTGCAGAAGATGTCTGTCGGACAGATGATTGTTGGCGTCTTGGGCATTGCTCTGATTGTGTATGGATACTTCATGTCTGCACGGCTGTTTAGCGGTGAGGCAATGGATATGCAGCAGTTGATGTATACAATGATCCTGATTCTCTTCTCGGTCATACTGGGCACATACTTGTTCTATAAGGGTTCGGTAAGTTTTATTTTTAATCTGATTCGCAAAAGCAAAAACGGCTACCTTACCATTCATGAGGTGTTGTCTTTATCTTCAATCATGTTCCGCATGAAATCTAATGCCTTGCTGCTCACGATTATTACAACCGTGTCGGCGCTTGCTATTGGCATGCTGTCACTCAGTTACATTTCGTATTATTCGGCAGAGGTGCAGGCGAAGGAAAGCTTGCCGGAGGATTTCTCTTTTGCTCAGGCGGATGTGAAAAATCGCTTTGTGACGGAGTTGGAACACAAACAGATTCCATATGAAGAGAAGCACAGACAGCCCATTTACATTGAAATTGATGCTCATAAAGTGATGGATGCGTCCATGACGGAACAGTACCTGTTCAGTAGTGTGCTGAGTGACAACATGGTAGATAACATTGATTTACAAGCGGGTGAAGTGGTCTTCATGGGATATGGGAATGCCATTCAGCAGTTAATTTTCATTAAGGAGAAAGGTCCAATCGTCTTGCAGGGGTTGAAACATAGGCTGGCACAACAACTGATCGGAACAACCAAACGTGGAGTCCTTCCCGCGTATTATTCTCGGGGCACGCCTGTGGCTGTAGTAGATGAAACGGTATACCAGCAACTGCGGCAGGATATCGATCCCGAGCTGCAAAAATCCGAGTGGGCTGACTACTATGGTGTACGTATTCTAAACGAGGGGCAGGCTGAAGAGGCATATACCGTATATAAGGAGCTGCAGTTGGAAGCACCGAGCTTCTCCCAGATTGAGTTCAGAAATAACCAACGTAACAATATGGGCTTGATTATGTTCATTGTTGGTTTCCTTGGTTTAACGTTCTTGATTACATCGGGATGTATCCTGTACTTTAAACAAATGAATGAGAGTGAAGAGGAGAAGGGTAATTATACCACTCTTCGTAAACTTGGATTTACACAAAGCAATCTGTTGCGCGGAATTCAGATCAAGCAGTTGTTTAACTTTGGTATTCCGCTTGTGGTGGGATTGAGTCATAGTTACTTTGCCGTGAAATCAGGTTGGTTTTTCTTTGGTACGGAGCTGGCGACACCTACGGTCATTGTCATGATAGTCTATACATTGTTATATTCGATTTTTGGTCTGTTGTCTGTGTGGTACTATAAACGGGTGATTAAGGAAGCTTTATAGAATTGGGTCGAAATGATGATAGAGTCCATGCTTCTGATTGATGTAAAACGGTGAAACGAGGGGAGTGGAGTAGCGTGCCTGGAATCTTATATGCCTCGAAGAAAGAATTAAGTGAGACGATTCGACGCACCTATGTATTGTTTGAGGGTGAATTCACTGACATCCATGACAGTGATAAAGATAAGTGGGTTGAAGGTGTAGATAAGACTCCTGCCCAGATGATCGCCTACCAGTTAGGATGGATGAACATGGTGAGGGACTGGGAGCGCAATGAACAGTTGGGACTTGAAAGTCATATGCCGGCACCAGGATATAAATGGAACCAATTAGGGTCGTTAAATGAATCATTTTACGAAAAATATTCAAGTTATACGCTGGAGGAGCTGCGCTCTTTGTTCCGGGAGACAGAACAACAATGGCAGAATTGGATTGACTCACTGAGTGAGGAGGAATTATTTGTGCAAGGGATGAGACAGTGGACGGGTACCAAACCCGGATGGGCTATGGTGAAGTGGATCCAGATTAATTCGGTAGCCCCTTTTAAATCTTTTCGTACCCGAATTCGTAAATGGAAAAAAGGTCAGTTAGCCAAAATGGATGAGAGGAGTGGAGATATCTAATGAACCTGGCAAATAAAATCACGTTGGCTAGAATCGCGTTGATTCCATTGTTTATGATCTGTTTTATCAATCAGCAAAGCGTGATGATTGCACTAATTATATTTGCGGTAGCGGCAGGTACGGATAAATTAGATGGATATGTGGCAAGAAAATATAATCAGATCACGAATCTGGGAAAGTTGCTTGATCCACTGGCGGATAAACTGTTGATTGCGGTAGCGCTGGTCATGATGGTTCAGGAGAATATGATCAGTTCATGGATTGCTGTAATCATTATAGGACGTGAAATTGTAATTACTGCATTGCGAATGGTAGCAACAGAGCAGGGCATTGCTCTTGCAGCGGATCGATATGGAAAAATCAAAATGGTGCTTCAGGTGGCAGCGATCATGGCCATTTTGTTGAACAATGTTCCGTTTAGTTTGCTGACTGAGGTGCGAGTTGATGTGATTTTATTGTGGCTGGCAGCAGGAGTTACGCTGTTATCGGGATTGAATTATATTCTAGTAAACTATAAGTTGCTACAGACAGGAAGATAGAAAGCGTCGATTGGATCATGGCTTCACAGTGCGAATGGTACCCTGCAATCAATTCAACGTGCAGGGTTTGTTTGTCGTTTGTTTCTGTTCAAAAATATGTGGGGCATAGTCATGGTTCCTTGTATACTTAGAGTATCTGAATGTACATATAATGAATCGGAAAAAAGTGCACCATGGTGCTGATTCGGGAGGATCTCATGCAACAGGAACATACCGCTGGTCTCCACGGGGACTGGCTTCAATTTATGATTTTATCAACCAAACTGGAACTTCCGCCCTTACCAGCAGATACAATGGACCGTCCACGGCTAAGTTTGCAACGCAAAGAATTGTTCCAATCCAAAGTCACTTTGTTGACTGCCCCGGCGGGTTCAGGAAAATCAACACTGTTGGGCAGCTGGGTGAGAAGTGAAGCTGTTCAAGCAGCCTGTGTCTGCCTGGATGATAAAGATCAGGACCCGCTTCCGTTTTGGCTCTACATTATTCATGCACTGAATCGAGTGATTAAGGAACTCTGCGGTGATGTACTGCCACATTTTTTGCAACGGTACCCGATAGACCCCAGGTCAGCATTGATATTATTGTTGAACCGTGTTGCCCAGACCAATCAACATACGCTGCTTATTCTGGATGACTATCATGCAGTAACTCAGCCGGAGATTCATGAACAGATGCAATACTTTATTGAAAATCTCCCCCTATCCATTCATCTGGTCCTGTCTAGTCGAACATATCCTCCATTCAAGCTTGAAAAGCTGCGTCTGAGAGGTGAATTGAAGCAATTTACGCTTCTGGAACTGGCATTTACGCCAGAAGAGGGCATTGAATTTTGCCAAGAGATTATGCAATTGGATATTGCCGGGGGAGATGCGCGTGGTTGGGTACAGCAGACGGAGGGGTGGGCTGCCGGATTGAAGTTGCTTGCTTTATCTCACGCATGGGGTGGAAACGCGTTGGTCAGCCCTATGAATTCGGTATCTTCACCTCTCTCACGTGAAGATCATGGACCTACTGGCGAGAGGACGATTTCAGATTACCTGCTTGAAGAGGTATTCCAGCGTCAGTCACCGGAAATGCAGCAATTTCTGCTCCGGACAGCGATCACGAGAAGAATGAACAGCAGTTTATGTCAGGTATTAAGTGATATGCAGGAAGCTCCACAATTGTTAAGGCAACTGGAGAAGGAACATCTTTTTCTTGTTCCACTTGATCGGGAAGCGCACTGGTATCGTTATCATCATTTGTTCTCTGCATTTCTAAAGCGTGAACTGGATCGTCGTGGTACTGAACAAGTAAATGAATTACATGCTCTTGCTGCACTTTGGTATGAACAACGGGGATACCCGGCAGAAGCGTTGGATCATTATATTCTCGGACAGCACATGCAGGATGCAGCGAGACTGCTGGAAGAGTTGTTTGCCCATTTTATTATGGGAGAGTGGTGGACGCTCCGGCGATACTTTGATGTTGTGCCACTGGAGATCGTGAAATCACGTCCCAAATTATATATGTCCTACCTGTTCCTTGTTGCACGTGAAATGCCTTATGGACAGATGGTGAAGCAGCTTGATGAACTGGAACAAGTGATCCGGGTGCATCTTCAAGGGCGGCTGGAACCTGAGATCATCGGTTATTTGTTGCAAGTTATATGTGTGATGCGAGCATACATGGCCTATTTGAATAGAGATTTAGATGGGCTGGCTCATTATTTGGTGTCCTACATTGATCAGGGCTATTCTGATGATATTGCCTTTCAGTATATGGACTATGATCGGAGAGAGAGTATGCGCCTGCGCAGCTTCCATGGCGTTAATGGCTACTTGAGGCGTGGGGAAGCTTGCTTCGGAGCGATTACGGAACGTTGGTATGCTGAACATGCCTATGTAACGTCCTACTATGGTGTTGGATATGGTGAGATTTTAATGGAGCAAAATCAAATTGCAGGAGCGGTCAGATATGCGGACCGAGCTCTAGAAGTGGCTTTGCAGATCAAGGTGGCTGCGTTGCTTGTTCCAGCTTATGTACTCAAAGCCAGACTTGAACTTACACTGGGTCGACCTGAAGAAGGCTTGAAACTGCTTCAGCAGGTCTCAGGATTATTATCTGTGAAGGATATGGAGTACTGGCAGCCAGCACTGGAAGCACATCAATACCGAATTTTAATTGAAATGAGTCCGGTGGCATCGGCCCAAACCATTCTGGCTAAGTCTGCAAACGAAGGAGATGTGGCTGCTGAGATCAGCTGTGATCAGATTTTCCATTCCATGATTCGCATACGTGCGATGATCGTACTTGAACAGTACGATCATGCACGAGAGGAACTGAGACGAATCCGTAAAAAGGCTGAAGAACGGGACTGGCTCACTGAACAGGTAGAGTGTGCTCTGCTAGAGTCAATCATGCTGCACAAGCAGGGATTCACAGATGCCGGTGTTGTAGCGTTATCCCGTGCTCTGGTGCTGGGAGGACCCGAAGGATATATTCGTTCATTTGTTGCTGAAGGTGAACAGATGAAACAGTTGCTGCAGGACTATCTCTATCTGCGTCGTACAAAGGCGATACATGATGATGGTGTGAAAATGGCTTATGTGAAGCAGCTATTATCTGCTTTTGCAAGAAACAAACGATTGAGAGGCCTCTCATCTGCAGGAGAGGCCGAGCTGGATACAAAGGAAGTGGGACTCAGCCCGATGGAGCAAAAAATATTTGGTCACATCGCTGAGGGCCTGACCAGCAAACAGATTGCTGCCGAGTTTGGCATCTCACCCGGAACTGTTAATACACACATTCGCCGAGTGTTTGCAAAGCTGGGTGCGAGCAGTCGTACTCATGCTGTACAAATCGCGGAGCAGCGGGGATTGTTATGATTTTGTGAAACAGTGTCTACTCTTTTGTAGACTGTTTTCAAGCAAAGGTCTCTCCTACAATGAAGATAATTAAATAACTCTGACGAGTCTTTGCTGACACCAGGGTTTATGTTCATGTGGGAGGTAGCGTTAAAAAATGTCAACACAAGAATCCAAACGAAAAGTTCATAAGGAAAACAAGATCCGTAAGGTCTGGCCTTATTTGGCAGCCCTTCTGTCTTTATCCGTCATTTCTGTTCCCGGGACAATGCATGCAGCGACCGATGCAGTAGACATTCGTGACTTGCAGCAGGCAGCACCTTGGGCCAAGCAAGCCATTGAAAGGGCTGCCGAACAACAGATGATTCTGGCGGATGAAGCAGGGAATTTCAACCCGAGCGCAACGTTAACAAGAGGGGACCTTGCGTATACACTGGCTCAACTATTGGAATTGAACGTGCTGTCGTCAGTCCAGCTTCCAAATCAGTTATTCAGGGATCTGGATCGTAACGCTGAGAATGGTTCCTATATTCGTGCACTTCAATTGGCTGGAATTATGAATGGTTATCCGGATGGTACGTTTCGTCCTGCTGGTCTGGTAACAAGGGAAGAGCTGGCAACAACGATTATTCGGGCTCTGAAGGCTAAAGGATATGATGAAACATTAAATTTGGCCAAAGAGTTGTCATTTAAGGATACTTCCGAAATTAGTGCCTGGGCTTTGCCAAGTGTACAACAGGCTGTTGAGTTGGGAATCTTGAAAGGGGACAATGGAAACTTTGCGCCGAAGCGTTCTACTTCCAGACAGGAAATGGCCGTGATTGCATTACGCGCAACTGAAGTCATTCAAGCTCTTGATGAAGCTGCGAGTCAAGAGGGCGCCAATTCGGAATCCAAACCTGATGAGCCAGGAAAGGTAACCGAGGTACAGGGTACAACTTCAGGCGGCAATAACGCAGGGAACGGTACAGAAAACGCAAACGGTAATTCCGGGGCGGCACCAGGGAATGGAAATGGAAGCACCGGTGGTGGAGGTGGATCTGCGCCAACTACTCCGACGAATCCTTCCACTCCGTCCAATCCAGGTACGGGGAACAGGGCGCCACTGGTTATTAGTGGCGGTTTGCCTGATCAGGAACTTACACTAGATCATGCCGCATTGGACTTGAACGTCTCGACGTATTTTAGTGATCCAGATGGTGATGAATTGCAATTCAGTGTCATAGCCGGAGATGCAACCCTTGTTTCCTCTACTGTCGTAGAAAAAGTGATTCGACTTGTTCCACAGGCTGCTGGAGAAACAACGCTGACGATCAAAGCAGTTGACGTCCAGGGCGCAAGTGTTACGGCACAACTCAAGGTTAAGGTACAGGCCAATACGATAAGTCGCCAATTCCCTGATCCACATTTGGCTGGAGCTATTGCTTATTGGTTGCAAAAGGATGTGGATGATCCACTGACCAAAGATGAATTGGTGGAAGCACTCATTCAGACCAATGGAGGGTTGTATGCGAGAAATGTGGGTATTTCCGATCTGACAGGAGTCGAGATATTCAAAGGATTGAATGTAACCGAAATCGACCTTTCCGGAAACGCCATAAGCAAAGCGGATGCCTCTGGATTCGATCACTTGAATTGGCTTGATTTATCCGGTAACGAACTGACGCAGATTAATGTTACAGGATTGAATCAGCTGGAGTATCTGAAACTTGCGAATAATCGACTTGCTTTATTGGATGTGAGCGGACTAGATTCCTTACAAGAACTGGATCTGAACAGTAATGAGCTTGTTCATTTACCCGTTGGAATTGCTGAATTGTCTGATCTGCAATACTTGGATGTGAGTAACAATTCCATATCCCTGAGAGAAGAGCCTGACTTCGCACTGCATCACACGTTGCTGCAACGTTTAGACAGGTATGACTTCGATGATGCTTCTCCTGTATTGATAGAGGCACCTGGGGGTAATACCGCTTATGTTCATGGAGATGAGATTGAGATTGACCTGTCCTTTATGTTTGAAGATGAAGATGACGTTAGATCAACTCTCACACTACAGGCTGACTCTCCTGATCCACAATTGGCAGATGTCAGAATGGATGGACAGAAACTATACGTTACTGCACTGGGGACGAGTAGTGAGCCTATTCGGATTGAGGTGAAGGTTACGGACCCTCTGGGCAAAGTTGGTGTAGGTCACGTGTACGTTGATTTGAGAGAAATAGAGTAGCGCATTTTAAAACAGCATATGTGGACTAATGCAAGTTACATCAACGTGCCTTCCTGTACAGAAGGTGCGTTGTTTTTATTTTTTAAGGGATAATTTTATGTTAAAATATGCAAGAAATGAATGAGGCTGTGAGTGATGGCGATAGGGGGAGAAGAGGATGTCCCGAATAAATATTAATCCAAGTACTTCAGAGGATTCAGAGTATGTTCGCCAGCAACTTATCGCATTTAATGCTGCACATGTGAGCGAGGAATTGAGGCATCGTTACGAAGAATTGAATTTCAATATCAAAAATGAGACCGGCGAGATTGTTGCAGGTGTGCTTAGTACACTTTGCTGGAACTGGCTGGAGGTTGATATTCTGTGGGTGGACTCTGAACAACGGCATCGGGGATATGGTTCACAGTTGTTGCTTGAAGTTGAGCGAATTGCACGAGAGAAATCATGTGATTTTGTCATGTTGAACACTTTCTCCTATCAAGCACCGGAATTTTATAAGAAACATGGCTACGAATTAATCACAACGATCGAGAATGCACCGACCGGACACAGTCATTATTATTTTAAAAAGGATCTTACTTAAGACAAAGCATGCGAAATAGGACAAAATCAGGAGGGTTATGATGGTTACCATTAAAGGAATCGAACTTGAAGATTTACCAGCACTAAGCCAGCTATACAATGAGTTGATGGGAATGCCTACCAATGAACAGCAGATGAAAAAGATGTTTCATTACATACAGCAGAATGGTCATTATCATGTGCTTGGAGCATTTTACAATGGCAAACTGGTTGGGTCAGTTATGGGGGTTGAGTGTATGGATCTGGTGGGTCCATGCAAACCGTTCATGGTTGTGGAGAATGTGATTGTGTCGGATCAGGTACGCAGGCAGGGCATTGGGCAGAGATTGATGCTCCAGATTGAGCGGATTGCCAAAGATATGGGTTGTGGTTACATGATTCTGGTGTCTGGCGATCAGCGTAAGGAAGCACATATATTTTATGAGAAGTTAGGTTTCAAGGATGAGAAGGTGCAGGGTTACCGGAAGCATCTTTAAATATCCAAGCGGATGAAAATTTCTTACACAAGTGGAAGGATTACTTAAGGAACACGGCGAATAAGGCATAGTCTTAACAAAAGAAACGAATAAGAGGGAGGCACTCTCGTGCTCAAAAAATGGGCTAATGTTTTCATGATTCTGAGCCTGGTATTCGCCGTATGTTCCCCAACCTCCTATGCTGCCGCCAAAACGGTTAAGGTAACCGTGACATTGGTTAGCGCAGAGCTTGTCGAGAATAACTCTGTCGGTAATGAATGGGCCATCGGAGCAAGTGTGAACGGCAAAGATCTGGAAGAAGGTTCATCAGTCACTTTGAATCTGAAGTCTACAGGTACGTTGAAACTGGAGGCCATCGCCGAAGAACAGGACAAAATTCCCGATTACGGGGATAAAAGCACCAACGTCAAACTATCTTCGTTCTCCAAATCAACCAACAAGACACTTTCCGTGGTGGTGACCGAGAACAGAGGTCGATATTCTGGTAACACAGCGACTTGGGCGTTCAAGTTTAAGATTAGCAAGAAGTGAATAGGAACCAACTGTAAGAAAAGGGAGCCGAGCTCTCTTTTTTTATGCGTAGATAATGTTGAACTGAAGGAAGACAACGTTTCGAGTCACGCTGATCTTTGTTAAACTAATGAGAACAAGAGTATAGAAATAAAAGATGTATTTTCAAAATAATACATAGGAGGTTAACAAAATCATGCGGATCGTAGATAACATTAAAGTCTGGGGGGAACCGCTGGAGAATGCCGTAAGTCAGGCGGTGACTTGCTCGCAATATGGAGATGTATTGGGTGTGGCTCTTATGGCCGACCATCACAAAGGTTACTCGCAACCCATCGGTGGTGTTGTCGCTTATCGGAATATGATCAGTCCGTCAGGTGTCGGATATGATATTGCCTGTGGCAACAAGGCTGTGCGCACCAATCTGATGTGGGATGATATTCGGGATCAGATTGGTACGATTATGGATGACATCAATTCGACCATATCTTTCGGCGTGGGCCGCAACAATCCAACACCCGTGGATCATGAACTGTTCGACGACGCGAGCTGGAAGCTGTTCGATACCATTGAACCGGGATTACAACATAAGCTGAAGACGCTCGCACGCAACCAACTCGGAACCGTAGGCAGTGGCAATCATTTCGTGGATATTTTTGTAGAAGAGGCAACGGGGAAGGTGTGGATCGCGAATCATTTTGGCAGCCGCGGGTTCGGTCACAAAGTGGCGAGTGGGTTCCTTAACCTGGCCGCAGGGCGTCAGTTCAGTGGCAAAGCACCTGGTGAATCCATGGATCAGCCACCTACATTGTTTAACCTGAACAGCGAAATGGGTGATATGTATTGGGATGGAATGACTCTGGCGGGCCGATACGCCTATGCAGGACGTGATTATGTCATTGAACAGGTGCTCGGAATTCTCGGGGCAAGTGCTGAATATGCCGTACATAATCATCACAACTTTGCCTGGAAAGAACAGCACATGGGTGAAGAGGTAGTTGTGGTCCGCAAAGGCGCAACACCACTGGCACCTGGGCAACTCGGTTTTGTCGGAGGCAGTATGGGCGATATCTCGGTGATTGTGGAGGGGATTCACAGCGAGGAGAATACCGAGTCATTCCGCAGCACCGTACATGGGGCAGGGCGCACGATGAGCCGAACCCAGGCGGCCGGGAAAATGAATTACAAGCTGCGCACACGCATGGGTGGCGAGATTAGCGAAGCCCAGATGCATGAGGCGATTCGTGCCTATGGTGTCGAGCTGCGGGGAGCGGGCACAGATGAAAGTCCGTTTGTGTATAAGAAATTACAGGATGTACTGAACGCACATGCCAATACGCTGAAAATCAACCATGTACTGCGTCCCGTTGGTGTCGCCATGGCCGGAGGTAATGAATTCGATCCGTATAAGGATTAGTCATATATGTTCAACTGAACATTTACACGATAACGGAGAGGGTGAACTTCATGAGGAATTGTGCGATATATAGCTCTCAGTTTGACCTGGATCAGCTGTTTGAATGGATTCAATCCATTTATCCTGAGGGTACGATTAAACGCCGGGAAGACAAGACTCATATTCAAGTGACTCAGAAAAAATGGCTGAGTAAGAAAACCAAAGGCTTTAATATCATGACCAGCCAGACACATCCTGAGGAATTTACGACCATGATTCAGGGGATGCTTGGATTTTTGAGTCAGATTGAAGGGCGCAATGCTTCGCTCCAGGAAAAGGTATTGATCAAATGTTCCACACTGAACATGGTGGTTGGCATTGAGACAGAAGAGGATATCTCAGAAGAATTCTTCGGCGAGTTATTACAACTGGCTGATGCTCTGGATGCTGTGATCTTCTGGGGAGGTGGATCTCTGCTGAATGCACAAGGCCAGTTATTGCTGGATGTGAATGGAGAGTCAGAGGTAGAGGACTACACGGTGACAGCGCACACCAGTTTCCTGGACGATGCTAGAACCCAGACGGAGTCTGCAATCCAACGTAAAGTGCGTTCAGAGCAACGGTTGACTGAACAAGGCATTCCTTATAATGCGAACTTGCCTGCAAGGGCCGGAGAAGAGCACACCACAATCCGGAGTAAAGAGGAAGTCGCTCGCCGTGCGGTGGCCCTGTGTCTTGCCGCGCTTAAGGGAGAGTGTCTGGGAGCAGGCGAAAGCGCGGACGATACCGCAGCTCTGGTTCAGGAAGTGATCGACAAGTATGAGGCTGAATCCTTTTTCTCACCCATAGAGAAGAGGTTTATCGACCAGCACGGAGCAGAGCAGCAGGAGATCATCTCCTTCTCTTGGGGATATGAAGCGTACCACGTCATGTTGTGGGCGCTAGGTTATGTGGAGGAATTGGGTGCACCAACGGAGTTGTGTAACGTTGGGAAGGATGTCGGTTATTTGCAACAGAAGGACAGCTTTGCCGACTTTCTCTCCGATGCATCTCTGCGCAGCAAGAGCGAGATTCTGGATGAAGCAGATCTGATCTACCGTTACAACTGGGTGTGTGTGGATAGCCGTGTGAATGACAGAACACCTCCTGCAGGACTGAATGGTGGAGTGGCTTATGAACGTCACCGTGCATTGAACTGGATGATCTGTTATCTGGATCAGGCGTGGGATGATGTGCGTACAGATACGTAGAACGGGATGATGTAACGGCCCTAATGTAATAAACAATAAACATTACACACATACAACAAATGCAAATACCCCTATAGCCGCTCAAATACGGTTAAAGGGGTGTTTGGCGTGTGGTTCTGTGTGGACATAAGCTTAACTCCATATATGCTTCAATATGTATATCCACACACATTAACGATCATATATTCTGCTTTTATCCACTATGCCTGCCGAACTGTTCACGAATAATGACATCAGCAAGAATCAACTTTTTCTCGACGTTGCTCTCCGGATTCGCAATGCGCCATAACATCTGATCCACTGCACGCGCACCGAGCAACTCCTTGTTCACATTAACTGTAGCCAGTAATGGGATATTGTCGTATAGATTATCAAATCCCGTGACAACACACTGATCGGGTACACGAATACCCATACTCTCAAGGGCTTCTATAGTGTATAGCCCATAGAAATCGTTCGCACATACAAACACTTCAGGCAGGTTATCCTCACTGATCACCGAAGTGAATGTCTGGCGGAACTCATCCAGTGCCTGATTACTCAGCTCGGGAATCTGATGTATTTCCATCCCATGACCCATAAGCACAGAAGTGTATGCAATCCAGCGTTCATAGAAGCTATGAGCATCCCCGATATTGCCAACGAACTGGAATGTTTTGAAGCCCTTGCGGAGCAAATAGAGCATGATCTCCCGCATGGATGCAAAGTTATCAGTGAATATGCTGTCACTGTGAAAAACAGGGTCCAGATGATCCACCATCACAACCGGAATACTGAGACGCTTGATTTCAAGCAGAATCGGGGTCGAGATCGAGCCAACGGTAATGATTCCACGAATGGCATCCGGGTTGAGAAGGGTGAATAGCTGGTCTGCGGATGGTTCCGTCAAGGTTAGAATGTTAATGCCTTTTTGGTTCAGCTTGGAAGAAATCCCGTTAAAGACGGGTCCCCAGTATACGGAGTCCTGATTTTGGTACCGAACATTGGGAAATAAAATCAAGATCGTTCCGCTTGAACGTGTGTTCTTCGGTTCCTGAAGTTCATGGCTGTTATACAGTTCACCAGACAACATGCTGTTATCTTTGAAATATCCAAGTTTGCCAGCGGCCTTGAGAATGACATCCCTCGTTTGATCGCTAACTCCCGATTTTCCAGACAAAGCTCGTGATACCGCGAATTTCGACAAACCCGTAAAATGTGCAATCTCCTGAATTGTTACCTTTGTCTTCATCATACCATCCTTACACTCGTAGTTCTGCCGTATTCCTTATTTGGAGCGATATCCAACTGTTCCTAGTATAACATGATGTATTTCTCTTAATCTAATAACGGACAGAGAATTCAAAATGTTAGTGATGCAGAGTATTTTAGGATGAACGTTCAACGTGACGGTAAGCATATTTTCAGATAGAATGACGAATTTTGTCTGTTGAATTATTATTTTGTTATTTTATAAAAATAACAAAATAAACAAAGTTAGAATCATGGTTTAATAAGTTTGTACTTAGAGTCCTGGATATTGAATAAGCTGTAATACAGGAATATTAGAGGTTAATCAGCATTTTATCAGAATAATCAGAAAATGTTAACAACAAAAATGTTGACGCTTACATTTTGCTGTGTTAAATTTTGTTTGTCAAAAACAAACAAGAAAATAACAAATGGTGGTGGTTGTTTATTTTCGATTGGTTGATGAGCGGGGTTAATGATTTAGAGTGGACCATGATTGGCATACACATTCGGGGAGGTTGTTAAAATCATGACTAGAAGATGGAATGTTTTACCTCTAATGTTATTGGCTGTGATTCTTTTTGTATCCGCTTGCAGTGGTGGGGGGACAACGCCGACAGGGACAGACGCAGAGGGAACAACGAACTCAGGCAACAGCACCGAAATCGCTGAAACAGACAAAGAGGACGCAGCGGAAGAAGTTGTGGCGAATGTGCCTGATCTGGGTGGACGTGTCATCAAAGTTGCGGCTTGGTGGGATCTGAAACCGGCAGGAGAGACGGCCTCGGATAAGGCCAGACTCGATAAAATTGCAGAGGTGGAGAAGAAATACAACGTAAAACTGGAGTTCGTCAATGTACCTTTCGAAGAATACATGAACAAATTCACCACGTCTGCGCTGGCCGGCGAACCATTCGCTGATATCGTTCAGATGGAATACAAATCCGCACTACCCGCTATCCTCAAAGGGCAGCTATTGCCCATCTCCGAATTCACTACACCTGAGAACAACATCAACCAAGAGGCTAACCTGATTACCAAATTCCCTGCCATTGCAGGCAATGAATACGCCTTCGAATCGCCAACCAGCATTGGTCTGGGACTTCACTATAACCGTGACTTGTTCAAAAAATTATCTCTGCCTGATCCTCAAGAACTTTATAACCAAGGTAAATGGGACTGGGATAAATTCATGGAACTTGCCAAACAGGCAACCAAAGATAGCAATAACGACGGCAAAACTGACGTATTCGGATTTTCTGGCTGGGCGCTTGATGTCGTTCGTCATTTTACCGCGGCCAATGGTGGAACGATCGTGGATGATGCCAATAGCAAGGAAGGATTATCCGATCCGAAAACGATTGAAGCAACCGAATTCGTTAAACGGTTGTATAACGTGGAGAATGTCGTGAAGGTCAAAACCGGCGACAAAACCAACTGGGAGGAAAGCAATACGTTCAAGGATGGAGACGTAGCTCTGTTCACTGCTGCTGAATGGCAGTTGGGCGATCTCACCTTTGCTGTCGGCGTTGTACCGATTCCGAATGGGCCACAGGGTAGCAAAGAGGTAACGTATGCAAACAACGCGGCATCGGCGAAGTTCATTCCAAAAGGTGTGGAGGATCCAAAGATCGTCTACCAAATCTATGAAGAGACCTTCGACATCCCACAGATTGAAGAGTATCCAGGTCAAGACTATCTGGAGAGTCGTTATACCGATGAGAAGGATATTGCGATCATTCGCGAGCACATCGCTGGAACAGGCCGTATCTTGTTGGATGATGCCTACACGGGGTACCCTTTTGGGGATTTTGTGAACGATATCATCAAAGACAATGCTTCCGTCACAGCAACGGCTGAGAAATACAAAGCGCAGGCACAAGCTGCCATTGATAAACTGGGCAAACAATAAGAACTTATCACCAGCAAAAGATTCAGGCAGGGGCTCGTGTCGGCAAGGTTGCACAGAGCCCCTTTTCCTGAACCACCAAATCGGCATTGCTGGCATCAGCCTTGATGAGGAGGACTCGGAGGATGGCTGGAATTCTACAACGTAAGACATGGATATGGTCCACAGTGATCATCGTGGCAGCAGCCTGCATCATTCTATATGTAACTTCCGGCGCTGATGGGAAGAGTGCAGACGTTCCACCTGGCAGTCTGCCTGCCATTGAAGTGGATGCGGTCTTGCAGCAGACCCGGCAGAAAAAGGGATACGCACAGTATCGATCCGGAACGGATCAGGCTACACAGCCGAATGTGGACATCACCATTGAAGCAGGAGATTACATAAAAGCCGAAGGTGAAGACGTCCGCAAACTGACTAATTATGAGGGAATGGATGGTGTATCTCTCCATACCGGAGAGACCGGACAAGTCGATTGGACCATTAACGTGCCGGAGACCGGGCTGTATAACCTGTCCGCCACCTATTATCCCGTTGAAGGCAAGAGTTCGGCCATTGAGCGTGCATTGTACATTGATGGTGAACTTCCTTTTGCGGAAGCCGCCTATTTGCAGTTTGACCGGGTGTGGGCCAATGAGAAAGATGTTGTTGAGCAGGACAATCAAGGTAATGACCTACGCCCGAGACAAGTGGAGCAACCACGCTGGATGGAAGAAACGTTTCAGGACTCCGACGGGTACGAACAGAATCCATTCAAGTTTTATTTGGAAAAAGGGGAACACACGCTAACGCTAAAATCATCACGCGAACCCATGGTGATTCGGTCCATTCGTCTTTTCAATGAGAAGACAGCTGTTCCTTACGCGGAAACTGCAGGTGCACAACAGTCGGATTCCTCCGGGCAGCCGAAGGATGTACTTATTCGCATTGAAGGAGAAGCCGCGATTGCCAAATCTTCACCTACGTTATACCCGACCAGCGAAAGGTCAAGTTCTGCTGTATCTCCTTACAGCGCTTCCCAGGTACGCATTAATACGATTGGCGGCTTTAACTGGCGTCTGCCAGGACAATGGATCGAATGGGAAGTGGATGTGCCGGAGAGCGGACTTTATCATATCGGTTTTACCGCACAGCAGAATTTTGTCAAAGGCATCTATTCTACACGCAAACTGACCATCGATGGTGAAGTTCCATTTGCTGAGATGGCGCAAGCACCCTTCCGTTACCAAAGCGACTATCGCATTGACGTCATGGGAGGCAAGGAAGCATACAAGTTTCAATTGGACAAAGGAAAACATGTGCTGCGGCTGGAGAACAGCCTCGGAGATTTTGCACCTCTTATCCGCAATGTGGAGGACAGTCTGTACAACTTGAACTCCATGTACCGACGCATTCTGATGATTACAGGTACCAAGCCTGATGAATTCCGGGATTACCGGGTGGAGAAACAGATTCCGAACCTGCTGGAAGTGTTCAGTGGGGAAAGTAACCGACTCAAAGAAGTGGCCGCACAGCTTCGTCTTCTGTCAGGACAGTCCAGCGATCAGGAAGCTCTGATCAAGACAATGGCGCTGCAACTGGACGAGATGATTGACAAGCCAGATACCATTCCAAGACGGCTTGCGGCTTACAAAACCAACACAGGTGGTCTCGGCACATGGGTGCAGCAGGCACGAGAGCAGCCTCTTGAGATTGACGCACTGTACGTCACTTCGATTGACCAAGATATTCCCGGAACAGGCATGGGACCACTCGCAAAACTTGGTCATGAAGCGAAGATATTCTATCATTCGTTCTTCATTGATTATAACCAGATCGGCAATGTATCTACATCGGAAGATCAGCGTACGGTTACCGTCTGGATTGGTAGCGGACGAGACCAGGCGAATACGATGAAAGCGATGATCGACAAGACCTTCACACCAGACAGTGGCATTAACGTGAATCTGAAGCTGGTGAATATGGGAACCTTGCTGCCAGCGACCTTGTCCGGTGAAGGTCCGGATGTAGCGATGCAGATCGGCAATGATCTGCCGGTGAACTTTGCGATGCGGAACTCGGCTGTAGATCTGACGCAATTCAGTGATTATAGCACCGTAGAACAGGAGTTCAGAGAAAGTGCAATCGTGCCGTATGCCTATGATTCAGGCGTATACGCCCTGCCGGAAACACAAACCTTTAATATGCTGTTTTATCGTAAAGATGTGCTCGAAGAACTCGGACTTGAAGTGCCTCAGAACTGGGAGGATGTGGAGGCTCTACTCGCGATTCTGAGCAAAAATCACATGGAATTCGGTATGCCGGTTGTGACCCAGGCGAATATGCAGGGGGTTAATATTCCGCCGAACTCGCAGTATGCCACGATGCTGCTCCAGAACGGCGGCGCCTTCTATCGGAACGATGACAAGGAATCGGATCTGGATTCCCGGATCGGGATCGAGACGTTCAAGCAGTGGACGGAGTTCTATACCGATTACAAGCTGGAACGGGAATATGATTTTGCCAACCGTTTCCGGACAGGACAGATGCCTATTGGGTTAACGGATTACACCATGTATAACCAGTTGTCCGTATTTGCACCGGAGATTCGAGGCTTATGGGGATTCGTTCCTGTACCGGGAACCGTTCAAGCGGATGGGACCTTGAATCGGGACGTACCGGGTGGAGGCAGCGCAGTCATGATGCTGGAGGGTGCCAAGGATCAGGATGCGGCGTGGGCGTTCATGAAGTGGTGGACCAGTACACCGATTCAGGCTGAATTTGGACGGGAGATGGAAGGGCTGATGGGTGCCGCTGCCCGTTATCCAACGGCCAACATCAAGGCACTGGATTCCCTGCCGTGGCCTGCCGAGGATTACACCAATCTGAAGGCTCAATTCGAAACGGTGAAGGGCATTCCTGAAGTACCCGGTGGTTATTTTACAGGCCGCCATCTCTTTAATGCATTCTACAAAACTGTTGTTGGCCAAGTGGAAGCCAGGGAATCCATCATGGATTACACCCAATATATTCAGGACGAGATTCGAGTGAAACGTAATGAATTTGGTCTTCCGTAAGCAGAGGGAGGGTTAACCGTGCCACAAATATCACTCCGAGACGGACAAAACAGTCCTCCTGAGAAAGCGTCAAGGATGGGCATGAAGTCGTGGTGGAGCTGGAAGCTCCAGGAAATGAAGGCCAGCAAACATTCCTATGTTCTGCTTGCACCGTATATGCTCCTGTTCCTCATGTTTACCGTGATTCCGGTTGTCATCTCGATCATACTCAGCTTCACCTACTTTAATATGCTGGAATTTCCACGTTTCATTGGCTGGCAGAACTATACTCGCCTGTTTCTGGAGGATGATGTATTCCTGATTGCAATCAAGAATACGTTGCTGTTTGCCATCATTACCGGGCCGATCAGTTACATTGCTTGCTTCGTCTTCGCGTGGATTATTAATGAGTTAACACCGAAATGGAGAGCGTTCATGACACTGATCTTCTACGCACCCTCCATCTCGGGCAATGTGTATTTTATCTGGCTGATGATTTTCTCGGGAGATCGTTATGGTATTGCCAATGGGCTGTTGATCAAATGGGGTTTTCTGCTGGAGCCAATCCAATGGCTGAAGACGGAAGCCTACATTATGCCTATTCTCATTCTCGTGCAGCTATGGCTGAGTCTCGGAACCGGATTTCTGGCGTTTATCGCCGGTTTGCAGACGGTGGACCGGACGTTGTACGAAGCGGGAGCGGTGGATGGGATCAAAAATCGCTGGCAGGAGCTATGGTACATTACCCTGCCTTCAATGCGTCCACAGCTCATGTTCGGCGCAGTTATTCAGCTTACAACCTCGTTTGCCGTGGCTGATGTGTCGATTGCACTGGCCGGGTTCCCAAGCGTGAACTATGCGGCAGAGACGGTAGTCACCCACTTGATCGACTTTGGTACTACGCGGTTTGAGATGGGATACGCATCGGCGATTGCCACCGTGCTGTTCATGATTATGGTGGGCACCAACTTGCTGGTACAGAAACTGCTTCGAAGGGTGGGAGAATAGCTATGGCTGCAATTGCGACAGGCAAAAAGCGGGTGAATCGCTCGCTATCGGGAAGTCTCTCCCTGTTTGCCCTTCTGCTCGTATTTGGTGCCTTCATGGTGCTGCCGCTGATCTATGCGATCAACAATGCATTCAAACCATTGGATGAGATTTTCACCTTTCCACCAACGCTATTTGTCAAAAATCCCACGTTCAGCAACTTTTCAGATCTGCTGAATCTGCTGAGTGACTCGTGGGTACCGTTCTCACGTTATATATTCAACACGGTATTTATTACAGGCATCGGTATCGTAGGCCATGTGCTTCTGGCTTCCGCAGCGGCGTACCCGCTTGCCAAGCACAAGTTTCCGGGCAAAGTATTCATGTTCCAAGTGGTCGTACTGTCACTGATGTTCACACCAGCAGTGACGGCAATTCCGAACTACATGATCATGTCCTGGCTCGGATGGATCGATACGTACTGGGCTGTTATCATTCCGGCATTTGCCTATTCACTCGGGTTGTACCTGATGAAACAGTTCATGGAGCAGATCCCGGATGCACTGCTGGAAGCAGCCAAAATTGATGGTGCCAGTGAATACCGGATCTTTTGGTCCATCGTTATGCCTAATGTGAAGCCAGCCTGGCTGACATTGATCATACTGCTGTTCCAGATGTTATGGGGCAGTGATGGCAATGGATACATCTACAGCGAGCAGCTCAAGACTCTGCATTATGCAGCGGGTCAGATTATTCAGGGCGGAATATCCCGGGCAGGAGCGGGTGCTGCGGTAGCACTGATTTTGATGAGTGTGCCGATCACGCTATTTATTTTCTCTCAGAGCCGAATCATTGAGACGATGGCGAGTTCGGGCATGAAGGATTAAGGGGGAACGATATGGCACGCACAGTGAAAAGATGGCTTGTTCTCCTGGCGGCAGTATCTCTGTTGCTGGTGAATGCCGTGCCTGCGGCGGCCTCCCCGGCGCCGTATGAGAGTTATAACTACAACTACTGGAAAGAGGCTGTTCCTTCACCAGATGCCTATCTGCCCGAGCGCACCATTTCAGGCCGTGACCTCGGCATTAGTGAGTTCAAAGACCCCGGTGATGTGAACGTTTCACCCTCCGGGTTGATCTATATTTTGGATAGCGGCAACAATCGAATCATCGTATTGGACCCAGGCTTTAAGCTGCTGAGTGTAATCGATGGATTCATGATGGAGGGCAGCAAGGAGACCTTTAACCTTCCAGGTGGATTGTTTGTAGATGAAGAAGAACGCATATACGTCGCCGATACGGGTAACGGTCGTGTGGTTGTCCTGGATGGAGAGGGGACGCTGATTCAAACCATTACGAAGCCCGAGTCGGATATCCTGTCGACCCAATTCCAGTTTCAGCCTTTGAAACTAACGGTGGACCATGTAGGCCGAGTGTACGTTGTGGCGCAAGGGGTCTACGAAGGGATTATGCAGTTTGACGAGAGTGGGAAATTTATCGGATACGTCGGTACCAACAAAGTGGAGCGGGACTACGGCGAATATATCTGGCGCATGTTATCCACCAAAGCCCAGCGCGCACAGATGGTCCTGTTTGTCCCGACGGAGTTCTCCAATGCGGATATTGACCACAAAGGATTTGTGTATGCAACGAATATTGATCCCGGCTCGAATGAACCGATCAAACGGCTGAATCCGTCTGGTGAAGATGTGCTGAAGCGGTTTGGTTATTACGACGTCAAAGGCGATATTCGGTTCCGTAACAATCCCGGTCCATCCAAACTGATCGATGTGAAAGTGCTGGGCGACGGCATGTACAGTGTACTGGATGCGACACAGAACCGGGTGTTCACGTACGACGATGAAGGTCATCTGCTCTACATGTACGGTGGCAAAGGAAATCAGGTGGGCACGCTCAAAACACCTGTCGCGATTGAACAATCGGGTGAGCATCACTTGGTTCTGGATCGGGGAAAGAACAACCTTGTTGTCTATGAGCCAACCCGTTTTGGTGCCCGTGTGAATGAAGCGGTGGCCCTCCACTATCGGGGCGAGGACACGGAAGCCGTGAATATATGGAGAGAAGTGCTTAAGCTGAATGCCAACTATGATATTGCCTATATCGGCATCGGCAAGTCCTTATTAATGGAGAAGAAAAACGAGGAAGCGCTAGGTTATTTTGAACTTGGGATGGATCGCAAGAGTTATTCTGTGGCGTTTAAGAGGCATCGGCGGGAGATGATGAAGGAACATTTTGGTACATTCCTGACCGCTGTAATCGCGCTAATTGTCATTCTGATCCTGACCCGTGTGGCGGTTAAATGGAGACGGAGGAGGCAGGTTGATCGTGAAGCAGGATTTCATTAAGTTTCCGCTGCATCTCATTTTTCACCCCATAGATGCATTCTGGGATCTCAAGTCGGATAACCGGGGACGGCTGCTTGTTGCTTTTGCAGCACTCGCGCTTACCATTGTCATGATGATTTTGCAAAAGCAGTATGCAGGATTTCTCGTCAATTACATCGACCCTCGCACGATTAACAGCATCATTGAGATCGCCACAGTTGCGGTACCTTTCTTTCTATGGTGCATGGCCAACTGGGCAGTAACAACCTTGATGGAAGGGGAAGGCAAGTTCAGGGAAATCGTTCTGGCAACAGGTTACTCGCTCATTCCGGTTATTCTGGTCTATGCCCCGATGATCGTGGTTAGCCGGTTCATGGTGCAGGAGGAGACTGCTTTTTATTATCTGTTCAATAGCATCGCGTTTTTCTGGTTTGTACTGCTTCTGTTCATTGGCATGATGACGGTACACCAGTACACGGTGGTTAGAACGATCGTTACGATGGTGCTGACACTCATTGTGATGGGCATTATTGTATTCCTTGGCGCACTGGTCTTCAGCATGCTGCAACAGTTGTACGAATTCGGTTATAACATCTACCGCGAGTTGATTTTTCGGACCTAAAGGAGGCGGCATCCGTGAATAAAAGGCAACGAATATATACGGTGCTGGCTGGTGGTACAGCTGTAATCATGATTGCAGCCGGACTGCTGTATATAAACAACAGGGGCATTCCTGCCGTAGAAGCCGCGGCTTATATGGATGCAACAACCGAAGCCATGCCCGTCACGGAGGACCCGTTGCAGTTTCTTGGCGACTCTTCGCAGGGTGTGCCTGGTATGAAGCTGGTCGCCGAAGATCAGGGTTTGGCCTTGTACTATAACGAGGAGACAACGGAAATCGCAGTACGTAACGGGAAAAGTGGAGAGATCTGGTACAGCAACCCGAAAGAACGGGCGGAGGACAGTCTCGCTTCCGCATATGAAAAAGAGGTCCTGTCCTCCCAGTTGAACGTGTCTTTCCGGGATTCGATGGGCACTTTGGAGAACTTTCCAAATTTCAGTTCGAGTATAAGCAACAAACAATTCACCGCAGGCCAGATCGATCAGGGCATACGGGTCAACTATACACTTGGTGATACATCACTTGGTATTGATGCACTGCCCAAGCTGATCAGCAAGCAGCGACTCGAGGAGAAGGTTCTTTCCAAGCTGGATGCTACTGTCGCAAGATACACGTCTGCGCGTTATTATCCAACCAAGAACAATCCGGATATTCTGGAACGGCTGGATGGACAGATTTCGAAGCAGCTTGTGCTGAACAAGATGTTGAGTGCATTTGAGACGGCAGGTTACACGGCGGACGATCTGGCTTTTGACAATCAGGAGAATGGAGTCGAAGGCGGAGGCGTGTCTGATAAGCCAAGCTTTGTTATTTCTGTGGAATACCGACTGGAGCAGGGAGCGCTTGTTGTGAGCGTGCCCTTGAGTCAGATTCAGGAAAGTGGGCAATACCGCATTCGAAATATTGATTTGCTCGCTTATTTTGGTGCTGCGGATACGAAAGGTGAAGGCTACATGCTCGTACCTGACGGTTCGGGTAGCCTGATCCACCTGAACAACGGGAAAACCCAGGAAGAGCAGTATGTACAGCGTGTATATGGGGCAGACCCGAATGATAATTCACTCAGTCGTCCTCAGGTTAGTGAATCCGCGCATATGCCTGTGTTTGGTCTGAAAAACGGGGAGAATGCCTGGTTTGCAGTCATTGAAAAAGGGGATGGCATAGCCAGTATCTCCGCGGATATAGGAGGCAGGCAGAACAGTTACAATCACGTGCATGCGACCTTCTCCCTGCGGGGTGAGGATGAACTGGAGATGTACACCTCGCAGAAAATGCAGGAGATTCAGCTGCTTGGCGAAGAGCCTTACCGCGGAGATATTCAGGTCCGCTATCATTTCCTTCATGGAGAAGATGCCAGTTACTCGGGTATGGCCCGCCTGTATCAACAGCAGTTGATCGAGCAGGATGTACTGAAACCCCTCGTGGAACAGACAGAGTTGCCGTTTTATGTAGATGTGCTTGGTGCAGTGGACAAAAAGGCTTCGTTCCTAAGCGTGCCCTATCGGAGCACTTTAGCTATGACGACGTACGAACAGGCCACCGAAATGGCAGCGAAGTTACAGCAGGAAGGTGTGAACCGTGTACAAATGCGGTATCAGGGATGGTTCGGTGGTGGCATCGGCCATCACACGCCAACCCAGGTGAAGTTGGACAGTGAAGTAGGCAGTCGTTCCGAACTGCAAGCGTTGTCCGCTAAGCTTGAGCAGTCGGGTGGAGCTTTGTTCCCGGATGTGGCTTTCCAGCACATTTATCACGATGATATGCGCTTTGCTCCTTCCTCGGATGCAGCGCGGTTTGTCACCAAGGAGACAGCAGAACTGTATCCGTACAATCCTGCACTTAATCGCATGGATCAGAGTAGGGACAGCTATTATTTGCTCTCAGCGGCCAAGCTTCCTTATGTGGTTAGTGAGTTTGCTGACAAATTCAATCAATTGGATCTCGGCGGGTTATCCCTTCGTGATCTTGGGCAGGTCCTGACTTCAGATTATCGGGATAGTCGGGTGATTCATCGGGAGACGGCGAAGCACATTGTGAAGGAGCAGCTGGGCAAGCTGGAACAGTCCTATCCGAACCTGATGGTATCCGCCGCAAATAGCTACGCTTGGGGTAGTGCACAACATGTTGTGAATGTACCCGCAGGGTCGAGTCGGTTCAATATTACCGATGAAGAAGTTCCTTTTTATGCGATGGTCATTCATGGGTACATGAATTACGCAGCATCTCCGATGAACACGTCGGGGGATCAGGATCTGCGCAAACAGTTGCTGCGAAGCCTGGAGCTTGGGGCCGCTCCGTATTTTCAATGGACCTATGAGCCATCTTCCCGGCTGAAACTTACGAATTATGATTCGGCCTACGCTACCGAGTATAGCTATTGGGTGGATGACGCTGTTGCCTTGTATAAGCAGGCCAATGAAGTGCTGGGAAAACTGGAGAATGAGCAGATCCTGAAGCATGAACGCATCCAGGATGGCGTGGTCCGGATCACTTATACGGGCGGTACATCCATCCTTGTGAATTACAATGCGGACGCAGTAACCGTGGATGGAACAACAGTTGACGGGATTGACTATGTGGTGGAAGGAGTGAACCGATGAGAACCATTCGATTATCGCTGAAGTCACGGAGAGCGCTGCTTGGACTTGCATTTATTTCTCCGTGGTTGCTCGGTTTCATCTTCCTCTTTGCCACGCCGCTCCTGCAATCGATTCGGTTTAGTCTGAGTAATCTGTCCGTTGCTCCGGGCGGGTACGTTCTGGACTTCGTTGGATTTAAAAATTTCAAGGATGCGCTTCTGTTTGATGCTACATACAACCGGATTCTGGTGGATTCCGTAGGAGCAATGCTGCTGAATGTGCCGATGATCCTATTCTTCAGTCTGTTCACGGCTACATTGCTCAACCAGAAGTTCAGAGGCAGAACGATGGCGCGTGCGATCTTTTTCCTGCCGGTTATTCTGGCTTCCAGTGCAGTCGCAGCAGCGGAGTCTGCAGGATTGATCAATCTGATGGGAGATGCAAGTGCGGTCGATGCATCAGCCGATGGCGGGGCTTCGTTCAACGTGGTGTCCATTGTGCGGATGCTGGCGGATGTGGGATTGCCAATGGCCTATGTGGATTACATTGTAGAAGCCATCATGCGGATCTATGAGATTATTAGCAGCTCAGGTGTTCAGATTTTGATCTTCCTCGCCGCGCTGCAGTCGGTACCTGGATCAATGTATGAGGTTGCGAAGATCGAAGGGGCGACAGCTTATGAATCATTCTGGAAAATTACATTTCCTATGGTCAGTCCGTTGATTCTGACAAATGTCATCTATACAATCATTGACTCATTTGCCGGGAGTCCGGTCACACAGGCCATCTACCAAACCGCATTCAAAACCCAGAACTTTGGCTTAAGCTCGGCGATGTCCTGGCTGTACACGCTGGTGATTGGTCTTGTACTGATCGTAGTGGGGTGGGTGTTGTCACGGCGGGTTCACTATAACTGACGGTTAACATTAAGGGAGGATTCAGATTATGGCTGCATCAGGGACAGATCGCATGGTAGTAGTTCCGAAGCAGAATTATCATATGTATCGGGTGCGACACAAAACATCAGACCTTCTCTATTCCATTTTCAGATATGCACTGGTCATCGGAATTTCATTTATTATTTTATATCCGTTATTTCTCAAAGTTTCAGTTGCGTTCAAGGACAAACAGGATATCTACAATCCAACGATTTATATGATTCCTCAGCACTTTACGCTGGATAATATTCGGCTAGCGGCGCAAGTGATGGATTACCTGCCTCTGCTGGCGAACACGTTATTGTTTGTTACCATCACAACGCTTCTGACAGCCATGTCCTGTGCGCTTGCAGGTTACGGCTTTGCCCGGTTTTCTTTTCCAGGCAGCAATGTGCTCTTTGTCCTGGTCATTCTCACCATTCTGGTGCCCACAAGCACGCTTATGGTGCCGATGTATCTGCATTTCCGCAGCTTTGATTTTATGGGCATGATCCAGTTGTTCACGGGAAAGAATGGCATCAATCTGCTGAATACGTATTGGCCCTCCATGATTACGGCGGCTACGGCAGGTGGGCTAAAGGCAGGGTTGTTCATCTATATTTTCCGTCAGTTCTTCAAGGGTATGCCAAAGGAAATTGAGGAGGCCGCCCTGATTGACGGTGCTGGTGGATTCAAAACATTTGCTCAAATCATGCTGCCCAATGCGATCTCACCGCTGATTACGGTCATTCTGTTCTCATTTGTGTGGCAGTACAACGATACGTTCTATTCGGCATTATTCATGAGTGAAAGTCCACTGATCTCACTGAAGGTGGCTTCCTTACCTGCTCAGGCGAACCAGTTAATCCCACAACTGATGGGCTTTGGTTCGAACTCGGGCATCAAGGCAGATCCGAACTATGTGGCGATGATCGTGGATACAGGCATTTTGCTGGCGATTGCACCACTGATTATTTTGTACTTGTTCGTGCAGCGTTATTTTGTGGAGAGCATTGAGCGCTCGGGGGTCGTGGGTTAAAATGGTAAACCTAATTGGAGGTGTTAGCGATGACGGTACGTATGATCAACAGTGCTCCGGTGAATGAAGCAGCGACATTCGAAGCCAGAGAACTAATGGCGTTCCTGGTCGAGCGTTATGGGAAAGGGATGTTGTCAGGTCAGCAGGACTACAGCAATCTGAACTGGATTAATGAAAATACAGGGCGGAAACCAGCTGTGATTGGATTCGATCTCATGGAATATTCGCCATCAAGAACAGAGCGCGGCGCGGTCTCTCAGGAGATTCGGGATGCCATTGCATGGCACCATCAAGGGGGAATCGTGACGCTATGCTGGCACTGGAATGCACCTACGAATCTGATCGATGAACCGGGCAAGGAGTGGTGGCGGGGGTTTTATACGGATGCGACTACCTATGATCTGAGTTCAGCGCTGGCTGATACTGAATCGGAAGCATATCAGTTATTGATCCGGGATATCGACGCGATTGCAGTTCACTTGCAAGAGTTGAAAGATGCTGTTGTGCCCGTGTTATTCCGACCGCTGCACGAAGCCGAAGGTGGATGGTTCTGGTGGGGAGCGAAAGGCCCCGAACCTGCCATACAGTTGTATAGGTTGTTGTATAATCGATTAGTGCACGAGCACAAGCTGCACAATCTCATCTGGGTCTGGAACTCGGAAAAACAGGAATGGTATCCAGGGGATGATGTCGTGGACATTGTGAGTGTAGATGTATACCCGGAAGCAGGAGATCACAGTCCGCTGGCAGCACGTTACGCCAACCTGCGTGAGCTTGTGAAGGACAACAAAATCATTGCACTCGCCGAGAACGGCTCCATCCCTGACCCTAAGCAAATGAAGGAACAGGATGTACACTGGAGTTGGTTCTGTACTTGGACAGGTGGATTTCTGAAAGACGGGGCGCATAATGAAGTGGCGTTTTTGAAGGAAGTGTATAACAGCGAAGAGATTATCACGTTGGATCAGCTACCGAAATGGAGTTGGTTGTAAGAACGTTACTTCGAACAACTGGTATTGGCATCAAAGAAGCGTGAGTATTCGCTAGAAGATTTAATGCGAATACTCACGCTTCTTTCTGGTGGCGTACATATGTAAATGGAGCTATTCCTTGGAGAAACATAAAAATCCGTTTCGAACCACAATCTAGTTTGCCGGTTGTAGCATATCTCGGATATTGGGATATAAATTCACACTGTTCGTGAATAAGATATATGATTGATTAACCGTACGGATCAGAATCCTCTCGCTTGTGCCATTAACCGGACCGATTCGAATGGCGGATGGTTCGCTGCCACCGTATGTATCATCCAGAGTGACCGATGTGATATGTACAATTGGAATTTCGATTTTGGAGAACTGCCAGCGGATGACCAGTTGATCTTCTGCTTTTTTCACGTTAACACCAAACATAGATTGATCTCCTCCTGTTGTAATTCATATCATTGAATTAATCTCGTATATCCAGTTTATCATATTTTGGATAAAATTACCTTATTAATAGTAAGGGGCGGCGATTTCTATCAACTGAATTTAAAAGACCAAATCGATCCTGTTCAAAGGAGGAGAATGTATGCACGACTGGAATGCCTATCATTATTTTGAACAAAGTCTTGGTCCCTTCAGAAATCTCTCCAGCCTGTCTGCGGATGAAGCAGAAACAGTTACACAGAAGATCCGTCTTCAGGGAAGGAACTTTGCCAGTCGACGACCCGCAGATTACATGGCAATTCGCAGAACGCTTGAGCAAAGGGCTTATGAACAGTTTGTTGCCAAAGGTGGGAAGCCACTACAATCATATCCCCATTATCTGACGCTTGGTGCATGCGAATGGCTGTTGTCCTGGTATTCAGAACCCGATCATGTAATCATTCCATGGGATGACCTTCCAGATGCAGTTGTGAGTTTTGGACTTGTTTCCAACAATGAGGTTTGACGATGCTAAACCTTATCGTAAGCAGATTTATACCAAAGATGAAATCATCGAAGTTATTCAGTTCTATGGTTGGCCTCAGGAATGGAACCGTAAAGGTGATAAGGGGCCGGAACGATATATTGAGGTACAGGTCTGGGACGAGCGGTTCATACAACCGTACACATGGGTGTAAGATGAAGGGGATGGAACTTGATGCTAAGCCTACAGGATTAACCATGAGACATACCGAATACAAATAGAGAAATTAGTAAACTTATATTCCAACACAAAGGGTGTGCCACATGACGAATCTATTCGAACATTGTTCAGGTCAAACTTTATCTGCCAACCTGGGATGGCTGAACGAGCCAGCAGATTGGTCCATTGAAGACGGCAAAGTAACGATAACCGTTTCGCCAGTCAGTGACTTTTTCATTGATCCGGGAGGTGACCCGGTGAAAGCCTCAGCTCCATTTTTACATACGATAATCAAGGGAGATTTCAGCATCGTCACTCAAGTACAGGTGGATATGAAAGAACAGTATGACTCGGGCTGTCTGATGGTAATGGTGGACGATACGAATTGGGCTAAAGTCTGCTTTGAATTTTTTGAAGAACAGCCGTCCATTCTTAGTGTTGTGACCCGTGGTAACTCGGATGATTGTGTATCATCCCCTGTAGACGTCAGCAAGCCTTATTTACGTGTAGCCCGCGCAGGCAGCAGCTTTGCTTTCCATTATTCCCAAGATGGTGAGAAGTGGAAGCTGGTACGTTATTTTGGCCTCGATTGCCCCGAAGAGATCAAAGTTGGCATTGTGGCCCAATCCCCAGTCGGGCAAGGGACCACAGTTACTTTTGCAGATGTACGGCTTCAACATGGACTGACCGGAAGTGTACGCCGAGTAGAATAAAAAACGATCAGAACGTTGTTCTGTCATTTATTTCACTCGAATTAACAATCCGAACAGGCCGAGTGCAGCAAAGGCCAGAAATGCCGTTGTATTGGAGAACACTTCAATCGTGTAACCTGCCATGGAGGAGCCAAGGAATTGCCCAGCACCCAGCGCGAGAAAGGCAAGACTAATTCCGATGGATACATTCGGACTGAATAATCTCGTTGCCCAAACGATAAATACACTGGTCAGAAAAATGTAGGTGCTCCCAAACATGATGGCAGAAATTATGCTGGCAGTCATGGATGGCAGAAGGATAACCCCAAGCGAAATAGCCAATAACATTATGCCAATTCGGTAGGACCACCCAATCTGGATCCGTTCAATAATGCGGCCAGCACATCCGCCGAGTATGCCCATAACCCCCATCACAATCCAGAACAACACGGCTTCCGAATCGGAGGCCCCTTTCTCGTCTGTAAGGAAATTTCGGGCAAAGGTCCAATAGATTGCAGAACTGAAACCTGTCAACAGACATGCCATGAGCAGAGCAGACCCAGGTCTGGTTGGTTTCATACATGTCCAGAGAGATTTGGTACAAGGCAGGGTCTTGGTTGCTGGAATGACACGTCTGTTCCACAGCAGAACGACAACGCCGATTGCAGCATACAGGATGTAGGTTAGACGCCAGTAATCCGTGAACAGCCAGTAGAGTGGACCGGATATAACAATTCCGAAGCTGGTCCCTGTATTAATCCAGCTGTTGCCTCTTGCTTGTAGCTCGGGAGCAAGCTCAGCATTAACCATGTTACCGAGTGCCGGAGAGGCCCAGCCTGTACTCAAACCAGCTAGAAATACACTAAATGCAAGAACCCATGCATTCTGAGCCAGGGCGATGCCGGTTAATCCGAGCACTGCACTGATCCCTGCCAATTGAATGACATAATGATGCCCCTTGCGATTAATCAACAGGGGTGCAGTTAGAAGGGACAGACAATAGGCAATATACGTTCCTGAGTTAATCGCCCCAGAGGCTGCATCATTCAAGTGTAAGGCTTCCGAAATTTCCGGCATAAACAATCCATAACTGAATCTCCCGAATGCATAACATACAGCGATAAGTGCAATGCCTGGGAAGATCATTTTTTTCATTAAATCCACCGCCTTTTAGATAGAACGATCATTATAATTTCATTTAAATAAAAAAGTGAGTTGAACTACTAACTCACCCGGAATAGCATTATTTGAAACTGGTTTGCGTCATATGGATCAATTCACGGCAGACTTCATTTACATTTTCTGTCTCAGCAAGTGCCGTAGAACCTTCCAGCAGCAGGGAAAATCGCAACAGATCTCGATCACTTGCAGCAGGCGCCAATGTTTGGATTAATGTTCTCATATGTCTTTTATGCGCATTCACTGTCTGGACGATGATATGGTCAGTGTGACCTCCGAATTCTTCCTTGGCGCGTAAGAACAAGCACCCTCTTGATTCGTGTTCTTTTAGCCAAGTTACATGTCCTTCAGCCAGATTGAGAAACATGGGTTGCTCTTTATTGTTTGCATATTGCCGGAGCTGTTCCAAATAACGCTGTTCGCGCCGCAGGAGTACTTGGACGATAAGATCATCCTTGGATTCAAAGTGGTTATATAACGTCATGATGGCGATCCCGGCATCCGTGATAATTCGCTTTAAACCAATGGCATGGAAGCCGTGAAGGTAGAACAATTCTTCAGCCACGTTCAGAAGCATTTCTTTTTTGCTACTCATAATCAGGAATGTCCTCTCTTGAAAATAGGATAGAACGGTCATTATACCTTAAAGGTATAAAAAATGGCCCACACTGTCAAATCTTGTGAACCGTTTCAATCTCCAGTTGCTCCAGGGCCTCAACCCATTCTGTCGAACATCCGGAGTCTGTAATTACCATCGATATGTGATTCATGGGGGAGATCTGTGCAAACGTGGATCGACCAAATTTGGTGTGATCGGCTACCAAAATGGATTCTTCTGCTCGCTCCATCATTCTGCGGGAAACAAGTGCTTCTTCCAGCAAATAGTCCGTTACACCATCCATTAACGAAATGCCGCCGGCAGAGATGAATGCTTTGTTAACTTTGAATTGACTCAGCAATTTATGTGCGACAGGTCCGGTAGAAGCTTGTACCGCTGTATTGATTTCACCTCCGGCAAAAATGATTTTACCTGCGAAGTCTTCCAGCGCACAGGTGAGAATTGGAACGGAGTTGGTAATGACAGTCACCTGTGACCGATTTCTTAGTTGACGCATGATCTCGAGTGTTGTTGTGCCATTGTCCAGCATCACGGTTTCGCCATCTTCAATTAGAGAGGCGGCAGCTATGCCGATGCGCTGTTTCTCATTCATCTGAAGTTGCGCACGCTTTTGAAAAGGGGCTTCGATCATTCCTGAACGTACACGAACAGCACCGCCGTAGACTTTACGCAATTCGCCTTCCTTTTCAAGTCGATCCAGATCACGCCGTATGGTTTCTGTGGAAACCTGAAATAGATTTGCCAAAACCTGAACCTGAACCTTTCCTTGGGTAGCCAGACGGGTAAGGATGGTGTTTTTGCGCTCTTCATACGTTAGAGACATACGTTGTCGAACCTCCTGTATTGCGTATACATATGTATTTTAAATTTATGAGTTGTGTAGTCTTGTGGATTTATGTTGATTTATATAGTTTAAAAGGTCAAGCGAAGCTTGTCAATTTGCCAGGTGTTTACTTTGAATTGAAACAAACCTGTGTCATTTAAAATCTTGATTATTTCGTTATCCAATAATATGGAACAGAGATGTGATGATAAAATTAACGATGTATTGACAGTACTATCATGTGAAGATAAGATCATATGAAACAACATAATACCACACAAAACAACATACAGAGTGTAACGAGATCAGAATTAAATAACATGTATTTTTACTTACTACTAATGAGGGGGTTAAAAGAGTGAAGCGACAGCTGACTTTTCAAAAAAATGGAACGTTTAAAATTGTGCAGTTTACAGACCTGCACTGGAAAGACGGTCGTCCTGAAGATATCAGAACCCGGCAGTTAATGAATACTGTTGTTGAGGCGGAACAGCCCGATCTGGTGGTGTTTACTGGTGATGTGATCTATACGGGGCCGGTGGATCAGGGGAAAAAGGCATGTGAGCATCCAGAGCAGGCTTTTCGTGAGGCCGTAGCAGTTGTGGAAGAGTGTGGCATTCCGTGGGCATTTGTGTACGGCAATCATGATACGGAAAATCGAATTACTCCCGATGGATTAATGGATGTCATTCAAGAACATAAGTACACAGTGACAGAGCCTGGTCCAAGCGAGATTGCAGGTATGAGCAATTACACGCTGGAGGTAGCCGATTCGGATGGGAGTCCGGCTGCAGTGTTATATTTCCTCGATTCAGGGAGTTATTCCACAGTTGAGTCTATTCCCGGCTATGACTGGATTCAGCCCAATCAGATCCAGTGGCTGATGTCTGAATCCATACGCGTCAATCCCGGCCGCAGCCGCGGAGATAAGCTACCCGCCTTGGCGTTTTTTCATATCCCGATTCCTGAATACCAGTCCATGTGGGACACGCAGATCTGCTATGGCAGCAAGTACGAGCCTGTCTGTTCTGCCCAAGTGAACTCGGGGCTGTTCTCTGCACTGCTGGAGATGGGCGATGTGATGGGAACCTTTTGCGGACATGATCATGTGAATGATTTTCACGGGAATTACCACGGCATTCGTCTCTGCTACGGGCGTTCGAGTGGGCACAGTACATATGGAAGGGAAGGCATGCTGCGCGGAGGACGCGTCATTCAGTTGAAGGCGGGACAACGCAGCTTTGATACATGGCTTCGTCTGGAAGACGGATCTGTCGTGAAGGAGCAGACAGAACATCAACCTGGGAGCGCTTCAGCACAATAGATTATATAAAAGAGTAATGGAGTAGAGAGGAACGTTTTGATTATGATTTTACCTATAATGCTGGTACTGGCTTCCGGGATGGCTCATGCCGTCTGGAGCATGTTTACCAAGCGCAGTCTGAACAAAAGTGTGTTTTTGTGGTCCATTATGATGATTCCGACGGTTATATTGCTTCCTGTACTTATTATGGAGTTGGCACGTGAACCCTTATCCATTGCAGCCTATGCGCTGTTAATTCTGTCTATGGGCTTGCAGGCTTTGTACTCTTGGTTGTTGTCTCAGACCTACGAACTCGGCGACCTATCTCAGATCTATCCGATTATGCGGGGAACGAGCACCTTATTGGTGCCTCTAATTGGAGTTACTTTTCTTGGGGAAACCTTATCCTTGTACGGCTGGATCGGCATTGCGTGTATGCTGGGCGGATTTACGGTGCTCAGTGGCGTCGGAAGCAGAGATGTTACGACGGGCTCGCGTAGAACGGGATTGAAGCCCGTTCTTATGGCTTTATGTGTGGGTTTATGTACAACCAGTTACGTGTTCGTGGATAAACTGAATCTGGAACATATTTCACCCTTATCATTACTTGAAGTGACCAACATTGGTTTTGTCGCCGGATTAACGCCTGCGTTGCTGGCTTCTCGTCAATTGCGTCAGGAGTGGAAGGTGAATCGATCGACCATTATGCTTGGAGCATTACTGAATCCGGGCTCGTACCTGTTGTTTCTGTTTGCGTTACAACAGGCACCGATGGCAAGATTGGGTCCCCTTCGGGAAGTAGGCACGATATTTGCCGCATTCCTTGGTATTTTGCTGCTGAAAGAACAGCAGGGGAAAAAGCGTATTCTCTGTTCCATCGTTATTTTTGTCGGCATTTTGTTGATTGGGATGTGGGGCTGACTAAAACCTCGAATCAGACTCTCGATGCAATCCCCTCAGGTGAAAGACCTTAAGATCCATCTGTTCAGATGAAACTTAGGGTGACCGCCTGAGGGGATTTGTTCATTTTATCGCAGACACCCAAACATGATATATTGGAAGTAAGCGCAGTGAAGCACGTAGAATAGATTGAGGGAGTGAGTAGAGCATCGGGAGTAGGGAGAAGAACCATTTTCTGCATGAGGAGAAATTCATCCGTGCAATTACAGAGCATGAGCAATTAATGCATGACCTGCGGAGAGTCCGAGGTCTCCATTTGCCACAATGTTACATAGGTGCAGGATATATTCGCAATTATATCTGGGATGTTCTGCATGGATATGCTGTTCGCGAGCTGCACAGTGATATTGATGTTGTCTATTATGATGCGTCAGACCTGCGTGAGGAAAGAGACATACAGTTGGAGTGTCAGCTCCGTGAGTTGACAGGCAATGCCAAGTGGTCGGTCAAAAATCAGGCGAGAATGCATCTGCGCAATGGCACAGATCCTTATCTTTCTACTGAAGATGCTCTTCGCTATTGGCCAGAGATTGTGACTGCCATAGGTGTACAGTTGGATGAAGAAGATCGGGTTAACATCTGTGCTCCGCATGGTTTGCATGATCTGTATCACCTTATAGTCCGCAAAAGTCCATTCTTCACGGATGCTGACTATTATAATCAGAGAGTACAGAAGAAGCGCTGGCAGGAACAATGGCCGAAACTAACGATAATAACAGCTTGAATAATAAGTGATTTGCGGAATAGTGGGTACAAGAAGGAGTGTCTACGGATTTGATAAAAAAGTTCTTACACAAAAATGGACTGATCATTGATCTTGTCCTGTTGGCATGTTTTGTGGCATTTCTGGCCTTCTGGGGCCAACGATTTGCAGTCATGTTTTTTGGAATGATCACGGTGGCTTTTATCGTGCTAAGACGGATTGACTATCAGAAGCATGTTATTCTGAAACGGATTATCCTTACCGGATTTGGCGTGGTTGCCGTCTCTTTTGTCATTATTGAAGCACTTGTATTCACACAGCTTGGTGCGAATGATCCGGAAGAAGCGGACTATGTCATTATCCTGGGTTCAGGCATCCGTGGCACGGAATTGTCATTGACCCTGAAACAAAGGTTAGATGCAAGTCTGAACTACATTCGTAGTCACCCTCAGACACCAGTCATTGTATCGGGTGGACAGGGACCTGGAGAATCGATTCCCGAAGCGCTCGCCATGAAAAACTATCTGATTGAACAGGGGATTAACCCCGCCCAAGTGATTATGGAAGATCGCTCCACAAGTACACAGGAGAATTTGGCCTTTTCCAAAAAAATCATTCTTGAATCCGGGTTAGAGCACCCTGAGATCATGATTGTCACCAGTGACTATCATATGTTCCGTTCCAAATACATCGCTGCCAAGAATGGTTATGCAGCAGAATACGGCATATCGGCTCCGTCACCGGGTTATCTGAAACCCGTCAACATGATCCGTGAATATTTTGCTACGATCAAAACATTTATCTAATGCACATGACAGAAAAACGGAAACAGGACGAAGCGGAGATCTATGATCTATGCTTCGTCCTGTTTGCATATAAGGATGGTTATTACTCCTTAACAATAGGTTATTTTTCTGAAGGAGCAGGTACAGTTACTGAAACCTTATCCCCAGGGAGAGCTACCATTTCAGAAGATGGGGCAGGAGAAGGAACGGTTGCGGCCTCGGAAGCCTTGTCCTCGGAAGGAAGGGCTACCATCTCAGAAGGTCCAGCAGGAGAAGGAACTGTGGCTGATTCTACAACTTGAGCCTCAGAAGGTTCAGCAGTCGAAGGAGCTGGTACATTTTCTGAAACTTCATCCTCAGGGATAGCCACGATTTCAGGCGTTTCGGAAGCAGCGGGAGCAGTTACAGCTTCAGAAACTCCGGCTGTATCGGGAGAAGCTACGATCTTAGGGGTCTCAGATACGGAAGGAACAGGCACAGCTTCAGTAGCCTTGGCCTCTACTTTAACCGTATGGTTTGATGCCCATACTGCGGTGGATGTACTTACGCCAGTAATAAGCAGGAGGGCTCCCATACTTATCATCCAATGTTTCTTTTTCAGTTTCTTTACATTAAACATAATCATCAATCTCCTTTTTAATTGTTTGCCTTCACCCGATAGGGACGAACAAAATTGAGCAGGTATTTTCTTGGTTCCCGCCATCACATTTAAAATCGTCTCACCATATCGTCTTCGCTCTTCATGGGACATCTCTTTCACCACATCTTCATCACAGGCCAACTCGCTCCAGGTATGAATGTCCCGGCGAATCATATGAATCAGGGGATTGAACCAGTGCAGGGCACTAACGCCCAAGGTCACAGCCTTGACCCACAGATCTTTATGTTTCAGATGTACCAACTCATGATGAATCACCATGCTGATGTCCATTTTCACCGTATTTTCGGGTGGCAGATATATCGTTGGTTTAAACAAGCCAACCAGTATAGGGCTTCGTACTAGCGTGCTGTGAGCAAGCGTGATATTACGTTTGAGACCCAAACCCTCTTTGATTAATGGTAGCTGTATAGCTGCCTCACTATGACGGAGGACTGGGGTACGTGTACGAGATAATTCATTCAGAAATCTCCGGTAACAGTACACCTGCCATGCAGAAAAACCAATGACTCCAGTGCCCCATACACATAACAAGAACCAGGCTGTGGTTACCGAAATGGTTTGTTCCGGTATAAACGTTCCTGCAAGTAAGCCTGAAGCTGCTGCATTCTCCGTACCCGGTATAGTTGATGTCGTTTGGAATGCAATATCCAAAAGCCATGAAAGGCCAAGAGATACCGGGAACAGATAAAACAAGATAGCCAGTTTACCGAGTCTGTAGAGCCACTTGGTCGGAAAAACAGATACGGGTATAAGTCGTAGTGCCAAAATACAAACAGAAACGATACTTCCCGCCACGGTCAGGCTGCACAGAATCTCAAAAAAGATATTCATCATCTGCACCTACTTTTCCGAAAGCCATTTTTTCAGTTCTGAAATGTCATCGTCTGAAAGCTTGTCACCATCATACATGGCCGAAACCAAATTCTTGACTGAACCTTGATACAGTCCATCAAGAACGTGCTGCGTTTCCTGTAGTTTGTAATCTTCGGGCTTTAGAAGAGGCTCATAATCATTGGTTCGTCCACGTCTCGTGACGGTAAGTGCGCCTTTATCCACCAACCGTGACAGAAAGGTAGACATGGTCTGCGCTTTCCACGCTTTCCCCTTCTCAGCGAATATGTCTAATAGTTCTGTGGAGGTGACCGGTGGGGCGCATGACCATATAACGACCATTAACTCCATTTCTGTTTCGGATAATTTTTGAATCTGGTTCACAGTGAACACTCCTTAACATCGTTATGCGTCCATAACGATCGTATTACTACACTACGTAGTACGTATAAACTACTACAACTTGTAGTGGATAGTCAAGTTATCCTGATAGATGATTGCCAAACCATGTTATAATATAGGTCATTAATAGAAGAACGATGTAGGAGTGAATGATCATTACAGCATATCAATTACCTGCTCTCTATGAGCAGAAGCGAGTTTCAATGCACGAGATGGAAGAGATTGTACGCCTGTTGGCCCAGACACCGCTATTATACGATGATGGACAGAGCATTCAGATTCAGGATTACATGGGAGGCTTGGAGGTCGAACTTAAGCATGAGGTACGTCGTGCAGTGACCGAGTTGTATGAACTGGCTGTTCAGGCTTGCCGAGCCTTCGCTGATCCATTGGCGTACGAGCAACTTCAAGATGCGCTTGGGTTACAGGCCGAGTTGTGGCAGGAGGAAGTGCTTACTCTTGCAAATTGGATGGATTGGTTGAAGCAGATCAGTGAAGGAAAAAGAACACTGCCAGAGTACAACTTTACAGCGATGCTTGGGAACTTGCCGGACGGATTCATGATCCATGATTTTTATGATGAACTCCGATATCAATTGGAACAAAACCCTGCAAACGCATGGGCTATCGAAGAGCGGGATCGCTTGTACGTAGCTCTGGGTGTGAAATAAATCAAACCAACGGATCACCGGCGGTGTTAATCTATTATCTACATTTTGCATGCATAGAAACATTCCAATCTATATCTTGCGAGTTCTTTACCCAGTATGGGAAATGAGGGGATACCGTGAAGAAGGTTGTATTAGCTGGTGGAACGGGATTTGTCGGACAGGATTTTGCCCAAAGGTTCAGGAAGCTGGGTTATGAGGTGCTGATTATCTCGCGTCAGCCCGGTCATATTGCCTGGGAGGATCGTGCAGGAATTATAGGGGCACTGGAAGAAGCAGAGATGCTGATTAACCTGGCAGGTAAATCGGTAAATTGCCGTTATACGGAGGAGAATCGCAAAGTCATTCTGGAATCCAGAACGCGTACAACACGTATTCTCGGCGATGCCGTCCTGGCTTGTAATCATCCTCCCGAACTATGGATTAATTCGAGTACGGCGACCATATACAGACATGCTGAAGATCGTCCCATGACGGAAAAAGAAGGCGAGATTGGCTCTGGCTTCTCGGTCGACGTTGCCAAAGCTTGGGAACAGGCTTTCTTTGAGTTCAGTCTGCCGTCTACGCGTCAGATTGCACTGCGAATTGCGATTGTGCTGGGCGAGGGTGGCGTGATGGTGCCCATGACGAACCTCGTCCGTTTTGGACTGGGAGGATCGCAAGGTGCAGGCACACAGCAGTTCAGCTGGATTCATATCGAGGATCTGTTCCGCATGGTGATCTATCTGCAAGAGCATCCACATCTGAATGGTGTATTCAATGCCTCTTCGCCTCATCCGGTTACGAATCGGGAGCTGATGACGCGTCTGAGAGAACAGATGGGTGTTCGGATTGGACTGCCTTCTCCTCGCTGGATGCTTGAACTGGGCGCACGTTTTATTCGGACAGAGACGGAACTCGTTCTCAAGAGTCGTTGGGTGATTCCTGAGCGATTGGAGAGGGAAGGATTCACGTTCACATACGGTACACTAGATGCCGCTCTTGCCGAGATTTTGAATAAGAAGAAATGACACTTTATACAAAAGAAAACACAACAGGAAGGGCAGAGGCATCTGCCCTTTATTATATATTTTAAGGTTTACTTCATGGCGTTTCGCCATTTGAGGTGGAGGATTCATTTCATTTATATATGTTCAACTAAACATTTACACGATAACGGAGGGACAGAAATAACTTGAAGAAGCGAAGCGTTCGCCTAAAAGCTTTCTGAAAGAAAGCTGCATCGGAAGCATATGCTTATCCCCGGATTTTCCCTTTTTAAGAAGGGAATCAAAAAAATCTGGGGATAACAGCGATCGGAAAGTTGTTCTGTCATCGGAGTGTAAGTGTAAATACTAATTAGCTGAACTTATAGAGGTTTTTCAAAAAGTCCGCTTTTGATTACGAAGTATGCCTATCGGCATCATCAGCATCGAATATGGAATTCAGCCGAAATGTCCGTTGCTCACGTAGTTTTCCTACGCTCCGCTACTCCATTTCTAGCTTCATCCCATCTTCTCGGTACTGAAAACCGGTCTTTTTGAATACGAACTTATATATATCAGTCAGATGAACAGAAAGAGGTTGGGGAAATGCAACTTAGAAGAGTAAGGATTGCAGGAACAGGGAAGTACCTGCCTGAACAGGAGGTCACCGATGAGGAACTGGATCGCCGCTTGGGCGTGCCTGCGGGCTGGGTTAGCAAAGCCACAGGTGTAGGTGTACGCCATTATGCTTCGGGTGAAGAAACCTCGTCCTACATGGGTGCCAAGGCTGCCGAAGCTGCACTTGCGGATGCAGGATTACAATTCAGTGATATCGACTGCCTGGTGTGTACCAGTGGCACGAAGGAACAACCGTTGCCAAGTACGGCGGTATTTATCCAGCAGGCCATGGGGCAGCAAGATTCAGGCGTACCTGCTTTTGATATGGATGCAACCTGCCTGAGTTTCCTGAACGGACTCGATGTGATCTCCTATATGGTAGATGCTGGACGTTACCGGCGAGTACTGCTCGTAGCCACCGAGATTGCCTCAGCCGGACTCAATTGGTCGGATAAAGAGAGTGCGGCCCTGTTCGGAGATGGAGCGGCCGCTGTTATTATTGAACGTTCGCCTGAAGGGTCATCCTCTCAGATTGTACATGCTTCCCTTCGAACCTACAGCCGAGGTGCTCGCTTCTCGGAGATTGCAGGTGGAGGTACACGGCTGCATGCTTCGAATTATAAGGCAGATCAGCCGGAGCCCTATCTTTTTCATATGGATGGACAGGCCATCTTCCGCATGGCTTCCAGACTTCTACCTGGATTCATCAGCGATATGCTGCAGGCGACCGGGAATCGAATGGAGGATTTCCAATTGGTCATTCCTCATCAGGGAAGTGCGATGGCGATGAGACTGATTCGCAAGAAGCTTGGCATTGCTGAAGATCGGTTTATGGACATCACACGAAATCACGGCAATACAATTGCGGCATCGATCCCGATGGGTCTGCATGAAGCGATTAGACAACAGCGTATTCAGCGTGGAGATCGGGTGTTGATGATTGGCACGGCTGCCGGATTATCATTGGGAGGACTCATTTTTGACTACTAGATTTGGGGAAACCGGACATCGTACATCTGCTTCTCTTCGTGTGCTCCTTACAGGCGGAAGGGCTCCCGTTACACTCGATCTGGCACGCATGCTTCATCGTGCAGGCCATCGGGTCTATGTTGCGGAGAGTGCCGTACGGCATCTGACCAGATCATCCCGTGCAGTGGAACAGTGCGCCGTGGTCCCATCGCCGCGTCATGACACACGTGCTTATCTGGAAGAGCTGGAACGGTTGGCACAGGATTGGCAGATCGACCTGCTGATCCCCATGTGTGAAGAAGTCTTCTATGTTGCTCAAGGGGCAGACAGACTGCGTGCATATTGTCGTGTCCTGGTTACAACTCTGGAGCAGCTGCATGAGCTGCACCATAAATATGATTTTATTCAGCTTGCAGGGTCACTCGGTCTTTCGGTCCCGGATACACGTCTGATCAACAATGAGCAGGAATGGATGGACGCTCAGTCTGTTCTGGAAACGATGGGAGATTGGGTATGGAAACCGGTGTATTCCCGCTTTGCCGCCAAAGTTCGCATGCCAGCACGCTTGATCGATGAGGGTATGGCAGGGACTGCTCAGGAAGGTTACGTAAGCGAAAAGAAGCATCGACAATTACGTAACGATCCTCCGGAAGAAGGGGGATTATCCTCTGCTTCGCCTTGGGTTGCACAGGCCTTCATTCCTGGTCAGGTGTTGTGTACATACAGCATAGCCCACGAAGGACAACTGGTTGCGCACGCCACCTACGATAGCCGCTACCGCACAGGAAGCGTGGGGGCCAGTGTGTTTTTTGAACAGGTGGAACATGAGGGGGCCCTTGCATGGGTGAGACAATTTGTGCAGGCAACAGGTTTTAGTGGACAGATTGGGTTTGATTTTATAGAAGGTCAGGATGGGCAAGTTTACGCAATTGAGTGTAATCCGAGGGCAACGAGTGGGATTCATCTGTTTCACCCTGGAGATGACTTGGTGCGTGCACTAACTGAACCGGAGACGTTGGTCAAGGAAGGAAGGATGATCACGCCCGCACGGGGCAGCAAAGCCATGCTCATGCTGCCCATGTTGGGAAGCGGGCTGCAGCAGATCTTCGGCAAAGGAAAGTTCCGGGCATGGGTAGCTGCCTGGCGTGGAGCCCGGGATGTGGTCTATATGCGGCAGGATATCCAGCCTTTGTTTGAACAATTTGCAGTGGTGCTGACCGCCTGGCGTCTGGCAAGATCACAGAAGTTCTCGCTGACTGAAGCTTTGACTCACGACATAGAATGGAACGGTGAACAACAATGAACAGAGGATTGGTTACAGGAGCTACGGGATGCCTGGGCAGGCATCTCGCGACACGACTTGCAAAAGAGGGATGGGAAGTCACGGGCATGGGCCGACAGCCAAAGATTGGTACAGAACTTGAGTCGGCAGGAATCCGATTTCTGAACGGAGATCTACGGGATGAGGCGGCAGTAAATGAAGCGTGCACGGGGCAGGATGTGGTCTTTCACTGTGCGGCGCTATCATCACCATGGGGGAAGTATAAGGACTTTCATAGCAGTAATGTGGAAGGGACACAGAAACTCATGGATGGCTGCCTAAAAAATGATGTACAGCGATTCATACATGTCTCGACTCCAAGTATCTATTTTAACTACATACCGCGATATGACGTACATGAGAATGACCCGTTGCCATCCAAACCAGCCAATCATTATGCAGCCACCAAGCTTCTCGCGGAGCAGGTTGTGATGGAGGGGCATGCGAAGGGACTTCCGTCGATCATGATTCGACCGCGAGCGATCTTTGGTCCGTATGATCAGACGTTATTTCCCAGAATAGTCGCAGCAAACGCGAAATCAGGCGTGCCGATGATTGGCGGTGGACAGGCATTAATTGATCTGACATGTGTGGATAATGTGGTGGACGCCTTGTTGTTGTGCCGTGATGCCCCTGACGAAGCGCTTGGCAGAGCTTACAATATCTCTAATGGCGATCCGAGGGCGTTTAATGAGTTGGTGAGCAGCCTGTTTGGCATGCTGAATATGCCCTTGCGTCGTCGAAACATTCCTTATCGGATGGCATATGGTGTGGCAGCGTTGCTGGAGCGAGTTCATGGCTATATTCCTGCGTTGGGTGAACCTCCGTTGACACGGTATACAGTCGGCTCCTTATCTATTCCACAGACATTGGATATTACGGATGCACGGGAGCAATTAGGGTACGTCCCTCGGGTGTCCATTGAAGAGGGATTGCAACAATTTGCAGACTGGTGGAGGGCTGAATCATGCTGACGACAACTCCGGTAGAACTATATTTGGGTGCGGCGGGTTACTGTACACATCCAGAGTTTCTGACGCTGCGTGGTGGTCGATTAAGACCAGTACCTTTCCCCGCAGGATTTGCTTGCATCATTCACCCTGTATATGGACCAATCCTGCTGGATACGGGATATAGCTCCCGCTTTTTCAAGGAAACGGCTCATCTGCCCAATGCGCTGTATCGTCATATTACACCGGTTGTCTATCGTGAAGAGGATAGTGCCGTTCATTTTTTGGCTGGGCTTGGGCTGAAAGCTTCGGATATTCGGTATATCATCCTCTCTCATTTTCACGGCGATCACATCGCGGGTGTGCGAGATTTCCCGGAGGCACAATTCATCTATTTGCCAAGGGCTTATGATGCGGTGCGCTCCCTTGGTTCGATTGCGGCTGTGAAGGCAGGTTATCTGTCCGGGTTGTTGCCTGAGGATTTTGCGGCCAGATCATTGCCTGTTACGCGTCAGCCTAAGCGGTGGATGAGAGCGGGGGAGGAGTTCCCTTTTGATGAAGTCTACGATATCTTTGGCGATGGCAGTCTGCTGGGGGTGGATGTATCCGGTCATGCGGAAGGCATGATGGGACTCCTGCTGCGTACAGAAGAACATGATTATTTCCTGTGCGCGGACGCAGTGTGGTCGAGTCGGGCTTTTCGTGAACAGCGTAGGCCTCATGCGCTCGCGGGTATCATTATGTCTGATCGACAGGAATACCACCGTAACTTTGACAAGTTGGTTCAGCTGCATCAGCAGTTCCCCCACATTCGGATAGTGCCGAGTCATTGTCGAGATGTACTGGAAGCTTGGGGTGTGGGAGGGCCGAAACGATGAGTAATACCTTTCGTATTGTGGTTCATTATGCGCTTGCACGTGGGCTGCGAACATGGAAAACGCGAGAACAACTGGAGCGCTGGCAAGAGCGCCGGATTATTCGACATGTCCATCAGATCCGCGCCCGATCTCCGTTTTACCGAAAGTGGTGGGGTGGCGTGGACGCATCCAACTGGAGAAGCTTTCCGTTGATTGACAAATCAATCATGATGGAGAACTTTGATACACTGAATACGGTAGGCATTACCAAAGATGAAGCGTTGGCTCTAGCAGGTGAAAGTGAAGAAACGCGTGACTTCAAACCCTCCATTCAGGGAGTGACTGTTGGATTGTCCTCGGGTACGTCAGGGAACCGGGGAATATTTCTGGTAAGTGATCGGGAGCAGGATGCGTGGACGGGCACGGTGCTGGCCAAGCTGCTGCCTGGTGGACTGTGGAAACCTGCCAAGATTGCGTTTTTCCTGCGGGCCAACAGTAATCTGTATGAATCGGTGCAGCGTGGTAAGTTGCAGTTTCAGTACTTTGATCTGCTGGAGCGTGTGGAGACCTTGGTCAATCGGCTGGAAACCTACCAACCTACCGTGTGGGTGGCTCCTCCATCCATGCTGCGTCTGTTGGCGGACGCCTATGTGGCAGGCCACCTGACTGCTGTACCGGATAAAATCATCTCTGTTGCCGAGGTGCTGGACCCCTTGGATCGCAAGGTGCTGGAGCGGGTCTTCGGACAGACCGTTCATCAAGTCTATCAGTGCACAGAAGGGTTCCTGGGTGCTACTTGTCGTTTTGGCACACTACATTTGAATGAGGATATAGTCCATATTGAAAAAGACTACATTGATCCCGCCACCCGGCGGTTCGTGCCCATTATCACAGACTTCTCCAGAATATCACAGCCGATCATCCGGTATCGGCTGAATGATATTCTGACCGAGGCGGCGATGCCATGTGCCTGTGGTTCCCTGTTTACCGCCATTGAGCGGATTGAAGGCCGCTGTGATGACACGCTATATTTTTCACAACTACATACGGGTGAGGCGGTGCCGGTCTTTCCGGATTTCGTCACCCGTTCGGTCATTGCGGCGTCGCCAGATATTGAACATTATCGTGTGGTGCAACGTGGGGACGGGACGATGGAGGTATCGCTACAACTTGGAGGAAATGCAGCACTGGGGCAAGTAAATGCTGCTGTGTTGCAGGAATTGAACAAGTTGGCAGACAGGATGGATTGTACTTTGCCTGAGGTGAGATTCGTTCCGTATACGTTCAAACCAGGGGTCACCAAGCTACGCAGGGTGGAGAGACAGCTTGATTGAGCTGGTGGGAAAATATTGGGGAAGAGCAGGTGGCTGAATGACAGTGGTGACATACAAGATAGGAGATGGACAGCGGCGGATGCAGACAGAGGATCATAGAAATGAAGAAACAAAGGAAAAAAGACTATCAACATCTGGTGCACATGATCCCGTGGCTCTCATCACAGGCACATCCAGTGGCTTCGGTATGTTAACGGCCATTACTCTTGCCAAGCAGGGATACCTTGTTGTTGCTACCATGCGCGACCTTAGTCGAAGAGGAGAGTTGGTCAGACTTGCAGGAGAGGCAGGCATAACAGAACGTTTGGTGTACGAGCAGTTGGACGTTACGGATTCTGAATCGGTGCAAGCAGCTATAACCAAAGTCGTTCTGGAGTATGGCCGAATCGACATGCTGGTGAACAATGCAGGATTTGCGGTTGGCGGGTTCATTGAGGAAGTATCGATGGAGGATTGGCGGCGCCAGATGGATACGAATCTGTTTGGGTTAATCGCTGTGACACGTGCGGTCTTGCCTGTGATGCGTGAACAGAAGCAGGGGTTAATCGTTAACTTGTCCAGTGTCAGCGGGTTGTCCGGTTTTCCAGGATATGCTCCGTATGCTGCCTCCAAATTCGCTGTGGAGGGATTCACGGAAAGTCTGCGGCATGAGATGTCTTCGTTCGGCGTTCGCGTGGTATTGGTTGAACCAGGCGCTTATCGTACGCCGATCTGGAATAAAGGTTTGGGTGAGATTCACCGGAGCGAAAACTCTCCATATAAGCATAAACTGGATACGGTTCTTCGTTATTCCAAACATGCGAGCGAGACGGCACCTGATCCACAGGAGGTAGCTGATCTGATTGGCCGAATTGCACGGATGCGTGCACCAAGACTTCGATATGCTCTCGGAAAAGGTTCACGTGTGCTCATCATAGGCAAGTTGTTTCTACCCTGGAAGTGGCTGGAGTGGATCATTGCCCGTGGATTAAAATAGAAATTAGGTACGAGTCAAGATTGCACAATTTCCGAATGGGAGGGATTAGCCGTATTCGAATTCATCGTCATTATATTACTTCTTGCGATTGTGGGTCTGCTCTTTCATATCAATAGCAAGTTGCCAGCTCGTGACCGGGTGAAGGAAGCCATGGAACGGGATCGGAATCAGAAACATAACCAGGATGCTCCAAATTAAAAAAAGCGGAGGTTACCAATGAAAATAGCATTCGTTTTGTTTGATGGACTGACTTTCCTTGATTTTGCAGGGTTTTATGATGTGATCAATCGGTTGAATTTCTTTGAGCAAACCAAAGGAACGACGTGGGAAACCTGTGCAATGACAGATCAGGTCACGGATGAGTCTGGTTTAACGATGAAGGTGGATCGAGTGAAGCCTGACCTATCGGAATACGATCTCGTGTTTATCCCCGGAGGCATGGGAACGCGCAAGCTTCGATATGACGAGGCCTTCGTAGGTTGGCTGAAACAGGCTGAGTCTGTGCCTTTGAAGGTTTCCGTGTGCACAGGCTCTCTGCTACTGGGTGCAGCTGGTTTTTTATCCGGTAAAAAAGCAACAACACATCCACATGCATATAATTTGCTTGAGCCGTATGTCACCGAGGTGATTCAGAAGCGGATTGTAAAAGATGGAAATGTAATTACTGCCGGTGGTGTGGCCACGTCCATTGACCTTGGGATTTATGTTGTTGGGTTGCTTGCAGGACAGGAAGCGGCAGCGAATGTAAAACTTCAGATCGATTATCCTTATGAGATGCAGGGAGTGGTTGAAGAATGAATGAAGGCCGAAAGCAAGAGCCCTGTACCATTCGCAATATTCAGCGGGATGAAGCAGACATCTACTGGCATTTACGACTGGAAGCATTGAAAACACATCCTGAAGCCTTCGGGGCTTCGTTTGAATTGTTGATTGAGATTCCCATGAATGAAGTACAGGAACGCATACATAATGAGCCCGATGATTATATTCTGGGAGCATACACAGAAGAAGGAACCTTGGCGGGAATGATGGGTTTCAAAAGGGAACATGGCCTAAAGCTCAGGCACAAAGGCATGATATGGGGCGTCTATGTTGCTCCCCCATATCGGGGGAGTGGGTTGGCTTCACGGTTGCTCCGCGAGGTGCTGGATCGGGGAAGACATCTGGAAGGTATCAAACAGATTAATCTGAGTGTAGTGACAACCAATGAATCAGCCCGACGTTTATACGAGCGATATGGATTTGAAGTCTACGGCATCGAGCGTAACGCATTGGAAGTCTATGGTCAGGGATATGATGAGGCGCATATGAATTACTTTTATACAGAGCCCTCAAGATTGGATGCTGATATCACCACAGGAGGAGTCCGATGACAGATCATGTTGAACTTGAGATCGACGGTGTTTCCTTTGTCTTAAAAGAGTCTCATTCTTTCGATTGGTTACAGCCCTTGGGTAAGGTTTTTCGCGTATTCGATCAGCAGGATTCAGGGAATCTCTCTTTTGGTATTGTGCAAAAGGATGGAAAGCGATTGTTCGTTAAATATGCGGGAGCACATACAATTCATGCGAATCATACGGGAAGTCCCCCGGAAGCCATTCGTAATCTGAAATCATCTGTTTCCGTTTACGAAGATTTGGCGCATGACACGTTGATTCGACTAACGGATCATTTTACAACGGATGAGGGGTATGCCTGTGTATTCGATTGGGTGGATGGGGAGTGTTTGCATTCCCACTGGTATTTTCCGCCTCCGGCCAAATATGAAGATCCGCGTTCGCCCTACTATCGGTTCAGACAGCTTCCTGTTGAGACACGCATTCGGGCAATGGAGCAGATTCTGAATTTTCATATCGAGGTGGAACGAAGAGGTTATGTGGCTGTTGATTTGTATGATGGCAGTCTGATCTATGATTTTGACAGAAACTTTATGAAAATTTGTGATATCGACTTGTATCGGAAGGGCTCTTTTACCAATACCATGGGGCGCATGTGGGGATCTTCCCGCTTTATGTCCCCTGAGGAATTTGAGTTGGGTGCACCCATAGATGCGGTTACCAATGTATTCAACATGGGGGCAATGGCGTTTGGGTTGCTTGGTGGGGAGAAAGATCGTTCTTATGACAGATGGGATGCCGGAGAAGCATTGTATCAGGTTGTGATACGTGCAGTGAGCGATGATCGGTCCGAGCGGTACGCATCGATTGCGGAACTTGGTGAGGCCTGGAAACAAGCTACGATTTAAGGTCAATGAGTGAGTGGTGGAATTTTCGCAAATGTGCAAAATCCATTCGTATACGTGTGTGAAATCCCGTATAATGGAAATTATTAAGGGGGTGCAGATGATGTGCAGATATGCCTTGTCAGGACCATATAAAGACATCTATGCATGTTTCATTTGTCGCAAATCATTTAAACAAGTTTCCAGACATGACCTGAGCCCTGAGGTGGTGGCACAACTTGAATATAAATGCCCGCAATGTGCCACATCTATGGTTAGCATGGGACACGATTTCCAGGCGCCCAAGCAAAATGATACCAAACAATGGACCAAAGTGATGATGCTGTACCGTCATGGTTATACCTATCATAATTGCGGGTGCGGGGCTGGATATCGTCCTGCAGAATTACGTCAATTATCCGAATTTCTGGAGCAACAGGAAGCTGGTAAAGGCAGTGTAGGCAAACGATTATTGCAAAGGTTAACTTCTTAGTTATGGTTCCAAAATCGAACCTGTCGTCTATGGAAATGTTGAAAATACAGGTGAGTACTTTATATACGATCAACGAGCAGCAGCGTCTATTAAGCATCAACGAGCCGGGTGGTGGGCAGGCTCCAGCCATTTTTATCGGTATGACTTCTGCCAGTTCACTGATCTATTATCATGAGCAGTTACCGCCGGATCTAATGGATGAGTTGGGGAAGGATTGCGAGCTTCCGTTGGATATTCCGAAACTAATTCGCAAGGTGGAAACCTTTGAGCTAGTTAACCGTGTGTGGATGGGACCCGCCTATGCTTTTCCTGAGATATCTTACGAGTGGAATCAGAAGGTTCAGTTGATTGGTCAGGAGCAGCGTTATTTGCTGGCAGAGCATTTTCCTGAATTAACAGATCACTTATATGAAAAAAGCCCTGTTGCCGCTTATGTTATTGGGGATTCTGCTGTGGCAGTGTGCTGCTCCGCAAGGCTCTCCGATCATGGGGCGGAAGCGAGTCTGTATACGGCCCCCGGTTATAGAGGACATGGATATGCAGCGGAGACAGTAAAGTGCTGGCAGTATTATGTCAAGGAGCGTGGACGCATGCCAATCTACAGTACATCTTGGGATAATCTTGCTTCACAGCAAGTTGCCCGTAAACTCGGATTAATTCAGTTCGGTGTGGATTTCAGTATCACAACTGTGGATTTGAGGAAGGACTGTGATGTCTGATGATTCGCACTTTCGTACAAAAGGATCTGCAGTATGTCATTGAAGCGCATATCCGAATTTATCGAAACGAGTATAATTATGATCATAGCTTTGCTGAATTTATCACCAACGCGGTGAATTCGCTTGGACTTAAAGGCAATCATTCGAGGGAGATGTTATGGATTGTTGAGTTAGATCAGACAGCTTCCGGCTCCATAGGACTTACTCAGGTGAATGAAAATACGGCTCAACTTCGCTGGTTTTTGATCGAACCGGAAGCACGTGGTGCAGGATGGGGCGGGGAGCTTATCAAACAGGCAATTCTTTTTGCAAAAGAAAAGAACTACACATCTGTGATCCTGTGGACCAATGAGTCTTTGATCAGCGCGCGTAGATTATATCAATCTGTGGGCTTTGAAGTGAAGGAAGTCCGCAAGGAGATGTTGTCAGGTCAGGGGCTTACCGAAGAACAATGGGAACTTGTTCTGTAGTTGGCCGAGGGCTTGAGCATGAAAGTCGAATCTGTTGCGTTAACTCGTTGTTGAAAGGAGTGGTACAGTGAATCGCAGAAGACTGATTCTGGGTTTGTTATCCGTATGCACAGCATTGACGGTAGCAGCATGTTCGATTCGGACAGAAGACCAAGCATTATCAGCATCGATTGAAAGCAACCTGCAGCAGATGGTTAGCGACCCTGTCCTCCTGACCAGTAGCAATCCGAATGATTATATTGCTGGTAACCGGGAGGCATACGACGAAATCTTGAATACCGGTGAGGAAGGATTGCATCTGCTGCTACAGCAGCTCGAATCCAGTCCGGATAATGGTCTTAAGGAATGGATCATGGCTCAGGCAAGTACTGAACTGCTTGGAGAGCTTAACCCTGTTGAGGCGTGGCATAGTGGCAAGGACTGGCTCAGACAGTATAAAATGAGCGTAGAATAATGGCTTATCTTCTCTATAGTACCTGACTTAGCGGAAGTAATGGAGGGGGCGGAATCGATTCTGAAGAAGCGATAGCGTTCGCCTTTGTCTCCGAATTTATACATCTATAAGGTTATTCAAGAAAATTTGGAGACAACAGCGATCAGAAGAACGATCCGTAACCGGAATGGTTCCCGCAAGCCGTCAAGCACTGTAGTGTGTGATGAGCCGGAAGTACAAACCTCACCTCCAGTCAGCATGAGCAGCATTGAGAGGTTCTTGGAACCGGAAGAATACATTATAGAGGTGAAATCCTTGAAAAAGAAAATTGCTTTTTTTGATTCAGGCATCGGTGGTTTAACCGTTTTGCATAAGGCATTACAACAGTTTCCAGAAGAAAAATTTCTGTATTATGCGGATACCTTGCATGTCCCCTATGGAACGAAGTCTGCGGATGAGGTTAGAGGACATATTTTTGATTGTGTGGAAGCCATCGTTCAGGAGGATGTTCAAGCCATCGTGATTGCTTGTAATACAGCAACAAGTCTGGCTGTGAAGGATCTGCGCGCCAAGTATGATATCCCGATCATTGGCATGGAGCCTGCGGTGAAACCAGCCGTGGAGATGAATCGCAACAGTGGGAAGAGAGTGCTTGTATTTGCCACGGCCCTCACCTTGAGCCAAACCAAGTATAACGAACTGGTATCACGTGTTGATGATCACCACAGTGTGGATTCCATTGCGTTGCCGGAACTTGTGGAATGGTGTGAACAGCTGGATTTTGATCCGCGCAAAATCGCTGATTATTTCCGGTTTAAGCTGGCAGATCTTGATCTTCCAGGGTATGGCACAGTGGTGCTTGGCTGCACGCATTATCCATTCTATACGTCCATTCTGCGCACGGTTCTGCCCGATCATATACAGATCATTGATGGCAGTACAGGCACAGTGAACCATCTGAAGCAGCGGCTTGGACTGGTGGCTCAACATGGAGACAGAACAGGGGAACAGGTCACTTTCCTCAGTTCATCAGGCCGACCGGAAGAGCAGGAGAAGATGTACAGTGCACTTCAATATCTTGAGATGAACTCCAAGTAAGTTACACCATAGGAGGTGATAGCTATGCAGTCCATTTATCTTATACGTCACGCCAAGGCCACAGGGCAGGAACCCCATGCAGAGCTTACAGATGAAGGGATCAGGCAGGCTGAAAAACTTGCAGATATCTTGGCTCATCATTCCATAACGTATATTGTCTCCAGTCCATGGAAAAGGGCCGTTCAGACGGCTATGCCACTGGGCATAGCAACGCTGCAACATATACATACGGATGAACGTCTCCAGGAGAGGGTACTTAGCTCTCTTGATCTGCCTAACTGGATGGATGTACTGAAACGTACATACGATGATGTGGATTGGATGGAAGAAGGCGGGGAATCTTCGAGAAACGCGGCTGCAAGGGGGCTGGCACTACTGGAAGAATTGTGGAGCAGACCGGAACAGCACGCGGCCGTGGTTACACATGGAAACTTGTTATCACTGCTTATTCGTGAGTATGAACCATCCTTTGGTTATGAAGAGTGGACCAAACTGTCTAACCCGGATGTGTATGTGCTGGAGAGACAACGACCGGATGCAGGGCTGTCCACCATTCGAAGAATCTGGACAGATTAAACAGCAAAAGAGTGCTCCAGCGATATTATATCAGCCAGAATACTCTTTTCGTTTATCCACGGGGCATATTACAATGCAGCAATCATGATCATAACCCATCCAGCCAAAAATGCGACTCCGCCAAGTGGGGTAATGGCTCCCAATCTGCGAACACCCGTTACACTTAAAACGTACAGGCTGCCAGAGAACAGGATGATTCCGGCGAACATCAGCCATCCGGCAAGCATGACGAGTGAAGAGGATTCAAGACGGTCTGCCAGCAGTCCGATCAGGATGATGCCAAGTCCGTGGATGAGGTGATATTGAACACCGGTTTCATAGATTTTGATCATGTCAGCGGATAGTTTGCGCTTGAGCGCGTGTGCGCCAAAGGCACCCAAAGCAACAGCCAGGAACATCATAATACTGCCGAGTATAATCAGGGTTTGCAATGTGTTTTTCTCTCCTTTTAAGGGTAATTAGATATAACATCAAAGTGTACTGCACGAGTGTTGTCTACAGTTTGCGCAATTGAATCTGCCCAATGGAGTGATCGGCTTCCTTTTTCAGAATCAGTCTGGCACGTCCTTTGGTTGGCAAAATGTTTTCATGCAGGTTTTTGGCATTGATATCCTGCCAGATCTGGTTGGCCGTACGCACGGTTTCCTCTTCATCGATATTGGCGAATCGTTGATGGAAAAAGGAATCTGTGTTCTGGAACGCTGTATTGCGGAGTAGCTTGAAACGCTCAACGTACCAGTGTCGTATATGCTCTTCTTCCGCATCAATGTAGATGGAAAAATCGAAGAAATCACTAACCAGCAAAGGCGTTTCCTTTTTGATCTGAAGTACATTGATACCTTCAATAATGAGAATATCCGGTTGACAGATCTGCTTCTCTTCTCCTTGAATGACATCGTAGGCGAGGTGAGAGTAGACGGGTGCTTTCACTTCGGGTTTGCCAGATTTTACATCACCCATGAACTGAATCAGGGATTTGATATCATAACTTTCCGGGAATCCCTTGCGGTTCATGATGCCCTTCTCTTGCAGCACCGCATTGGGATATAAGAAACCGTCGGTTGTGACAAGGTCAACCTTCGGGCTTTTCTTACCTCTGGCGAGCAGTGCCTGTAGTAAGCGGGCCGCTGTACTTTTGCCCACGGCAACACTCCCCCCGATTCCAATGATGTAGGGAGTGGGGAGGGCTTCTTTTTTCATAAAGGAGGCCGTCAGTTGATTCAGCTCTCGTGAAACTCTTGCATATAGGTCAATAAAGTGGGTAAGAGGCAAATATATATCTTCGACTTCTTGAATCGATACCTCTTCATTCAATCCCTTTAACTGTTCTAATTCGGCTTCCGTCAGTGGAAGAGTGGTCTGATGTTCTTTAAGTTCAGCCCATTCCTTGCGGTTAAACTCGATGTAAGGAGAGTATAAATTCATGAGATCCCGCTTTCTGTATGTAATATAATTGTGGACACAACCTTTAGTGTATCAAATTTCAGGAAACTGACAACACCTTTACATTGTGCCTTTCATAATGCCTCTCGTCAAAATGGAGCGAAAAACAACTTACTAGGAAAGTTTAACCCAATTTATGTTAAAGTCAACGTATACCATGCGGAAGGGTGACAGCACATGATCGTATATGAGAGAGAGCATGATTTTGTTTTGACTGCACAGCATGAGCATGGATTAGTAGCCGGAGAGATGGCTTCCCACTGGAAAAATGAATTATTATCCGATGCTGCGCATCGGGATGAATTGATTCTAGCGGCCAAGGAACATGACCGTGGCTGGATTGAACTGGATTCGTCTCCGTTCTGGAATGATTACAGTCAATCGCCGTATTCGTTTCGTGACTTTCCATTGCGTCCGCGTTTTGTATTCTACCATAAAGGGATTGAAGAAGTTCGTCAGAAAAACCTCTACGCCGGATTATTGTGTAGCTTGATGTACACGGAGCTATTTCAGAAAAATCTGGGGGCCAATGCTCAGGATGATGATGACATCCGAGATTATCTGCAACAAGAACACGAACGTCATCTGGATTGGGAGAAACAGCTTGGTGGTGATGCTGAAGCACTGAAACAGAGGCTGCAAAGTGATGTGGAGATCATGCTTTTCTGTGATCAGCTCAGTCTGTTTCTCTGTATGGAGGAACCTGGAACACCTGCTGCGCGTTATGATTTTTTTGCAGAAGGGCTCAGTTGTACATTTGATGCCTGTTCCAGACAACCGATTCAGGCAGAGTGGTTATCCAATGAAAAAGTAGGCCTGTCTTTTTTCCCGTTTGATGAGGACTTTACGATCGTTTTACCATATAAATCGGTACCAAAGGCAAGTATCCGCAAATTTGGTATGCAACAGGCTTATCGCCGGGCTGAATGGAAGGAACGCCGGGTGTTGATTACCGAATTGAACTGAGAACTGGAAACTCCAGGCTTGAGGAAATAGCAGCATAGAATATAACAAAACAGGCGGGCTTCTGATGTACAGGTGTACAGGGCGTCCGCCTTTCGCATGCATATATATCATCATAGACTATACTGTGAGACCGGTGAAAATACGAATGAATCAGAGTGGGAATAAAGAAGGAAAACACAGGTTATTCCCAGAAATGTTAGTGTACAACAGAGAAGCGCATGTTAGCAGGAGGACGAATATGGATACTAGGATAGAAATATTAACGATGTGTATGGTATGGGACAAAATGAATGATCAGGTGTTGTTAATGAATCGGCCGGACCGCAAAGGATTTCCGGGATACATTGCTCCTGGGGGGAAGGTAGACTTTCCGGAGAGTATCGTGGATGGTGCCATGCGGGAGGTTCTGGAGGAGACGGGGCTAGTAGTCAATGAAATTACGTATAAAGGGCTTGATGAGTTCTGTGATCCCGAACAAGGATTGCGGTACATGGTATTTAACTATTTGGCGACTTCATTCGAGGGTCAGTTATTGCAAGATCCGCCCGAAGGCGAGCTGTTATGGGTGCCGATGAAGCGGGTTTTTGAGCTGCCTATGCAGGATTGGTTTGCTGAACGTTTCCCACGTTTTTTCCAAAAAGGCACTTTTGAGCGGAGTGTGATCTGGGAGAAGTCATCCGGACGTACGTTGCAAGAGACATTTATGGTGTATAGCGATTCTGTTCTTGAACAGCGCGAAGTCCGGTAAGGGGATTGAAGGTTGGATACAGCATGTAAAATTCTCAATTAATGATCGGTCATAATGTATCATCCATATCTATATATTTATATCCAGATATTATGATATAATGAAGTTTACTATTTTTATGGGAGATGAGTAGTCTGTGGGGATCGTATTTCGTGATAAGTTGGAAGATATAGATCTTGAACAGCTAGATGGGAATTTTTTTTATGGTTGGCCAAACCCGCCGTCTACGCCAACTTTTCTAAAGTTGCTGGAAAAGTCCTATGCCATTGAACTGGCTGTTGATGAAGATACCGGAAAGGTGGTCGGATTCATACAAGCCATCTCTGATGGTGTTCTCAGCGCGTATATCCCCTTACTGGAAGTAGTCCCAGAGTATAAGGGTCGGGGAATCGGGACGGCTCTTGTTCAACGCATATTTGAACGTCTTCGTGATCTTTATATGATTGATCTCTTATGTGATCCGGAGCTGCAGACGTTCTATGAGAAACAGGGGATGTCCAAAGCATCAGGAATGGTTATTCGTCATTATCAAAATCAATCGGGTACAGTAGTTGGTTAATAGATTGGGTGATAGGTTTGTTAGACTCAAGCAAGATATATTTGTAGATCTGCCATACATAGGCTTCTGCAAACAGAACGAGAATGAATATTGTACGATGAAAAGGTGGAGATTGGCATGAAATTGTCGTTCCGGATTTTGGACTGGGAAGAAGAGCGACCGTACGAACTTTTATTGATGGCTGATCCTTCAAAAGCAATTGTTGATGAGTACCTGAGTCGGGGTGTTTGTTTTATTGCTGAATATGAAGGAGAGATGGTTGGAGAGTTCGTATTGTTGAAGACTCGTCCGGAGACTGCCGAGATTGTTAATATTGCCGTACAGGAAGAACTGCAGGGACAAGGTGTAGGCAAACACATGATTAAGGAAGCGATGGAAGCTGCACGTAGATTGGGCTGCCGGATTCTCGAGATTGGAACAGGCAACTCCAGCTTTCATCAATTGAAGTTATACCAACGTTGCGGTTTCCGCATTATCGGGGTTGATCGTGATTTCTTTGTGAGACATTATGAGGAAGAGATTATAGAGGATGGTATCCGCTGTGTGGATATGATCCGTATGGCCATAGATCTGGATGCTGTTATAGAGGATGAAAAGAAATAGGAAGTATTTGCTGAGGTGAAATTTGCTGAATTCAAAGAAGCTGCTCGGATAATTTATGTCTGGGCGAGCTTTTTTCAGTTGGTCTCCTCAAGAAAACCCCAATTATTTGTTGAATGTGATGTCAATTGGTTAATGTTTAACTGGACGGTTTGTTTTTGAACATAATGGACCACAATTTAATTAAGGAGGTAAATGGGAGATCGTATGCCTATTTTGTTGTAATTAAGCGTTCGTTGTTCTATCCAAATTGCTCGATTTATTCGATTCATCTAATTTATGCATCAATTGAACTAAAAATAGGAAATGCTCCTGAGCGTAAAAGTTTATAGAATAGATATTAGAACATGGACTTCACTTGAAGAAGAGGAGAAAGTGTAACCTTCGAACGGATCAGGACAGTATTCGACATCTGTGCGACGGTATATACAATCATTGTTTTACTTTGATTTTGAAAACGCAGACAAACCTTGACGGGAGCGTCGGACTAACGTTACTACCACCAACAGCACGATTATTGGACTTCATGAAAAATTTAGCTTAAAATGTTGAACGAACGCAAATTACGGCTTAGTCAATGATTTCCGTCAAAAACTTATGACTAAATCAAGACGGAGGGAACGTCGATGACGATCGTGGAAGGCAACAAGAAGCCCTGGGAAAGTTACTATGGCCCCAATATGGGATACGTACAGGAACAATATGAATTATTTGCTCAAGATCCTGGTTCGGTTACACCGGCCTATCGGGAACTATTTGAACAATGGGGTGCACCGCCGATGTCTGGCAGGGATGCACGCACAACCTCGAATTCCGGCAACGCCCAATCGGCTTCCGGAAGCGTAGACATTCAATTATTACAGAAAGCGGTTACAGCAGGTAAGCTGGTATGGAATATCCGTACGTATGGTCATCTTGCTGCAGACATAGATCCGCTTGGAATCAGTGAAGATACAGATACATCTTTGCTGGAACCTCAGCATTTTGAATTAAACGAAGAAGATCTGAAAGCTTTGCCTGCTTCCCTGATCTGGGAAGGTGCAGATGGGCAGACAGCAACCGGATGGGATGCAATCCAACGCTTGCGTCAGATTTACACTGGACCCATGGCTTATGAATTCAGTCATGTACACGAAGTTCAAGAACGTGAGTGGTTGAATCGCCGTGCGGAGTCCCGGACTTCACCAGCTCCGCTTATGCCGAAAGAACGTAAGGCTTTGCTGGAACGTTTGGTTGAAGTTGAACAATTTGAAGATTATCTTCACAAAACATTTGTTGGACAGAAACGTTTCTCCATCGAAGGTAATGATGTGCTTGTACCGATGTTGGACGAAGCGGTCCGCATCATGGCAGAAGCGGGATCAAGCCACATTCTGATGGGTATGGCCCACCGTGGACGGTTAAACGTACTTGCCCATGTATTGGGCAAACCGTACAGCAAAATTTTCTCTGAATTCCATCATGCTCCGAACAAAGACCTGGTTCCATCGGAAGGTTCGACGGGAATCAACTACGGTTGGACGGGGGATGTCAAATATCATATGGGTGCCAACCGTTTTGTAAAAGACGGGGAAACTGTGCAGGCCCGCCTTACTCTGGCGAATAACCCGAGCCATCTGGAATACGTCAATCCGGTTGTACAGGGTTTTGCACGTGCGGCTCAGGATGACCGTCGTGACCCTGGATATCCGAAGCAGGATGTAACGAAGGCAGCTACCATTTTGATGCACGGTGATGCTGCATTCCCTGGAGAAGGGATCGTTGCGGAGACGCTTAACTTCAAAGCTCTGCCAGGATATCAGAATGGCGGAACCATCCATATTATCGTCAACAATCGTCTGGGTTTCACTACAGATAGCGGTGATTCCCGTTCAACATACTACGCAAGTGACCTTGCTAAAGGGTACGAAATTCCGATTGTACACGTGAATGCGGACAATCCGGAAGCTTGTATTGCAGCCATTCGTATGGCAGCAGAGTATCGCAATCGTTTCAAAAAGGATTTCCTGATCGACTTGATCGGTTACCGTCGTTACGGCCATAATGAAACCGATGATCCCGAAACAACTCAACCTATCGTTTATGACAAGGTGAAAAACCATCCAACGGTAAGCCACTTGTATCAGGATCAGTTGAAGCAGGAATCGGTTATCGATGATGCGTCCATCACGAGCATTCGCGATGGAGTAACGAACAAATTAAAAGAAGCTTATGACCAGATGAAGAAAAATGAAGTACATGAATATTATCAACGGAAAATCAGTGAGCCGGAAACTGTTACGATTACTCCGACAGCGGTACCACTGGAGAATCTGCGCAGCATTAATGCCGATCTGCTGAAATGGCCTGAGAACTTCAACGTGTATCCGAAGTTACAGCGGATTTTGCAACGCCGGAGCACTTCCTTGAATGAAGGGGAGAAAGTGGATTGGAGCCTTGCGGAGACACTTGCATTCGCAACCATTCTCGCTGATGGCAAACCGATTCGGATTAGTGGACAGGATGCCGAGCGTGCTACATTCGCTCATCGGAATCTGGTGTTGCATGATTCGGAGAATGGAGCAAAGTTCTGCCCTTTACATCACTTGCCACAGGCAAGAGCATCCTTTGCAATCTATAACAGTCCGTTGTCTGAAGAATCCGTTGTTGGATTCGAATACGGATATAACGTATATTCACCCGATACACTGGTTATCTGGGAAGCTCAATTCGGTGACTTTGCCAACTGCGCACAGGTTATATTCGACCAGTTTGTATCATCCGGCCGCGCCAAGTGGTCTCAGAAGTCCAGTTTGGTGATGTTGTTGCCACATGCGAATGAGGGTCAAGGACCTGAGCATACAAGTGCTCGTCTGGAACGCTTCCTTCAGTTGTGTGCAGAAGACAACATGACGGTTGCTAACTTGTCAAGTGCATCTCAGTACTTCCACTTGTTGCGTCGTCAAGCTTCGTTGACTGAAACAGAAGATGCCCGTCCACTTGTGATGATGTCACCGAAAAGTCTCATTCGGAATCCGCGTGTTGCATCACCGGCAGTGGAATTCAGTGAAGGCAAGTTTGAGCTTGTGCTGGAGCAAGCTGGACTTGGGACACAGCCGGATCGCGTAGAGCGCATTATTTTGTGCAGTGGCAAGATTGCCATCGACTTGGAAGATGCTTTTGAAAAAGATAAAGCAGATTGGTCATGGCTTCACATCATTCGAGTGGAACAACTGTATCCGTTCCCGGCAGAAGAGATCAAACGTATACTTGCACGTTTCAGCAATGTAAAAGAACTGGTATGGGTGCAGGAAGAAAACAAAAACATGGGTGCCTGGACATACATGGAGCCTCGTCTTCGTGAAGTTGCCCCGGAAGGCACAACCGTTAGATACGAAGGTCGCCCGGAACACGCAAGTCCTTCCAGCGGTTATCAGCTTGTGCATAGTATGGAACAGCAACAGATTATTACATCTGCGTTGAAACAAACGACGAAGAATAATATTCCACTGGGGAGGTAACAGCTGTGAGTGAAATTAAAGTACCTGCAATGGGTGAGTCAATAACTGAGGGAACTGTATCCAGATGGATGGTTAAAGAAGGGGATACCGTTAATCAGGGTGATGTGCTTCTTGAACTGGAAACGGATAAAGTAAATATTGAGATCAGCGCAGAAGAAAGTGGCGTGCTGGAGAAGATCATTCGTCAGGAAGGAGAGACGGTAGAGATCGGTGAAACGATCGGTACACTCTCAGCTGGTTCTGGAGGAGGAAGCGGTGCACCCGCTTCCGAACCAGTAGCTGAAGAGAAAAAGGCCGTTACTCCTGCACCTGAAGCTCCAACACCACCAGCACCTGTTGCGGCAGCACCGGAGTCATCCGATAGTGCCAAGACGGCTTCGCCGTCTGCCCGTAAGCTTGCACGTGAACGTGGTATCGAGTTAGATCAGGTTCAGAGCAAAGATCCAATTGGGCGGGTATACCAGGATGATGTGAAGAGCCATAACAATCAGGCGCCTGCTCCTGCTGCTCCACCTGCGAGTAAAGCTCCTGCAGCACCAAGTGCTCCGGCAGCTGGAAGTTCTACCTATACCAAACCAGTGGAGCGTCAGCGGATGTCTCGCCGCCGTGCGACCATTGCCAAACGTCTGGTAGAGGCTCAGCAGACAGCAGCCATGTTGACTACGTTTAATGAAGTTGATATGACTGCGATCATGGATGTACGTAAACGCCGTAAGGACAAGTTCAAAGAGAAACATGAGATTAACCTGGGCTTCATGTCCTTCTTCACCAAAGCGGTTGTGGGGGCTCTGAAAAAATTCCCTACAATTAACGCAGAGATTGATGGCGAAGATGTTGTGCTCAAAAAGTATTATGATATCGGCATCGCCGTATCTGCGAAGGAAGGACTGGTTGTACCGGTTGTACGTGATGCTGATCGTTTGGGCTTTGCCGAGATCGAGAAGAGCATTGCGGACCTGGCATCCAAAGCTCGTTCCAACACACTGGCGTTATCTGATCTGCAAGGTGGAACGTTCACCATCACCAATGGTGGAACATTTGGTTCCTTGTTGTCAACGCCAATTCTGAATACACCTCAAGTGGGTATTCTGGGGATGCATAAGATCCAGCTTCGTCCAGTGGCGATTGATGCAGAGCGGATGGAGAACCGTCCAATGATGTACATCGCGCTGTCCTACGATCACCGGATTATCGACGGAAGTGAAGCTGTTCGTTTCCTCGTGACCGTGAAGGAACTGCTGGAAGACCCGGAATCTCTGTTAATTGAAGGTTAATCCATAAAGCTTGGTTATAGCTATTATTCATATCGCTTAACAAGAAAACCCCTGAACTGGAGCGCAGCGTGAGCTGCACATCCGATCCAGGGGTTTCTTTTGCTGTTGCTCATGGTATGTTGCCTTCGACTCTATTAGATAGAGTCAGCCGTCTCAGTAGGGTTCATCGGGCTAGGGTGTGTATTCGAGCCAGGGGTATTCCGCTCTAGCCAGTTCACAACATGCTGAGCCACTTCTGTTCGGTTGATCTCATGCAGCATTTCATGGCGTCCATCCGGATACAGGCGATACTCAATATTCTCCAGCTGAAGCTTCTTATACTGCGAGACCAGATTAAGAACGCCTTTGCCATGAAGTCCGACAGGGTCCTTCTCACCTGAGAACAGGTATACGGGTTTGTGTTTGGGTATGCGCTCCATATTGTGTGGAAGATGGACTTCAAGCAGCAATTTGAAGAAGTCGCGGAAAAAGCCTGCTGTACAGACTGCTCCGCACAGGGGATCATCAATGAATCGCTGAACCTCTTGGGAGTCCCGGGACAACCAATCAAACGGTGTCGCGGCAGGACGGAAAGAGCGGTTAAATCCACCAAACACAATCGCGTTGAGCAGCATGCTGGGATGAGTAGCCCCCTGAATACCACATTGCAAAAAGGCGAGCTTCTCTCCAAACCGGAGCAGACCGCGTCTGCCGTTTGTACCGGATAAAATAAAGGCGTGGTACTGCTCATGACCAGCGTACATGAGATGTTGTACCAAGAATGAGCCCATGCTATGTCCCATTAGAAACAGGGGCACCCCAGGATTCTCCTTGGCGGCTACTTCGCCGAGATTGATCATATCACTCGCCATCCAGCGGAAGGCATCGATACCAGCATTACCAAGCAATTTGGCATTCTCCACGGTTTTGCCATGACCCCGATGGTCATTGGCATAAACCGCATAGCCATTTTGGGTAAGAATGTCGGCAAATTCGGCGTATCGGGCTGCCGTCTCGCCCATGCCATGTGCAATTTGCACTACACCTTTAACGTTGCATTCCGGATCGGGAAGCCAGCGGTACACATGAATACGGGTACCTTCACTAGCGACCAAGGCAAAGGTAGATTCCTGCATCTCGTGTAATTCCTCCTTCACAGGTTACATATAAGCTTGATTTATGGCAGATAAGAGCGAAGCACAGTGGTATTTCCATCTAATGTGTAAGAACCCAGGTTGGCTGGCAAGAGATAACATTGTCCAGCTTTCAATTCAATGCTGTCTGATTCAGCATGTGCCCACTCCAGAGTTCCTTCTCCTTCACAGACAACGAGAATCGTGAAGCTGTCAGGATTGGTGGAGAGTTCCCAACGTTTATTCACAACCCCTTTTTCAACTACAAAATAAGGGCATTCCGCAAGCTTGAGCCATTCACCAGGAGTAGCGTTATTTGTTTTCATCGTTGAGGCACCTGCGCCCTCATAGGCGGTGACATTTAATGAGTCTTCAACATGCAACTCACGTGGTTTGCCATCCAGCCCTGGACGATTATAATCGTATATCCGGTACGTCGTATCCGAGTTTTGCTGAATCTCAGCGACAACGACACCTGCACAGAGCGCATGCACTGTTCCAGCAGGGATAAAGAACGTATCACCAGCTTCTACAGGCACCTGACGAAGGGTATCCATCACCGTGCCGTTTTCCAATGCTTCTTTTAATGTTGCCCGATCAACGCCTTCATTCAACCCGTAGATGATGTGTGCGCCCGGTTTTGCGTCGAGTACATACCACATTTCTGTTTTGCCAAGCTCGCCAGGAGGCAGTGCCTCATACTCGTCTGTTGGATGAACCTGAACAGACAGGTCATCGTTGCAGTCAAGCAGCTTAATCAGAAGGGGGAAACGGCCGCCTTTTTCGGAAACGCCTTTGGTTCCAAGCCATTTGGTGCCCAGTTGTTCACGAACTTCATCCAGACCCTTGCCAGCAAGTGCTCCATTTAATACCTTGGTTGTACCGTTTGGATGATCCGCAATCATCCATCCTTCTCCGATATGTCCTTCAGGGGGCGTAAGGCCGAATTGCTCCAGCGCACGACCGCCCCACACACGTTCTTTGAATTCAGGTTGGAATTGTAATGGGTATGGCGTAGACATCAGTAATCTCTCCTCTAGTATATGAAGTGGTGGATCGCTTTAATCAGTCATGGGCATGTAGTCGCCATGAGCAAACAAGTGAATACGTTTGCATATGTAGATGTAGAACACAGATCGCAGTAAGAAAAAGCCGTTAATAGCTCGCCTTGCGATTGTGTCTAGTTTATTGTATTTGGTGAACAAAGGAAATTATTTTTTCTCGATTCCGATCAGAAAAGGAGAAGTTTCTCGCTGCAATTGGCGATACATCACAACCTGTGCCTGTTCCACCGGCAGGGCAGAGGACCATTCCAATACGGCTGATGCTTCCTGTGCGCCTCCGTCATGACCGGGGTAAAGCACAACCGTAATGATTCCGCGAGGACGTAATAAAGTGAGTGCAGCCTCGAGTGCAGCGATCGTGCTGTCAGTCTCGGTGATGATGGAGGAATCTGCACTTTCTGAAGGCAGGTACCCCAGATTGAACATGACTGCACCAACCGCACCAGGCCATGACTCAGGCACCGCTTCTGTCATTCGATCATGGCTTAGTTGAAGCATGGAAATGGAGCCAAGCTTGGCTTCGTCGGTTTGTTTTCGAATCCGGGCCTGTGCCAGTGTGAGGGCTTCACTTTGAATATCGAATCCAATGACTTGACCACGCCTGCCAACTTGTTGTGCCAAAAATAGTGTGTCTGCTCCTGTACCCACCGTTGCATCTATGGCCAGATCACCTGGCTGCAGACGGGAAGCGATCCACTGATGAGCACAGCTGAGAACTGAAAGAAAGCCCATCTATGCTCGCCTCCAATACTTACCTTGCCATGAATCCCGCTCAACCAGCTCGCGATCAATGGAGTTCAACACTTCCCATTTGTTCATGGACCACATTGGTCCAATCAGCAGATCACGCGGTGCGTCGCCTGTAAGACGGTGTACGATCATTTCCGGTGGAAGCATCTCCAGTGTATCTACGATCAGTTTGATGTACTCATCCTGTTCCAGAAAACGTAAAAGTCCGGCTTCGTATTGCTTCACCATCGGTGTTTTGCGCATGAGATGTAACAGGTGAATCTTGATTCCCTGTACATCCATATTGGCAACTGCCCGTCCAGTGTCCAGCATCATCTCATGTGTCTCTTGAGGCAGACCATATATGATATGTGTACACACTCGTATATTCCGTTTGCGCAGTTTCTCAACCGCTTCTTCGTAACACTTCGTGTCGTGCGCCCGATTAATCAATGTTGATGTGGAATCATGGATCGTTTGAAGTCCCATCTCAACCCACAGATAGGTGCGTTTGTTCAGTTCAGCCAAATAATCAACAACGTCATCTGGCAAACAATCCGGGCGAGTGGCGATGGACAAACCAACAACACCGGGTTGCTCAAGAATTTCTTCAAAATATTCGCGCAGCTCCTCAACTGGAGCATACGTGTTCGTATAGGCTTGGAAGTAGCCAATATAATGGGCTGTAGGCCATTTGAGGTGCTGTTTATCTCGAATTGTATTAAACTGGGTGACCAGATCTTCACGTCTGCTGCCAGCAAAATCGCCTGATCCACGCGCACTGCAGAAGGTGCAACCACCTTTGGCGATGGAACCGTCGCGGTTGGGACAGGTGAATCCAGCATCCAGCATCACTTTGAAAACCTTATTGTTAAATTGATCACGCATCTCATAATTCCAGGTATGGAATCGTTTATCTCCCCACAACATAGGGGACTGTAATGCAGGTGCATTCATCTTCAGGGTACTCCTTTGGCTGTCGAATTACAGTAATCATACGTGAACAAAAGAAGAAGCGCTATGCGATTTCCGTCATAGACGATGGATAGCGATTATAGGGGTCTTCATGAACTTTAGCATTTTGCATTATTCGATTTGAATCGCTCACGGGTACAAGATATGGACAGGAAAAATCATCCTGATCCATATCTTGCTGATTGGAAGACGCTTATGGTATTTATGCAAAATGCTCACTTTATCATTGTATCAAAAAACTAAAAAAAAAGGGAATCGAAACGCAAAAATAGGCCGTAAAATCAAGGTTTTCTCCTTGCTATAGTTTACACATTGTGTTATATTTAAATCAGCGTCAGACACCATCTAGTGGGTATTATTCATCATAGCATTTGAATCAAGATTGACGTCATGGACCATACTATACCGTGAGGTGATATGAATGAATTCCCAAGTTAAAAACAATGAATTGAATCGTGTGTCTGTTGAATTGACGGCAGAAGAAGCACTGGCTTTAACAGGTGTTCGTTTTAATGGAAATCCGAAAGTGAAAGCGGCTGCAAGACAAAAAGTTCGCGATGCTTTCGAAAAGACATTTGATTTTTCACACCAAGATAAGGTAGACTATGAACTACTAAAGTAGTTGGACCCCAATTCCAAATAAATCGAAGAGGGAATCTTTGAGATTTGCCCAAAGTGGCAGATCCGAAGATTCCCTTTTCATTGCTCTTTACAATTTGCCAGTTCTTCGGCAAAATAAGTCTGAGACAAGTATGGGACAAACGGAGGAATAAAATGCGTTTACGTGGCAGAAAAGGGATAAGAGAAAATCTGGAGCAACAAGTTGATCTTGTTGTACTGGACCCCAAGCAACATAAAGGAAAATGGTCTGAACTGTTTGGCAATGACCATCCGATCTTCGTGGAATTTGGTATGGGTAAAGGTCAATTTATCAGCCAAATGAGTTATAAATATCCGGAATTTAATTTCATCGGTATTGATATGTATGATGAACTGGTGCGTCGTGCCAGTGAGAAAGCTCGTAATGCGTGGAGTCAGGCTGATGTGGAGACACCCCCTAACCTGAAGCTTGCGCTGGCAAATATTGAACAGATCGAGGAAGTTTTTGAGCCGGAAGAACTGGAACGTATCTATTTGAACTTCAGCGATCCGTGGCCAAAAGCAAAGCATGCACGTCGTCGGTTGACGCACCCGCGCTTCCTGAAGAAATACACGGAATTGCTTAATCCCAAAGGTCAGATTCATTTCAAAACCGATTCGGAGACGCTGTTTGATTTCTCACTCAATGCCATTGCCGATTTCGGCCTGCAAATGACCAATATTTCTTTGAATCTGCATCGCGATGGACTAAACGAAGAACATGTGATGACCGAGTACGAGCAGAAATTCATGGGCAAAGGTATGAACATTCACCGGGTTGAAGTGATTGTTGGTGAAGAGGCCCTGCGTGAGTATCAGCAGACACGCCTGGACAAGTATAAAGTTCGTGAAGCTTCGGATGAGTCCGGCGAAGATCAGGAACAGGAATAAATCGAAATCTAACTTAAACTTATCAAAGAAGAGCGACACATGAGGTGAATGATTCATTCTCATAGGTCGCTCTTTTTTTGCATTAACAACAATGTGCAATGCTCCATAAACTCAAGCCTGGTATGATTTCAAAAGTTCTCTGAATGAAACTCTTTGCGACGATAATCGTTTGGTGTAACACCATTGAACTTTTTGAACATGCGATAGAAGTATGAACTGTTGGTGAATCCAGTTCTCTCGGCAATGTCGGCAACGGAGTTCTCCGTTTCCACCAGCAGATGCTGGGCCTTGGCTATGCGGGTTTCGTTAATCACGTCCGTGAGCCCTTTCAGGGTGAGCTGTTTGTAGAGCCTGCTTACATAGATGGGCGACATGTTAAGCTCATCTGCGATAGAAGTTAGACATAGATTGGGGTCCGCATAGTCCCGCTCAATAATGCCATTGATTTTACGAATCAACTCTTCGTGCTTCAGTGTACGTTTCTCCTCGACTTTGGAACCAAGCTCATCAAACATCCGATAGAAGTGTTCATGTACTTCACTGATGTCTTCAGCGTCTTTGACAGGCAGCATTAGACCATCCGAGACTGAATCAAGCGTGAGTTGATTATTCTTCTTGAGGGTATTTCGTACATGGTTCAGTGTCATCGTCAGATGGGATAAGGCTAGCTGGAAGACGGTAAATGGATATGCGGCTGTTTCGCCGACGATATCTGCATAGACTTGTTTGGCTTCTCGCGTCTTGCCTGTCATTAGATGGTCGACAAGCTGTCTTTCCTTACCTGCTGGGAAGGCGTACTCCTTGGCGTGATAAGCCATGATGTCAGAGGTATAGATCAGACAGCCCGGTCCCATGAACAAACGATGTAGTGAGGCTTCGGCTGATCTGGTGTAGGATGCAATACTGTCTTCCAATGAATCTTCTTCCGTGCCGATCGTACAGGAGATAGAGCATTTCAAATGGGTCATTACAGCAGCCTGCATCATGCGCAGCAGCTCCTCGATCGGATGATGAGCAGGTTGCCCAAGTTCATGGTTTTCCGCTTTTTCATTGAAGATGAGTGTGATCAGATCACCGCCCATGTCCACAGCTTCTGCATTATAGTGGAGATTGGCTGTCTCGGTGCAGATGTTCATCATGGCGTATTTTACAAGCTGGGTCTCATCACGATACGTTTCGCAGAATTCGGTAAAATGGTCAATACGCAGCAATACCAGTCTGGATGCATGCTGAACATCAATGGAGGAACCGTAGAACTTCATCCGTTCTTCCAGCATACCTCCAGTTACTGTTTCGCGGCCCTGTAGGGCCCCTCGTAGAAAATCCTGCCGTAACAAATGAAGACTGCCACGTCGCTCAGCTTCCATCACACGTAAACGAACAAGCACCTTGTCAATAGGGTGATATAGTTTTCGGGAAACAAGGTAAGAGAGCAGTAAGCCTGCGAAGAGAAGTCCAACACAAAACAGAACGGTATGTGTGCGCATACTCCGTATATCTGAGGTAATCAGATCATAAGGTGTTATTCTCACATAACGCCAACCCAGGTCATCGGGAGCGGTATAGGTGATGAGAGATTTTTCTCCGTCGACCTTCTCGGTAAAGTAAGCTGACTGCTCCGTATCCTGCATAATTGGCTTCATAAAAGCTTCGCTGGAAAGATTTTTCATCAATGCACGGTCGCCAAAGTCAGATAAAAGGTCTCCATTCTCATTTACAATAAAGGTTTTGCCTGGTTGATCCACAGCATTCATATTCGGACTGAGCCAATCATCCTTGATATTAACGATGACAGCATAGTTTAGCTTTGCGTTATCATTAATCGTGTCATAACAGAGATAGGTGTAGCTGTTAACCTCTGTTGCTTCGGTAGAGCCGACCTGATATGTACGCGGGATGGGCACAAAAGGTTTATAGTCATGGAAGCGTTGGAGGATGCTTGTAATCCCCTGATCATCGATCTCCGAGATGGACTGCTGCCCATTGCGCACGTTGGAACTGATATAGAATTCATTACTTTTGGAGTTATATACATAGATGGATTCGATAAAGGGAAGGGACATACGGTAGTTGTCTAGCTGCTCCATCGCCGATGTGATCTCATAGATATTTGGTTTGGAATAAAGCAGTAATGAAGAGATGGTGTAGTCCTGATAGATCTGATATGACAATGATTTTGCAGTCTCGGTCATTTTCGCCACTTCACGGCTGGTTTGAGTAAGACTGTTCATATCTGTACGATACACCTGACGAAGAGCAATCCGATTATAGTTGACGTACAAAATAGTAGAAGCCACAAGTAAGGTAGCGACGGTACTGATAATAATGCCGATCAGAATTCGTGTGAAGACCTTCTGACTGTCCTCTGAACGTTTACGCATTCATCTTCCCCCTCGAACCTCCTGTTTTGGGTGAACAACATAGAATTTCATATACATAAGTGGGGCTTCATACATGGATGAGCAGAAGAGCAAGAGTAACTTGAATTATATATTATGTATGCGTTTACATCAATGCTGGACAGGCCATTTTGCCTGTTTTCTCTACATAAAGTTCAACTTTCGCTGGATTGTTCACTAGGTGTAGCCTATGCACGATATCAACATTTGTGAACGGATGTGTGTGGATGTCTGTTCATTTCATGGTTCGTTCATTTTGTTCATAGTTCATTTCGCAGAATCGTTCATTTTCTGAAGGGAAGCTTCAGTATCCGTGAGTGAAGAGAGCATCTACAATAAAAAGAGAGCTCCACCACGCAGCACCGCAAGAAATTCGGGAGGGATCGAGCCATGCTCAAAGAATTGAACAAAAACAAAATCATGTTTCTGATGCTGTTGCCCACGCTGATCTTTTTTCTGATTAACTCGTATTTTCCGATGGTCGGCATCTATTATGCGTTCACCCGGTATGATTTTGAAGGCGGATTATTTGGTAGTCCATTTGTCGGTCTGGAGAACTTTAAGTTCCTGTGGCAATCCGGAATGCTGCTGAAGCTCACAACCAACACTGTGGGTTACAATCTCGCCTTCATTATATTAGGAAACGGTCTGGCGATCTTCTGTGCGATCATGCTTAGCGAAATCCGGGGCAGGTTATTCAAAAAAATCACGCAATCCGTCATGTTCTTGCCGTATTTCATCTCATTTGTACTATTAAGTGTAATCGCTTACAACATGTTTAACTACGAGTCGGGTTTTGTGAACACGGTGCTCAAACGTTTTGAGGCCGGTCCGGTCGATATTTATAACACACCCTGGATCTGGGTGTTCCTGATCATCATCTTTTATCTGTGGAAAAATCTTGGATACAGCATGGTCATCTATCTGGCCGCCATAACGGGGATCAGTGACGAGTACTATGAGGCTGCCCGAATCGACGGAGCCAATATATTTCAGCGGATCTGGTACATTACGGTACCAATGTTGAAGCCAACCTTTGTCATCCTATTGTTGTTCTCGCTCGGCAGCATCATGAAGGGACAGTTTGACCTGTTCTATCAACTGATTGGCAACAACGGGGTGCTATACAACGCTACAGATATTATTGATACGTATGTTTATCGTTCTCTGAAAGTAACGTTTGATATCGGGATGGCAACGGCTGCTGGTCTCTATCAATCGTTGTTTGGATTCATTTTGATCATGACCGTCAACTATATTATCCGCAAAGTAAATGAGGACTACGCCTTGTTCTAGAACGCCCGCAGGGCAGGAGGGAGAACGATCATGAACACGCCAATGAATACTCACACGCGTACGAATACGCGTCTCAGAGATTCGGAATTCACTTTCATGTTTCAACTGATTTCCTACAGCTTCATCATCATTTTATCCATCATGTGCTTGCTACCGTTTCTGCTGATCCTATCCGGTTCATTCAGCAGCAACGAGTCCATTGTGAGGGATGGTTATCACCTCTTTCCAACGGACTTTTCCCTGGAAGGTTACAAAATGGTGTTCAAATTCCCGACTCAGGTACTCAAAGCTTATGGGGTAACGGTCTTTACAACGGTGGTGGGGACTACGCTAGGGCTGTTCCTCATCACGATGGCCGGATTTGTGCTCCAGCGTAAGGACTTTAAATATCGGAATACGTTCTCGTTTTTTATCTACTTCACAACCCTGTTCGGTGGGGGACTTGTGCCTTGGTACATTATGCTGGCGAACTACTTCAATCTCACAGATACGTACACCGTACTTATTTTCCCGGGGTTGATGACGCCATTCCTCATTATCCTGATGAAAAACTTCATTCGCTCGGCAGTGCCGGATGAATTGATTGAGTCCGCCAAAATTGATGGAGCGAATGACTTCCGCATCTATTTCAGCATTGTGTTGAAACTGGCGATGCCTGGTATCGCCACCGTAGGTCTGTTCCTGGCACTGGGTTACTGGAATGACTGGTTTACCTCATCCCTCTTCATTAACAACCCGGATATGTACCAACTGCAATTTTATCTCTACAACACGATGAACACGATTACATTCATTGACCAGATGGCGATTGGCACAGGAATCACACTCAGTCAGGATGTGCCTACGGAATCAACCAAGATGGCAATGGCTATCGTTGTAACGGGACCGATTTTGTTCCTGTATCCGTTTGTACAACGTTATTTTGTCAAAGGACTCACCATTGGTGCAGTGAAAGGTTAGAACGCGAACACGCTGTGGGTGTCAGGCCATTGACATCATTTCCGGTCTGAAACATGGCGAGTCTGCGCTAACATATAAAGGTTCACCATAAAAAGGGAGGATGCGTATGCGTAACAAAACAATTCGGCACCTGTCTCTGGTACTTGCCCTGATGTTGTTCGCCGGGGTACTTGCCGCATGTAATAACGGTTCGGGGGGATCGACGCAAGGAAGCGAGCAGGGAGGAACATCCGGGAACAAAGGCGAGAAAGTCACGCTTCAATTTTACATGCTTGGGGATGCTCCGAAAGATCTGCCTGTTATTGAATCTGAGATCAATAAGCTGGCGGAGGCTGATCTGAACGTCAATGTGAAATTCAACTACACCTCATGGACCGACTGGGATCAAAAATATAAACTGCTGCTGTCTTCGGGACAGCCGATCGATCTGATCTTCACAGCGGATTGGACATTCTACCAGTCCTATGCCAAGAAGGGCGCGTTCCTGCCACTGGATGAAATGTTGCCTACAGCAGCGCCAGCACTGAAAGCTCATGTCCCTGATGACATGTGGAATGCTGTCAAAATCAATGACAAAATCTATACTGTTCCATCCACTTGGATTGAGTATGTAACCGAGGGGATTGCGTACCGTGAGGACTTGCGCGAGAAGTACAATCTTCCAAAACCGGAATCATTGGAGACGCTCGAAGCGTATCTGGAGGGCATCAAAGCCAACGAACCCAATATGATTCCTATTGCGGATAGCAATGCCAACCATACCCATGGTATTCGTCAATTGACATCCAAGCTGGTTAATACAGCAGGTCAACTTCCATATGGACTGGATATTATGTATGACACACCATCAACCGTGACGCCCTACTGGGGATCCGCGCAACACCTGGAAGACCTGAAAACATACAAACGTTGGATGGATAAAGGATTTTTCCCGAAAAACGTACTGAATGTAAAAGATACATCCAACTCGTTGTTGCAAAATGGAAAAGCGGCTGTTGTTCTGTCTGGGGAAAACCCTAACAAATTTAATGCAGATGTAATCAAGGTGCAGTCTACGCATCCAGATTGGAAATTGGCTTATTTCCCTTACCCGAATGCAAAAGGGTTTGCACAACCGGTTCACCCGATCCACAATGGTTTTGCGATTCCGCGTAGCAGTAAAAACCCGGAAAAAGCATTGGCATTTTATGAGAAACTGGTGACAGATAAACGATATAACTGGTTGACTGAATACGGCGTTGAAGGCAAAAACTTCGAGGTAGATAATGGATACTACAAAATGGTCGGAGATGCACAAACAAACGGCTTCCCGCGTGAGGGCATGAATGGGTGGGCTTGGCGTAATCCGGAATTCATGCTCTATGATAAAACCTTTGATGACGTGCTGACCATGTTTGAAGATCTCGACAAAATCAAAAAGCCGGATATCTTTACAGGATTTGCTGAAGACTGGACTCCGTACCAAGCCGAGAAGGCTGCATTGGAACAAGTGGAAAAACAATATTTGTATCCGCTTAATGTAGGTTTGGTGGCAGACGTAGAGGCTGGATTGAACACATTTATGGAGAAGGCGAAGCAAGCAGGATTGGAAAAAATTCAGGCGGAATACACCAAGCAGTGGCAGGAGTACTTGAAGTCAACAGGCATTCAATAATTTGTACTTTCCTTCATAAAGAAAAGGTGCCTTCAAATCCGAAGGCACCTTTTCAATGTGGTTGCAGGCTTGTTTGAAGCCGTTGGTTAGAGGCATGATTGGATAAAGATTACGGGAAGCAGCACTTTATTTGGATAAATTCATAAACGGGCCTCTTCTGCGGATGAAGGACGAACGTCCTCCAGCAGATCGATAATACTTTGAGCGCTCTGCATCGGATGAACCTTGGCGATTTCGGCCAGATGACGTTTGCGTTTACGTACAACATCCGGGTAGTGATGCAACAGCTTGTTCATCCATTTGACCACTACGTCATGCGAAGTTATGGGTTCTCCCAATCCTCTTGCCGTAAAATAATGGACGTTTTCTTCTTCCTGACCAGGTATAGGGTTGTGGAACAACATTGGAATTCCTTTGGCCAAGCCTTCACTGCATGTCATTCCCCCAGGTTTGGTGATCAGCAGGTCGGATACTTCCATCAATTTGTCCACTTCGTTGGTGTACCCCATAATATGAATGTTTTCTTTGCGATACATGGGGTTCTGTTCCATGCTGATCCGTGTTTTATCATTGCGACCCAGACAAAAAATGATCTGAATATCTTCATGCCAGCGTGTCAGCAGCGGGTGGACCAGCTTGTCACTGAGCATTCCCCAGCCGCCACCCATCACCAGTACAGTAGGCATGTTCTTGAGGTTAAATCTGTTTCGAATCTCTTCTCGCCCGGGATGCTCCCAGAAATTTGGATGTACCGGAATGCCCGTGACTCGAATGTTGTCTGTAGGTACGCCGCGTAGCATTAGTTTGGACTTAACCTCATCTGAAGAAACCAGATAAAGGTCTACTTCACGGTTAATCCACGTCCCATGTGCATCATAGTCGGTGATGACTGTGCATAGGGGAACCTGTACACCCAGACGCTTCAGTCTGGATATGACAGCACTTGGAATCGGATGTGTACAGACGATTGCATCGGGACGTAACTGGCGCACAACGCTGCGTGTATGTGTATAGAACAGTTTATGCAGCGCCAGTGTTGTCAGCCTGTTTAATGATTTTTTATATTGGTGTCTGTATACGTATCCGACAAGTTTGGGTTGGTTGGTAACCGTTTTTTTGTATGCTGTTATAATCAGAGGTGCAACCTTGGGATTTAAGAAACTTCCCAGTTCAAGCACTTTTGTCTGCACGTCTGGCGAAAGCTTTCGCAAATTGCTGGACAGTGCATAGGCGGCTTGAGTATGACCCGTACCAAAGCCTTCAGATAATAGTAATACTCTTTTTTTCTCCACGCTTGCTTCACCTGTTCCTGCTAGGTTTTTCTGAGTCTAACATATCGGCTTTAAGACCAGAATGCAACTGTTGCAAGTGCGACTAAAGTACCTATTGTGGCACCTGCCAGAACATCGGAAGGATAGTGTAATCCCAGATAAATTCGAGAGAATCCGACAATAAGGGCCACAGGCAACAATATTAGCAATAAGATCGGATCAGTGGTCATAAAGGGAACTGTGACCGAAAAAATGGCAGTTGTGTGCCCTGAAGGAAACGAGTGATCCGTCAGGGGATTACGGAACGTAATTGTATCCGGCAAGGCCAGATAAGGTCGAATGCGGGGATACAATTTTTTCGCGATGGCTACAGGAATGTGGCTGACCGCAAGAGCGATACAAGCCTGGAGTCCTGTTGTGCTCCATGGGGCTGGAGCAAGCAGCCAGATTAACAAGGATATTGCAATAGAAGATGTTGCTCCACCCAGATGGGTGAAATAATACAGCCAAAAATTCATAAAACGATTATGAAGTCGGCCGTTGATCCACATAAAAACATTTCGATCATAATCTTGAAACTTTAAGAATAAACGGCTCATATTGGCCTCCTGCCAGTCAGGCCGCCCGTAATGGCGGCATTATTTCCGGTGATTTTCTGCATCCGGTTTCGTCCTGATTAGTATATAACCGTTTTTCGTGAACTTGAGGTTATTTCAGGTATATGTTTATCATATTTTTAAATGTTGTCCTTTTCAAGAAGAACCCATGTAAAGAAAGTGAAATTCATGTTAAAGAGTGGATATATACCCATCTTAACTTTTTGACTTGGGTCAACCAAAAAAGATACAATGATTCAACATGGCTGAAATGAGGTAAAAAAATGTGAGTTCTGTTTCAAACTTTTTGAGTTCTGTTTGCGTTATTTGTTATAGAGCCTCTGACGAAGAATAACATGCTGATGAAAAAAGCAGGGACTTTAGAAATAAAAATCAAGTAAACGGCTGAAAATAAGATATAACAGGCATGAATGCGAGGTTGTGGTATCACGAAGTGTCTATTCAGCGTTTAAAGATCACATTTCTGCTTCAGAAAGTGGAATTGGGGTTTTGACAAATGACTGAAAAGGATACAGAATCGATAAAGCAGCCAACTGATAGCAACCAAGCTTTGAAACATTGCCTGATATATTCACGTAGTACACAAAAGAACAGGGTCATATTCTGCAGATCAAAAAAAAATAAATTGCAGAATCAGGAAGAGAAATGCTTGAGTAAACTGGGTTTTGAAAAAAAGGGGGTAACAGAGAACGATGTTGGACGCTATATTCGTCACGATGCAGGTCATTCTGGCACTGCTAGCCGTGTACCAATTCACGTTTTCGCTGTTCGGTCTGATTAAGAAAAAGAAAAAGAAACATTATCCGGCGACAAAATCATTCGCTGTACTCGTCGCAGCACACAATGAGGAACAAGTCATTGGTGCCTTGATGGAGAACTTGAAACAACTTGATTATCCGGAAGATCTGTACGATGTGTTTGTCATCTGTGACAACTGTACGGATGGAACGGCTCAAATTGTCAGAGAGCATGGATTAAACGCCTGTGTACGTACCAATGCCGATTTAAGAGGTAAAGGGTACGCCATCGAATGGATGCTTAAGTACCTGTGGAAATTGCCACGTCAGTATGACGCAGTTGTTATGTTTGACGCGGATAACCTGGTTGACCGTAACTTCTTGCTTGAGATGAATGATGACTTGAACAATGGTTCGCGTGTTATCCAAGGATACATTGATACAAAAAATCCGGAGGATTCCTGGATTACTGCAGCTTATGGTGTATCTTACTGGTACATCAACCGTCTGTGGCAGTTGTCTCGTCATAACTTGAATATGGCGAATTTCCTCGGAGGAACCGGAATGTGCTTTGAGACCAACCTGTTGAAGGAAATTGGTTGGGGTGCAACAAGTCTGGTTGAGGATTTGGAGTTTACGATGCGCAGTGTGCAACGTAATGTGTATCCTGTTTTCAACTATGACGCCAAAGTATTTGATGAGAAGCCATTAACATTCAAAGCTTCAGCGAGACAACGTCTGCGCTGGATGCAAGGTCACTTTACAGTTGCGCGTAGATACTTCTTCCCGCTGCTATGGCAGTCCATTAAGGAAAGAAGCCTAGTGAAATTCGACCTTGCTATCTATGGAGCCAATGTCTATGTGGTGTTGCTTACGTTCCTGATGACGGCTGTGATGTGGGTAGACATGGCTATATTCAGTGGTCCGCACATTGCTAATATTTATGGATACTTCCCATTATGGGTTGGGTTCGTGGCTATTGGTTTGAACATTCTAACGTTCCTGTTGTCCATGGCGCTGGAGAAGGTTACCTTTGCCAAAGTTTATCTATATCTGATTTTGTTCCCGATCTACCTGCTGTCTTGGTACCCGATTACGTTCTACGCTTTCTTTACGCAGAACAACAAACAGTGGAGCCACACTCAACATACACGTGTTGTACGGTTGGATGAGGTGCAAAGCAAACAAGGGTAAGGAACATGCATGCGATAATTTGTTGACATCTGATATCACAAATGTATAATTCACGAAAAATGTTGTGAAGAATGTTGACAATGTATTTCATGGGTGATATAGTATTCAAGTGCCTTAAAACGAATAGAAATGGAATCACAAGCAGAAGTCCGACTTCTCACCTGATCAACAAACATGTTGGCTGGTCAACGATCCCAATAATTTATGAAGTGTATACTCATGAAGAATTGTGTTGATTACAGGGATGTCGGTAGCTTGACCGGCATCCCTTTTATTTTTGTTTAACTGGATATTCAAAATGACCTGGAGGTGGACGATTATTAGTAAAGATCACATGATTAATGATGAGATTCGGGCGAAGGAAGTACGCCTTGTCGGAGCTGAAGGAGAACAAATTGGGATTACGCCCATTCGCGAAGCACTGCAAATGGCGATTGACCTGAATTTGGATCTGGTCAATGTGGCACCACAGGCTAAACCGCCGGTGTGTCGTATTATGGACTATGGCAAATTCCGCTATGAGCAACAAAAGAAAGATAAAGAAGCCCGTAAGAACCAGAAAATTGTTGATATTAAAGAAGTATGGTTCCGTTCCAATATTGAGGAGCACGATTATCAAACGAAGCTTCGTAATGTAGTTAAGTTTTTGAACGAAGGCGACAAAGTGAAATGTTCTGTTCGTTATCGCGGACGTGAAATTGCACATGCCGCGATTGGTCAACGGATTTTGGAGCGCGTTAAGGTAGAAGTTGCAGAACTTTGTACTGTTGAACGTCAACCAAAATTGGAAGGCCGCAGTATGATCATGATCTTGGCTCCTAAAGCCTGATAACATTGGAGGAGGAAACACAAAATGCCTAAAATGAAAACACACAGCAGTTTGAAAGGACGCTTCAAAATTACCGGTTCCGGTAAAGTCCTTCGTTACAAAGCTCACAAAAACCACTTGCTTTCCCACAAATCCAAACGTGCTAAGCGCGTTCTGAACGGTAACCCAGTTATGGCTGCCGGGGATGTTAGACGTTTGAAACAAGGTTTGGCTAACTTGAAAGGCTAATTCTAATTAGTACATTCCGTATGGGGGATCGGCTACGGCCGTACACATACCACGGATATATTTATATTTATTTGGGAGGTTCTTTAATATGGCAAGAGTAAAAGGCGGTTTTGTAGTACGTCGTCGTCATAAAAAGGTTTTGAAACTGGCAAGAGGTTATTTCGGTTCCAAACACCGTATCTTTAAAACAGCTAACGAGCAAGTAATGAAATCCCTGGTATACGCATACCGTGACCGTCGCAACACGAAACGTAACTTCCGCAGACTGTGGATCGTTCGTATCAATGCAGCAGCACGTATGAATGGTTTGTCTTACAACAAACTGATCCATGGTTTGAAACTTGCTGGAGTAGACATGAACCGCAAAATGTTGGCTGATCTGGCCGTTAACGACATCAATGCGTTCAACTCTTTGGCTACTGTAGCTAAAGGCAAAATCAACGCTTAAATTGTATGATCCAAGCCGCCGTACCTATATGGCGGCTTTTTTTACGGCTTGGAAGAAATTCGAAGATGAATCTCTGAATGAGTAGAGCGAATAGGCTGTAGTCTGGAGGGGAACAATGAAACCAGATAACTGGTTGAATAACCGTCCATGAGAATACATAAAATACGAACGGTGAAATAATACAAATGAATACAGGTGAATCCCACTCATCACTAAAGTTCACGATATGTTTTTGTGATATAACATCACATCATTGTAACGTTAGTGTGTTAAAACGCTAAATTATTAAGCGTTTTCAATAAAAAAAGAACAAAAATATGTGATATTTGGTGATGAAACATCTGGATTTTAACACTGGTTGATTGTATAATCACCTCTAGTAGGCTAGTCCTAGATTTTTCTCTCCATGTCATAATGTTCGGTTTTTCGACAGATGATAGGATGCCACAAGGGTGAAAATGCGCTTTGAATGTCGAAGAAACCATACATTCTGCATAAAAGTCATTTCTGCTATCTGTTAACCGTTCAATTGTAGGCTGGATTGGAATGAGGGATATATCATTAAGGGGGAAAAAGAGAAATGAAAAAGATGCTCAGCTTGTCTTTGGTAATGTTGCTGGCGGTATCGGTTATGCTCGCGGGTTGCGGTAGCAAACCGAAAGAAGAAACAAATGCCGGAGGAGATACAGGTGGAACTCCCACTGAAGCGAAATCCGATCTCAAAATCGGTATGGTTACTGACGTAGGTGGAGTTAATGACAAATCCTTTAACCAATCCGCTTGGGAAGCTCTGCAAGCGACTGAAACAGAAACAGGTGTAGCAGTTAAATACCTGCAAAGTAAATCCGATGAAGAGTACATTCCTAACTTGAACGAATTCGTCAAAGGTGGATATGATCTGACTTGGGGTATCGGTTTCCAATTGGCTGATGCAATCAAGACTGTAGCTGAGCAAAACCCTGATTCCAAACTCGCGATCATCGACAGTGTTGTTGATGCTCCTAACGTTAAATCCGTAACATTTGCTGAAGAAGAAGGATCTTACCTGGTTGGTGTTGTGGCTGGTCTGACAACAAAATCCAACAAAATTGGTTTTGTAGGTGGTATGGAAAGCCCACTGATCAAAAAGTTTGAAGTAGGATTCAGAGAAGGCGTTAAAGCAGTTAACCCTGATGCTCAATTCATTTCTAACTACACAGGTGCATTTGATAAACCTGACTTGGGTAAAGCAGCAGCAGCGACACTTTACAATGAAGGCGTAGATATTATCTTCCACGCTTCTGGCGCAACAGGTAATGGTGTGTTTAACGAAGCAAGTGCTCGTAAGAAACAAGGTCAAGATGTATGGGTTATCGGTGTGGACAAAGACCAATCTCTTGAGTTTGGTGATGAGATCACATTGACTTCCATGATCAAAAAAGTTGACGAAGCAGTTAAGCGCGTTAACAAAGAAGTAGTTGATGGTACATTCGCTGGCGGTTCCGAGAACCTGACTTTGAAAGAAAACGGCGTAGGTATTGCTGATACTTCTACTGCCAATGTATCTGCTGATACACTTGCAAAAGTGGAAGAGTACAAAGAAAAAATCATCAGCGGCGAAATCAAAGTTCCTACAGAGTAATTTTGATCTTAGTCGCAAATGAATAATCATTGGGGCCGGTCTTGACCGGCCTTATGATTGCAAGAACAGGAACATTTGATCAAGTCATCATAACAATTGTACAAGGTCACTGTGCACCAACGCTCCGGTAGGAGCTTTTCTTAAGATAATGGAATTGATATGTTCTTAATGAGCTGAACCATTCGATTATCGCAAGAAAAACTTCAGCTAAGCGCGGTCTGTCTTCTTTGAAAGTACGTCGATAGACGTTTTTTTTTACGTTTGCGGAACCACACTATATCAGTTATAAGGGTGATTACATGGGTGCAGCAACCCCCGTCGTTGAGTTAAAACAAATTACGAAGCGTTTCCCAGGCATTGTTGCCAACGACGCCATCAGCCTTCAGCTTCGTAAAGGCGAGATCCATGCGCTACTGGGCGAAAATGGCGCTGGTAAGTCAACGTTGATGAATATTGTATTTGGTCTCTATCAGCCAGATGAAGGTTCCATTGAAGTGAATGGCAAGCCTGTCATCATCGACAGCCCTAACCGAGCGATCGATCTTGGCATCGGCATGGTGCATCAGCACTTTAAGCTTGTACAGCCGTTCACGGTAACAGAGAACATTATTTTGGGATCTGAACCAACGAAGGGTCTCAATATTAATTATAAAAAAGCAGCCGCTGAAGTTCAGCGTCTATCCGAACAGTATGGACTGAAAGTAAATCCTCATGCCAAGATTCATGATATCTCTGTCGGAATGCAGCAGCGTGTGGAGATTGTTAAAACTTTGTATCGCGGTGCGGACATTCTTATCTTTGACGAGCCTACAGCCGTATTGACTCCTCAAGAAATCAAAGAACTGATGATCATCATGAAGAAGCTCGTCGCAGAAGGCAAGTCAATCATCTTGATTACGCACAAATTGAAAGAGATTATGGAAATTTCCGACACCGTAACGATTATTCGTCGGGGTAAAGTCATTGATTCCGTCAAAACTTCGGAAACGAACCCGAATGAGCTGGCAGAGAAAATGGTGGGGCGGAATGTCACATTCAAAGTGGACAAAAAGCCGGCTACACCTGGAGCCAATGTGCTCGAGGTTAGCAAACTAACTTCCAAGAACAAAGAGGGTATTGCAGTTCTGAATCAACTTAACCTGAACGTTCGTGCTGGAGAGATTGTTGGAATCGCAGGCGTGGATGGTAACGGTCAAAGCGAACTGATTGAAGCCCTTACCGGACTTCGTAAAGTCGACAGTGGTTCAATTCTTTTGGAGGGCAAGGAGCTGTCCAATCATTCTCCGCGCCATATCTCGGAGTCGGGTGTAGCCCACATTCCGGAAGATCGACATAAACACGGACTTGTACTTGATTTTTCAGTGAGCGAAAATATCGTTCTGGAATCGTACTATAAAGCACCATACACCCGTAAGGGGTTCCTTAACTTCGATGCAATCAAAAAGCAGGCAAAGCGGCTTGTGGAGGCATTTGACGTGCGTACACCAAGCATCGAGACCAAAGCCCGTTCCTTGTCCGGGGGGAACCAGCAGAAGGCTATTATCGCGCGTGAGGTGGATAAAAACCCTGAATTGCTTATTGCTGCACAGCCAACCCGTGGCTTGGACGTAGGGGCTATTGAGTTCGTGCAAAAGCAGTTGATTGCACAACGCGATCAAGGCAAGGCTGTTCTGCTAATTTCATTTGAACTGGATGAGATTATCAATGTATCTGACCGAATTGCTGTGATCTATGAAGGCCAGATCGTTGGCGAGGTGCTGCCGGAAGAAACCAATGACAGGGAGCTCGGCTTGATGATGGCGGGCAGCACCCAAAAGAGAGGTACTGCGCATGAATAACGTATTGAAATGGTTTACCCGAGATTCATTTATTTTGCCTGTAGTCGCCATTATTATGGGTCTGATACTCGGTGGGGTTGTCATGCTGATTGGTGGCTACAATCCAATTGAAGCCTATGGTGCACTGTTCACCAAGGTATTTGGTGACATGTACAACTTTGGTGAAGCAGTACGGGAAATGACACCACTAATTATGACTGGACTTGCATTTGCATTTGCATCCCGTGCAGGGTTGTTTAATATCGGGGGAGAAGGTCAATTTCTCGTTGGTATGACCGCTGCAACATTTGTTGGTGTTAAATTTGCAGGTTTGCCGATCTACCTTCATGCGCCACTGGCTTTGATTGCCGGTGCATTGTTTGGTGGTCTGTGGGCCGCTATTGCTGGTTATCTGAAGTCGGCACGTGGGGTCAATGAAGTTATCAGCAGTATCATGTTGAACTGGATTGGTCTATATCTGGCGAACCTTATCGTACGCCAATTTTTGTTGTTAAAGGGCGAGAATCGTTCGGTGGATATCAGCGAATCGGCTTCGATCAGTCTCACATGGTTATCTGAACTAATGGGTAACTCCCGTGTGCACATGGGTACATTGATTGCCCTTGTGATGGCTGTGCTCTTTTATATCTATATGTGGAAAACTAAACAAGGTTTCGAAATTCGCGCGGTAGGTTACAACCCGAATGCGGCTGAATATGCAGGTATGCATGTTAACCGGAATATCGTAAAAGCAATGTTTATCAGTGGTATGCTTGCCGGACTTGGTGGTGCATTCCAGGTTCTTGGTGTGTTCCATTACCAGACTGTAATGTCGGGTTCACCAGGTACAGGTTTTGACGGAATAGCAGTTGCCCTGATTGGTTTGAATCATCCGTTTGGGGTGTTGTTGGGTGCGGTGTTGTTTGGTACCCTCACATACGGATCTGCAGGTATGAGTTTTGCTGCGGACGTTCCGCCTGAGATTATTCGGATTGTGATCGGTTCGATTATCTTCTTCATTGCGGCACAAGGCATCGTGCGCTGGATACTCAAACCGTTCTATTCGAAGCGTAAGAAAGAGAAGGTGTTGTAGATGGACTTGTTGACAATTGGGCAAATTATCAATACGACGCTTGTCTTTGCTACGGCATTGATTTTTGCATCACTCGGCGGAATTTTTTCGGAAAAATCAGGGGTAACGAACCTTGGACTTGAAGGCTTTATGGTCTTTGGTGCCTTTGCAGCTGGTATCGGGGCGCATTATGCTCAAGAAGCGGGCATGGGCGGAACGACGTCGGCCTGGATGGGGGTTCTGCTTGCGATTGTATTAGGCATACTGGTATCGTTGATTCATGCCGTTGCGTCTATCACATTTAAGGCAGACCAGATTATCAGTGGTATTGTCATTAACTTTTTGGCAGCAGGAAGTACGTTGTACTTGGTTAAACTGTTGTTCGAAGGTTCTGGTGATTCACCGTTGGTTCAAGGCTTCAGCAAGTTTGATGTGCCGTTCTTGAAAGACATTCCTTTGCTTGGAGAAGCCTTCTTCAAGAACGTATATCCAACGACATATCTGGCCATTCTGTTCGTATTCTTGACGTATTACATTATGTTTAAAACGCCATTTGGTCTGCGCCTTCGTTCTGTAGGTGAACATCCAAGTGCGGCTGATACAGTTGGTGTTAAAGTACGTCGTTATCGCTATGTTGGCGTTATGATCAGTGGTGCGCTTGCTGCCATTGGTGGTGCTGCAATCACGTTGACGACTACGGGTACTTTCTCACACAATACGGTTTCCGGCCAAGGTTATATTGCCATTGCAGCTATGATCTTTGGTAAGTGGAATCCGATTGGTGCGTTTGGTGCGGCTGTCTTCTTTGGATTCTCACAAGCAATCCGAAACTATGTGCAGTTGTTTGAATGGTCACAAAGTATTCCCCAGGAAATTATTTTCATGTTGCCATACCTGCTTACCATCATCGTTCTCGTTGCAGCGGTTGGACGTTCTTCGGCTCCGTCTGCACTCGGTGAAGCGTATGACCCGGGGAAAAGGTAGCAACGTGCAACATGTCAATTTATTATTCAAAAGCTTGATAAAAGGGTCCGCCTTGTGCGGGCCTTTTTTTTGTTTGCTTGAGAGTTGTCAAGCGACTTTTTCACATTTACTTTGGTTCTCGTGCAGATACCCATATTTTCAGGTAGGGACAAAGAAACAGGCGAATTCGGTCATGGACGAATACACTGTTTTGAACGATCCGAGGAGGAGGGGAAAGTATGAAACAACAAGTTACGCGTGATGAAGCGATGAAACTAATAGGCAAAAATATTGTTGCAATCAAAAAAGACGGCACTCGGGTTACGGGAAAGCTGTTAAAAGTATCGGGCAACAAACTGGTTCTGAAGCGTCTGAATGGCAAAAAAGTACGTACTAAAGCGATTCTGCCACTGGTATTATTTGATCTGCTTGCTATAGCCACACTGCCTTATGCTTATGGCGCTGGTCCCGGCTTCGGTCCCGGATATGGACCTGGACCAAAACCAGGCCCAGGTTATGGTCCAGGCTACGGACCGGGATATGGTGGACCTGGAGGACCTGGAGGCGGTTTTGGCCCGGGACTTGGATTCGGCCCTTATGGTCCGGGTCCACGACCACCAGGATTTTTCTAGGACATTCTATAAAGTCTTTTCCAATTCGTAGCAGCGGCTTATCATGATGTATCGAATGGCGCTGTATCCATTTTTTTGATAAAACTGAAGTCCTTTGGTATTGCCTTCATCCACCATTACTTTAGATCTTCGACAACCTCGGGATGCCGCAAAGCTCTCTGCTTTGAGCAATAAAGTTTGCCCGTAACGTTTGCGTTGCTCTTTCGGGCTAACGGCCATCATATCGACATAGAGCAGTTCCCCATGCATGAGAAAATGGATGAATGCCACAGCAGCTTTATCTGGCTCCGGCGAGACAACAAAGGTCATGCCCCTGTTCATTCGCAGGGGTATTTCTTTGCGGATTTTATTAATTTCCTTTTCGCTCATATGAGATAAAGGAACAAGTTGAGTGTCAATCAGCTTCATGATGGCGCCATCATCCAGCTTGGATGTGCGTTGCCGAATCACCATACGGAGCCTCCTTTCAGGACCAGTCGTGCTGCTCGTATATCCTATGCCCGAGGCAAGATAAAAGGTGACTGAATGAAGCACCGGGATTAGGGCAACCTTAAAGGTTGAAGAGGGAGGAAGGAAGGTTCTCTGAATTTTTATGCAAAACAGGTATTGACTTATCGGTTGGAGGAATCATATAATGTTCCTAACATTTAACGAGAATATTTCATCGGCTATGAAGAGGACGAAGTTTTAAGGGCTCTTTTGCTCAGAGAGTGGCTGGAATTGCTGAAACCACCACCATTATCCCTTATATACGAGCTCACCTCGGAGCTGTTTTCCTGAAAAGCACTGGATGTCACTCCTTTCGCGTATTAGGGAAAATCGTATGTCTGCGTTACAGACAACAGGTATGGGAAACGACTGTGTTCGTTTGAGCTATCGTTTTGTTATACCTGGTAAGGTCCGTTATTGCGAAATTTCGGGCAAAGTTGGGTGGTACCACGGAAGCGATAACCTTTCGTCCCTCGCAAGCATGAACTTGTTTGCAGGGATGGAAGGTTTTTTTTGTAACTTTAAATGTCAGAATGGTGTAAATTCCGAGAGGAGGATGACTGATGGGAGCTCAAATTCCAGAAGTACGGTCAACAGATGAATTACGTGAAAAATGGATGAAGCCGGAGGTCATTAGCGGATCCGAAATTCTGCTGAGAAGCTTGTTACTTGAAGGTGTCGAATGCGTATTTGGTTACCCGGGCGGCGCAGTGTTGTACATTTACGATGCGATGTATGGTTTTGAGGATTTCAAACACGTTCTCACTCGTCACGAACAAGGGGCAATACATGCAGCTGACGGATATGCACGTGCAAGTGGCAAAGTTGGTGTCTGCATCGCTACTTCCGGACCAGGAGCAACGAATCTGGTTACGGGTATTGCAACAGCGTATATGGATTCAGTACCACTCGTAGTCATTACGGGGAACGTTATTTCGAGCCTGATCGGTTCAGATGCTTTCCAGGAAGCGGACATTACCGGGATTACAATGCCAATCACGAAACACAGTTACCTGGTGAAAGATGTAAAAGATCTGTCCAGCATAATTCATGAGGCATTCCATATTGCCAATACCGGTCGTAAAGGTCCTGTACTGATCGACATCCCAAAAGATGTATCGGCGAACAAAACATTGTTTGAACCGACAACTGAACCTGTTATATTGAGAGGGTACAATCCACGGACAGTACCAAACAAACTGCAGGTTGACCGTTTGGCTCAAGCCATTCAGGAAGCAGAGCGTCCAATGATTCTGGCTGGTGGCGGTGTGGTATACTCGGGAGGACATGAAGAACTGTTCGAGTTTGTTGAGAAGACAGGTATTCCAATCACAACGACTCTCCTTGGTCTAGGCGCATTCCCAAGCGGTCATGAATTATGGACGGGTATGCCAGGTATGCATGGAACGTACACATCCAATCAGGCTATTCAAAAAGCGGATCTGCTGATTAATATCGGCGCACGCTTCGATGATCGGGTTACAGGTAAGCTGGATGGATTCGCTCCACATGCCAAGATCGTTCATATCGATATTGATCCGGCTGAGATTGGTAAAAACATTGCAACCGATATTCCAATCGTTGGTGATGTGAAGACCGTACTGGAAATAGCCAACAAAGAAGTTGGACGTGCCGAGCGTGCAGATGCATGGAGAGACCAGATCAAACAGTGGAAACAAGAGAAACCTTATAGCTATACCGATTCAGACGAAGTGCTGAAACCACAGTGGGTTGTTGAAATGCTGAATGATACAACCAAAGGTGAAGCGATTGTGACTACGGATGTGGGACAGCATCAGATGTGGGCAGCACAGTACTATAAATTTAATCAACCGCGTTCATGGGTAACTTCGGGTGGTCTCGGAACAATGGGCTTTGGATTCCCTTCTGCCATAGGTGCTCAGATGGCCAATCCGGACAGACTCGTTATCTCCATTAACGGTGACGGCGGAATGCAGATGTGTTCCCAAGAACTTGCGATCTGTGCCATTAACAATATACCGGTTAAAATTGTAATCATTAACAATCAGGTACTTGGAATGGTTCGTCAATGGCAAGAAATTATCTATGAGAACCGTTACAGCCATATCGATCTGGCAGGAAGTCCGGATTTTGTAAAATTGGCTGAAGCTTATGGTGTAAAAGGTTTGCGCGCAACCAACAAGGAAGAAGCCGAGCGTGCTTGGCAGGAAGCTTTGGATACACCGGGACCGGTCGTTGTTGAATTCGTAGTACGCAAGGAAGAAAATGTATATCCAATGGTTCCGCAAGGAGCGACAATTGATCAAATGCTGATGGGGGATGCTGACGAATGATAAGACATACGATCTCGATACTGGTAAACGATCAGCCTGGCGTCCTTCAGCGGGTATCAGGGTTGTTCGGTCGACGCGGATTTAATATTGAGAGTATTACAGTAGGTCAATCGGAAGAACCCGGACTCTCCCGGATGGTTATTGTCACCATTGGTGACGATAAAACACTGGAGCAGATTGAGAAACAATTGTACAAAATCATCGATGTTATTAAAGTGGTTGATTTTAGCCTGAAGCCGATGGTAGCCCGTGAACTTGCCCTGATCAAAGTTAAAGCAGAGCCTTCCGAGCGTCCTGAGATTCTGGGTGTGGTAGAAACATTCCGCGCATCCGTTGTAGATGTTGGGCCAGGCAGTCTGATTGTACAGGTGGTCGGAGATACGGACAAAATTGATGCCATGATTGAATTGCTCAAGCCATATGGCATTCGTGAATTGTCCCGTACAGGCATAACTGCATTGGTACGCGGCAACGTATAAAGTTATAATGAATGAAGAGGGACGACGGTTAGCTAACGTATATATAGTTGATCTTAGGTGAATGTCAGTCCCTTAATAGTTGTAATGTAACATTTTAGTGATGTAACGCTTGAAAATATAGCTACATTCCCGCATTAATGGGCGGGTGTCTGAACGGATCGATCAGACCAGCGATGCTTTGGACACTCCAAACGAGTCGGTCCCTTGAGACACCCGCTCATTAATGAAGGGTTCTTTACAATAAAAGGAGGACTTATAAACATGCCAGTAACTACTTATTATGAACAGGATGCAGAGCTTAACGTATTGAAAGGAAAAACGATTGCGGTAATCGGTTATGGTAGCCAGGGCCACGCCCAAGCCCAAAACCTTCGTGATAGCGGATTGAACGTAGTCATCGGACTTCGTGAAGGTAAATCCTTCGACTCCGCAAAAAATGACGGATTTGAAGTTCTGTCCCCGGCTGAAGCTACAAGCCGCGCAGATGTAGTTCAAATCCTGCTGCCAGACGAAACTCAAGCTTCCGTATACAAAAACGAAATCGAACCAAACCTGAAAGAAGGCGCTGCATTGCTCTTCTCACACGGTTTCAACGTTCACTTCGGTCAAATCGTTGCTCCAAAAAACAGTGATGTATTGCTGGTAGCTCCTAAGTCCCCTGGTCACATGGTACGTCGTACTTATGTGGAAGGTTTTGGCGTACCGGGCCTGATTGCGATCGAGCAAGATGCAACAGGTAAAGCGAAAGAAATCGGTTTGGCTTATGCTAAAGGTATCGGTTGTACACGCGCAGGGGTTATCGAAACTTCCTTCCGTGAAGAAACAGAAACAGATCTGTTCGGTGAGCAAGCTGTTCTGTGTGGTGGCGTGAGTGCATTGGTAAAAGCTGGATTCGAAACATTGACAGAAGCGGGTTATGCTCCTGAAATGGCATACTTCGAATGTCTGCACGAACTGAAGCTGATCGTTGACATGATGTATGAAGGCGGACTCGCAAGTATGCGTGATTCCATCAGTAACACAGCTGAGTACGGTGACTACGTAACTGGACCTCGCGTTGTAACTGAAGATACGAAGAAAGCAATGAAAGAAGTGCTGACGGATATCCAACAAGGTAAATTCGCTCGCGACTTCATCTTGGAGAACCAATCCGGACGTGCATTCTTGACAGCAACTCGTCGTAACGAAGCTGAACACCCAATCGAAGTGGTTGGCGGACAATTGCGTGAGATGATGCACTGGATCAAGAAGTAAGCATTAACTTATAGAATATGCACTTTAAGGTATTCAAGTAAACTTAGAGCTTTAACTGGGAATAGCGGCCGTGCTTATGCGTGAGCCGCTATTGCTGGTTCAGAGAAACATTATAATACAAGTACAGGAGGTGCGAAGCGTGCGTAAAATCTATGTATTTGACACAACGCTGCGTGATGGAGAGCAATCCCCGGGAGTCAATCTGAACACTCGTGAAAAGGTGGAAATTGCCCATCAGCTCGAGCGGCTTGGTATTGACCGGATGGAAGCTGGTTTCCCGGCGGCATCTCCAGGTGACCTGGCGGCTGTCAATGCAGTAGCAAAAGCGGTCAAAAATGTAACTGTAATTGGCTTGTCCCGTTCGAGAGAGCAAGATATTGATGCGGTTAAGGAAGCACTTAAAAGTGCACAGGACCCATGCATTCACGTTTTCCTGGCAACTTCGCCTATTCACCGTCAACATAAATTGCGCATGGACAAAGGGCAGGTCCTGGATACGGCTCGTTCCGCGATTCGTTATGCGAAGAAAACATTTTCGAAGATCGAATTCTCGCTTGAGGATGCGGGTCGGACCGAGTATGATTTCCTCGTGGAAATGGTGAATATGGCTGTCGAAGAAGGTGCATCCGTGGTGAATATTCCGGATACGGTTGGCTATCTGAGCCCATATGAATACGGAAACATTTTTAAACATCTCAAGGAGAATGTGCACGGTATTGAAAAAGTACAGCTAAGTGCCCACTGTCATAATGACCTAGGTATGGCTACTGCCAATACACTTGCAGCTATTCTCAACGGAGCCGATCAGATCGAAGGTACGATCAATGGTATTGGTGAACGTGCCGGCAACACGGCGATCGAGGAGATCGCTATGGCGCTGGAGACACGTCAGGAGTTTTTCCAGGCGAAAACTTCACTGCAGTTGTCTGAGATTGCACGGACCAGTCGTCTGGTTAGCCGTTTGACAGGTATGGTTGTGCCAGGCAATAAAGCCATTGTTGGGGCGAACGCCTTCGCACATGAATCCGGAATTCACCAGGACGGCATGCTGAAGGAAAAAACCACGTACGAAATTATGACGCCAGAGTCTATCGGTTTGAAGGAAAGTAAGCTCGTACTGGGTAAACATTCCGGTCGTCATGCCTTCCGTGAGCGTTTGATTGATCTGGGATATGAGTTGGAAGAAGAAGCGTTGAATCGTGCTTTCGCTCAGTTCAAAGATTTAGCTGATAAGAAGAAAGAAGTGACTGACGAAGATCTGCTCGCCGTCATTGAAGAGAAATTGCAGGATGCACCTGAGGTGTATAAACTGGAATCCATCTTCGTAACGTACGGAGATGAATCGGTTCCAACGGCCAAAGTCCGCATTGCAATGCTTGACGGGGATACGATTGAGAAGCAGGCAGAGGGTAACGGATCAGTAGATGCAATCTACAATGCAATTGACCAAGTGAGTGGGGAAGACGTAACGTTATCTGACTACTCCATCAAATCGGTAACGCATGGTAAGGATGCATTGGGTGAAGTACATGTTGTGCTGACTCAAAACCAGGTTTCGGTACAAGGACGTGGCGTAAGCACAGATATACTTGGTGCAAGTGCACGTGCTTATGTGGACGGCCTGAATCAATTGATTGAAAAACGCAAGACATATACGAACCGTGTTAACGTGAACCTGTAGGGTTCCGGTGCAGTGAGCACGAATTCTTTAGTGAACTGAAATTCAAGCTGGAATTCATCTGTCAGGATGATCTATTTTAACTCCTTATTTGGATAAGGGATTTTTCCGCCTGCTATGCTCTGTTCACTGAGAAGCGTAAAGAGTCTGACTCTCTTGTCGAGGGTCAGACTCTTTTGTTTGTATTTATATGATTATAGCAATGAAACACAGTACATTTTATGGGTACCTTTTTGCATTGAATTACGCTATCAAGTGATTACCACGCGTATGCATTAGGTGCATGTCCACCTGGACCCGGGAAAATCACATCCAGACGTTTGAGCACGGCTTCATCCAAAGTCACATCCAGACATTTGAGTGCGGTCTCAAACTGCTCCAGTGTACGTGGTCCAATAATCGGGGCAGTTACTGCCGGATTGGCTGCAACCCATGCCAAAGCCACCGTATCCTGCGGTTCGCCGAGATCACGACAGAGTGCGGCGAAGTCTTCAAGCTGAGTTTGCTGCTGCTCAATCCGTCCAGCGATGCCTCCGCTGCGCGTTCCTTCCAGTTTCTGTAGAGCGTTCCGTCCCAGTAATCCACCATCCAGTGGACTCCATGGAATGACGCCGAGACCCAGCTCTTTGGCGGCAGGCAGTACTTCCAACTCAGGCAAACGACAGTTGAGGCTATATTTATGTTGTTCGGAAACCAGGCCGAGGAAGTGACGATTGTTGGCTTCGCTTTGAGCGATTGCAATCTGCCATGCAGCAAAGTTACTCGATCCTACATAACCGATTTTACCCTGGTGAACGGCATTCTCGAATGCGCCCCACAGCTCGTTCCACGATACGGCAGGGTCTACATGGTGCATCTGATACAACTCGATATGATCCGTCTGCAAGCGGCGGAGGGAACCTTCCAGATGACGTCTGATTTTGTAGGCAGAGAGGCCGGCTTCGTTGTTGGGACCGTCGGTATCATCATGCATGGAGCCATAAACTTTAGTGGCCAGAACCACTTTTTCGCGTCTGCCTCCGCCCTGATTGAACCAGCGTCCAATAATTTCTTCGGTAAGCCCAGAATTTTCACCCCAGCCGTAGATGTTAGCGGTATCAAAAAAGTTTACGCCTGCATCGAGTGCTGCATCCATAATGCGGAAAGCTTCTTTTTCATCTGTAGCGGGCCCGAAATTCATGGTACCGAGACAGATTCGGCTGACCTTGAGTCCAGATTTACCCAAATACGAATATTGCATGTTGCTTATCCCTCCTGCGTACCTGATTTGAATTCAGCTATATTTTAACTCAGCCGGGAGGTCAGAACAACTTGGAAAGGCTATTCTCTATTGGCTTATAGGTAAAATCTATTAAAGTCATAGATTGTATATCTTGGTCAAATGACCTTGGAATATGATACAAAAGAGAGAGTTAATATGAGACGTTACATTAAGAATCATTAATGAGTGAAATATAAGGAGTGAATAACCCAATGGCAGACGTGAAAAAAATTGCAGTTATTGCAGGTGACGGAATCGGCCCTGAAGTCGTAGCTGAGGCTGAGAAAGTGCTTAAACGTACGGAGGAAGTATTCGGTTATCGTTTTGAGACAGAGCACGCGCTGTTTGGCGGAATTGCAATCGATGAGAAGGGCACACCTCTTCCTGAAGAAACACTGAGCGTATGTAAAAGTGCAGATGCCGTCTTGCTTGGAGCAGTTGGCGGTCCAAAATGGGATAACAACAGCAAGGAGCTTCGCCCGGAGACAGGCCTGTTGGGAATCCGCAAAGCACTCGGATTGTTCTCCAACCTGCGTCCGGCTGTCGTATTTGATTGCCTGAAGGATGCTTCAACTCTGAAGCCGGAAGTACTTGAAGGTACAGATCTGATGGTGGTACGTGAGTTGACAGGTGGAATTTACTTCGGTGAGAAGTTCAGACGTGAAAGTGCACAGGGCGAAGAAGCTGTAGATACATGTGCATATAATGTAACGGAAGTAGAGCGGATCGTTCGTCAAGCATTCGAAATTGCGCAAGGACGTCGCAAAAAGCTGGCTTCTGTAGACAAAGCCAACGTGTTGGAAACTTCCCGTCTCTGGCGTGAAGTCGTTAACCGGGTAGCACCAGATTATCCGGATGTTGAACTGGAGCATGTGCTTGTAGACAACTGCGCGATGCAATTGCTTCGTCGCCCAGCCAGCTTCGATGTCATCGTAACGGAGAACATGTTCGGAGATATCTTGAGTGATGAAGCAGCGATGTTGACTGGTTCCATCGGTATGCTCGCATCTGCGTCACTGGGAGAGGGCAGCTTCGGACTCTATGAGCCGGTACACGGTTCTGCACCTGATATCGCAGGTCAAGGCCTAGCTAATCCAATTGCAACCATTCTCTCTTTGGCGTTGATGTTCCGCACGACCTTTGGATATACAGAGGGTGCAGATGCCATTGAAGCAGCTGTGTCGGATGTATTGAACGCAGGACACCGCACAAGTGATATTGCTGTAGACAAGAGCACAGCGATCAGCACGACCGAAATGGGCGATTTGATCGTAGCGGCTATTCAGAAACAGGCGTAATTATATTACCACCAATATGGCAGCCCTTTGTTTCCAGTTATGGAATGAACAGAGGGCTGTTCCTTTCTGATTTTTGCCACGAAAAATCCTTATTTATAATTATTATAAAAAAATAATGTTTATAATCTTGACTTTGGCAAGTCCGGATGATAACATTTTACTTGTACTTGTTATCAAGGTTCAAATCATTTTAATTACAGGAAAAGCGTTCGCGTTTTTCTTGATGATGAGCAATCCGTAAGGATGCTTACATAATCCCAAAGGAGGAATTTTTAGTTATGGCAGAACGTTTGGTTGGTAGACCAGCACCGGATTTCGCAATGGAAACAGTATCGGGAGATGGACAAGATTTTGGTTCCGTTAAACTGTCCGATTATCGTGGCAAATGGCTTGTATTCTTCTTTTATCCTTTGGACTTCACATTTGTGTGCCCAACTGAAATTACAGCTTTGAGCGTTGCTTCCGAGCAATTCAAAGCTTTGGATACTGAAATCCTTGGCGTGAGCGTAGACTCCGTACACAGCCACAAAGCATGGATCAATACACCTGTAGACAGCAATGGTCTGGGTCAATTGAACTTCCCACTGGCTTCCGATATCACGAAGCAAGTAGCTAAAGATTACGGCGTTCTGATCGAAGAAGAGGGCGTAGCATTGCGCGGCTTGTTCATCATCGATCCAGAAGGCGAATTGAAATATCAAGTGGTTAACCACAACGATGTAGGCCGTAGTGTTGAAGAGACACTTCGCGTACTGCAAGCACTGCAATCCGGCGGATTGTGTGCAATGAACTGGAAACCAGGCGACACTAACCTGTAAGCCAGGTTAACTTGAACGGTTTTTGTTCAAGCCCTCATCCCGTTAGGGATTGAGGGCTTTTTGCACCCTTTTGCCTAAATTTATCACGAAGTTAATCAAAAGTGTTTGAACAAGCAGCTAAGCGTGTTAATAATATATTAGAAGAAAGTCTTCTTTTATCTGTTGAAAGAGGAATTGATGGCCTTTAAGGCGAATAGGGTATGGAAACCCGGTAAATATTCCGGTGCTCTGCATTTATAATCTGTACATGAATGTGATACACTGATGGAACTATTCCTTTTCGGAAGTGCTGGAAGTGTACGGGATTGCATTTTAACAAAAAAGTCCCGGCACGTAATAAGGAGGGTGAACAAAAATGAGTTACTGTTGTGGGGCAAGTATGGTTGGAACGAAGGGCACGCTGAAGCATTACCGCACCCAGGTTCATAATGTTCCCCTGCTGTTTTGCCCGGTGTGTCATCGGGTTGAGGTGCATTATAAAGTTGAAAACGAATATGAAATTCTGGCTGAATATGCGCATGGTGACGGTGCATCTGAGATCGACTTTCAAGATTATGTTACAGAAGACGAGGATGCAATTTTCGAAAACTGTGTGAACCGTGAGAGTGAGGACGCCATGGTCATTGTACAGCGCCAGATTGATATGGCTCTGGATTTGCTAAGGCTCGCCAAAGAAACCAAAGACGAGAAGTGGGAAAGCGAACTTAAACGTCGATTAGCTGTGATGAGTCAGCGCAGACTGAAAATTCAGCATAATAAGACCGGACTATAGATAATCTTGAATATATCACAAGTTAAAGATATTAAAAACGAAGCTGATTTGCCCGAGGGGGTGAGACGGCTTCGTTTTTGTGCGTTAGTTCTGGGACTAATTCGAGGTTTTTTTTAAAATAATTTCCATTCGACACTTTCTCCGATTGACTCTCTTCTATAAACTTGTCTATGATAAAAACAGACTTGCAAAAGAGGCGGAGCAAAAAATGTTCGTGTTTGGGAATAGTCCAACTTGAGTTCCGGACATGCCATCCATATTTTCGGCTCACCCCCCAACGAAAGGGCACCGGTAATGAAAAATAAAATCGGCCCTTCCTGTTTCTGTGATGATATGATGTCCGAATGGCAAGTTTATCATTTACGTGAAAAGGAGGAACCTGACGTGATTAGTGAATTTCAGGATACAGTGCCTCAATCAACGGACGGATTCCCACCTGTGCATCTGGATTACAACAAGTATGAGAACGTACTGGAGCATCTGGATAGCGGTATTATGTTGTTTGACAGTCACGGTGTATTGACCTTTATTAACGTTCAGATGGCAAAGTTGTTGGAGCTTCCAAGAAGTCTATTGAGCGGCTGTACCCTGATGCAAATGCTGCATCATCCACAAATGAGCCGATTCAAGAAAAAGAAAATTCTACGAATCTATCGGGAAACCATCTTCCACCGTAAGCGCTATCATGAATTGATTGATGAGTACGGAAGGCATTGGCTGGTTACTGTAACGTATGGTGATCAGATGGATGGCGACTTCTTGTTCAGTGTCAAGGATGTATCTGATTATAAACAAATTGAACAGACTGCTTATCAAAATGACAAACTTGCGATGCTGGGGCGGATATCAGCATCTATTGCTCATGAAATTCGTAATCCGTTGACCGCAATCCGTGGGTTCATCCAATTGCTTAGACCCCATTTGCTGCAGCTCGGCAAAGACGAGTACGCTCGAATCATACTGACGGAGATTGATCGGGCGAACGACATCATCTACGAATTTTTGAATTCTTCCAAACCGTCAGCTCCACAGAAGACCGTGATGTCCGTTGACTCTTTGCTCAAAGAGGTGGTCTTGCTGACAGAAAGTGAAGGTTTAATGAAAGGGTGCGAGATCATACTGGATGAAGGGGATGCCCCGCTGAATGTGTCCATTGATGTCAAACAGATTAAGCAGGTTATTTTGAATATGGTAAAAAATGCAATGGATGCCATTGAGGAAGTCGGCGAAGAGCATACCGGTCTAATTCGAATATCTACTGCTACGGAAAACAAGTTCGTGCAGATCTCCATTGAGGATAACGGTCAAGGAATGGACCATAACACGCTTGTACGTCTGTTTGATCCATTCTTCACGACCAAGGAGAGCGGAACGGGGCTTGGACTCTCGGTGAGTTACCGGATCATCAAGAATCATGGAGGTACCATCTCTGTCGATAGCAAAAAGGGCGAAGGTACACGGTTTATGATTATGTTACCCTTGGTATATTGAGAAAAGCGGGGAATAAGGGAGTTGGCCATTTGCCGACTCCTTTGTTTTATGTTGCCAATTAGGGTTATAGTTAGTAATGAATGCGAATACATAAGCTCCATAACGGAAGGATGAGATGCAGATGGAAATCCAAGACATGGAACGAATGAATCAACAATTGATGGATCACGTGGGAAAAGTAATTGTGGGTAAAGAGCATACCATAGAGTTGGTGATGACAGCGATCATAGCGTCAGGACATGTGCTGCTGGAGGATGTACCAGGTACCGGGAAAACGATGCTCGCCAAATCGGTAGCCTCTTCATTGGACTGCACATTCCAGCGGATACAGTTTACACCGGACTTGTTGCCCTCTGACTTAACAGGTATTCATTTTTTTAATCAAAAAGAAGGTGATTTTGAATTCAGACCGGGGCCTCTGTTCGCTAATCTTGTATTAGCCGATGAGATTAACCGGGCTACACCGCGTACGCAATCAAGCTTGTTGGAGTGCATGGAAGAGCGCCAGATCAGTATCGACGGCTCAACGAGACAGCTGGAACGGCCATTTATCGTTATTGCCACCCAGAACCCCGTGGATAACCAAGGAACTTTTCCACTACCCGAGGCTCAGATGGATCGGTTTATGATGAAAATTCGCATGGGTTATCCAAGCAGTGAAGAGAGTGTAGAAATTTTGAGACGTACGGTAGCCAGTCGTTCTGTTGATGATCTCACGTCAGTGATCAGTCGTGAAGAACTTTTGAAGGCGCAGGATACGTATAAAACCGTGCAAATCAACGAAGATTTGCTGCGGTATATCATTCAGTTAACCGAAGCGACAAGGCAACATCCCGAACTCTCGCTTGGCGTAAGTCCACGCGGAGCTCAGGCATTACTCAAGGCGAGTCAGGCCTGGGCTGCACTTCATGGCAGAGACTTTGTTTTGCCGGATGATATTAAAGTTCTGGCGGAACCCGTGCTCGCCCACCGACTTGTATTCCGTAACCGGATCAGACAACAAGAAGGCTTGGCAGAGCGTATCATCCAGGAACTTCTGAATCAGACAGAAGTGCCAACGGAGAACCTCGCTACAAGCGGGCGTTAGTCTTATGGCATTATTATGGCTTGTCCTTGTAGGAGGCATTGTCGTTGTTATACATGGTATGTGGTTCGGACGACCTGCACTGCGAAACCTCAAGTACAGCAGACAATTCAGCAAGCTGCGTTGTTACGCTGGAGATGAACTTGAGATGGTGGAGACGATCTCGAATGAGAAACGAGTCTCCGTACCGTGGCTCAGACTTGAATCGATGATGCCCGTGTCGTTTGTATTTCGTTCCGGCTCAGGTATGGATATTAGCCAAGGCGAAATCTATCAAAATCATAAGAGTATTTTTACGTTAAAACCATTTACTCGTATTACGCGCAAACACCCTTTTACATGTACTCAGCGTGGAATTTATCCATTAAATTCAGCAACGATGACAGGGGGGGATCTCTTTGGTGTGTGGCGTTCCACCAAACCGATTCCTTTGCAAATGTCTATGGTCGTGTATCCTTCATTAGTGAATGTAGAGGAACTTCCTGCAATTTATCAGGTATGGCAGGGAGAAGTGGAAGTATCTCGATGGATCGTTGAAGATCCTTTCTTGATTCTGGGTGTTCGGCCTTATGGTGCAGGCGACCCTATGAATCGTATTCACTGGAAAGCGAGTGCACGTACAGGTGAATTACAAGTTTACAAACAGGGATGGACAGCTGATCCGCAATCCTGGATTGTAGTCAACATTCAGGAATCAGCAGATATGTGGAGTGTTGTCACGCGACCGGAAAAGATTGAACGGGCACTTCGTTATGCTGCTACGGCTGCAGTGGATGCCATCGGTAGAGGATTGCCGGCAGGCTTTGCCCATAATGGTTATCATGTGGGTGGAGGCCGCGATACCCTTCGGATTGAGCCGGATTATGGTACGCCCCATCTGGAGCAGTTACTGGAAGCTATGGCTGAGACAGAATTGAAATGCATGGTGCCCATGGAGCAATTCCTGAGTGATGAAGTACGTCTGAATGAAGAAGCACAGCAAATCCGCAGCTATCTGCTGATTACATCCTATGTGTCTGCCGCTATGGAGTACGAGATTGCGCGTCTGCACGAACAAGGACATCGTGTGACGATTCTGCCAGTAGAGGACGTTAAGGGGAATACGAAGGCGGTGAGTGCATGAGGAACAGACATGTAGCGACAACCAAGGGACTTATAGCGATGCTTGCCGTCTTGATGGCTGCTATATACCTATTTCCGATATTTACGCTCGCTTCATTCTATGCAATGGAACATTTGCCGTATATATTATTCATCCTGGTTGTACTCCTGGGTGGGATGGGACAATTCATTCAGCATAAAATTTCGGATTTTAGCGAGAAAAGTTCATTCATTCGTGGAGTAACGGCACTCGTCGTAGGATTTATCTTCGCATTCGTTGTTGGGATGAGTCTCATTTTACCGTTGCCGGATATCATCACCTTGGTACTGTGTGGAGTCATCTCGGCTTATGCAGGTCTGACCTTCCAGCCAGTCTTTCATTCTGTGTTGTTATGGCGCTTGCAGATTATGGGTGTAATCAGTGCGATCGTGCTTATGATTGCTTCGAACTCGTTGGAATTCATGCAGCCGATTCGAACTTACAGTATATGGATCTATATTGCGGGAGTGATCAGCTTTGCCTTTTGGCTGGTTGGACGATATATGTTGCAACTAGATCAGGCAATGCTCAATGACGGCAAGAGAAGATTGGTATTACGAGATTTTGCACGTGCGAATCATCAGCGGTTCATGTGGATGATTATTGTCATCGTCGCGATCGGTGCTTTCCCAAGTCTAGCTGCCTGGCTGGGGCCGCTACGTGACCGCTTGCTTGCATGGATCAGGGGATGGTTTGGTCCGATATCCGGCGAGGAGCCACAATTGCCAATGGATAACCCCAATCAGCCGCTAAATATACCGAATGACTGGAGAGAGCCGCCATCCGAGCCCTCAGTCTTCTGGAACATCCTCGGATGGGTAGTGATGTGTGCTGTAGCAGGAGCAATCCTGTGGCTGCTTCTGAGGTTGGGGCAAAAAACGATAAACAGACTTATGGACCGATTCAAGGGAATGTTACAGCCTGGTGAAAAAAAGGCAGAACCACGGACGGAATATATCGATGTGAGTGAGACGCTTGATGCACCAGCAAAAGTTCGAAAGAATTGGTTTCGGAAGAAAGAAATGATACCTGCACAGGATGCTGAACGTGTTCGGTATTACTATCGGACTTGGATAGAAAGAGCTACTCATCGAGGAGTGGGGATACAGGGGACGCACACTCCGCTCGAGGCTGCACAGACCATTATTCAGAATGGTGTGAAGTTAGAAGAAGATGAACTGTCTGCGAGACTGCCAGATACGTATAACAGCGTACGGTATGGAGGGAAGGTTCCGGATCAAACAGATATGGTTGAGATTGATCGAATCTGGAAATCTTATCGAAGTAAATAAGTCCGGAATCCCTTTACTTTTCTTGTCACGTTCAAGTATCATGAGAGGAATACACAAGTTGGTCAGAAAAGGAGCAGACATTAATGAAGACAAATCATTGTAAAATTGTAGATTGTACGATCCGTGATGGCGGACTGGTGAATAATTGGGACTTTAGCGTGGACTTTGTTCAGCAGCTGTATGCTGGGTTGAACGAAGCTGGCGTTGATTATATGGAAATTGGTTACAAAAACTCTCCGAAGTTACTGAAAGGTGCCGAGGAAGCAGGACCATGGCGTTTCCTGAACGATGATTTCCTGCGTAAAGTTATTCCTCAAAAAGGCAATACCAAACTGTCTGCACTGGTTGACGTTGGACGTGTGGACGAGAATGATATCTTGCCTCGCAGCGAGAGCATGCTGGATCTGATCCGGGTTGCCTGCTACAGCAAAGATGTAGACAAGGCACTTGCACTGGTCCAAACATTCCATGATCGTGGATATGAAACAACACTGAATATTATGGCACTCTCCAATGTTATGGAGAATGAGTTGCTGGAAGCATTTGAATTGATCAAAGAAAGCTCCGTAGATGTAGTTTACATTGTCGATTCATACGGTAGCCTGGATCATAATGATGTGAAATACTTGGTAGAGAAGTTCAAGACTCACTTGCCTAACAAGCGTCTTGGCGTTCACACCCATAACAATATGCAGCTTGCGTTCTCCAACACATTGGTTGCGGCGGAACTGGGAGTTGAGCTGCTTGATGCTTCTGTATATGGTATGGGACGTGCGGCAGGTAACTGCCCAACCGAATTGCTCGTAGCTCATCTGAAAGGTACGAAATACAATCTGCGCCCAGTACTCGGTGTATTGGAACAGCTGATGGTACCTCTTAGAGAAAAAGAAGAATGGGGCTACATTCTGCCTTACATGATCACAGGTGCATTGGACGAGCATCCACGTTCTGCGATGGCGCTTCGTTCATCGGAAGACAAAGACAATGTGGTTGATTTCTATGATAAATTGACAACACCTGAAGTGAATTTTGATAAGTAATATAGTCTAAAATACAGTTGCAAATTAGGAAAACATGGACTCTAACTGGAGATCCATGTTTTTTTAGTTCTTAATGCCTTGTTTATCTCTTGATTTATGAATAAATATTCCTAGGAGTAACTAATTTTTAGTTCACGGATACAAAATTAAATGTTATTATGTACCAGATAGCATGTGTATGCATGTGAATTGAACGTTGGTTAATACGTTTTTTTGTCGAATTGTGTAGTAAGTTGTTAAGTTTGGTTAATGTAATTCAGGATAGGTGATCCCGGGAAGGACAACACGGCATGAAGGTTAATCTGCAAGATCAGAGAAAAATAAGTTGGGTCGCTGTGTGCGGCTTGTTGTGTTTCGTCGCAAGTCAATGGTTTCGTTCTTCTTCAAGCTCTGATCTGATCATATCGGGTTACCCGGTTTTGACACTCTTGGGTGGATTCGCTGCGGCAGCCGCTTGTATCGGTATCTATAATCAAAGCTGGTTGTTTCGGACACAGAAGCTAACGCTTCGGAGGGCATTATTAACAACACTCTTTTTATTGATTGGGCTGTTTGAACTGGTACATATCGTTTCATTTGCAGAAGAGATTCCAAATGGAGCCATGATGGAATCGGAGTTCTCCTTAATGATGTCAACCATGGGATCTTTGGTATGTTCCGTAGGTTTACTGCTCGTGTATACCTTAAATGAGAAAGAAATTGCATTACCGCGCAAATTTTTACTGTTCAGCGGGACATTGGGCACCTTTGTTATTTTGTACATACTGGCTATTCAGGAATGGAGCATGTTGCCAAGTATGCTTGATGGAGATGTGCTTGGAGGGACCTTCACCCGAGTTCATGTTATGGTCGGATTGCTCTATGGCGTTATTGCCGTTCTTCTGTTTGTACAATGGAAAAAAACCAAAGATGGTGATCTACCAACCATTCTGTGTGGCATTCTGTGTTTCTTTTTTGGTGAATGTTATTTTGTTTCAGCAACTGGGGTGAACGATCTCAATTTGCTGTTAGGATTGCTGAGTAATTGTATGGCCTATTTTTTCATTCAAAAAGGGCTGTATACATCCGTAGTGGACACGCCTTTCCTGCAACAGCAGGTCGCGGAAGCCAAGATGAACTATATTGCTCATCATGATGATGTAACGGGACTTCCAAACCGTCGTCGCCTTTCACAGCGGTTGAAAAAGATGATGGATGATGCCGTGGTGGAGGAACAGCTTGTTGGTGTACTGGTCCTGAATATTAATCGGTTCAAAACCATTAATGATTCGCTCGGACAGCAAGCAGCTAACCGGGTTTTGCGTCAGGTAGGCCAACGACTGAAACATTTGTCACTTCCAGGAGAAGAAGTCTTTGGATTGGGAAGAGATGAGTTTGCATTAACGATGACAGATTTCAGTTCAACCGATACAGCATTGCGTCGGACAAGATCCATATTGCAACTTTTTGAGAAGCCGGTCTTGGTTGATGGCAATGAGTATCATCTTACACTTGGAATCGGGATGGCCATTTTCCCACATGATGGCGAGTCACCACTGGAGATTATTCAGAATGCCGATACGGCTTTGCACAGTGCTAAGGAACAAGGAATGGAACTGAATCGTTTTGCCCATGCGATGCAGATGAAGGCACAGGAGCGTTTGCAGCTTGAGAATGATCTGCGCAAGGCGTTGGATCGAGGTCAGTTCTACCTGGTTTACCAGCCGCAGGTTAATCTGCAAAGTGGGCTAATCGTTGGCATGGAAGCCTTGGTGCGTTGGCAGCATCCGCAGCGAGGCCCGGTATCTCCGGCGGAATTTATTCCTCTGGCAGAAGAAAGTGGGCTGATTGTACCACTGGGCGAATGGGTGCTTCGTGAAGCGTGTGCACAGAATAAACAGTGGCAGGAAGCCGGTTATCGTAAACTGTGTGTTTCGGTGAATCTGTCGATGAGACAATTCAGGCATTCCCATTTGTTGGACAATATCAATGGCATTCTCAAAGAGACGGGACTAGAGCCTGTATGGCTTGAACTGGAGATTACAGAGAGCATGACATTTGACAAAGACCGATCATTCGAACAGTTGCGCAAAATCAAAGAAATTGGTGTGCATATCAGTATTGATGATTTTGGAACGGGATACAGCTCGTTGCACTATCTGAAGGATCTGCCGATTGATCGGCTCAAGATTGACCGTTCATTCGTGAATGAAGTCATGGAGGACAGCAATAACGCCGCGATCGTATCTACCATCACTTCAATGGCACATCATTTACAACTGAAAGTCACAGCTGAGGGCGTGGAAAACGAAGATCAGATGGTCTTTCTTCGCAATCAACACTGTCACGAGGCTCAGGGTTATTTCTTCAGCAAACCGATTAAAGCCGCTGAATTTGAAAAGCAGTTTTTGAGAGATGTGGATAAGCCTACAGGCTAGGGAACAGCGGGGGTGCGAGGGTGCTCCTGCTTTTTTTGATGGATGCGTAATGAAAAAAATGGGAAATATGACTTGCATGCTATAGAGGATCATGGTATATTATTATTTGTAAAATCACTGTTAAATTCCTAAGGAACTTAGCATTTAAATCTTCAATCATGCGGGTGTAGTTCAATGGTAGAACTTTAGCCTTCCAAGCTAATAGCGTGGGTTCGATTCCCATCACCCGCTTAACGAAGCAGTACCGGAGTCCTTGCGATGCAGGGGCTTTTTTCTATTGGGCTAAAGGAAATCTCGTGGTAATAGCGAGCAGAAGGTTGTTTTGTCATCGGAGTGGCGAGTAAGTAAGTATTCTTTAGTTTAATTTATATAACCTTTGCTTTTTTACAATGATCTGGTACAATAACGGAGAAATTGATACTACACATGAATGAGAGGTAACCATACGTCCCATGAAGTAAAACACATGAATTGAACCCCAGTTAACTGCAGACGGTTTTATGAAGCAGTCAGCCAGAGCGGCTGAGCAATGAGGGGATTCGTGTGTCCAAATTCAGCTATGGGAAAAGGTATGGAACAAGTAAGCCATTGAGGTTTACGTGTACCCTGTGTTTGGGGTTTCTTTGTTCATGCCGTAGCTTACCTTAGATCTGTCTTTGAATGCTTGATCCAACCCTGAATTGCCAAACCGCCGGCTGATGCCAGCGTTTTTTTTTATTCAGCAAAAAGGATGCAGGAAGGATGAGGCCTCATGATGACATTGGTTCGCTTACATGAAGTATCAAAAGAGTGGAACGGTAATGAATTGTTTACAGGATTGAATTTGGAGATTAATGAGGGCGAACGACTCGCCATTCTGGGTCGCAACGGATGCGGCAAGACAACGTTGTTACGCATCATTTTGGGTGAGGAGCATGGTGGTGGACGGATTGAACGTCATATCCCTCAGCAGGAATGGGGGTTCATGCGCCAGCGCTCGGAGATTGAGGCCGGGATGAATGTACTGGATGCGGTCCGGCGTGAGAGCGGTCAGATCTATGAAGTAAAACGGAACTTGGAAGAACTGGAACAACGTTTGAGCATCAGCACTGAAGCGGACGAAGAGCTGCTTGTAGCTTATACACAAGTGATGGAGCAATATGAACAGTTGAACGGTTATATGTGGGAGACTGAGGTAGAGAAAGTACTGACTCGCCTTGGATTATCTGCAGAGCATTGGAATAGACCCTATCATTCCTTGAGCGGTGGACAAAAAACAAAGGCTCGTTTGGCGGGACTGCTTGTCAGTGAACCCAGATTCCTGATTCTAGATGAACCGACGAATCATCTGGATGAGGGAAGCATGCGCTGGCTTGAAGAGTGGTTATCCTCATATGAAGGTACGCTGTTATTTGTATCACACGATCGTACGTTTATTGATCAGGTAGCAACAGGAGTCATTGAGTTCAGTCCAGATGCACTGACCAAATACAAGGGCGGATATTCCGACTACAAGCTCCACAAAGAGCGAGAATTACGCGAACAGGAAACGATCTACCGCAGGCAGGAATTGGAACGTAAGGCGCTGGAAGAAACGATTCGAAATTATCAGGAATGGTTCCATAAAGCGCATAATTCAGCGACTGATGTGGAGGTGAAAATCACCCAGAGCTTCTACAAGGCCAAAGCCAACAAAAATATTTCACGATACCATGCGAAACAAAAACAGCTGGAACGTTTGGAGCGGGAACGGGTGGATAAACCTCGTGAAGCTGCAAAGTTGAACATGGAATTACAGATGAATCCACTGGCTGCACGCCAGCTTCTTGCGCTGGAAGAAGTGAGTTTTTCATACACGGGTAACGAGCCAGTGCTTCGCAACCTTCGAATCACTGTTGAACGTGGAGACCGTCTTGCCGTAAGAGGCCCCAATGGAACAGGAAAAACTACACTGTTGAAGCTGATGATTGGTGAGCTGGAACCTTCGCAAGGCAAGGTCACACGGCATCCACAGCTGAGAATCGGTTACTTTTCACAGGAACTGGAGGGACTTCCCGAGCATCTGACCCTGCTGGACAGCTTGCTTACCCTTCCATCCATGACACAAAGTGCGGCACGGACCATTCTGGGATGTTTTCTGTTTTCCAGAGATGATGTGTTCAAGCGCATTGGGGATTTGAGCATGGGAGAAAAGTGCAGAGTGGCATTTTTGAGATTGTATTTTGGCGGAGCAAATCTGCTAGTGCTGGACGAACCGACGAACTATCTGGACATTGATACCCAGGAAGTCATGGAGAATGTATTAAAACAGGCTTCAGGTGCTTTGGTGCTTGTATCCCATGACCGGATGCTGACAAAGACACTCGCGAATCGATTGTGCGATCTGGAGGCTGGAGGCACAACAACTTTGTTTGAAGGAGGCGTGTCGGATTGGGAGCAGTCAAGCAAACTTCGGAAGCATGCGCTGGAGACCCGGGAATTCGATGACGAGAGGTTGCGATTGGAGATGCGCCTGTCGGAGTTGCTGTCTCCTGTGAGCAATGCTGGAAAAGACATTCTGACACAGCGCGAGCAATCGAATGAGCGAGCAATCGAGGCAGCTGAGATTCGCGAAATCCAGCAGCGCCTAAAACAATTGAAAGATAAGGGTGCAAGCATAAATTAGAACATGGACGGCTTGCTATTTCGATCTATTTTGCATATAATTATGAACGATCATCGATGATTATATCGATATGGGTTTAACTAACAAGTAAACGTGATGATGGAGATAAGTAAGCAGTGCCTCTGGACAGGGAGGAAGCGCCGTAGATTGAGAGCGTTTCTGTAGAACAAGGCTGCCGAAATTCACTCCGAAGCGGTTCCCTGAACCTGTTTGTGTGCAGACACAGAGGCAACAGTAGGGGCAAACGGTTAACGGTCGTTATTCCGTACAAAGTGAGACAGAACCGGTTGCAGGCCAGAAGGGCCACGCAGCAATGGATGTCTAACAAGGGTGGTACCACGGTCTTTTCGTCCCTTCAGGGGAGAGAAGGCCTTTTTTTGTTGCAAAAACACCACAAAAAGGGGGCAATTACACATGAAAGAACGATTAGAGGCATTGAAGATCGAAGCGCTGGAGCAGTTGTCTGGTGTGAATGATCCGCAGACGCTCGGTGATCTGCGTGTAAAGTATTTGGGGAAAAAGGGTGCATTAACTGAAATTTTGCGCGGTATGGGTGCACTTAGTGCGGAGGAACGTCCAGTTATTGGTCAAGTAGCCAATGATGTTCGGGCTGCCATTGAGGAAGTCATCGACAGCAAGCAGGATCAGTTCCAGAAGGAAGAGACGGCGAAGCGTCTGCAATCCGAGAAAATTGATGTGACTCTGCCAGGACGTCGTGGACGTCAAGGCGGACTGCATCCACTGACCAAAGTGGTACAGGAGATCGAAGATATTTTCATCGGTATGGGATACCGCGTTGCGGAAGGTCCTGAAGTCGAAATGGATTATTACAATTTTGAAGCATTGAATCTACCGAAGAATCACCCGGCGCGCGATATGCAGGATTCCTTCTATGTTACCGAAGACTTGTTGATGCGTACCCATACATCGCCGGTTCAAGTACGTACCATGCAGAGCATGAAGGGCGAAGTGCCTGTCAAAGTCATCTGCCCAGGTAAAGTATACCGCCGTGATGACGACGATGCGACGCACTCTTTCCAATTCAACCAGGTTGAAGGGTTGGTCATTAGCGAAAACATTCGTATGAGCGATCTGAAAGGGACCCTGCTGCAATTCGTGCGCGAAATGTTCGGTTCCCACACGGAAATTCGTCTGCGTCCAAGTTTCTTCCCGTTCACAGAGCCAAGTGCGGAAGTGGATGTAACCTGTGTACAATGTGGCGGCAGCGGCTGTCGCGTATGTAAGCAAACAGGCTGGCTTGAGATTTTGGGGGGCGGTATGGTTCACCCGAAAGTACTGGAAATGGGTGGTTATGATCCGGAGAAATACAGTGGTTTCGCATTTGGTATGGGCGTAGAGCGTATCGCGATGCTGAAGTACGGTGTTGATGATATCCGTCACTTCTACAATAGCGATCTGACCTTCCTGAAGCAATTCGGACGGCTATAACTTTAAGACAAGAAAGATTAACCATATAGAGCAAGCGAATGAACTGGGAACACCAATTTATAGATGAAGGAAGTGAACGTCCATGAGAGTATCGACAGATTGGCTGTCTGATTATATTTCCCTTGAAGGTGTGACGCCACAGGAATTGGCGGAGAAAATCACCCGTGCGGGTGTCGAAATTGATGTAGTGGAGAACCGCAACAAGGGCGTGAATAAAGTTGTTGTAGGTTATGTGAAGAGCAAGGAGAAACACCCGGATGCAGACAAACTGAATGTATGTGTCATCGATGCCGGCCAGGAAGAAGATCTGCAGATCGTGTGTGGTGCGAAAAATGTGGATGCAGGCCAAAAAGTAGTCGTAGCACTGGTTGGAGCGAAGCTCCCTGGTGGAATGGATATCAAAAAAGCCAAACTGCGCGGTGTTGTCTCCCTTGGCATGATCTGTTCCGCCAAAGAGCTGGGCATGAACGACAAATTGCTTCCCAAAGATCAGCAGGAAGGTATTCTCGTTCTGCCGGAACAAACGGAGGTTGGCACGCCAATCAGCCAGGTTCTTGGTCTCGACGATCATGTGCTTGAACTGGACCTGACACCGAACCGTTCCGACTGTCTCAGCATGCGTGGTGTTGCCTATGAGGTGGGTGCCATTCTGGGTCGTGAAGTGAAGCTGCCAAGTCCCAAAGACCAACTGGTTGAAATTGGTGATGTAGCCGCGAATCATATCTCTGTAGAGATTAAGGCACAGGAGCAATGCAGTCACTATGCAGCTCGTTATGTAACTGGCATTAAGCTGGTTGCTTCCCCGCTGTGGATGCAAAACCGTCTCATGGCGGCAGGTGTTCGCCCAATCAATAACATCGTTGATATCACGAACTATGTCATGCTGGAATACGGTCAACCGCTACATGCATTCGATGCGGATAAGCTGGAAAAGGGCCATATTGAAGTGCGGATGGCCAACGAAGGCGAAACGATTGTTACGCTGGATGGACAGGAGCGCAAGCTGGAGCCGCACATGTTGCTCATCACGGATGGAGTGAAACCTGTAGCCATCGCTGGGGTTATGGGTGGCGAGAATTCCGAGGTATCGGAAGGCACGGTGAATCTGCTCTTGGAGTCCGCCAAGTTCGACGGCGGGACCGTTCGGAAAACGTCGCGCCAACTGGGGCTGCGTTCCGAAGCAAGCATGCGTTTTGAGAAGGAAGTAGACCCGGGTGCGGTGATTACGGCTTTGGATCGTGCGGCTGAACTGATTCAGCGTTATGCTGAAGGTGAAGTGCACCAAGGAATCGTGGAAGCTGGAGCAGAAGCTGCGGAGAAACGTGTCATTCAATTGTCGCTGGACCGACTGAATCGTTATCTGGGAACTGATCTGTCTTTGCTTGAGGTAAAAACGATCTTCGCTCGCTTGCACTTTGCATGTGGTGATGCTGATCAAGGATTGCTGGATGTGGAAGTGCCAACACGCAGAGGGGATATTACGCTCGATGTAGACTTGTTTGAAGAGATTGCACGCCTGTACGGATACGACAACATTCCAACCACATGGATTGAAGGACCCACGACTCCAGGGGCATATACACGCTCTCAAGCGATGCGTCGCACGATTCGTGGATTACTCTCAGGCAGTGGCTGGCAGGAAATGATCAGTTACTCCTTTGTGCACCCGGATAAAGCGACCCTGTTCCCGGCGTTGACACAAGGAAGTAAAGCCGTGAAACTCGCGATGCCTATGAGCGAGGACCGCAGTGTGCTTCGTACGAGTATTTTGCCACAAATGCTGGATGCAGCGGTGTATAACATGAACCGTAAACAGGATTCACTGGCTGTATTTGAAGTGGGCAATGTGTTCTTCACCGAAGAAGATCAGTTGACCAAACAACCGCATGAAATCCCAGTACTGGGGCTGCTGCTCACCGGGAATCGTGCAAGCCAGCAGTGGAATGTTGGAGCGGAGAAAGTAGACTTCTTCGATCTGAAAGGTGCTCTTGAGCATCTGTTCGCCTATGTGGGGCTTGAACAACGCATTCGCTTGGTAGCAAACAGCCCTGAAGGATTCCATCCGGGACGTTCCGCATCGGTTTACCTGGAAGGTAAGGATGGCGGGGAAGGCACATTGATCGGTACATTGGGTCAATTGCATCCGGAACTGCAACAGCAGTATGATCTGAATGATGTGTACATCGCAGAGATTGCACTTGAATCGATCTACAGCGAAGCAGACGCTGACATTCGTTATCGTGAGCTTCCGCGTTTCCCAGCCATGGAACGTGATATCGCGGTTGTTGTGAATGAGGATGTTGAAGCTGGAGATATGCTGCGCGCCATTCGTGAATCGGCGGGTGAATTGTTACAAAACGTACAGGTATTCGATGTGTTTACTGGCAGTAAACTGGGTGAAAACAAGAAGAGCGTGGCGATGGCACTGGTATACCGGAATCGTGAACGTACACTCACCGATGAGGAAGTCACTGAAGTTCATGCCCGTGTAGTGGCTCGTCTGGAAGAGCAATTCGGAGCGGAATTGCGTAAATAGGACAAAAGAAGATTTTTTGAACAAAGATTAGCAGGAATTGTTTGAAGTCACATCGAATCCTTAGCATTAGAGGATCGATGTGACTTTTTTGTGATTACAGCTTAGAATCAACATACAGACTTGAAGGAGGGCACAACTGTGACTACACCTGATCGTACACGCGTCACCGTAGAGATCTACGGGACTTCCTATAAACTGGTTGGCAGCAGTGCCGACTATATGAAACAAGTAGCTAACCTGGTAGATGAGCGTATGGGCGCAATCTCCAAGCAAAATTCCCGTCTGGATACTCCGCGTATTGCGGTACTGGCGGCTGTACATATGGCTGAACAGTCTCTTCAGACTCAGGAAATCCGTAATGAACTGAAGATGCTTACTGGAGAACGTACAGAACTGAGAAACGAATTGAATCGGTTAAACGCCATACAAAATGAACATCAACAAGAATTGGAACGGCGTGACCAGGCTCTTGCTGATTTGCAACAGCTGAAGATTGAAGCAGAGCAGGCGTTGCAAAAGTCCGAATCGGACAAAAATTCAGAGATAGCCAAGTTGAATAAGCTGCTGGAGCAAGAGCGCGCCCAAGCAACGGAGCGAGTGCAGAAATTGCAGGCCCAAGCGACGGCACAACTGAAGGAAGCAGAAGCCAAGGGAACGAAACAGCTGAAGGAAATGGAAGAGAAAGCGGCTAATCAGCTTAAAAATGCACAGGCACAGGCAGCTTCCCAGCTCAAAGAAGCTCAGAACCGTTCTGCAGCCGAATTGCAGCAGGCGCAGGCCAAAGCTGCGGCGCAATATAAAGAGTTGCAGGACAGGACTGCAGCTCAATTAAAAGAAGCCGAAAGCCGCGCCGTTGCAGAACGTCAACAGATTGAAGCCAAGGCTGCGCAGCAGATTCAGACAGCCAAGGAAGAAGCCGAGTCGGCCATTTTGTCCGAGTTGGAGCAGGCAGAGAGAAATCTGAAGAAAGCTCAGGAAGAAGCAGCGCTGCAATATAACGAACTTCAGCAACAAATGGAACTTCGTCTTCAACAGGCTGAAGAAAAAGCGTTGCAACAGACACAAGAGCTCACGAATCAGGCGAATCAGGAACGGGCTGACTTGCAGGAACAAGCGGAGCAGAAGCGCCTGACTGAGATAAATCAGTTGACTGCGGAGTTCAAGACGTTATCCGAGCAGTTGGAACTCGAATGGATGGAGAAAGAAGCAGCCCTCGAGGAACAATTGCAGCAAGCCAAGGAAGCAGCAGCGTCCCAGGCGAAAGAAGCCGCAGCGGCGGCAGAGGCCTTATTGCAAGAAGAACAGGGCAAGCTCAAACAGCAACTTGAGGAACAACGTAAACAGGCGGAGACTCGACTATTAGATGTCGAAGAGCAATTAGAAGAAGTGATGACCCAGCTCATCAGTGCACAGGACATGGTTGCAGAGCAAGAACAGCAGCTTCAGCACGAGCGTGGTCAATTGGAATCGTTACGTCATGAGCATGGGGTCCGTAAACAGGAGCAGGAAGTTCAGACTCGCCGAATTACGGAACTGGAGCAACAACTGGAGCAGTTGAAAGAAGACCGTTCCCAGTTGCAGGAACTTCTGCGTGAAACGGAACAGGCTGCCCAGCAATCCCGTGATTCACAGGAACAATGGAAGCAGAAGTATAATGAAACTGTGGATAGAGAAACCTCTCTCACAGCACAGCTACGCAAACTTCAGGAGCAACATGCACAGCTTGAACAGGAAGCTCAAAAGCTTCGTGAGGCTGAAGTGAAGTCGGAAGAGGAACAGCGCAGACTGCAAAAAGTGCTTGAACAGGCTCATGCTGCGGTGCGTACATTGCAGAATGAGATCGGGACGCTTACGGAACGTGAGCAGTCCTTGAAGGACCTTGCAGAGCAGCGGTTAGCTGAGATCGGAGACCTGGAGAATCAGATTCTTGAAGTTGCTGAACAAAATGAAACGTTGGAGTCTGGTGTGCAATCCCTTCATGATGAATTGTCCGTGGTGAAGGAAGAGTCTCGTTTCAACCATGAAGAGGCTGTGCAATACCAGAAGGATGCAGAGCTTTTGGAAGAGAAACGCAATCAGCTTGAAGTTGAGCTAAATGTTGTTCGGGAAGAGCTGAACCGACTTCAGGATAACTATAAACAAATCCGTAATGATTACAGTGATGCATTACAACGGGAAGAGAATTACAGTTCCAAGCTGGATGAATTGAGCAAAGAGAAACAAGAGATTGTGAGCGCACTTGAAGAAGCAAGACAGTCTTCAGTTAAACTTTCCGAGCGCTACTCGGAGCAAGAGAGCCGGCTAGCCCAGACTGAGGAAGAAGCGTTGGAGTGGCAGATCAAACACGAAGAACTGTCAGCCAAACAGGCCGAGTTGGTATCCCGTCTGGAGCAGTTGACAAGACGTGAAGAAGAACTTCGCTCAAGTGTTGAACAAGCAGAGCGGAACGACCAGGTGTGGCAACGCCGTGCAGATGAATGGGCGGCTCAGGAACAATCCTGGCAGGAACGCTGGGCTGCACTTGAGAATGAACTGACGGTTTGGAAGAAAGAAAGTGCGGCAAGTAGTGAGTTGCTGGAGGGATTGGAGCAAGAACGACAGCAGCTTGACAAGTTACGTGCAGAAGCGACCCAAGAGAAAGAGATCATGGAAACTGAACTGCTTGAGATGGGTGAACGTTACGAACTAGCGGCCAATCAATTACGTTTGTTACAGGTTGAACGTGAAATGGAGCAGGAGAAAGCAGAGCAGCTGAACACGGAATATCGTCAGTTGCATGATGAATATACGAAATTGCAGACGGAATATAACGAATGGATTGAATTGATTGAACAGGACCAGACCTAGCGGAATGAATGTAGCAGAACTGGCTCGTGGGCAACGTACTCTGGTACAATTTGTTATACTAAAGAAGGAGCTCCCGTCGCTGCGGGGGCTCCTTGTCTTGAAACCTATTCTTCAACGATAATTTTGGAGATCATGCTGCTGTGTCCTGAACCACAGAAGACAGAACAGGACATTTCAAACTCACCAACTTTGTCCGGGGTTATGACTTTGGAGCTATTTCTGGTATCCAGTTGAAGATTCAGCTCAGGCACAAGGATACCGTGATTTCCGTTTTCATTTTTATAAACAATGTTAACGGGAACGCCTTTTTTAAGATGGTACTCAGGTTGATCGAATTCATAGTTACTTGCCTTGATCACCAATTCTTCACTGGCTGTGACTCCAGCATCAGCATCGGTTCCATTGCTGCCAGATTCTGCGGACTGTTTCGCCCCTCCACATGCAGTTAGGACCAGAATTAACATACAGGCAGCAAGCCATGTTATGCCTTTCTTCATCATGTGCCTCCTTAAAGCGTGATATGGATAAAATTTGAATGATTGCTCCAGTCATCATACCGCAATATGTGGATGCCTGTACACGCTGCGTATGTCGTTTTTTTGAAAATTGTACGTGTACAGCAGAGCGTCCGTACTGCCCGAATAAAATAAACCCCTTCCGGCCCAGGGCCTTCAGAGGTTTAGGAGAATTCATGGGGACGTTAAGGTGAAGTGGAGATTAACTTTTGGAGCTTCGTCCGGCATCAAAAGGGGTGGATACCGGGATGAAGAGATCGATAATCCCGATAACCAGCGCAGCGAGAATGGCACCGAGCAGGCTGACTTCAACATGATCTACAACATATTGACCAAGCCAAATCACCAGTGCGCTAACGATAAATCCGACAATACCGCGACCAAACGGGTTGACTCTTTTGCCGAAGATACCTTCAACGATCCAGCCGAGCAGGGCAATGACAAGAGCAAGCAACAGGGCGCTCCAGAAGCCACCAACGGCGAATCCGGGAACGATCCAGCTAACCACCATTAATACAATTGCAGCGATGATAAATCGCACGACATGTCCCAGGAAATTCATGGTGTTTACCTCCTTTTATTCGGATTGAACTGAGCAGGGCAACTCCAAGGGGATGGAGAGGTTGCACAATCCTGACACCTGTAGTTTGTGGTGTTATGGTTGAAGTTATGTGTGGAAGGATTCGTTAAATAGCGTAAGAAAGTTTCTTTCGTTATAATACAGATATAGTTTGGAAGGAGTTGTACACTTGGACACGAAAATTTTACACACATTGGAATATCGCAAAATTTTAAATACATTGCTTAGCTTTGCCCAGACAACTATGGGAAAAAAGAAAGCGGAGCAACTTGAACCAAGCAGTGAACTTGAAGAAGTGAAGCGGTTGCTGCAGCAAACCGATGAAGCCTTCACATTTGATCGCCTGAAAGGCTCACCGTCGTTTGGGGGAATTGTAGATATTACGGCTTCCATTAAACGTGCTGAAATTGGAGGCACACTTAACCCTCACGAACTTTTGGGAATATCCAATACAACCTATGCGGCGCGGCGATTGAAACGTCAGATTGGTACTTTGCATGAAGATGAGCCCATCGAATCATTGTTCTATATTAGTGATCAACTGTCAGAGCAAAAAACGCTTGAGGATGCCATCAAAATCTGTATTGACGATAATGCAGAGGTTGCCGACAGTGCAAGCGTAACGTTGGCGCAGATTCGTCGTGAGCTGCGAGGCGGAGAAGCTCGTATTCGCGAAAAGTTGGATTCCATGATTCGATCCTCTACCGTATCCAAGATGCTTCAAGATCAGCTCATCACCATCAGAGGAGACCGTTTTGTTATCCCGGTGAAAGCTGAATATCGTTCGTACTTTGGCGGGATTGTGCACGATCAATCCGGTTCGGGTGCGACATTGTTCATTGAGCCGGAATCCATTGTTGCAATGAACAACAAATTACGCGAAACCCGGATTCGGGAAGAACGCGAAATAGAAATTATTTTGCAGAAATTGACGGCACTTGTCAGTGAGCAGGGAGAGTGGCTGTTGTATGATGTCGACTTGCTGGGATCACTTGATTTTATCTTTGCCAAAGCACGTCTCGCTCGTGAACTGAAAGCAACATTGCCTCGCATGAATGACCGCGGGTTCCTGAAGCTCAAGAAAGGCCGTCATCCACTGATTCCGATTGAAAACGTGGTTCCAATTGACATAGAGTTGGGCAATGATTACACATCCATTATCGTGACAGGTCCGAATACGGGTGGTAAAACGGTAACGCTCAAAACAATTGGATTGCTGAGCCTGATGGCCATGTCCGGTTTATTTGTTCCGGCTGAGGATGGCAGTCAGTTATGTGTATTTGATGCGATCTATGCAGACATTGGGGACGAGCAGAGTATCGAGCAGAATCTGAGTACTTTCTCCAGTCATATGACCAACATCATTCGTATTCTGAAAAACATGACACCAAAAAGTTTGGTATTGCTCGATGAACTTGGCGCAGGGACAGATCCGGCTGAAGGTTCCGCACTGGCGATTTCTATGCTGGAGCATATGCACCGGACGGGATGTCGCATGGTTGCAACCACTCACTACAGTGAACTGAAAGCATACGCATATGAGCGTAAAGGTGTCATTAATGCCAGCATGGAATTTGACATCAACACACTGAGTCCAACCTATCGCCTTCTGGTGGGTGTACCTGGACGAAGTAATGCATTTGCCATTGCAGAGCGACTGGGATTGCCGGGTTACATTCTCGACTACGCCCGTGGCGAAGTGAAGGAAGAGGATCAACGAATTGAGCACATGATTGCTTCTCTTGAAGAGAACCGTCTTACGGCTGAACAAGAGCGTGAGAAGGCAGAGAGCTTGCGCCAGGATATGGAGAAATTACGCAGTCGTCATCAGACCGAACTGGAGAAGCTGGAACAGCAGCGTGATCGCCGGATTGAAAAAGCAGAAGAAGATGCACGCAGCATTGTGGACAAGGCTCGCGCGGAAGCGGAGAAGATTATAGCCGATCTTCGCCTGTTGGCTATGGAAGAAGGTGCTTCTGTGAAGGAGCACAAACTCATTGCTGCCCGCAAACAGCTGGACGAGGCTGAACCGGAGAAACGCAGGAAAACGGTCAAAAAGACGGCAACAGCGCCGAAGACTCGTGCCATCGGTCCTGGTGATGAAGTGCTTGTCTACAGTTTGAATCAAAAAGGCCATGTTGTAGAGATGGCGGGCAGCAAAGACGCTATGGTACAACTGGGGATTATGAAAATGAAAGTATCCCTGGATGACTTGGAACTGCAGCAATCGGCTCCCGCAGCCAAACCAAAGCAAAAACCGGTAACGGGTATGAAGCGCACACGTGATGACAATGTGAAAAGTGAATTGGATCTGCGTGGTACCAACCTGGAAGAAGCCCTGATGGAGACAGACCGGTTCATTGATGAAGCTTTCCTTGCCAACCTGGGCCAAGTTTATATTATTCACGGTAAAGGTACAGGAATTTTACGTTCCGGTATTCAGGATTACCTGCGTAAGCATAAACATATTAAAAGCTACCGGCTGGGAAATTACGGAGAAGGCGGGAACGGTGTGACCGTCGCAGAATTGGAGTAGCCGGTCCATGAATCAATGATATTCTGCGACTTATTCATGAAGGTCGCAGATGGGGAGAGGGGAACGGTGCGTGATAGAAAGCATTGACCAATTGCTGTCTCATCCCTTGGGGATGGTACTCGGTTTTTTCTCGGTAGCGATTATGGAGCTGCTCGTATTTCTGGCTTGCTTCGAACTGGTGACTAAGTATAAATGCTGGACGGAGATCAAGAAGGGTAATGTGGCCGTTGCGATGGCTACAGGAGGCAAGATCTTCGGGATCTGCAACGTATTGCGGTTCTGCATACAAGCGAAATCTTCGGTGTATGAAGCCATGACGTGGTCATTTGTAGGGTTTATCCTTCTGCTAATTGCCTATTTTTTGTTCGAATTCCTGACACCCGTGTTCTCCATTGATAAGGAGATCGAATCGGATAACCGAGCTGTCGGATTGATATCCATGATTATTTCAGTCTCGCTGTCGTTTGTTATTGGCGCGAGCATTATCTAGGGGGACCGGTCATGAAGATATTGATACGGATTCTGTTTGCGGCATCGATCGTGTTTTTTGCCATCGGTGTCATCTATGTTATGAATACATGATGATATGAAAGAGAAAGGTTGATTAATATGGAAACAACAGTATGCCCTTGGTGTCAGACGGAGATTGTATGGGATGAGGAGCTCGGTCCTGAAGAAGAGTGTCCTTATTGCCACAATGAGTTAAAAGGATACCGTACGCTCAACATTAACATCGATGATGAAGAGAACGATGAAGCTGAGGACGACATCTATGATGTAGATGATGTAACGAACGAGAAACAGACTACGGATCTTTCTGATCTGTGGGGGGATGAAGTCGAACTCAAATTGCCGGAGTTGCGAACGTTAACCAAATACGCGGATGAAGGTAATGATCTCATTCAGTATGAACAAGGTGTACAGAAGCAACTTGATCATCAAGAAGAAGTACCAGAGTGCCCGAATTGCCGGGAATTCATGATTCTCGTAGGTACACAAGCTGCAACGCAGGATAACTTCACACCAGTTGCTAACGCAGCTTCAGGCGAAGGGTCACTATTGGCATCACCGTTTAAAGTATTGACCTATGTATGCTCGGGATGTTTCCAAGTTCAATACAGTCTGTCTGAGGAAGATCGTCTGCGTCTGATCAAGAACCTAAGTACGCAGGAATAAACATTTATTTCGGAGATTATAACCAATTTCATAGCAATCCTGAAGATTCATCATGTTTTCTTCTTGCTTGGGGTACGTTAACCCTAAGACCTACCTGTACATAGTTCACTTCAGGTGGATGAAGGAGGAGCAGATGAAGATTACTTTAGGCCGACAATCCATTCTGCTTTTGGGCGTGAATGGATTGTTTGCGTTAGCCGGAGCGCTGTCGGGAACCTTTTTGAATGTGTTTCTGTGGAAAAGCCGTCCGGATTATGCCATGTTGGGGTGGTTCACTCTCAGCCAGCAACTGGCCATTGGACTGACATTCTGGCTTGCTGGCAAATGGGTCAAGGAACACAATAAAATGAGTGCACTACGACTAGGTACTGCGCTGTCCGGCATATTTTATATGATCGTCCTCTGGGCTGGTTCCAAAGCTGTAGACTGGATATGGCCTCTGGGTATGCTACTAGGTTGTTCCTTGGGGCTATTCTGGATTGCATTTAATGTTGTGTATTTTGAAATAACGGATCGGGAAAACAGGGATCTATTCAACGGCTGGGTGGGGTTACTTGGTTCGATGTCAGGAATTATAGGTCCATGGTTCTCCGGTCTGATTATTACTCGCATGACAGACAACACAGGATATCGGCTCATCTTCACGGTATCACTCGTTATTTATGTCATAGCGGTAGTTTTTAGTTTTTTTCTGAAAAAAAGAAAGGTGAGCGGTACATACCGCTGGTCGGAACCTTGGATACAGTTATCCAAGCGGGATAGTCCCTGGAGGACCTTAGGCTTGGGTTTATTCGCTCAGGGTGCACGTGAAGGTGTCTTTGCCTTCCTGATTGCACTGCTTGTATATTTGGCTACCGCACAGGAGTACAAATTGGGGCAGTTCTCACTCATCACTTCAGCTGTGGCACTAGTAAGTTATTGGGCAGCCGGGAAATGGTTCAAACCACAGTATAGATCAAGAGGCATGTTCATCGGAGCCCTCATTCTGCTCGTTGTGCTTCTTCCTCTTCTCTGGAAAGTGACCTATGGAACGCTGTTAATCATGGGGATTGGGAGTGCTGTTGCGATGCCGTTATATGTACTGCCGATGATATCAGCGGGATTCGACATGATGGGTACAAGTGGCGAAAATGTGGAGAAAAGGGTTGAACTTGTCGTTTTGAGAGAGTTATGCCTGATGCTTGGCAGACTATGTGGGTTGGCCATATTTATTGTGACGGTCTTAAATGCTCCGTCTCTACGCATGTTAACCTGGCTTATTTTTGTCCTCGGTGCTTCTCCGCTAATTGGATGGATCTTTATGCGCAAGTTATTGAACCGAACGGAAGGGCAAGAGCCTTCGGCTTAGCAGGCTCCCCAATATATAAACAGGGTACAGCGGCGGGGAAAGAGAACTTTCCGTGTGCTGTACCCTGTTTGTATTGATTTATTTTGATGTTATACAGGAGATGGTTTACTTGTACGTGTGAGAGAGAACAGGTCCATATCAGGGTTTCGTTTGCCAGTAATAGCATCCACAATTAAGGAAGCAGCAATCATGCTGTATACGGTTCCGTTACCTCCATACCCTTCTACAAAGTACGAATGCGGATAATCCGGATGTGTGCCAATCAGGGGGAGGCCATCATTCGTATTACCAAACACAGCACCCCAAGCATAATCGACTTCAAGATCATCTAAAGGGAAATAGGAAAGAACTTCTTCCAAGAGTGTATCTCCCCGATGATATGCCCGTATTTCACGTTGATCCTCCCGAGGTGTTTCTTCATCCAAACCGCCTGCGATGATTCGGCCGTCGGGTGTTGTTCGCATATATAAATAAGGACGTGCTGTCTCCCAAATCATGCTGTGTTCAAACCATTCACTAAGATCAGACAACGGTTTGGTAGCAATCGCGTAGGTCGTTTTCAAATAGGCTCCACGATCCTTTTTGATATCCTGAGTTTCGTAACCGGCAGCAAATATGACCTTCTTCGCACGGATTTTACCATTGGAAGTGTGGCATACTACACCATCTTCATTGTATTCACAGTGTATCATCTCTGTCTGACCATAGATTCGAGCGCCACGCTTATTGGCGGATTCAAACAAGGCATGAACAAAACGATAGGGGTTCACTTCTGCATCTCCCATTGTGTACAGTGCAGCGGGTTTGCTGAAGGGGAAATGCTGGCTTATTTTGTCGGCATCCCACAGTTCCGCTTCAAAACCATAACGCTTCAAGGTCTGATATTCTTCCTCCAATAGGGCCACATCGTCTTCATTGCTCGCAAAACAAAGACTTGTACGTGGGATAAACCAAGGGTCTGTATCCAGGCTGTCTGCAATTTGAGCAAGTTGTTTCATGGCTTCACGACAAAGCTCATAAAAACGTACGCCTGTTGCTTCACCAAAAGTATGGATACATGAGGTTAATGTTTTGTCATTGGTATATTGTAAAAGACCTGTATTGGCAGAACTGCTGCCGTTGGCAATGTCTCGCTTATCAATCACAACAGTGTTAACACCCTGTTCCGTAAGTAGTTTAGATGTTAATGCGCCCCCCATGCCCCCACCAATGATGAGGCAGTCACAAGAGATGTCTTCTTGCAGAGCAGAATAATTAAATGTTGAATTGAAAGTGGAGGGCCAGAAAGGTGTGCCATAGACCAGATCCATTAGAAACATCTCCTTTATAATTTGAATTTGTATACTTTTGTGCGACCGGGTTAACAATAATTGCGCATAAACTTTATGCCGAGGAGGCCATCGAAACATGCAGAATCAGACTATGCAAGCGCTGAGTCCCAAGGAATTGAACTACATTGCGGACTCTATCACCAATGAAGAACTGCTGATTAAGCAGTGTGCAGCTACAGCTTCCATCACACATAATCCACAAATTCAACAGGCACTGAATCACTATGTTCGCTCACATGAACAACATCTGAACACGCTTGTCAATGCACTGCAACAACATCAGTCTCTTGCACCGGCGCAAGTCAGTAATTGAAAACAACTCTAACTGTATAGGAGGAAAACGCATGTATTCTCAATCTCCATCATCTAATGGCGCTTTTATGCAGGAGCAGGATCTGCTGAAGTCGATTCTTGCAGATTTAAGACGAACCTCGCGCGAATATACGACTGCGACAACGGAAGCTTCCTGCCCCATGACACGTCGAATGTTCACAGACCTGACAAACGATACCCTAAGATTACAAGGGGAACTGTTCAATCTGATGCAGCAAAACAACATGTATTCTGTTTCGTCCAAAGCACTTCGTCAGGATGTGGACAAGCAAATTCAGTCCGCCCACCAGACCCAACAAAAGTGTCAGCAATTCATTCAGGAAAAGAATACGCAGAACAGTTCATATAGCCAAGCTCCTAATGTGCCGCAGCATCAACCGAATTACGGTAACCCTTATTACATGTAACCTTTGCAAAAGAGGTTTGAAGCACCTAATGGTAAAGGACCATACCACCGCTTGCCTGAATTCAGGGCAGGCGGTCTTTTGTCTATGCATCAACGTCAAATTCATGTAATATAAGTATTAATTCATTTTCAGGAACCTGGATGATGCTGGAGGGAAAACCATGAAAGATTTGAACGATCTGCAATTAAAAGTTCTGGATCTGCTGAAGGAAGACGCGAGAAGGACTCCCGCACTGCTGTCGACGCTGCTGGGGGAGTCGGAAGACAAGATCAAGAACGCCGTTGCACAGCTTGAACAAGACCACGTCATCGTAAAATACGCTACCGTCGTGAACTGGAGCAAAATAGATGATGAAAAAGTAACAGCTCTGATTGAGGTGCAGATCACGCCGGAGCGTGGTCGTGGCTTTGAAGGGATTGCCGAACGCATTTATCTCTATCCGCAAGTGAAGTCCGTATATCTCATGTCCGGTGCATACGATCTGCTCGTAGAAGTGGAAGGTGGCAACCTGCGTGAAGTCGCTAATTTTGTGTCGGAGAAACTGTCTCCGATAGACTCTGTACTTTCAACCAAAACGAATTTTATTCTTAAAAAATATAAGCAGGACGGGATTATCTTTGAAGACCATCAAGAAGACAACCGTCTCATGATCTCGCCGTAAAGGAAGATGTGTCATGATAGTGAATGAACAGACAACCGGGAACAACAAGAAAATGACATCTTATCTGGCACCCCTCGTGCAGCAGATACCTCCATCCGGAATTCGCAAATTCTTTGATCTGGTTGGAGACAACAAGGATATTATCACATTGGGTGTGGGTGAACCTGATTTTGTTACCCCTTGGCATATGCGTGAAGCTTGTGTATACTCGCTGGAAAGAGGTATGACCAGTTACACATCCAACGCAGGTATGCCGAAGTTGAGAGAAGCCATCAGTGAATATCTGGATACTCAGTTTGATACCAAATACGATCCCAAGGATGAGATTATTGTTACGGTGGGTGGCAGTGAAGCGATAGACTTGGCTTTGCGCGCATTAATCGTACCTGGTGACGAGATTCTCATTCCTGAACCTTCGTACGTGGCGTATTCACCAATCGCTTCAATCGGTGGCGGTATACCAGTTGGTGTTGAAACCTACGCAAAAGATCAGTTCAAGTTAACGGCGGAAGCACTTGAAGCTGGCATCACACCGAAGTCGAAAGTGGTTATTCTGTGTTATCCGAGTAATCCCACTGGAGCCATCATGACGTATGAAGAGTGGCTGCCTATTGCTGAAGTGATTAAAAAGCATGATCTGATTGTGATCGCGGATGAAATTTACGCTGAATTGACGTATACGCAAAAACATGTTAGTTTTGCAGCTATCCCTGACATGAAGGAGCGGACCATTCTCGTAAGCGGATTTTCGAAGGCTTTTGCAATGACAGGTTGGCGGATCGGTTACATGTGTGGTCATCCTGAGCTTATTGCAGCCATGCTCAAAATCCATCAGTATACGGTAATGTGTGCGCCGGCCATGGGTCAGGTTGCTGCACTTGAGGCGTTGACGAATGGTTTGGGTGAGAAAGATCGGATGGTAGAATCGTATAATCAGCGTAGACGTTTAATTGTGCAGGGCTTCAGAGATATTGGACTTGATTGTCATGAACCTCAGGGAGCATTCTATGCATTCCCGAGCATTCAAAAGACGGGTATGAGTTCCGACCTGTTTGCTGAGCGATTGTTAACGGAGAATAAAGTGGCTGCTGTTCCGGGCAATGTTTTTGGCCCTCAGGGTGAAGGCTTCTTGCGTTGTTCTTATGCTACTTCTGTAACCCAATTAAATGAAGCTTTGGAACGAATCGGAAACTTTGTTTACAAACTGCAAAAAGAGGGTTAATACTAAAGTAGAATCTTTTTACAATTGTGACATTGTTATCATTGGAAAAAAATAACTTTCTTTTACAAAATAGTGTGATATAATTCAAATTTGAAATAAGTTTTCATATATTTGGAAACCATTTTTCCAAGGAGGGGTTAGCTTTGTTTTGTGTTGAATATGATTTACCGACGAATCGTGGGCACGTTCTGGCAGAAGGCGATCATGGCGACCGATGGTCGGTGAAACCCGATAACGCATCTTTGCATGACATTTCCTTGGAAGATGAAATTCATATGCTTCGTCGCAAGATGGAACAGATCTTCCTCGAAGAGAAATCATTCACATCCGATATTGTAATTGAAATCAGCAGTTTGCTGGATTTAAAGATTAATGAATATATGAAGGCTAACCCGATTAAAGCAAAATAACGTTTATGCTGGATTGAAACGTTTCATTAATCGAATTAGAAAGGGAGACCTGAGAAGGTCTTCTTTTTTTTGTGTGTAAAGGCAGGGTGATCCCCCGATAAGCCAGGTTATTTTTTTGAGTGGAACAATTGTGATATATTGGACATAGGAGACTAAAGGGGGAACTGGAATGAAGAGATTTTGGGGGCTTACTGCAATCATTTCTATCGTTTTTCTGCTTGCTGGTTGTGGAGGTAAAGATGGTTTTTCCATATTCATCATTGATAACCAAGGAAATCCATCTGTAATCTCAGAGCAGTTACAGGCCAATCTGCAACAGAAACTGGGTGAGGAACCCAAGGTGGAAGTGATTACCAGTGCGATGTATGATGTTCAGAAAATTATGGTAGAGTATGCGGCTGGAGGACATGATATTTTCATTTTGCCTGAGTCCGACATGAAACAATACGGAAGTAATGGCTCCAATGTTCCGCTGGATGATACTTTTGATCCCAAGAAGTTTGAACGGGGTGTATTTGAGGGTGGAGTATTGGTAGAGAAGGGTGAAGGAGATGGAGGTTCAGATATCAAACAAGAATCACATCTTTACGGCATTCCGCTCGAAGATATGAAAATGTTTAAAGATGTAGAATATGCTGCGAGCAATCTGTTCGCTACCATTCCAGTGTCATCTTCCAATGTCGAAGAATCCAAAAAAGTGCTGAAGGCGCTGACAGAGTAAAGAAAATTCAGAATGGCTATGGAAGGAGGGAAGCGGATTGCTGATTACGGTCACAGGCGGCATAGGTAGTGGTAAAACCCGGTTTGCCCTCAAGTACGCAGCCGGAATTAGCCGGGAGGGTGTATATTTATCCACCGGTGATCATGATCCCGTTATTCCCGAATTGCCATCCGCTCATTATCGTGCCATTCATGCCGGGAACGGTCAGCATCTGACAGAGGTGATCACCCAGATTAATCGGGAATCCAATCTGTTTTTGGCGGATCAGCGAATTGTAATTGTAGACAGTCTGACCTCATGGATGGCTGCCGGTTTCAGGGCAACAGAGGATCTGGATCATCAGCGTTCAGAGACACAGCTTTTGCTTGATGCTCTATTGTCTTATCAGGGGAAGTTGCTTGTGATTACCAATGAAATGCATGGCACATTGCATCCTACCGAGGAAGAACGAATATTTACAGCGAGAATGGCTTCGGTTAATCGGATGCTGCAGATACATGCTGAAAAGATGTACATGCTGGTATCTGGTCTGGCTATCGATCTTAAGAGTCAGGGCATGCGAAATGAAGATGAACGATAGCGAGATGACATAAACGGGTGACATAAAGAAGCCTCCTTAACCACGAATTGGTGGCGAGGAGGCTTCATTTATTAAGCTGTCCTTTTTATTTCTGCTTTTTGCTACGTCTGATCCACCAGATGATACATCCGATGACAATGATGGCGAGAATGACGTACACTACAATGGAATAGACGTCCATAAAGTGCAAAATGCTCTCCCACGATGCGCCAAGCGCAGCACCAACGCAGACAAGAATGACATTCCAGATCAATGTACCAATGGTTGTAAAGAGAAGGAATAAACCAAATTTCATATTGGACATGCCTGCGGGAATGGAGATAAGACTACGAACGAGGGGAACCATTCGGCAGAATAATACGGTCCACATGCCATATTTGTCAAACCATGCATCGACACGGTGAATATCCTCTTTTTTGATGCGCAGAACATGTCCCCAGCGTTCCACAATTTTCTCAAGGCGTTCGACGTCAATGAGTAGACCAATACCATACAGGATCACAGCACCAAGGACGGAGCCAATGGTAGCGGCGATAATAACCCCTGGAAGAGTTAGGCTGGTATAAGTGGTCATGAAACCGCCAAACGGCAAGATGATCTCGGATGGAATTGGGGGAAATACGTTCTCAAGAGCAATAATGAGTGCAATGCCTATGTAGCCGTATTGTTCCATGAAATCGGTTATCCAGTTTTGCATAATCGTCTCCTTTACTTTTGGTTTCCTTCGATTTGTCGTATACTCGGCAGAGCACACCAATTCTTATATACGTGTAAAGCGATAGGCGGGTTTCTGAAAAATAGCATTCCCGTATTCATTAATGATATTAACAATTGGAGGGGTAACGATGGGCATATATACACGAACAGGTGACGAAGGTCAGACTTCGGTTATTGGTGGACGCGTCATCAAGGATGATGACCGAGTAGAGGCTTATGGCACGATTGATGAATTGAACTGTTTTGTCGGTCAGGCGATCAGCCTTATTGACTCTGCTCAGGGCGAATTCGAGGATCTGCGTGAACATCTGCTGGAAGTGCAGCAGGAACTGTTTGATTGTGGGTCGGATCTGGCCTTTGTGAAGATTAGTGAGACCAAATATAAGGTGAGAGATGAAATGGTCACACGTCTGGAACAATGGATCGACCAGTATGATGCAGAGAATCCAAAAGTGGAACGGTTCATTATTCCAGGTGGCAGTCAGCTGTCTTCTGCTCTTCATGTATGCCGTACTGTGTGTCGTCGCGCAGAGCGTCGCACGGTAACACTTGGACAACATACAGATATTAATCCGTCTGTACGACGGTATCTAAACCGACTGTCTGATTATTTCTTCGTGGTTGCACGGACGGCCAACGCGAGACAACAGGTGGCGGATATTGAATATGTGCGGAGCAAAAAAGTCTTCCGCCGCAAAGAATGAGCCAATATTATTCGCCGATTGTCTACACGGTGACCGAACAAGAAGATGGCTGGCTGCTGAAGACCGTGCTTCAGCGCCGGTTGCTGGTGTCGCGTAAGCTTTTATCTAAAATTAAGCTGACTGAGCAAGGTGTCATGCTTAATGGAGAGCGCGTGTACATTAGCGTCAAGGTAGCTGCGGGTGATGTCGTTGAAGTTCGGATGGAGCAAGAGGAATCGGATGATATTCTGCCTGAACCTATTCCCTTTACCGTTCTGTATGAAGACGAGCACTTACTTGTTGTAAACAAGGATGCAGGCATCATCGTTCATCCGACACATGGACATTACACGGGTACTTTGGCAAATGGCGTTGTTCATTACTGGAAATCCAAGGGCGAGCGCTTCCGGTTCAGACCGATTCATCGACTCGATCAGGAAACGTCAGGTGTGCTGGCCATAGCCAAGAACCCTTATGTGCATCAGCATGTGTCCGAACAGATGATTGCAGGAACAGTGGATAAGAAATATATTGCACTTGTGCACGGCAGCCCTGTCCCAGAACAGGGGGCAGTAGATGGCCCGATTGATCGCGATCCTGAAGAGCCACACCGCCGAATCGTTACACCTGATGGCTACGCTGCAAGAACGCTGTACACAACCTTAACACGCTGGGCAGAAGGCAGCGCCAGTGCGATAAGCCTCAAGCTGGAAAGTGGCAGAACCCATCAGATCAGGGTACATATGACGTCCATCGGCTGTCCATTAATCGGTGATCGAATGTACAAGACATTACCTGTGCACGAGATCGATGAGCAGACCATGGCTGTTCGAGAAGAACGGGATACCTGGATCGAACGCCAGGCATTACATGCCTGTGAGCTGACATTTGAACATCCCATTCTACAGGAACGCATAACGTTCCAAGCCCCTTTTCCAGCAGATATGGCCGCGCTAGAGCAGCGTTTGAATGATGAGGCAACTCCCAGAGAAGAACTGTAGGAAGCTGCGACGGGGCTCTTAGTTTTGCACCTCGTATCGCAGTTTCCTGCACGGCCTGTCCTGTTTGGCAGTTAACCTTGGTTGGCTAACTTGCGTGAGGGATCCACCATGCACCCGAACAACATGCCGTAGGCTAATCATTATGTTCTATCGTTAATGTATTGATGTTTAGCATTTTCATGTTAAATCTTTTAAGATTTCAAATCTTTTGAAGCTTTTAAAGATATAAAAGCTGTAAGATTTTGATCCAAAAAAATATAGCGAATATGTTTTTTTGATCTCATTCGCAAAAATCAGTAAAATTACATGGCGATGGTATCGATTTGGAGCGACTTTTGGATTTGCGAAGCAAACCAAGGGAAGCGAGAAGTCGAAACCGGAGCATTTGGAGGAACACACACATGAGTAACTTAAAAGTATATCAATATGCCAAATGCGGCACATGCCGCAAAGCTGTAAAATGGCTTGAAGCGCAAGGACATGAGCTGGAGTTAATCCCTATTTTTGACTCACCGCCATCCGAATCTGAACTAACAGAACTCATCCAAAAGAGTGGACTGGAAGTGAAAAAGTTCTTTAATACGAGCGGGGAAGTGTACAAAGAACAACAATTGAAGGATAAGCTTCCGGGCATGTCCGCTGATGAACAGATTCGTTTGTTGGCTTCCAATGGTCGGCTGATCAAACGTCCGATCGTTACGGATGGAGAAAAGGTGACGGTTGGATTCAAGGAAGAAACGTATGAGCAGGAATGGAACAACGCATAAACGCGCTGAATATCAGCCTTGAATTGTTCAAAATTCAGGGCTTTTTTGGCTGAACGATGGTTGGCGGAACTATGCTATAATGATAGAATTAGTTTCGTATTTTATATGCTAGATTTAGATAGGAGAGAACAAATTCAAGTGAATCAACGTAATGAACCTACTTTGTTGCTGGTAGACGGTATGGCGGTGTTGTTCCGTGCTTTTTATGCGACATCTGCAAGCGGATATATCAGACGTACAAAGGCAGGATTGCCTACCAACGCAGTCTACGGATTTATCCGTTATTTCTGGGATGCGGTTCAGACTTTTGGACCAAGTCATGTCGTTTGTTGTTGGGATATGGGCGGTAAGACGTTCCGCGGTGAAGAATATGCAGCCTACAAAGGCAACCGGGCCGAAGCTCCGGATGACCTGATTCCCCAGTTTGCCCTGATTCGTGAAGTGATGGATAGCCTGGGTATTCCGAATATAGGTGCACAAGGATTCGAAGCCGACGATTGTATCGGGACGCTTGCGAAGTATTATACCGAAGAGACAGATATGAATGTTATGGTACTGACGGGTGACCACGACATGTTGCAACTGATTAATGACCGCACGAGTATCATTATTATGAAAAAAGGCCATGGCAACTACATGGTGTATAATCCTGAAACGCTCATGGCCGAGAAACAACTGACACCTCGTCAAGTGATTGACATGAAGGGTCTGATGGGAGATGCCAGCGACAATTATCCCGGCGTACGGGGAATTGGTGAGAAAACAGCGTTGAAGCTTGTACAGGAATACGGCTCCATTGAAGGGATTTTGAGCAACATGGATAAACTGACCCCTTCGGTGCGTAACAAGATTGAGAATGATCTGGACATGCTTCATCTGTCTCGCAAACTGGCAGAGATTCATTGTGCTGTTCCGGTTGCCTGTGCGCTGGATATCTGTGAATTGCGTCTTGATCCGGATATGGTGATGGACAAGTTTGAACAACTTGAGATGAAGAGCCTTGGCTCTTGGATGGGAGTGGCAATAGGGTGAGCAACATGAAGAACGTACGAACAGGCAAAAAGTGGTGGACAGGGGCTATGGCCCTTGTCCTGGCCTTGCCCGTAATTCTTTCGGGAGCAGTAAGTGCACCACAGACAGTGGATGCCAAAGCAGCAATTAGTACCAAAGTACAGAAAGTAAAAGCAGCAGGACGTAATTTTACCGTACAGACCGTTTCGATTCCAAAGGGAACACCGGTTACTGTCGGACTCGCGAAGAAGCAAGTTGGCCAGACGGCAACATTGCCATCGATCGTGAAAGCCTATGGTGCGCAAGCAGCCATTAACGGAGCATTTTTTGAAGCATATAACGGAGCACCAGATCCATATGGCATGTTAATAGCAAATGGTAAGGTCATACATATTGGAAGATATGGAACATCCATCGGATTTAAGGAAGACGGCTCGGCGATCATGGATTCACTTCAGGTGAGTTTGACAGGTAAAGTAACGGATAAAAAAGGTAAATCACGCAGTTGGTATGCGACTTTTATTAATCGAACCCCTTCAGCGAACGCAAGCATTACGATGCTGTATACGCCTGAACGAGGTGCCACAGTTGGGTTCAAAGGTGGCACTGCGGTTGTCATGGAGAAAGGTATCGTGACCAAAAAAGTGCCCAATACCAATGTAGCGATTCCTAAGAATGGCTCGGTATTGGTCTTCACAGGTAATCAGAAGTCTTCTTCGGACCGTTTTACCGTTGGTTCGACCGTAGAAATGAATTATAAGTATACGAACGCAGCAGGCAAAGAGATCCCTTGGCAAGATGTAGTGACTGCTGTGGGAGCAGGACCCCGTCTGGTGAAAGACGGCAAGGTAGCTGTCAATCCGACGAGCGAAGGTTTCAAGGATGCCAAGATTCTTAATGCTTCTGGAGCCAGAAGTGGTATTGCGATTATGGCGGACGGTTCTGTTATGCTGGCTACCGTTTCCGGAGCAACAATCAAGGAGTGGGCAGCGGTGATGCAGAAGCTTGGTGCCAAACAGGCCATGAATTTGGATGGCGGTGCTTCCTCGGGTATGTATGCCGGGGGCAAAATGCTGACTTCACCAGGCCGGCTCTTGAGTAATACACTCGTATTTGGCGGCTCTGTGCGTTAAAAGAAAGTGATTATGGGAGGTATGATGCCAAATGACACTCACATCGGATCGAAAGCCAGGGGAGGACAATACAGCTGTTCTGGCCATTAATGTAGGACTGCCGCAGCCGCTCCCTGGGCAGAAGCGTGAGGTGCTGAGCGGCATTGTGAAACATCCTGTATCCGGCGCGGTTTTCCTGTCATTCACTGGAATGACAGGGGATGCGCAGGCGGATCTGGTGCATCATGGTGGGCCTGACAAAGCCGTTTGTGTATACGATTACAGTCGTTATCCGGCGCTGGAACAACTGATGGATCGCACGCTGGATTGGGGAGCTTGTGGAGAAAATCTGACAGTTCAAGGCTGTGCCGAAGAAGACGTCCGGATTGGTGATGTGTACGAGTTGGGCGAAGCTACAGTGCAGGTCAGTCAGCCCAGACAACCTTGCTTCAAGCTGGGTGCAAGGTATGACTTTAAGGACCTGCCTGTTTATTTTCAGGAGAGTGGATATACCGGCTTTTACTTTCGTGTACTGCAAGAAGGTGAGGTAGGGCCTTCATCGATATTTCGACGGATCAGCACCGGTCCAGCCTCAATGACGGTTCTTGAAGCCAATCGAATCATGCATCAGGGGAAAGAAAATGTCGAAGGTATTCAGGCGTTGCTGGCCATTCCTGCGCTGTCAGACAGCTGGAGGCAAACGTTAATGAAACGATTGTCCAAGCTGGAGAACAAGTAGCAGGGTAATTATAGTGTCATCAAGTAAAGCAATTCGAATTCCTTTTTAAACTAACTTGGGAGTGTGACTAACATGACGATCTTAGGCGCAATTGAAGCAGGCGGAACCAAATTTGTATGTGGTATTGGCACAGAAAACGGAGAAGTTTTGGAACGCGTAAGTTTTCCAACAACAACACCGGAAGAGACCATGGCTCAAGTGATTTCGTTTTTTGAAGGCAAAGGCATTGAAGCTCTGGGCGTAGGTTCATTTGGTCCGATTGATCCGATTGAAGGAAGCCCAACATATGGATATATCACAACAACACCTAAACCACATTGGGGACAGTATAACGTGATAGGCAAGCTCAAGGAGCATTTTGATGTGCCGATGACATTTGATACGGATGTGAATGGTGCGGCACTTGGAGAAGCAACCTGGGGCGCTGCACAAGGCCTTGAGAGCTGTCTGTATATCACTGTGGGTACAGGTATTGGTGCAGGTGCTGTGGTTGGCGGTAAAATGGTCCATGGATTGTCACATCCAGAGATGGGACATATCATTGTACGCAGACATCCGGAGGATACATACGAGGGTTTCTGTCCGTATCATGGTGACTGCCTCGAAGGCCTTGCAGCAGGACCGGCCATTAACAAACGTTGGGAGCAACCGGCTTATGAACTGCCTGCAGATCATAAAGCTTGGGAGATCGAAGCACATTACCTGGCACATGCACTGATGAATTATGTTCTCATTCTTTCTCCGCAGAAAATCGTCATGGGTGGCGGAGTAATGAAGCAGGAGCACCTGTTCCCGATGGTGCGTAGCAAACTGCAGGAGTTGCTGGCTGGATACGTTCAGCATCCGGCACTTCAATCCGACATTGACCAGTATGTTGTTTCACCAGGACTTGGCGACAATGCAGGGCTGTGTGGTTCGCTGGCGCTTGCCAAGTTGGCATTGAATAAGTAGGTCATTAAGGGATTGACGAATTTTACCATTGTGGTATGATATGGGCAACAGCATAGTACGGTTAATGAGGAAGCACCTCTCTTGCATGGATTTTGCAGGAGGGGTGTTTTTTTTTGCTGCCTATAGGTAGTATCTCTAACTCGTATAAGCTGAATATTCAAAGGGAGGGAACGAAAATGGAAGTCATTTTCATGAACAGATTGTCCAGAATGTCGGATCAGAATGCAGAGTATGCACAGTTATGGATTGGGGAAGAGGAAGATAGTTGGCAGCTGGGATGGAGTCGCTACGAGGAAGGAGAGCGTGAGGACAGCATCTGGTATGAAGGGACTTCTTGGGAGGAGCTGCTTCATATTTACCGTCATCAGCTTGCCATACAGATGAGTGAGGGGTACCGACCGCAGTTGCAGGGGTTATTTCATGAGAATGATGATCTGAAGTCACGCAGTTATGGTGGACAGCGGCTCCATTGTTACAGTGAGTTATACGGCAATGAGCAATTATATACGGATCTGTGCACATGGCGCAGGAAGAGAGCTGTGTCTGACCGGAAGGCACCGTATTTTATTGCAACAAATCGTTTGCTGCGTTTGATCAGTGCCTTTGTTCCGCAATCGCTGGATGAACTGATGCAACTGCCGGGCGTAGGAGAGAGCAAAGCAACTGAGTATGGTACGGAATGGATGGAGATTACAAACGGGTTGGAGCGTTCAACGACATTCCCGCTGGACTGGGTATACACGGCGCTGAAGGAGGAAGAGTATGAGAGTTGGTTATACAAGCAGAGAGAGCAGAAGTATAAGCAGGAACTTGATAAGTTCACCACGCGTAAGCAGGTGCTTGAAGGCATGAAGGAAGGGTATACGTTAGAGGAGATTGTTAATCGATCCGGATTATCCCGACGTGAGTTGGTTGAGCTGTTAGAGGCACTGGATCACGAAGGTTATGACACCGATTGTCTTCTTGATGTGGAGCTGGCAGTGATGCCAGAGAACGAACAAGAGGCCGTATGGAGTGCGTATGAGGAGCTGGGAGATACGTTCCTGAAGCCAGTATTACATAAGGTGTATGGAGGAGAGAAACCCGATGGAGGAAGTCTGGAGCAGGTCTATGAAAGACTGCGCATGATTCGAATTCGCTTCCGTCGGCACGCAGAGACAGAGAAGAATGTTGGTTAATGATCAGAAATGAAAAAAGACGAGGCGTTTCTCCCGGAGGAGCGCTTCGTCTTTTTTCATTTCATACGAGTTCATACCCAGTCTTTCTTGCGGAAAATGAAGAACATGCTCAGGCCCAGTGTAACCATCAGGCCAATTACAACAAAATAGCTGTATTTCCAGTTAAGCTCTGGCATATTCGTAAAGTTCATGCCGTATATACCGGTAATGACCGTCAGCGGCATGAAGACCGTGGTAATGGCGGTAAATACACGCATGATCTCATTCGCCCGGTTCGCAATACTGGATTGGTAGGCTTCTCGCAAGTTGCCCATCAGGTCGCGATAAGTCTCAAAGGTTTCAGATATTTTTACAGCATTCTCATAGATGTCACTGAAATACTTTTGCAGTTGATCATCGATGAGACGCAGATCTTTTTTGTTCAGGGTGTTGATGACCTCTTTCTGAGGTCCAAGGACTTTTTTCAGCCACAGAATCTCACTGCGCAGCCCGATGATTTCATTCAGATGTGACTTTTTGGTGTGCATCAGAATGTCTTCCTCAAGCTTCTCGATCCGTGCTTCAATTCGGTCACCTACGGTGAAATAATTATCAACAATCAAGTCAACCAGCAAATACAGCAGACGATCCGGTGTGCTGATTTCCTGTTCCCACAGGATGGGTTTCAGTGTGCGCAATTCGCTGACCTTTTGCTTGGTAACACTAATAATGAAATGTCTGCCGAGGAATAAGTTCACCGCACGTAGAAATATCTCTTCATCATCGAAACGGATGCTATTAATCACAATAAAATAATGGTTCTCATAAATTTCAATCTTCGGACGTTGTTCTTCGTCACTAAGACAGTCTTCCACAGCCAGATCATGCATCAAGAACAGCGGCTGAAGTACCGCCAAATCGTCTACGTCTGCATCAATCCAGTAAAATCCTTCCGCTGGTGGAGTCAGCGCCTGCTGAATGTCGTCCACCGGAATAAATACACCGTTGTTTACCAACCGGATTTTCATCGTTAATCTACTCCTTCTGCACCCGCCAACTTGGCGGATATTATCATTATGGGCGCAAAAAGAACAAATCAGCCGGTCGGCAGCGGAGCCTGGAGATCAGGGCTGCGTTCACTATAAAATCAAACGGAAGTCACGTCCCGCTGCCGGCATGCTGATGTCAATTCTCTATGCAGTTTGTCGGAATTCGGCTGCCAGTCAGGCCTCGGGTCGCCATCCATTTAATATGTCACCTCTCACATAAGGGTTTATAACACCTTGTTTAGTATACCGCTGGTACAAGGTGCTTTCAAGCGCAAAAATGTGTCTATTTCGCGCCCTGAGGCAGTGTATGACAACGGATGATGAACGGTTCCGATCTGGGAAGCAGACATCGAACTGCATCTTGACGTGAGGGCATTAATGTAATAAAGTAGACGGTGAACCATATTAAATTACAATCTAATACAGCGAAATCTTATCAAGAGTAGGTGGAGGGACTGGCCCGATGAAACCCGGCAACCGGCGGTATACCGCACGGTGCTAATTCTTGCAGCGACTAAGTGTCAAGTGGCACTGTTGTAACTGAGAGATGAGAGAGGCGCATATCTATTTTACATATGACCTTTCTCGAAATCCGAGGAAGGTCTTTGTCATATGCCCCGACTTCTCAGCAGTGATTTTCGCTAAGGAACTTGAGGTTGTTTGTAACGTTGGATGAAAGAACAATTCAATGTTTTTACAAGCTCAAGGCAGTCTATAACTGTATTGATGTGAAGACATCAAGCCAGGGGTGGCTGCATCTATCTATGCACAAGGAGGAGTTAGATTTACTATGCCAATCAAAATACCTGATACTCTACCAGCAAAAGAAGTACTTGAAGGAGAGAATATCTTCGTCATGGATGAAACTTCTGCATATCAGCAGGATATTCGTCCACTCCGTATCGCTATATTAAACCTGATGCCCACAAAGGAAACGACCGAAACACAATTGCTTCGTCTGGTGGGAAACACGCCTATTCAGGTGGATGTCGTTCTCGTACATCCCAAATCCCATACGTCGAAGAATACGTCTCAGGAGTATTTGGATCTGTTCTATAAAACCTTCGATGAGATTGAGCACCGCCGTTTCGATGGAATGATTATTACGGGTGCCCCGGTGGAACAGATGGATTTCGAAGACGTGAACTATTGGAATGAAATCCAGGAGATCTTCGAATGGACCAAAACCAATGTGACTTCAACCCTCCACATATGTTGGGCTTCCCAGGCAGGTTTATACCATCATTTTGACGTACCCAAGGTTGCACTTGATGAAAAGTGTTTTGGCGTTTTCCCACATACCATTAATAAACCACATGTTCCGTTGTTGCGTGGATTCGATGAAGTATTCAACGTTCCACATTCCCGTCATACGGAAGTGAGACGCGAAGATATTGAAAAGAATGAGAATTTAGAGATTTTGGCTGAATCCGAGGAAGCGGGGATCTTCCTGGTTGCTACCAAAGACGGCAAACAGATTTTTGCCACAGGACATGCCGAGTATGACCCGTTCTCATTAAAGTGGGAGTATGACCGGGATGCAGCCAAAGGGTTGGATATCGCATTGCCTAGACATTATTATCCGAATGACGACCCTTCCCGTGTGCCACCGGCTACTTGGCGCGCTCATGCCAACTTATTATTCTCTAACTGGCTCAATTACTATGTGTATCAAGAAACACCTTATGATATTGGTCCGCAAATCTAATCGAGATTACAGGAGGATGCAGCAATGGAAGACAACAACAAGTTGAAAATCGAAAGCCGCTTAGCACAAATTGGGTCCATCAATGAACCGGTAACAGGCGCCATTAACTTTCCGATCTATCAATCCACTGCGTTTCGCCACCCGAAGCTTGGACAAAGCACGGGGTTTGATTATATTCGTACGACTAATCCAACCCGTAAAGTATTGGAAGAAGCCGCTGCAGCGCTGGAGTCCGGTGATGCAGGGTTTGCCTGTAGCTCGGGAATGGCCGCGCTGCAAACGATTTTTGCCATGTTTGGTCAAGGGGATCATCTGATTGTATCGCTGGATCTGTATGGTGGAACCTATCGTCTGCTGGAACGTATTCTGTCCCGTTTCGGCGTAACTGCAAGTTATGTGGACACGAATGACCTTGCAGCACTGGAGAAGGTTCGTCAGCCGAATACCAAAGCGGTATTTATTGAGACACCAACCAATCCACTGATGATGATCACCGATGTGGAAGCCGTTGCTTCCTGGGCGAAAAGTTACAACCTGTTGACCATTGTTGACAACACGTTGTTGACTCCATTTTTCCAACGTCCGATTGAACTGGGTGCCGATATCATCATTCATAGCGCTACCAAATATCTGGGTGGACACAATGATGTGCTCGCTGGACTAATTATTACCAAAGGTGAAGCGTTATCTGCAGAGATGGCGTTCTTGCATAATTCCATTGGAGCGGTATTGTCTCCAAGTGACTCCTACCAGTTGATGAAAGGGATGAAAACGCTGGCTCTTCGCATGGAGCGTCATGAGCACAATGCACTTACTATTGCTAAATACTTGCTTGAGCACCCAGCGGTGGTTGAAGTGTATCATCCAGGCCTATCCGATCATCCGGGGTATGAAATACAGAATAAACAATCCACCGGTAACACAGGTATCTTCTCTTTCAAAGTGAAGGATGCACGTTATGTTGAACCGTTGCTGCGTCATATCAAACTCATTGCTTTTGCCGAAAGTCTCGGCGGAGTTGAATCACTCATGACTTATCCCGCAGTACAGACTCATGCAGATATTCCGCTTGAAATTCGTGAAGCCGTAGGTGTGGATGACCGTCTGCTCCGGTTCTCCGTAGGCATTGAACATGCAGATGATCTGATTGCAGATCTCGGCAATGCTCTGACAGTTGCACAACAGGAAGTGGAAGGAGGCGTGCACTCATGAGTGAGTCCAACAACAAACCCAATTCCGAGTTAAAATTTGATACCAAGTTGCTCCATTTTGGCGATGAAATTGACAAAACGACTGGAGCATCGAGTGTACCGATCTACCAAGCATCAACATTCCATCATTTTGATATCTTCAATCCGCCTCAACATGATTACAGTCGTTCGGGTAATCCGACACGTCAGGCTTTGGAAGATTACATCACATTGCTGGAGGGCGGGGCACGAGGTTTTGCCTATTCTTCAGGGATGGCTGCGATCTCAAGCGTGTTCATGATGTTCTCCGCAGGGGACCACATGATTGTAACGGAAGATGTATATGGAGGTACGTATCGTTTGCTTACTTCCATATTAAGCCGTATGCAGATCGAGACAACCTTTGTAGACATGACCAATATAGATGAAGTAAAAGCGGCACTCAAACCAAACACCAAGGCAGTTTATATGGAGACACCGTCCAACCCTACACTGCGAATTACGGATATCGCTGCTGTAACTGACTGGTCGAAGGAACATGACCTGATCACGATTCTGGACAACACCTTTATGACACCGTACTATCAGCGTCCAATTGAGCTTGGTGTGGACATCGTCGTACATAGTGCTACGAAGTTTCTCGGAGGTCACAGTGATGTACTGGCAGGGTTAGCGGTTGCTCGCACGGAATCACTTGGTGTACAACTGAAACAGTTGCAAAATGGACTTGGAACTGTACTCGGGGCACAAGAATCCTGGCTTCTGATGCGCGGTATGAAAACCTTAGGGGCTCGCATGGCTCATAGTGAACGGAGCACAGCCAAACTGGCGGCATGGCTTAATCAGCGCAGTGATATTACCGCTGTCTTTTATCCTGGACTGGAGGATCATCCGGGCCGTGAGGCACATGAGCGCCAGTCCACAGGATATGGAGCTGTCGTTTCATTTGACGTCGGTTCAGGCGATCGTGCAAAAGCAGTTCTTAACCGGGTGAAGCTCCCCATTGTTGCAGTAAGCCTGGGAGCTGTGGAGAGTATTCTTTCCTACCCAGCGATGATGTCTCATGCGGCAATGCCGGCTGACGTTCGCCGTGACCGTGGCATTACAGATGGGTTGCTGCGCTTCTCGGTAGGTCTGGAAGATATCGAAGATCTGATTGTAGATTTGGAACAAGCACTTCAGGAATCCTAACAAAAGTGGATGCCCGAATACGCCGATGCGTATCACTTAATCTCGAACTAATTCTTTTCCATATGTAAAAATTTTTACTTATTTTTAAAGCACCTGTACATAAGGTGCTTTTTTTCACATGTAACCTGTGTTACGATATGTGGAGTACAGAAATACGATGTTGCCACCAGAACTTGCTTCTCTTGAACAAGTTGGGACGGATCGTTATATAATTTCTCTTCATGAGGGAGGCTTTTTTACGATGAGTACGGTAGACCGTATCTTAGATAAAGCCCTTCGGGGCGAACGTTTGGACTTGGAAGACACGATTCAGCTATTTGAATCCAATGAAGTGGACAAAATCGGGGCAGCTGCTAATGTCATTATGAAACGCATGCACCCTGAACCATACAGAACATTTGTAATTGGGCGTAACGTCAACTACACAAACGTGTGTGATGTGTACTGCCGTTTTTGTGCTTTCTACCGCAGACCTGGTTCGGATGAAGGTTATGTGCTTCCGGACGAAGTGATTTTCCAGAAGATTCAGGAAACGGAAGATGTGAATGGTACCGAAATTTTGATGCAAGGTGGAACGAATCCAAACTTGCCTTTCAGCTATTATACAGACCTGTTGAAAGCCATCAAAGAGCGTTTCCCAAACATCACGATGCACTCTTTCTCCCCAGCGGAGATTATGAAAATGGTTGAAGTATCCGATGGCCTTACATTGGAAGAAGTTGTTCGTGCCATTCACGAAGCTGGACTGGATTCCTTGCCTGGCGGCGGCGCTGAAATTCTGGATGACCGCACACGTCGGAAGATCAGCCGTTTGAAAGGTTCTTGGCGGGATTGGATGGACGTTATGCAAACTGCACACCGCATCGGTATGAACACCACGGCAACGATGGTTATCGGACTTGGTGAATCGATGGAAGAGCGTGCATTACACTTGCTCCGTGTACGTGAGGCTCAGGATGAATGTATTGCGAACAAGTATGACTCCGAAGGTTTCTTGGCATTCATTCCTTGGACTTTCCAGCCAGACAATACCAACCTTAAGCTGGAGCGTCAGACTCCGGAAGAGTACTTGAAGACTGTAGCTATTAGCCGACTGGTGCTGGATAATATCAAGAACATGCAATCCTCTTGGGTAACGATGGGTCCTGAGATCGGTAAGAAGTCGCTTGAATTTGGCTGTAATGACTTCGGTAGCACGATGATTGAAGAGAACGTTGTATCTGCTGCTGGTGCAACTTACAAAGTTAACATCGAATCGATTCTGCGTTTAATTCGGGAGTCCGGTTATATCCCGGCACAACGTAATACCCGATATGACATCGTGCGTATGTTCGATGAAGAGAATGCCGTACATGAAGATTTCGTAATGCAGAACTAATCCTGATTATTTGAATACTACTCCCATAAATGCTGATCGTTAGATAAGTATTTATGAAGCCAAGCCCGCTGACTACTCCGTTTGGAGAGACGGCGGGCTTTTTGATTTCTTTCTGCGGTTCGAGGTCATCAAACAGTACATGTTACGCAATTGGCGATATTTTATATTGAAATTGAACTGTTACAATGAAAGGGAACTTGTGTAGTCAGACACGCTGGAAGGGGTTAAACCGATGAAGAGAAGAATACTTGGCAAGACGGAACTGGACGTACCTGTATTGAGCTTTGGAGCATCCTCACTCGGTTCTGTATTTCGTGACATTGACCGGGACGAAGGGATTCGCACTGTACATGCGGCCGTAGATGCAGGGATGAATTACATAGACGTTTCGCCTTACTACGGGCTGACAAAGGCGGAGACAGTGTTGGGTGAGGCCATTCGCAGCTTGCCGCGCAGTTCATATATGTTATCAACCAAAGCCGGACGGTATGGGGAAAATGAGTTTGATTTCTCACGTCAGCGAATTCTGAATAGTGTGCAAGAGAGCCTGGATCGACTGCATACAGACTATATCGACATTCTGTTCCTGCATGATATTGAATTTGTGCCAGCAGAGATTATTATCGAAGTAGCTTTTCCAACGTTGCTGCGTCTGAAAGAGCAGGGAGTTATACGACATGCGGGCATTTGTGGATTACCCTTACCGTTGTTCGAGAAGGTTCTGCCACAGATCGATGCAGATGCGATCATCTCGTATTGTCATTATTCATTGAATGATACCTCATTATTATCGTTATTGCCCCTGTTGGAAAAAAAAGAAATTGGCCTCGTCAATGCTTCACCTCTTTCTATGGGCTTGTTGAGTACCCGAGGGGCTCCTGCCTGGCATCCGGCAGATGATCGGGTGAAACAGCTCTGCTTGAAGGCTGCCCGCTTCTGTGCAGAACAAGGCAGTGACATTGCCAAGCTGGCCGTGCAATTCTCTACGTCGAATGAACGAATTCCAACAACACTGGTGAGCAGTGCCAGCCAGCGCAATATCCTCAATAATGCAGCCTGGGTAGAGGAACCGATCGATCAGAGCTTGCTGGATGAAGTGCTGCGCATTCTGGCCCCATTGCATAACGAGACGTGGTCAAGCGGACGACCTGAATATAATACGAAGCCAAGCAACACGTCAGCAGAAGCATCCAAGGGGGAACAACGATGAGAGCCATTGTATGTGAAGAAATAGATCAATTGAAACTCCAGGACCTGCCTCAACCGGAACGAGCAGAAGGAGAGGCGTTGGTTGCCATTCGGCGGATTGGGATCTGTGGAACGGATCTGCATGCGTACAAAGGCAACCAACCTTTCTTTACCTATCCTCGTGTTCTGGGTCATGAACTGGCGGCTGTTATTGAAGAAATCGGTCCGAACGAGGCAGGATTAAAGCCTGGGGATCAGGTAAGTATTATTCCGTATCTGCACTGCGGGCACTGTATTGCATGTCGCAGTGGAAAAACCAATTGTTGTGCGTCCATGCAAGTCATGGGTGTGCACGTAGACGGAGGCATGAGAGAAAAAATCAGTGTTCCTGTCTCACATCTGCTCTCAGCAGAAGGTTTGACGCTGGATGAAACGGCAATGGTAGAACCATTAAGCATTGGAGCCCATGCCGTCAGAAGAGCAGGAATCAAGCCTGGTGAGCATGTGGTTGTGATTGGAGCTGGCCCCATTGGACTTGGCGTGATGGCATTTGCCAAACAGGCGGGGGCACGTGTTATTGCCGTTGATCGTAATCTGGACAGGCTGGAGCTTAGCCGGACTTGGGCTGGAGCGGATGACTTGGTTCAGGCTAATGAACATTCTGTACAACAAGTGGCTGAAATCACGGGAGGTGACTATGCTACGGCTGTCTTCGATGCAACCGGTAACGTGAATTCCATGAATGAGGCCATTCAATATGTTGCGCATAGTGGTCAACTCATTTTTGTTGGACTGGTGAAAGCGGATATTACCTTTCATGATCCTGAGTTTCACAAGCGGGAGATGAGCATCCTGGGCAGTCGAAACGCAACCCGTGAAGATTTTGAACAGGTCCTGTCAATCTTGCGTCAAAAGAAATTAAGTATGGATGGATATATCACACACCGCGTGGAATTTGATGAGTTACCTACTGCAATAGACCAATGGCTATTGCCAGATTCACATGTAGTCAAAGCCATCGTTGAACTATAAACACAAGTAAATCGGATAACAAAAAAACGCTCTCTGACCTTGGTGGACAATACCATCCATCCATAGGGGAAGAGAGCGTTTTTTTATTTTTCCGGATTTGTCACAATGCCCGCATGTGGATCAATGTGACGCACAATGGACTTCAACCAGATCATCTCGAGCACATGTACCTCATAATAAAGTGCACCCGGGATTTGCTTGATCCATCCTTCCGCCATCGCGAGTTGTGTTGATTCAGAAGTGGCTTTCAGCGTTCCAGGTTCACGGCGCAGCCGTTTGCGTACAGCTTTTTCAACTTGAGAGCTTTGTGTGGTCAAAATGCATACTTTGCGTTTGGAAGAGAAGCCCCTGAACGCAATGTACACCATTTCATAAGCAATAAGGTAGGCGATTACGGAATACATCGCTTGGTCCCAGCCAAAGACAACACCAGCGGCTGTCAGTATCAGCAAGTTAAGCAGCATGATTATTTTTTCGATAAGCATCCGTTTTCCGCTAAATACACGTTCAGGTGGGCGGGAAGACGGATCACCGATTTCCAGCGTATCCAGTGTCCCGCCATACCGCACGACGAGTCCAATTCCGAGTCCGAGGCATAATCCGCCAAACATGGCGGCAGCCAGCGGATGCTCTACAAGTGGCGGCATGGGATGAAGCACAATGGCACCGATCGAAAAGACAACCAGACCCAGAACAGTAACCAGTACAAATTTCTTCTGCACAATCTTGTAAGACAGAAATATAAACGGAACATTGAATAAAAATAGGAACAAACCAATCCTCATTTCGGTCCAGTGGGCGAAGAGTGAGGAAATGCCTGTAATGCCTCCAATAATAATTTTATTGGGGTGTAAGAACAATTCAAGTCCCACGGAGGCCAGAATTCCGCCCGCAATAACGAGAAACAGGTTTAACCAGCGGCGGGTAGACGATATCCTGGTCTTGGCGGTGTTTGGCACCGGATTAGCCGATATCAGAGGTGCTTTCATAGGTCATCCTCCTTAGTGCGGCTTTCGAGCCATTCTCCCTGGGTTAGTCACAGAAAGATCGGCGTAGAGCCGCGAAGTACGTTAGTATATCTGTTCTGTACAGACATAGGAGTTATCCTTCTTTCTGCAGAACCTTCGGTTCTTCTTTCTTTTTCCGAGGATCTTTGAACTTGAATATTTTATCCAATAAACGGAATACATGTTTGGACTCTTTGGTTAATAAAGGACCCAGAATGGCCAGAATTAGGACATACAGCGCGGCAAATGGCTGAATCATTGGCAACAGTCCTCCGGCTTTACCCATGTTGGCCAAGATGATGGAAAACTCACCCCGTGACACAATGGTTAATCCGATATTGGCCGATGCTTTGGGTGATAGTCCTGCACTGCGCCCGGCCAGCATACCCGCCAGGAAGTTACCGAACAATGTAATAACAACTGCAATCAGAGCTAACCATACGGCTTCGCCACCCAAGGACAACGGATCAATGGACAATCCAAAGCTGAAGAAGAAGATTGCTCCGAAGAAGTCACGGAACGGTAGAATCAAGTGCTCAATCCGTTTTGCATGTTCTGTTTCAGCAAGCACCAGACCAACCAGTAATGCACCAATCGCTTCGGCAACATGAATAGTTTCAGAGAAACCAGCTACCAGGAACAAGGCTCCGAATACAACGAGAGAGAATAGCTCATTCGAGCGAATTTTAAGCAATTTGTTTAGTAGCGGTGTTGCTTTGCGTCCAAGGATAATCACGATAAGCATGAATCCGAGGGCAATAAGTGCAGACATGATGACGCCTCCGATGGAGGATGAATCACTAAGCACAAGTCCGGACAAGATCGAGATATATACAGCGAGGAATACATCTTCGAACATGATAATACCCAATATCATCTCTGTTTCCGGATTGGCCGTTCGTTTCAAATCAACGAGTACCTTGGCCACAATGGCACTGGAAGAGATGGTAGTTATACCTGCGATAATAAGTGCTTCTGCAACTGGGAAACCGGACACAAAACCGAATATTAATCCCAGCGTAAAGTTAATGCCGATGTAGATCGAGCCGCCAACTGCAATAGAGCGACCCGATTTAATTAAACGACCTACCGAGAATTCAAGTCCAAGGTAGAAGAGAAGGAACAGGATACCGATCCGACCCATAAATTCAATAAAAGGCTGACTCTCAATAAAACGGAAGTCCAGATGCCAGATTTTCATGGCATGTGGCCCCACGGCCATCCCGATCAGAATATAAAATGGAACGACCGAAAATCTTAGTTTTGCCGATAAAAGGCCGGCTGCTGCAATGAGAACAAGGGCCAGACCTACTTCGAATATCAAATGATCCATCTATTTACCCCCTTCCAGTCAGGAGGAGGGATTTAAACAGTTTCTGCTGATTGCGTTCGCCAACGGCTACCACCGTGGATTCTGCACTGATAACTACCTCCGGACCTGGGCTGATATGTTTTTTGTGATTTTTCTCTACAACGGCGATAACCGTTGCCCCAGAGTTTTGACGTACGTCCAATTCACCGATGGATTTACCGATACTTCCGAAGGAGGGTTCGATTTTGTACCACTCGATAATCAGGTCGTTAAACGTTACTTCAATATTTTCAAGCTGCTTTGGTTTGTAAGTTAATCCGCCAACAATAGCAGCAATCTGTCGTGCTTCGTAATCGTCAAGTGTGATCATCGAGATGCTTTGATCGGGATCATCATACTCAAAGTGGTACATTTCCCGGCGACCGTCATCGTGAATAATAATGACAATTTTATCACCGCTGCTTGTTTCAATCTGAAATTTTTTGCCGATTCCCGGCAAGTCTGTTTCGCGTACATCCATGGATTGTTGCCTCCTTATAATTAGGGGCTGGCCACAGAAGACAGGCTTATTTCCCGAAAATGATTAATCTGCTGCTCAAGGGAACATCAAAAGATACGGGTAAACAGAGCCAGAAATTCCTGACACAGCCATATGATTTGAATTTGTCGGTGTGGGTACAACAAAAATAGGTACTGTTATAAACATGGGTTTATCTAACGTGTGCTAAAAGGGTTATAAGTTATGCACAAGCACACCGTCTTTAAATACAGAGGTGTCTCCATGCAAAAGCAACCTGTAAATACGTCGCAACGGCTAGTGAAGAGCGTTCACGTACTTAGGTGCTATAGGGGTGAGGGATACATACATGCTGGTAAACTTAATAGGTAGCAGAAATAATTTGCGTTTAAACAGACAATACCACGGTTTAAAGGACAGACCCGTTGTAGGGATTCGCAGCATCAATAACAATGCGAGGACAAGAAAGACAGGCTTATTATGCGTAACCGCAATCAGCTTGGACATGACTTGTGGGTATTTGCGAATGACAGATTTCTGCTGGGATTCGGGTATTTGCAACAGCACTTCCTTGTTGGAAGTTGCTTCTACAGACACCCCAACGGCAGATTCGGTCTGCATTGGAATAGGGAAGCACAAGGCTTGGAAAACGCACAAAATGATAATGATAGTGTAGTGGAGTATTCTAGGTTGTTGTCTCATTTTGGCTTCCCTCCTTTCCCGTGAAACATACTGTTATTAAAATAATAACACATTTTTGTCTTAACTCCAAACCTCTTCATAATATACTGAGAAATCATGACACGCTTTCCATCAATCCGCTTCGTATATCCCCATCGGCCTTGCCATATACTTTGAACAGGAAGGAAAGGAGTGATTCTTGTGGAACTGTTTGCTGTATGGACCGATGTATCGGGGCAAGAGGAAGCGGATCAATTTTATCGTTGTGTCAAGGAAAAAACCAAAGGTTTACATATAAGTAAAAGAGGATTTCGGCTCACCTTCAAACATAATGATGGAAGAGCAACCTGGGTGTGCAGAGGGAATGAGAATCACGAAGACTTCCAGCAATGGCTTCCCCGGATCAGTGATCTGCTCTCCCTTGGACTCGCCGACTTCATTATGGAGACACAAGAACGGAGCATGGTGGAGGATATGATCGCCAAGGCGTGTTCTGTCATGGATGAGCATGAAGTGGAAAAGGTCAATCGAATCTGCATGCCACTTCTATTAAATGGTGATCTGGATCAGCCCGGACTTCGGGAGCGCCGCCGTACTACGTTAGCCAGTGGACTACGGCAGGATCTGGAGGATGTTCACTTTTTTCACCTTGAAGGCATTATCAATTTCCGTATACGGCCATATAAGCAGGAACTTCAGGAGTTAGTGGAGTATGCGCTGGATGAATTTTGGATGGATCGGCAGTATGAAGAGTTTATGGGACTGTTAAAATATTTTGTGTTTTTTCAAGAAGCCAAAGTACCTCTGGTTCATCTTGTACACAAGGGAATGCATGAATTTCAGGTGCTGGATGCTGGACTTAATCTGTTACCCGTGCAAAAGGATGAACAGGTTGTTGTTGAAATGCCGGGTCTGGAACTGGAGATGGATATCGAAGATATGATTGTAAGTACACTCATCTCCATCTCTCCTGAGAAGGTCATGCTCCATACAAGCACCCCGGATCTGCCAATCATCTCGACCATATGCCAGATCTTTGAAGACAAAGTGCAAATATGTCATCATTGCCCGGAATGCGAAGTGCTGCGCTCAGGATTGTTGACAGGTCTTGACGCAAGTGATCTCGGCAATTATAATAACTGTTGATCCATGAATTTTTTATGTGAACCATTGAACCAAAAGCGTTGACAAAGACAACAACCACACGCAAGATCGGTGCAGAGAGAGGAACCAAGGCTGAAATTTCCTCCGGATATCACGTATGGTTTACCCCTTTGTAGCTGCAATTTTGAAAGTGGAGTTAGAATATCGCCTTTATTGGGATTATCCGCGAGTAAGGATCTGCCGGGTCATGCCCGTTATCGTCATGCCAATGAGGGCTGTATTTCCGAATATGGATGAATCAGCTGAATTAGGGTGGAACCACGAGTATATATCACTCGTCCCTTTGCCGGGACGGGTGTTTTTTGCGTTCCTTTGCAAAATGACTGGAATAGCAATAGATAATCAGTCCATAAATATCTGGACACGAAGGTTACATTAACAGGAGGAATGAGACAAATGGCAGTGAACATTAAATTACCGGATGGTTCGGTACGTGAGTACGCGGATGGCAGCACGATTGAGGACGTAGCCGCTTCAATTAGCAGCGGATTGCGCAAAAATGCCGTAGCCGGCAAGTTGGATGGTATCGTGGTGGACTTGTCCACAACACTTCATGAGGGAGCATTGGTGGAGATCGTAACTCTGGATTCACCAGAAGGACTTGAAGTGATGCGTCATAGTACAGCTCACTTGATGGCTCAAGCAGTGAAACGTTTATATGGTAACAAAGAGGTACGCCTCGGTATCGGCCCTGTCATTGAAGATGGTTTCTACTATGATATGGACCTCGAACATGCGCTCAATCCTGAAGATCTGCAAAAGATCGAGAAGGAAATGGAACGTATTGTGAATGAGAACTTGCCAATTGTACGTAAGGAAGTTAGCCGCGAGGACGCGATCAAAACGTTCGAAGAAGTGGGCGATCCTTACAAACTTGAGTTGATTCGTGATTTGCCAGCGGACAGCGTGATTACGATTTATGAGCAAGGTGAATTCTTCGACTTGTGTCGTGGTCCTCACGTACCATCAACTAGCAAAATCAAAGTGTTCAAACTGATGAATGTAGCGGGTGCTTACTGGCGTGGAGATAGCAAAAACAAAATGCTTCAACGTATCTATGGTACGGCTTTTGTGAAAAAAGCACAGCTGGACGAGCATCTGCACTTCCTCGAAGAAGCTCGCAAAAGGGATCACCGTAAGTTAGGTAAAGAGCTGGAAATGTTCACATTCTCCCAACTGGTCGGTCAAGGCCTGCCAATCTGGTTGCCTAACGGTGCGAAGCTGCGCCGTACTCTGGAGCGTTATATTGTGGATCTGGAAGAAAGCCTGGGATACCAGCATGTATACACACCGGTTCTAGGTAACGTGGAATTGTACAAAACATCTGGCCACTGGGAGCACTACCAGGAAGATATGTTCCCAAAAATGGTTATGGATAACGAGGAACTCGTTCTCCGTCCAATGAACTGTCCTCACCATATGATGGTGTACAAGTCCAGCATGCACAGCTACCGTGATCTGCCAATCCGTATTGCAGAGCTTGGTATGATGCACCGTTATGAAATGTCGGGGGCATTAACAGGTCTGCACCGCGTACGTGCAATGACACTGAACGACTCACACATTTTTGCACGCCCGGATCAGATCAAAGAAGAGTTCGCTCGTGTTATCGAGTTGATTCAAACCGTGTACAAGGATTTCGGTATTAACGAATACCGTTTCCGTCTGTCCTATCGCGATCCGAAGGATACCGAGAAATACTTCCAGAACGACGAGATGTGGGAGATGTCCCAACGCATGCTGCGTGAAGTTGTGGAAGAACTTGACCTTCCTTTCTATGAAGCTGAAGGTGAAGCGGCGTTCTACGGTCCGAAACTGGATGTTCAGATCAAAACAGCCCTGGGCAAAGAAGAGACATTGTCTACAGTTCAACTGGACTTCCTGTTGCCTGAGCGCTTTGAACTTGAATATGTGGGAGATGACGGACAGAAACATCGTCCGGTTGTTATTCACCGGGGTGTAATTAGTACAATGGAACGTTTCACAGCATTCTTGCTGGAAAACTTTGCAGGAGCTTTCCCATTGTGGTTGTCTCCGGTACAGGCAAAAGTGATCCCGGTATCCGGAAACTTCGACGATTATGCGCGTGAAGTGGAAGCGAAGCTGAAACGTGCGGGAATCTCTGCGGAAGCCGATCTGCGGAATGAGAAGCTTGGATATAAAATCCGTGAGGCGCAGCTTGAGAAAATGCCTTATATGTTTGTTGTCGGTGAGAATGAGCGTAATGCAGAAGCAGTATCCGTACGTAAGCGTGGAGAAGGCGATTTGGGCATGAAACCGGTCGATGAAATTATCGCTCAACTGAAAGAAGAAATTGCAACACGTTTGGTATAAAATGAACAAATGATCTATTAGATAACCAGTGCATAAATTGTGCTGATCACTCTGCATAACGCCTGGATAACATGGGATTGACCTATGTTATTCAGGCGTTTTTTCGTAGTGTTTGCAGTAAAAAGTATAGATTAATTGCTTTTTGGAAAACCTTTGCAGTGAGGGGGAGGTTATACAATGAAAAAGCAATTCTCAATTCAAAAGAAACATATACGGGGTTTATTGGTTAGCTGTGCGATGTTCGCCGGGATGATGATTAACCTGAATCAGGCGGATGCCTATACATTTGAAGAGGAAAGTACAGTACTGCATGTCGAGAGTCAGAGCAGCGGCAGTGAAGTCCTGATTAATGAAACTTCGAACAAGTCTGATCAAAAATTTCCAGAACAGGTCAGCCATCAATACAGCGATGAGGCCCAGCTGACTACCATGGTGTATATGGCTTTATTGTGGTCACCACAACCAATGGTCATTCCAAGACGTGAGCTTCCAGAGAAACAAGTGGCAGATCCGTCTATGCTGGTGCTTGCTCCGCGGTCAGAACAAATCCTGGGTACACAAAAGGTTACAGCAACGGGATATACGGCAGGTGTAGAGTCTACAGGAAAAGGACCAAAACATCCTCAATACGGAATTACGTATTCTGGTGTAAAAGTACGTCGTGATAAAGAAACAGTTTCCACGATTGCAGCTGATCCAAAATTGTTCCCGATGGGTTCCATTCTGTACATTCCGGGCTATGGTTACGGAATTGTTGCAGATACTGGTTCAGCGATCAAAGGCAATAAAATCGATCTGTATTTCCCGACAACCAAGCAAGTGTACAAAGAGTGGGGCAAAAAGGATGTGGAGGTACAGGTGATCAGGCAAGGCGCTGGAAAGTGTACAGAAAAGATGCTCAGCGAGTTGGCCGATGCAATCGACGTGTACAAATCCGTACCGGATTCGTGGTTGGACAAGGCCATTTAATTTCACATGGTCAAATGAATAACTGAAGTGCTCTCTCCACATAATACTGACTGGGGACGAACCCCGCGGTGCAGCAATGCATCGTAAATATGAAGAGAGAGGTGATTCGTTGTGGCTAAAAAATCACAAGGGTTCCAAACGCCAAACGAGAAGTACAATGCAGAGTTTGGAGAAGAGAATGCAGCAGCAAAAGTGAAGCAATCCGCTCAAAACAAAGTACAAGATAATTTCCAAACACCTGATGAAAAATACAATGCCGAGTTCGGTGTAGAAAACACAGGCCAAACTGGCCAAGGTCAAGGCAAAGCATCAAAATACAAAAAATAATTGAAGATTCATTAATCAAATGATGATTCAGCACCCTGGAGCACCAGCTCCGGGGTGTTTTACATATGCGAAGTTTTTTACATTAATATCCTCCCATCTCAGTCTCGAGACCGAGATGAATTCCACCTGCCGCCGCTGTTCTCATTGTCTTGTCTGAGTTACACTGGATACATAATACAGACAAAGGAGACATGGGTGATGAAACGATCGACGCGTGACCGCTGGTGGGTTGGCATACCTCTTATTGCTATTGGTGCGATGATCTTGTTCAGACAATTGGGATATGACATTGATGTAGGATATATTTTCAGAACATATTGGCCGTTATTTCTAATCTGGTGGGGGGTCAAAGGAATCTCCGAGATTCGTCGCAACGGGGGTTACGCCTTTATTGGACCCGTAATTGTACTGGCGATTGGTGGTTACTTTCTTGCCCGTAACCTGGGATGGATTGATTACTCCATGGGAGAGTTCATTCGTTATCTGATCCCGGTTATGCTGATTGGCGGAGGATTGTTTGTACTGATTGGGCCACGACGTCGTGATCGGAAACATCATGACAAGATGCAGCCACCTCCAGCACCTGAGCAACCTTATAAACCGTTGGCTCCGGAGGATCTGGAGATGCCGTCATCGTTTGACGAACAGTTCGAGAAAACATTTGGCAAACCAAAACAGGAACAGAAGAATGATGCACATGGCCCTCATTTCACAGGATCAACGGATTCATCATCACAAGAGCATCAATATAAGAAGAAACATCAATCGTATAACTCTAATGATACCGGATATGGAGAACATTATGATGATGGCTACGGAAATGGTTATGGGGATTATGGCAATGGCAATACCATTAACAAATCGGCTTTCATCGGGGATCTGTACATGGGGCAGGAAGTTTTCTCGTTAAAACCAATGAACATCTCGGCTTTTATCGGAGATACCGTAATTGATTTGACCAAAGCACAGATTCCATACGGTGAGACAAAGATTGTTATTTCTTCATTTATTGGGGATGTGAAAGTATTTGTTCCAGAAGATATGGATCTGGGTGTGACGGTGACGACAAATTCCTTCATTGGAGATATGTCACTGTTGAACCAGAAACGTGGCGGATTCCTGAGTAGTGCCCAGGCTGAAACTGCCCATTACCATGAAGCAAGCAAAAAGGTACGGATTATTGTAAGTGTGTTTATCGGAGACGTCAAAGTGAATAAGGTGGGTTAACGCATGATTCGAACAATTCTCAAAGCTAATAAATGGGAACTGATGATGTATTTTGCGCTAACTGGTCTGATTACGCTGGGCGGATTCTATCTATTGTATGGAGAGGTGTTGATGGGGGCTGGTCGTCAGCGGGCATGGACCTATGTGGCCGTTGTTGTGCTGGCCACCGTTATCACCGGATATATCGCTGCATTACGACTTCAGCGCAAGATCGACCTGCTTGATCTCAACATGTTGAAAGTGTCCAAGGGTAATCTGGCGGTGCGCATGCCTGAAGCGGATGACGCTTCGTTTGGTCGTGTCTACCAGGAGTTCAATGTCATGATGGATTCGATTGAGAAAAAGATGAGACTGCTTCAGCGTCTCGGTGAGCAGGAAGTCATTGAGAAGGAGCAAGCTTCGGAGCAGGCTGTGCTTGAAGAGCGCAAACGAATGGCAAGGGACCTCCATGACACGGTTAGCCAGCAGCTGTTTGCCATGCATATGTCGGCTTCGTCTTTACCTCGTCTGCTGGAGATGAATCCGGAACATGGTGGTAAAGTACTGGACCAGTTAATCCAGATGTCACATATTGCACAGCGTCAGATGCGAGGACTGATTGCTCAGCTTCGACCGGTGGAGCTGGAAGGGCGTGACCTCACCGCAGCACTGGATAGCTGGTTTCCTGATTATTGCAGGCAGAATGGTCTTAAAGGTGTTAAAGAGCTGGAACTGGATGGCGGAATCTCGGATGCCATTGAGCACCAGCTGTTTCTTGTTATTCAGGAGGCAGTTGCCAATGTCGTGAAGCATGCAGAGGCAGGGGTGGTCAGTCTGTCCATACGGGAAAGTGAACATCAGATTAGCATGAGCATCAGCGATGATGGTCAGGGATTTTTGCAGCAAGCGGAGCGTCCGGGTTCATACGGGTTATCTACCATGCGTGAACGGGCGGAGAAGCTTGGGGGGCAAGTTCAGATTATATCGAAACCGGGAGCGGGAACGACGGTGCGGGTATTGATCCCGAAATTCCCGAACGTTCCTGAGTGAACCAGAGGGGGAGACTGAATGAGTGGTAAAGTAAACGTGATGATTGTGGATGACCATGATATGGTGCGCATGGGGTTGAAAACATATCTGATGCTGGAACCAACTTTTCATGTGATGGGAGAAGCGGGCCACGGGAAGGATGCGCTTGATCAGTTACGTAAGTTAAATGATAGTGAAATGCCGGACCTGATCCTGATGGATCTGATGATGCCGATAATGAATGGCGCTGAAGCAACAAAAGCCATCATGACTGAATTTCCAGGGATGAAAATTGTAATGCTCACCAGTTTCCTGGAGGATGATCTGGTTGTGCAAGCGATTGAAGCGGGTGCGGTAAGTTATGTACTGAAGACAGTCTCTGCTGAAGAACTGATCTATGCTCTGCAAGGGGCCTATAGAGGCATGCCTGTTATGACAGGTGATGTGTCGCAGGCGTTAACCCGGGGAATCAGACAACGTACAGCAAGAGAGAGTGAATCCGGTCTGACTGAACGGGAGAAGGAAGTGCTGCTGCTTATTGCAGAGGGAAAGACCAACAAAGATATCGGAGAAGAATTACATATCAGTATCAAAACCGTCAAAACACATGTAAGTAACCTGCTGATGAAATGTGAAATGGACGATCGTACACAATTGGCCATCTATGCGCATCGTCAGGGTTGGGTGAAAACGAAAGGGTAAAATGCTGTCGTGACGGGGAACAGAGTCTATTCTTACGTGCTTTTATCTCCTTTTTAATTGTTTTTAAGGTACGGTTAAGGTTTAAAGTACAAAATAAGGACAGTTAAAGAATATCTCTTGGGAATAAGAGATTGGGAGGTAGAGAGGCATGGACGAACGCAACTATAGATCGAACCGTCAAGACGAGGAAAACGAAACCAAACAAACGGAGAACCGCAATTCTTCCGGAACGGACGAATCCTCCTATTATTATTCTTATGGACCTTTTCAGTCCGTGAATCAGGAAGATACAGCAAATCACATGGGAAGCAATAATCAACGTGAAGAAGGAAATGTAGAGATTACAAAACCTGATCCGGTGAGACCCGTACCTACTTACTATAATAGTGAATCATCTGAACAAGCGAAGAGATCATCAGCAGGCGGTGGAAACGGCTCAGGTAACGGTGGAGATCAAGGGAATGGCGGCAAAGGCAACTGGAACTATAATAACCGCAAACCGCGTTCTTCCGTAAGATCACTTCTATTTTCCTTTATTGCCGGTATGCTGGTCATCACCGTTCTCATGTACACAGCTGACAGAACAAACATGTTCACACCGGAGACGGCACTTACGAACACGGACAATCAAAGTTCAGGACAGGAAGCATCCACAAACACAGGCGGAGGCAACAATGTCACAGCGTCGTTACTGCCAACAGGCAAAGAAGATGTTTCTTCCGTAGTGACGAGTACAAGTCCAGCAGTCGTCAAAATCGAAACACTCGCGAAGCAGTCCTCACGTACAGGATTGGGTCAGGGTGGATCAAACACAAGTGATCCGTTGTACCAATACTTCTTTGGTAATGGCGGTGGAACGGAAGGCAATCAAGGCCAAAGCCAGCAACCACAAAGTAGTAATCAGCTTGTACCTATGGGCATTGGTTCCGGGTTCATTTTTGACAAAGAAGGATATATCCTGACGAATCAACACGTTGTTCAGGGTGCAGACGTAATCCAGGTAACCCTGGAGAACAACAGCAAGCCTTATGAAGCTAAACTGCTGGGAAGCAGCTTTGATCTGGATTTGGCTGTATTGAAAATTGAGAAAAACAGTGGTGACGATGCGTTCCCTGTAGCTCCACTGGGTGATTCCAACAGTACCCAAGTCGGTGAATGGCTTGTAGCTATTGGTAACCCGGAAGGATTTGAACACACCGTTACAGCAGGTGTACTGAGTGCCAAAGAACGTACAATCAGCATTCCAGATGAAGAAACAGGAAAAACACGTGAGTACAGCCATTTGCTGCAAACCGATGCTTCGATTAATCCGGGTAACTCCGGTGGTCCGTTGCTTAACCTGAATGGGGAAGTTATCGGAATGAACGTTGCAGTAAGCGCAGATGCACAGGGAATTGGTTTTGCAATCCCATCGAGCGTCATCTCTGAAGCCGTTAAATATCTCAAAGAGAACAAAGAAGTTCCCAAAGAGCCAGTACCATTTATCGGCGCGTCTCTGATGGCTCTTACGCCTGAAGTTGCTAAACAAATGGGAACAGATGTTACCGAAGGTTCAGTGGTAGCCAGCACGATCTTCCAATCACCGGCTTACCAAGCAGATCTTCGTGCATATGACATCATCACAGGTGCCAACGGTACGCCGTACGCCACAAGTCAGGATCTGATTGATTTTATCAAGAAACAGGAAATCGGCAGTGAAGTTACACTGAATGTGGTGCGTGATGGTAAGAAAATGGATCTGAAAATCAAAATCGGCAACAAAAATGATTTTGATACTTCACAAACAACAGATACACAACAGCAGCAACCATAAATATCGGGCAAGGATTAACAGAACGGAAGGGATTGAAGGCCCTTCCGTTTTTTTGCCCTGATTGAGCAAGGTTACAATGGACCAGTACGGATTGGAGACCGCCTACTTGAAGATGCAGATTGTGCTTCTGCCTGTTACAATGGGATAAAACGTTAGGAAAAAGGAGAAAGACCACCATGCGCTCAACTATTTTGATTGTCGATGATGACGAAAAAATTGTGTCCATGCTTCGCCGGGGGCTGGCTTTTGAAGGATATGAGGTACAGACGGCTTCCAATGGAGCCGAAGGCCTCAGCAAACTGATGGACAAGGAACCGGACATCGTTGTGCTGGATGTGATGATGCCGCAGATTGACGGATTTGAGGTATGTCGCAGATTGAGAGAAGCAGGCAGCAAAGTGCCTGTGCTAATGCTGACGGCCAAGGATGAAGTACAGAGCCGGGTGACCGGACTGGACACAGGAGCCGATGACTACCTTGTAAAACCTTTTGCGCTGGAAGAATTATTGGCACGTGTCCGCGCATTGCTCCGCCGAAAGTCTGATAGTGGGGGCACGCCGGACAACCGCTTAATGTATGAAGATATCATTTTGGACAATGACTCACGCGAAGTTTTGCGAGATGGGCAGCGTCTGGAGCTGACTGCCAAAGAATTCGAGCTGTTGAATCTGTTCATGCAAAATCCAAGACGGGTCCTATCTCGCGATCTGATTATGGATAAAATCTGGGGTTATGATTACAGCGGCGAATCTAACGTGCTCGAAGTGTACATTGCCATGCTCAGACAGAAGACCGAAGAATACGGTGGCAAGCGTCTAATCCAGACCATCCGGGGAGCCGGCTATATCCTGAGAGGTGACTCCTGATATGTCCATCCGGTTAAGACTAACCGCATGGTATTCTGGCATTTTGGCGGCTGTGCTTATTTTTTGGGGCGTTGTAATCTATGCCTTTGTGTATTTTAACTCCTATCAGGAAGTCGAACAGCAACTGAAAGTGAAGAGTACCCGGATTACGGAGCAGATCGGTGTTAATCCTCTTTCACAGTCGTTGGATCTGGACCCATTTACAGAGAGTCAGCTTCAGGAGGCACAAATCTATATTCAACTCTGGGATTATCAGAGTCGCTCAGGCAGAATTTCGGGTAATATGGAGAAACTGCAGATTCAGTTTCCGGTATTAAAAGCCAATGAGATACTTAAAAAGCGAGGCATATCCAAGATCTATGTGGATGGAACGCCGTTTCTGGTGAATCAGCTCCCCCTTTCTCTTCAGGGAACCAATGAAGTACGTGGAATTCTTCAGGTTGGTGCGAATGTAAGTTCACAAGAGCGCTTGCTGGAAGCGTTGCTTAATATTTTAGTTTTTGGCTGGCTGGTAGCGATGGCATTGGCTATAACCTCAGGCCTTGTGCTGGCCCGCAAGTCGATGCGTCCGCTCGTGACTGTCATTGATGCCGCCAATCAGATTCAATCTGGAGATGACTTAAGTGTACGTATTCAATATGCTGGGCCGAAGGATGAGATTGGGCGTCTGATTGAAACGGTGAATAATATGCTTGAACGTACAGAATTGTCATTCCGTGGTTTGGAGGAGACAAATGCTGCCCAGCGCCGCTTTGTATCCGATGCATCGCATGAACTGCGTACGCCGCTGACCACCATTCGCGGGAACGTAGACTTCCTGAAGAAGCTGTGGGATCAGGAGGGAACCGACCGACCGAATCTGGATGAGGAGACTGTCAAGCAAATGTCGCTGGAAGCCATTGAAGACATGGCGGACGAGGGAAAACGTATGAGCAGGCTGATCAGCGACATGTTATCGCTGGCGAGAGCGGATACGGGTCAGAAAATTGAACTGAATCCGATCCCGCTGCAGATACTCGTACAGGAAGTGGCACGCAGAGCACAATTTCTGGATCGTCAGGCAGACTGGCTTCCAGGAGATTTTTCCATCCTTAACGGCATTTATGTGAACGGTAGCAAGGACTATCTGCAACAGATGTTGTTTATTTTCATTGAAAATGCGTTTAAATACACACCTGAAGGCTCTGTGACGCTGGATGCCGTATTATACAAAGGTCAGGTGGGACTACGCATCAGCGACACCGGTATTGGGATGGATCGGGACGAAGTGCCGTTCATCTTTGATCGCTTCTATCGGGCAGACGAATCCCGCGGGGCTACACCGGGCATAGGTCTGGGACTTTCGATTGCGAAGTGGATTATTGAGGAACACCATGGATCGGTTGAGGTTGTGACCAGACGTGGAGAAGGAACCACCTTTATTATCTGGTTGCCGGTTGTCTTTGCTCCGCCTATCGAATAAAGGTATAATAGACAGGACTGCAATTACATCGGCAACGTTGCCGAGAAAGAAAGCGGGTGGCAACCAAGTGGAAGTACTACGAATTTCGCCGCGGGGATATTGTTACGGCGTTGTGGATGCGATGGTGCTCGCGCGTCAAGCGGCACGCAATCTGGATTTACCACGACCTATTTATATATTGGGTATGATTGTGCATAACCAACATGTGACGGATTCCTTTGAAGATGAAGGTATTATTACATTGGATGGTCCGAACCGGATGGATATTTTGAGCCAAGTGGAGAGTGGCACGATTATTTTCACAGCTCATGGTGTATCTCCTGAAGTGCGCAAGTTGGCACGGGACAAAGGATTGACAACAGTGGATGCAACATGCCCTGATGTCACCAAGACCCATGATCTCATTCGGGAGAAGACAAAAGAGGGTTATCAGATCATCTATATCGGCAAAAGGAATCATCCTGAACCAGAAGGTGCCGTTGGTGTTGCACCAGATCTCGTTCATCTGATCGAGAAGGAAGAAGAGATCGAAGCACTGAACGTATCTCCAGGCAAAATCCTTATTACGAATCAGACCACGATGAGCCAGTGGGATATCAAACACATCATGAGCCGTCTGCTAGAGAAGTTTCCGGGCGCAGAGATTCATAATGAGATTTGCCTTGCAACTCAGGTTCGTCAGGAAGCTGTCGCGGAACAGGCAGGTCAAGCGGACCTGGTTATCGTGGTGGGTGATCCTCGCAGCAATAACTCTAACCGTCTGGCACAAGTGTCGGAGGAGATTGCGGGTGTTACGGCCTACCGTGTATCTGATGTTTCCGAGATTCAGCAAGAATGGCTCAAAGGTGTAAATAAGGTGGCGGTTACTTCGGGTGCATCAACACCAACACCGATCACGAAGGAAGTCATCCTTTACCTGGAGCAGTATGAACATGACAAGCCGGAGACGTGGGAGATCAAACGTACCGTGAACATGAGCAAACTGTTGCCTCCAGTTAGAGAAAAAACACGTACACCTTAGGGCAAAGGTAATGTAAAAGTAAGTCCAAGTGTATGTGAGTTAAAAACGAGATGTGAATGAGAAGAATCCTGTTATGCAGATCCGAATGTCGGAGCCTGTGGAGCAGGATTCTTTTTGTATATGGATAAGGAATGTGTACCTTGACGCAATAAGATAACTATGGTATATTCACTTTAACGGATAAAAGCTTAAAAGCGAACAAGCGTTTAAGCGCGACAGAGTTTTTACATTTAATCAGACGCACGTTAAGAAATTATGGTGCTCTCATACAAGGAAGGATGGGAATTAATATGATCGTTATTGCAGGCAAAGCTACACCGGAGGAACAGATTCAGGATATCGTTGCAGTTATTGAAAAAGAAGGGCTTCAGGTGCATATCTCTCGCGGAGAGGATCGTACGATCATTGGTTTGATTGGCAAAGTTGAACCTAAAATGCAAGAGCATCTTCGCCAAATGAAAGGTGTCGAGAATGTCGTGAAAATCTCGAAATCCTACAAATTGGCAAGCCGTGACTTCCATCCGGAAGATACGGTGATTTCCATCAAAGGTGTAGATATCGGCGGAAAAGAACTTGTCGTCATGGGTGGACCATGTGCAGTTGAATCCGCTGCGCAGATTGATGAGATTGCGGGGCTTGTGAAAGCTGCTGGTGGGCAAGTGTTACGTGGTGGTGCATTCAAGCCGCGTACAGGTCCTTACAGCTTCCAGGGAACGGGCGTAGAGGGATTGATCATGATGGCGGAAGCAGGCAAGAAACATGATCTGCTGACCATTACAGAAGTCATGACACCTGAGTATGTGGATATTTGCGCCGAGTACGCAGATATTCTGCAAGTAGGTACACGTAACATGCAGAACTTTGACCTGCTCCGCAAATTGGGCGAGTGTGGCAAACCGGTATTGTTGAAACGTGGCTTCAGTGCGACATACGATGAATTGTTGAATGCGGCTGAATACATTCTTGCAGGTGGTAACCCAAATGTCATGCTGTGTGAACGTGGTATTCGTACGTTTGAATCCTACACACGGAATACGCTGGATCTGTCCGCGATCCCTGTTCTGCAGTCTCTCAGCCATTTGCCGGTTATTTCTGACCCGAGCCATGGTACTGGACGACGTGAACTGGTGGAACCGATGACAAAAGCTTCCGTTGCTGCGGGTGCCAATGGCCTGATCATTGAAATGCATACCGATCCGGATAACTCCATGACAGGAGACGGCGTGCAATCCTTGTTCCCTAACCAATTCGCCAACCTGTTGCAGGATCTGGAGAAATTGGCACCAATCGTGGGTAAATCATTCAGCACAGCCAAACAACCGGCAGAATTTTTCCCGGCACGTGTAGGCGTGTAATAAGAATTTCATAGTCAAGGTCTGGATTATCATCCGGGCATCTCATCTGGTCTCGTTCATTGCAACGGAAACAGATAGATGCTCGGTTTTTTGCATATTTTGCAGTTTTGAACGTATTTATTAATCAATAGTGATAAGAAACATTTATGATGTGAAGTTTTTTCCATGATTTAGGATAAAAAAGGGGTCGCTTTACCGCATTAAACCAGTTAAATGTATATGAAACTAGTTGTTATATGAATTTTTGTTATTTATAAAATGTGAGTATAGCTAACATACTCGCAAAAAATACCTTACATAAGTATTGACGATGTCAGGTTTTAAAATTTATAATGACGACAGAAAAAAATTCGAATTTAGACATTTTCTTAGTGGGGTTGTTTAATGTTCGGAATATTTGGGAGGACGAATACATGTCGGTTGAAAACGTATTGAAATCAATTCAAGAGAACAACATCGAGTGGGTAGATTTTCGTTTTGTAGATTTAGCTGGTCGTGCACATCACATTTCCTTGCCAGCTTCGGCTGTTGATGCAGACACGTTCGCAAATGGAGTAGCTTTTGACGGTTCTTCTATCCAAGGTTTCCGCGGAATTGAAGAGTCCGATATGGTTATGATGCCAGACCCTGAAGCGACTTATGTCGATCCGTTCACTGCACACCCTACATTGAATGTTATGTGTGATATCTTCACTCCGGATGGCGAGCGTTATGAGCGTGACCCACGCAGCATCGCTGTTAAAGCAGAAGCTTATTTGCAAGAGAGCGGTGTAGGTACAGCGGCATTCTTCGCACCTGAATCCGAGTTCTTCATCTTCGACGATGTACGTTATGAGAGCGGCACGAACAGCTCCTCTTACTATGTAGATTCCGAAGAAGCTTCATGGAACACTAACCGCAAAGAAGAAGGCGGAAACCTGGGTTTCAAAGTTCGCACTAAAGGTGGATATGTTCCAGTAGCGCCAGTGGATACACAACAAGATATTCGTAGCGAAATGTGTCGCCTTTTGGAAGAAGCAGGCCTGTCGATTGAGCGTCATCACCATGAAGTGGCGACAGCGGGTCAAGCTGAAATCAACTTCCGTTTTGATACACTGAAGAAAACAGCAGATAACCTGCTTGCATACAAATACATCGTGCACAACACTGCACGTCAATATGGTAAAGTAGCAACATTCATGCCAAAACCATTGTTCGGTGATAATGGTAGCGGAATGCACGTTCACCAATCTATCTTTGATGGCGATTCCCCATTGTTCTATGACAAAGCGGGATATGCTAACCTGAGTGAAATGGCATTGCACTACATCGGAGGTATCTTGTACCATGCTCCGGCACTGATCGCTTTGACTAACCCTAGTACAAACTCATTCAAACGTCTTGTACCTGGTTACGAAGCACCAGTTAACCTGGTTTACTCCAAAGGTAACCGTTCCGCAGCAGTTCGTATTCCGGTTGCAGCTGTGACACCAAAAGGTTGTCGTATCGAGTTCCGTACACCAGACTCCACAGCTAACCCATACTTGGCATTCTCCGCAATGTTGATGGCTGGTCTGGATGGAATCAAACGCAAAATCAACCCAACTGAGCTTGGATATGGTCCGCTCGATAAAAACATCTATGACCTGTCTGATGCAGATAAAGAAAACATCCGCAGTGTGCCAGCTTCCCTCGAAGAAGCACTTGATGCATTGGCAGCTGATAACGAGTTCTTGACTGAAGGCGGCGTATTCACAAAAGAATTCATTGAAAACTACATCAACCTCAAACGTGATGAAGCGAAAGCAGTAGCGATTCGCATTCATCCGCACGAGTACAGCCTCTACTTCGACTGCTAATCGGTCGGGGTCGGAACAGTTTTTGTTCCAACTTAAAGCCTCCGGGACACGCTCTCGGAGGCTTTTCCTTGAATTAAACAATGTAGTGCTTTAACTTTGCAGGGTGATAAAGGAATTTGATGACCTGAATTCAACACTTCAGTGCATATTGCCCTTGAAGCAGATAGAGAATACTGATATCATAGCGATAATATTCACCTAATATGTCAGAGTTACGGATGGAAAGGGCGGGGGACTTTGTGACAAAAAGAGCGTATAATTTTAATGCAGGACCTGCGGCGTTGCCACTTGAGGTACTGGAGCGTGCACAGGCGGAATTTGTAGATTTTCGTAATACAGGCATGTCGATTATGGAGATGTCTCACCGTGGAGCGGTGTACGAGTCTGTACATAATGAAGCTCAGGAGCGCTTGTTGTCGCTTCTAGGCAATCCAAAAGGATACAAGGTTCTCTTTCTGCAGGGCGGTGCAAGCACTCAGTTCGCGATGTTGCCAATGAACCTGCTCGGTGCAGGGCAGACTGCAAGTTACGTGATGACTGGCAGCTGGGCCAAAAAGGCTCTGTCTGAGGCGAAGTTGATCGGCGAGACACATGTTGCTGCATCTTCAGAAGCAGAGAAGTTTATGAAATTGCCGGACGTTTCGAATCTGAGTTTGCCAGAACGTACGGCTTATGTACATCTGACTTCCAACGAAACAATTGAAGGTACGCAATTCAAGTCGTTCCCGGATACCGGTTCAGTACCTCTGATTGCGGACATGTCGAGTGATATTTTCTGTAAACCATTTGATCTTAATCAGTTCGGCATGATCTACGCGGGTGCACAGAAGAACCTGGGTCCATCCGGAATTACGGTTGTAATTGCTCGTGAGGAACTGGTGAGCGATTCGCCTAAAACGATTCCAACCATGCTTCGTTACAGCACACATGTAGATAACAACTCCCTGTACAATACGCCGCCATCCTTCTCGGTATATATGGTGAATGAAGTATTGAAATGGATTGAAGAACAGGGCGGACTGGCTGGTATTGAGCAAAAAAATACGAAAAAAGCGGAATTGCTCTATAACACAATTGACGCTTCCGGCGATTTCTACCGTGGTTGTGTGGAAACAGAAGATCGTTCCCTGATGAATGTAACCTTCCGTCTTGCTTCTGAGGAACTGGAGAAAAAGTTCATCAAGGCATCAGAGGAAGAAGGATTTGTAGGTCTGAAAGGACATCGCAGTGTGGGTGGTCTCCGTGCCTCCATTTATAATGCTGCTCCTTATGAGAGTGTTAAGGCACTGACAGACTTTATGAGCCACTTCCAGAAGATAAATGGATAATTAAGTATAGGTACGGTGTAATGGACCTTCGTGTCTAATCCTGTGTCTTACCAGAGCCTTCCACATTGACGTGTGGAGGGCTTTTCTTTAAGATTAGAGGGTTGTCGTCAACATGAAATGAAAAGGAGATTGAACACATATGGCTTTACACATCGTTCTGGTTGAACCAGAGATTCCGGCGAACACAGGCAATATTTCGCGTACTTGTGCGGCAACCGGTACCCATCTGCATCTCGTACGTCCACTTGGATTTCGAACAGATGATGCTACATTGAAACGTGCAGGGCTGGACTACTGGCATGCTGTTCATATTGAATACCACGACTCATTTGCTGAGGTTCAGGAAAAATATCCGGAAGGTCGTTTCTTCTACGCAACTACGAAGGCCAAGAACCGATACAGTGATTTTAATTTTCAGGATGGAGATTTCCTCGTGTTTGGTAAAGAGACTAAAGGCCTGCCACCTGAATTAATTGCTGCGAATCCCGATACATGCATGAAAATGCCAATGACTGGTGACGTTAGATCATTAAATCTGTCCAATTCGGCAGCAATTATTGTATATGAAGCGTTGCGCCAGCTCAATTTCCCGGGGTTAGAAGGATAAATTGAGGTTATAAATGACGGCTAGAATTCGGTAAAAAAACATTTTTCAAAAAAAAGGACAAAAAATGTTTATTTCCAGCAGGATTCGACAAAATCTTGGCGAATCTATAAACATAGTACAAATGTACCTAGAAATTTAGAGTAAGATAGGAGAGGTGTGCCGTAGCTATGAAGCCAGCTGGAGTAGTTCGCAAAGTTGACCAATTAGGTAGGATCGTATTGCCTAAATCTTTGCGTAAAAGGTATCAAATGAATGAGGGAGATCCTGTAGAAATCTTAGTACAAGGGGACCATATTATCTTGGAGAGATATCGTCCAAAATGTATTTTCTGCGGATCCATCGAGGAAGTCAACGAGTTCAAAGAGCGTTACATATGCGCACAATGTTTAGATGAAATGACTCAGCTTCCACAACACGGATAAGAAATAACGTCATGGGGTCCATTGACCCCGTGGCGTTTTTTTTGTTTTATTATCAATTGGATGGCATAATTGCAAATTGAAAAAAGATAAAATAAGTAGACTAACGCTGGGTGTAAAGGGGTAAAACCTCATTCCAGACGGCATTCAGGATGCCTTGCATATTTTCTTCCTCACTATTAATACATATGACAGCTTCCTTTGAGGGAATTACGATACACAACTGACCATAGGCGCCATCGGCGCGGTAAGCATCATGGGAACACATCCAGAACTGATACCCGTAACCTTTTCCCCAATCACCGTCTCCAGTCGTTTCGATCTGCTGGGACGTAGCCTGTCGAATCCAATCCGCAGGAACAAGCTGTCTGCCCTCCCAAAAGCCCTCCTGCAGCAGTAACTGTCCAAATCGACTCAGTTCCTCATTACTTATCCAAAGACCTGCACAGCCAAGTGTTACGCCGAGTGGAGAGGTTTCCCACTCTACATCATGGATGCCAAGTGGATCAAATAACCGTGGAGTCAGGTAATCTTTCACGGTTTGGCCGGTAGCAGCCTGTAGCATGGCTGAGATCATAAATGTATCCCCACTGCTATAGGTAAATTGTTCTCCAGGTACCCGGTCCAGAGGCAGAGACATATAATATTTCGCCCAGTCCTTTTCGGTCAATGAAGCTCGCTCATCAGCCCAAAGAGGGGGAGAGTCATGACCCGAAGACATTCGGAGAAGATCACGTAGTTTCAATTCCTGCGGCGATGGGAGATTGCGCTGTGCAGAGGGTACCTGATCATAAGAGAAATAATCACCAAGTGTCGCATCCAGATGTATCAGACCTTCTTCAAGCGCAAGACCAACGGCCATACACGTGAAGGATTTACTGATGGAATGTTGTACCCTGCGCTGATCCTTATCCCGGTCCCAATGGGCAAGCAGATGCCCTTTTTGTAATATACGAATGGAAAAAACGTTCAATTGTTGCTCCGTAATCGAATGAATGAAACCTTTGAGTTGCTCAGACATATTAACCTCCCTAATATCAGGTGAAACCTGAGTAAAATCGGTTGGTGAAACGTTTCCGTAATTTGAATGCAAAATCAGAACCCATGTTAGTATAAACCTGGTTTGGTGTCAATTAAAGTTGTAATAGCACTTACTAAATTTTCATATTTTCGTAATAATAGTGTCTTTGGACGCAAATTTAGACTTAAAAGAGCATTTTTTCGAGAAAAAAACGCGAAATTTGTAAAAAGGTTATTGACAGGATTTACTCATCGGGCTTATGATTTATTCGAAACGATTCGAAGAAATCGCTTCCACATTAAAAGTGTTGTAATGAAGTCCATGTGAATCAACGTTGGCTATGTTTTGAAACGATTCGAGAAAATCGTTTCGATAACCCATCGTAATACAAGGGAATCTACAACAGCCTGCAATCCAACGCCAGAGAAACGAATGAGTAAAGACAGCAGGCGATGATGAGAGGGGTTACATTTATGGCACATATAACGATCGAAACTGGATCGCCAACCTTATGCATGAATACCAGCATACATGTTGTGTCCAGTGACTCCGGAGAGACTTCAGGCGGTACACTATATCTGTTGCACGGGGCAGGCGATAATGCGAGTACCTGGCAGCGGTTAACCACAATTGAGATGTATGCAGCGCAATATGGCTGTACTATCATTATGCCGGAAGCGAATCGAAGCTATTACACCGATATGGAATACGGCCTGAATTACTTCCACTACATCACTCAGGAGTTACCTGAAATATGCAAGCGTCTGCTCAATCTGAATCCTGATCCGGAGAAAACATACGTCGCCGGTTTATCCATGGGTGGATATGGTGCACTGAAATGTGGACTAACTTATCCAGAGCGATATCGCAAAGTAGTGTCCCTATCCGGCGTAACGGATATCCAGACACGACTCCATGATCCCCATATGCCAGCGACCATGATCAAGGAAATGAAAGCGGTTTTTGGAGAATGTTTACAGGTAAAAGCCGATCAGGATATTTACGCACTGTCGGCCAAGCTGCTTGAACAGGGTGTTCCTTTACCGGATATCCTCAGTTGCTGTGGCGATAGTGACCCCTTCGTAGAGATGAATCGCGACTATGCGAGATACATGCAAGGGACTGCCTTTGATTTTCGGTATGTGGAGACGCCGGGGGCTCATGAATGGAAATTTTGGGAGCACCACCTGAGAACAATGTTTGATTTTCTGTACAACGACAAGACCATAGTAGAGTGAGGAGATGCAATGTGAAACCTGCAGCCGAAGGACCTAGCAAAAAGCTGAAGGGAAACGTGAAGGGCAATTCGCTCTGGACTGAAATCTGGAAGCACCGAATGACATACACCCTGCTTATTCCGGGGCTTGTCTGGCTAATTCTGTTTGCCTACATGCCGATGGGTGGCCTGTCTCTGGCATTCAAAGATTACAAGGCCAACCTGGGCATCTGGGGAAGTCCATGGAGCGGATTCGAGAATTTCAAATATGTTTTCCGTGATCCAACCTTTATCGATGCAGTATGGCGTACGCTGTACATCAATATTCTGAAACTGATTATTCAGTTCCCGTTCCCGATCATTCTGGCGCTGTTGCTGAATGAATTGCGGATGCGCAGAGGGAAAAAATTGTTCCAAACCGTTCTTACATTCCCGCACTTCCTGTCCTGGATCATCGTATCCGGGGTAGTCATCAATGTGCTGGCATATGACGGACTGGTAAACAGCGCGCTCGGATTACTCGGATTGCCAACGATTAACTTCCTGGGGTCTGAATCCAACTTTGTACCAATGTTGCTGTTAACTGATATTTGGAAATCAAGTGGATGGGGCGCGATTATATTCCTGGCTGCCATTTCCGGTATTGATCAGGATCAGTATGAATCAGCACAGATTGACGGGGCTTCCCGTATGCAACAGATGTTCAAAATTACTTTACCGAACATCCTTCCAACCATCACAATCATGTTTATTCTCTCGGTTGGTGGATTGATGTCTTCCGGGTTTGACCAGATCTTCAACTTGGCAAATGCCGCTACCAAAAATGTATCGGAAGTACTCGATGTATATATCTATCGGATTACGTTCCAGTCATCTACCGATTTCTCATTCTCGACAGCGGTCAGCTTGTTCCGTTCCCTGGTGAATATGGCCTTGCTGCTTCTTGCTGACAGATTTGCCAAGTGGCTTGGCGGAGACGGTTTGTTCCGATAAGAGAGGAGGAAAAATGAGATGAGCAAGAAAGCTAACAAAAAACCGAGAATTGGTACAGAAAAAATGACACTTCTCGATTACATTATTTTCGCCGTATTATTAGTGCTTGCCCTGATGATCCTGATTCCGTTCTGGAATGTCATCATGATTTCATTTGCGACACAAAAAGAATATGCTGACAATCCATTTTTGATGTTCCCTAAAGAATGGACATTGGATTCCTACAAGGCATTGTTCGCTGACGGAACGATTCTGACGGGGTACAAAAATACAATTATATTGCTAGTCATCGGCTTGCCACTCAGCTTGTTCCTGACAACAAGCATGGCATATGGCCTTAGTCGCAACAAATTTCCGTTTAAGAAGTTTCTCTTTTTCCTGGTATTGTTCACCATGATCTTTAATGGTGGTATCGTACCGCTGTACCTGATCATGAAATCACTTCATCTTACAGGTACGCTGTGGTCCGTTATCCTGGCGGGAAGCTTCAGTGCGTTTAACATGATTCTGATGATGAACTACTTCTACACCTTGCCTGAATCGCTGATGGAATCGGCGAGACTGGATGGAGCAGGAGAGTGGAGAATTTTGTTCTCCGTTGTTCTTCCGCTTGCTACACCAATTATGGCTACAATCACGTTGTTCTACGGTGTGGCTTACTGGAACAGTTGGTATGATGCGATGATATTCCTTCGAAAAGCGGATCAGTTACCGCTCCAGAATGTACTCCGAAATATTATCGTGACATCTACGACGAATGCATCCAATGCATCCAGTGTGGATGCTGCCCAGGCAAGCAACTTCTCAATGGGCATGAAGATGGCGGCCGTATTTGTCACCATGGTACCAATTATGTGTTTCTTCCCAATGCTGCAAAAACACTTTGCCAAAGGGGTATTAACAGGGGCAATCAAAACCTGATATACGTATAGGATTTTGTATCAAAATTCAACACAAAAACATGGGGGTAAAACATGAAAACGAAGAAAAAGTTGTCAGTAAGAGCTCTCTTTGCCATCACGCTTAGTGTAGTTATACTGATGGTGACCGCTTGTTCCAGTCAAGGAGCTTCAGGTGGTAACGAAAAAGATGCAGAGGGAAATTACAAAGACAACCTGACCATCTCTGTAGCTAACCTGACAGAAATCAAAAACGGGAACCTGGATAATGACTTCCACAAGTTCTGGACAGACAAATTTAATTTAACATGGGACTACAACTATATCGATTGGGATTCATGGGGCGAGAAGCTTCGTCTGTGGATCAACTCTGGCGACTTGCCGGATGTAGCGGTATGGAACTACGTACATGGCGATGCCATTAACAGCATTGAACAAGGTTTGTTCTACAAATTCCCGGATGACTGGAAAGAACGCTGGCCTAACGTGGCAGCAGCTTACAATTTGACGGGTCTTGGAGACAAGTTGGAAGAATTGACAGGTGGAACATATGTCCTGCCTAGACCAATCTATTTCGAGAACAAACCGGCTGACCCACTCACGAACCAAATTGGTGTCATTGCGCTTCGTAAAGACTGGGCTGAAGCAGTTGGTTTTGAACTGAAAGATGCTTATACAACAACCGAATTGAACGAATATGCTGCGCTAGTGAAAGAAAAAGATCCAGGCAAAGTGGGTAACAAACTTGTACCTCTGTCCTACAATGCGGCAGATGCCATGACAAACATGATTATGCCAAACAGTGTGCATGCCATGACTGACTCTCCGTTCTACAAAGGTGAAGATGGTAAGTTTCACTGGGGACCAGCAGATCCTGAAACGCTGACAGGACTTAAATTGATGCAAAAAGCCTATAAAGATGGACTGCTCAATCCTGAGTTCTACACATGGAAAAACAATGAAGGTCAAAACAACTTCAAAGTAACAGGTACAGCTGCTGTAACAAGTCTGGGCGGACTGGCTTCGTACAGACAAGGTCTGGATTCCGATATGAAAAAAAATCTGGGTGTAGATAGTGATGAACTGGTACACACAGCAATCGTAGTAGGCGATGACGGTAAATACCGTAACATGGAGCAAGCCAACTTCTGGTCGGCATTGATCTTCAATCCAGAAATTAGTGACGAGAAATTCGAACGGATCATGGATCTGATCGATTACTCCGCAACAAAAGAAGGACAGTTGCTCATCAACATGGGCTTTGAAGGAAAAGATTGGAAATATGATGAAAACAACGAACTCGTTAGCTTGTTGCCAGAAGGAACGGTATTGGAAGATAAATATCCAGCACGTTTCGAAGGTCTGTATCTGCTCGGTGACGACTTCAGTGTTGTAAACCCTGCAATCAAAAAAGATTACCGTGATAGAGCCGTTAAATTGTTCGAAGAAAAAGCAAAACTTGGTACAGAAGGCAAATCGCTTGCACCATACGATTGGGATGTCAACCTGTACGATTCCAAAGCTAAGAGTCAGGCTTCATTCGACTACCAGAATGAATATGCCAACTTGATCCTCAAAAACGGAGATCTAGAGGCAAACTGGAAAGAATGGGTAAACAGTAAAATGTCCCTGGTTCAACCTTATCTGGATGAGCTAAACGATAAATTCTAGTAATCATTCAGTAATTAATTTTGAACCCGGTGCGCGGTCTCTCCCCGAACGCAGCCGGGTTCTTTATTTCAACAACTTGTAGTGGAGGATATGATCAGATGAATAACGAGCAGTTGTTAGACCTGGTAAAACAGATGACGTTGGAGGAAAAAACAGCTCAGCTTCTTCAGTTAACTGCCAACTTCTATGAAGGAACAAATGTTGAAGGTCAGATCACAGGGCCGATGGAAGAGATGGGAATTACGGAGCAGTCCGTGGATGCCAGTGGGTCCATTCTGGGATTGTCGGGTGCGCAGGCCATCATTGATGTACAGCAAGCTTATATGAAAAAAAGCCGTTTGGGCATTCCGCTTTTGTTCATGGCTGACGTAGTTCATGGATTCAAAACCATTTTCCCGATTCCATTGGCGATCGGTTGTTCATGGGACACAGAACTGGCTGAGAAAAGTGCTGAAATTGCAGCACGTGAATCAGCTGTATCCGGTTTGCATGTTACCTTTGCACCGATGGTGGATCTGGTTCGTGACCCGCGCTGGGGTCGTGTGATGGAAACAACAGGAGAAGACCCTTATCTGAACAGCTTGTTTGCGGCTGCGTTTGTACGTGGATATCAGGGCGACAGCTTGAAGGATGAGCCAGATCGTCTTGCAGCCTGTGTTAAACACTTTGCGGCTTATGGAGCGGCTGAGGGTGGTCGGGATTACAATACGGTGGACATGTCTGAGCGTAACTTGCGTGAGTACTATTTGCCGGCGTACAAAGCAGCGTTGGATGCGGGTGTGGAGATGGTCATGACTTCGTTCAATACGGTTGACGGTATTCCGGCAAGTGGCAATGAGAAGTTAATGCGCGGCATTTTGCGTGACGAGTGGGGCTTTGATGGTGTATTGATCTCGGACTGGGCTTCCATTCGCGAAATGATTGCGCATGGTGCTGCGGAAGATGATCGTGAAGCGGCATATCGTGCCATTCGCGCAGGAGTAGATATGGAGATGATGACACCTTGTTATGTGCATCATTTGCCTGAACTGATTGAGAGTGGTGAAGTGGATGAGAAACTCATTGATGAAGCCGTTCTGCGAATTCTGCAACTGAAAGAAAAGCTGGGATTGTTTGATAACCCACTTCGTGCAGCTGATCCTGAACGTGAACGTGAGATTGTATTCTCCAAAGAGCACCGTCAGGTATCGTACGAACTGGCAACAAAATCAGCTGTTCTGTTGAAGAATGATGACAGCGTGCTTCCACTTCAACCTGACGCTAATGTAGCCCTTATTGGTCCTTTTGCACAGAGTCCTGATATTCTGGGCTGGTGGTCCTGTGAAGGAGTTAAGGAAGATGCAGTCAAGCTCGGAACAGCTCTGCAAGAACGCCTGACGAAGGATGGAAAAGTTCAATTTGCTCAAGGCAGTAATGTTCATACGATTACAGCTGAGCAGATTGCGGAAGCCCTTGAAGTGGCAAGCAAAGCAGATCTGATTGTCCTCGCTCTTGGTGAAGACTCCGAGATGAGTGGAGAAGGTGGATCACGCACGGATATTCGTCTGCCAGCAGCCCAATTGGAATTGGTTAAACAGCTCAAAGCAGCGGGAAAACCGATTGCCAGCGTTATTTTCAACGGCCGTCCATTGGATCTGCATGGTGTAATCGATGAATCGGATGCCGTTCTTGAAGCCTGGTTCCCAGGTAGTGAAGGCGGAGCAGCAATCGCAGATGTTCTGACAGGTGTAGTGAATCCATCTGCACGTCTGACGATGTCTTTCCCGCAGTCCGTAGGTCAGATTCCGGTCTATTACAACCATTTCAATACAGGTCGTCCGCTGAACCCGGAGAAGACGGAAGAACGTTATGTCTCCAAATACATTGACAGCCCGAATGAACCTTTGCTTCCGTTCGGTTATGGTCTCTCATACACTTCGTTCTCTTATGGTGATCTTGAAGTGTCAAGTAACGAGATGACTGCCGAAGAGTCCCTGAGCATTCAAGTACGTGTAACGAACACGGGTGAGCGCGCAGGCGTGGAGACCGTTCAGTTGTACGTTCGTGATGTAACGGGTGAAGTCGTTCGTCCTATGCGTGAGCTGAAAGGATATGTGAAACTTGCACTGGCGCCAGGCGAGAGTGGTACAGCCACGTTTACGTTAAATGAAGAACAGCTTCGTTATCACCATTCTGACTTAAGCTACCGCAGTGATCGAGGCGAGTTCCATATTCTCGTGGGTGCAAACAGTCGGGATACTCAGAAGAAATCATTCAGACTTGTTTAATCCGATGAATGGAAAGAGTAATGTGTCAGGCCTTTTGTTATGGAAGGCCTGATGAACATAACAGGGGAGCGAAAAATGTGGTCAGTATCAAGGATATCGCCAAACAGGCGGGAGTTTCCATCTCTACTGTGTCATATGCGCTGAATGGCAGCAACAAAGTGACCGATGAGACGAGTTCCAAAATTTTGGCCATTGCCAAAGAACTGAACTATGTTCCAAATGCCGCAGCAAGAACACTGAAGAAGAGGGAATCCAAAATTCTAGGTGTATTCTTGACCGATTTTAGAGGAGATGTGTATGGGGACTTGCTGAGTGGCATGAAATCCGTATGTAATGCTCAAGGTTATGACCTGATCGTGTGCAGTGGTAAACAATCCCATCGCATGCTTCCAGAGAGGATGATTGATGGTGCGATCATTCTGGATCATACGTTTGCAAGTGAGGAACTGATGCAGTACGCCGATCGTGGGCACAAAATCGTTGTATTGGACCGTGAGATGGATCATCCCAACATTAATCAGGTTCTGCTGGATAACAAAGCCGGGGCGACACTTGCGATGGAACATCTTATTGAACAGGGACATAAGAAAATCTATGTGGTGACAGGGCCGGAAGGTTCGTTTGACTCTGTGCAGCGGTTAAAGGCTGTGAGACAGGTTGCGGAACGTGAAGCCGATGTGGAATGGATTGAGATCACGGGAGATTTTGAGAAGAGTGGTGGAGAACAAGCCGCAGAACAGATTGTACAGGTGTATGATGGACCCGCAGCGGTATTCTGCCTCAATGATGAGATGGCTATTGGCTTGTGTGATCGTCTGGCAGACAGTGCACTTGGTATTGGTCAGGAGATTGATGTCATCGGATTCGACAATATTGAATTGAGCAAATACGTCCAGCCGAGATTGGCAAGTATTGATTATTCCAAGCGCAAGTGGGGATCGCTCGCTGCTGAACAATTGATCAAAATTATTGCTGGAGAACCCGTCGATCATGAACGAATTTATGTGACATTAGTTGAGGGTGGGTCGGTGAGTGGGCCTATTCCGTCTGATTCGGTTATATCCATGCGGAATGACCGGGCGGTTAGCTATTGATCCCGAATACAGCAAGAGACAAGGCTTAGAAGAATCGAATCATTCTTTTAAGCCTTGTCTCTTGCTATTTCGAGGATGAAGCAATAGAAAGAAAAAGCCTCTCCAGAGAGAGGCTTGGCCTTTACAAGCCTTTTGTTTTGTCATTGTTGTAGGATGAAGTGAGAATGCCTGTAATGAAGAGAGTCAATACGATTGCAATAATCCAGAATGTCAGTGAAAATGACATGCCCTTCGCACCTCCTGCACAAGCTCATTTTCTTCTATTATAACCATTATAGGTAGAAAAGAAATGCTTCACCCTATTATTTGTAAAATAAAAAGTGTGTGGGCACCGGTCTGAGGTTGCCATCTGAAGGGTTATTCACAACCCGATTATTCAGAATAAGCGAGGATGATCCGCCGCCATCCAGATTATAGGCGTCGATCACCCCAAGCTTGTACAACCGCCCTTGCAGCTCTTCAAGGGTAGCACCGGAACTTCCGCCCTCATTATATCCGTCAACTACAATAATCAATAACTGATCATCCTTATAATTGCCAATGACTGTACGTGGTGCTCGTTTGGGTGATACTTTCCATTTGGCAGGAATTGTGGTTTTACGCCCATTCTTTAGCAGCACCGGAACAAACGTAGCCCCAAATTGCGGTTGCAGGCGATCCAGTGAGTTTTTGTCGAAGAACTTGCCTCCGACCAGTTTGCCGGTATCGTTAAGTCCTACAAAAAACAGATCTTTGAAACTGGCCTGGAAACCGTTCACGTACTTCCCGTCCATGACGGTTGTGCTAAGTGGATAACGTTTGCCGCCACTGTCAGCAAATCCACCTGCGTTAATTCCGGCAATTGCACCGTTACGCTTCACAGCCTGCATGGTCGTCTCAGAACGCCCAGGTTCACTGTCTAGAGCCATCTGCATGGCTGTAGGGTCTTTTAGCTTGATCTTCATGGCATAGCCCTTATAGCTGCCAGGATTCACTCTGTACATTTCAATCGTTAGCCGGTCACTGTCTACCCGTTCAAATGGAACGCCAAGCTTGGATGAAATCCGTTTGTTGTAAATCGTTTCCGGACGATCCGCCTGGGCAGAAGCCTTCTGCACAAGTGTAGACATCGTACTTGTTGTTTTATTATAGAGCTGTGTCGTTCTTTTAATAGAAGAAGAAGTCTGGACAGCAGCATCTTTTGCCCCCGCAAGCTCTTGGCTAATTGCTTGGGTCCGGGGTGTAATCGTATCCTTTGACAGTTCGGTCGGCGTCAAACCTCCGGGTTCAAGTGGAGGACGAAGCAGCAGCAGGCATATTATCAATCCAACAAAAGGAGCGAGTGCAAGCATAAAAAAACGATTAACCTGTTTGACGGGTGTAATCATTTGAGCAGGTCCATCTTTTTCTGGAGTGTCTCCAGTTGTTTTTTGACTTCGCTCAGCTGGGTATACAGTTTGTTGCTGTTATCCGTTTTGTCACTTGCATTATCCTTGGTGAAAGTCAGCAATTCATTAAAGGATTGAACCTGTCCCTGCAGGTTTTCTACTTCCTTTGATATCGTTGTTAGCTGATTTTCGTAGTCGGTTTTTAGCGCTGCGATCTGCTGCTGATTATGGGCTTGAAGCTGATTAATCATCTGTTGCTGGAGATGGTTACTATAATAGTAGGTTCCAACGACTCCTAGTGCAATGAGAACAATCCACATTACCAGAAACAGCTTGATTGAAGATCCAGCCTTGCCTTTGGCGCTCCGGGTGTGATGGATGTCAGAGGACGGGGCAGATGGTTTCATATCATCACTCCTGGTCATTAATAGGTACAAAAAAATTTCCAGTCCTCATTCTATCATGCCCCTATTGATTACGCAAAAATGAAATTCTTTACTTAATAGAGTAAAAAGAGATTGCATCGGAAGGAAGTCCTAGGATACAATTTCTTATAGATGCAATAAGTAGGAACTTTGGGCAGGTTTTTCGACTTTTTTAGATAGAAATGCAGGAAGTTTATACTATATTTTGACCTTTCCGGGGATGGGAAGATGGACGTTATGGTGTTTTTATAACAAAATACAGTGAAAATAGAGCTTTTTTATCGGCTGCCTCCTGTATTTTTCTGTTTTTCGACATAATCCGACCTATGCTTCTTCTATACTCGGATTGTCGCATAGACGATGAAATCATCATGGCAGAATTTAAAAGTTATTTGTCCAATACATAACAGGGGGAACAACAATGAAAAAAGTATGGCAGGTGGTCATCATAGATATCCACCCCACCAGCATGCTCGGTACAAAATTGATTTTGGAAGAGCAGCAAGATCTGACGGTACGTGGCATGACTTCGACCGGAACAGAAGGGCTCGATCTGGTGAATATTCACCAGCCTGATCTGATTCTGATGGATTATCGTCTTCCAGAGGGACAGGCAGATCAATATATTGCCCAGATGAAGAATCTGTCACCTCACAGTCACATCATCATTCTGACGGATGAAGACAATGTGAAGCTGTTTCGTCATCTGATGAGTCTTGGTGCAAGCGGCATGTTATCCAAACAGGCTTCCCCTAGCCAGCTGATTCATCTGATCTCTGGGTTACGTGAGGGCCATGTGTCCATTCCATTGGCGTGGTTAAACAGTGCGGAGTGGGCGCAACCTGTGGAATCTCCGACAGAATCACGTGTCATTGAATTAACAGAAACCGAAACTTTTATCATGGAAAGAATTGTTCAGGGTGTAACCTATGATAAAATAGCGAATGAGATCAACGTTAGCAGACGTTCCATTGATAATTACCTGCGTAAAATATACGTGAAGCTGGAAGTAAGCAGTAGAGCGCAGGCCATTGAACGTTATGCCTTGCACGCAAGACAAGTGAAGACGGGATCCTGACGAAACAGGTTTGTTCTTCCCATGATCACAACAGTTCGGTATGCATCCGGTCATATTCGATGGCGAGCAGGAATAGGTTGTAGGGCTGCGGACTGCGAGTACAGTTTCGGAATAGGGATGAAAGGGGAACGGATCGATGAAATATTTCTTTGCTTCCCGTACCAACAGGCTTTTGTCGTCACCACTGAGGGATATACGTGAGATGTCTGGCAGGGATTATTTCATTTCTCTGGCAGAAGAATTGCCTGCGGAGGAGTTGTTTCCTTTCAAATTGTTGGAAGAAGCAGCGGTGTCTGTCTTTAGTTCAGGCCCCTCCGCATTGCAATATGGAGAGCCAGCAGGCTACACACCCCTAAGAGAGTGGTTGAACAAAGACTGGAATGCACGCAAAGGCATACGAACGGTACCCGAGCAGATTCTGTTGACCACTGGTACCCAGCAGGCCATCGATCTGGTGATGCGTCTATTGCTTGAGCCAGGAGATTCTGTACTGGTTGAACATCCCACATCTCCAGGCTGTCTTGAGGTTTTGGAGATGCAAGGAGCCAAGATTGTGCCCGTAATGGGTGATCGGGACGGCATACTGCCAGACCTTTTGGAGCATCACATGCAGCAGGTTAGACCGAAGCTGCTTTTTGCTGCACCCAGTTTCTCAAATCCGACCGGTGCTTTGTGGAGTATGGAGCGGCGGGAGGCTGTCCTTGAGCTGTGTTCGCGCTATGGTGTACTGCTTGTGGAAGATGATTCTTACGGAGAGCTCCATTTCGATGGCCTTGAGCCAACGGAATTCTATCGTAAATATCCTTCACTCTTTGCACTGGATACTGCCGATCAGGGTGGACATGTTCTCTACATTGGTTCATTCAGCAAAACAGTAGCGCCCGCTCTTCGAACCGGATGGGCCGCTGGACATCCTGCGCTGATTCAGGCAATGGCCTCGGTTAAACGAATTGCAGATGGTCAGTCCAGTCCGATGAATCAGCGGCTGTTGTATCAATTGCTTGCTCATTCCCCTTTTCGTTGGAGTGATCACTTATCCATGTTGAATCGGGAGTACAAGACAAGGCTCAAGCTGATGCTTGAACTGTTGAAAAGACCGGGCTGGAAAGGGTGTCAGTACAACATTCCAGAGGGCGGAATGTATCTATGGGTACAGTTGCCGGAAGGATTGGATAGTGGCGCTTTGCTTAAAGCGGCTTTGCCCAAAGGTGTATCTTTTCTTCCTGGATCACTATGCTCCACAGGTGTACAGGATCAACGTTACATCCGATTGAACTTTAGCCATCCGGGCAGGGATGAATTGCTTCTTGGCATGAACCTGATTAGTGAAGCCATTTCCGAATTTACGGCTCGTAGCTAAGTCAGATCAAAAATAGATTTTGTAGCAAAAATAAAAATTGGTTCATGACCAAAGTGATTACGTTATTGCATCCACTAACATTTTTATATATAATATGAATTAATGAGTTGTTGGTTTCTTTATATAAGCTACAATGGTGGCCAGTTCAGGAAAAGCACTCATATATTTTATCTAACGGGGGAAAATTCAACATGTCTAATATTTTATTTGTTAAAGCAAATGACCGTCCTGCAGATCAAGCAGTCAGCGTTAAATTGTACGATGCATTCTTGAGCGCATACAAAGAGTCCCACCCAGGTGACACAGTTACTGAGTTGGATCTCTACAATACAGAATTCCCATTCTATGGTAACACTGCTATCACAGGTACTTACAAAGCAGCTAACGGTTTTGAACTGACAGCTGACGAGCAAAAAGCAGCTGCACTTGCAACACAATTGCAAGATCAATTCCTGGCAGCTGACAAAGTTGTATTTGCATTCCCACTGTGGAACTTCACTGTTCCAGCTCCATTGGTAAACTACATTGCTTACCTGAGCCAAGCTGGTAAAACATTCAAATACACTGCTGAAGGTCCTGTAGGACTTGCTGGCGACAAAAAAGTAGCTTTGCTTAACGCACGTGGTGGCGTTTATTCCGAAGGCCCAATGGCAGCTGCTGAAATGTCCCTGAACTTCCTGAAAACAGTTCTCGGCTTGTGGGGCATTCAAAACCCTGAAGTAGTTATCGTTGAAGGACATAATGCTTCTGCAGATCGTGCTGAAGAAATCGTTACTGCAGGTCTGAAATTGGCTTCCGAAGTAGCAGTAAAATTCTAATAACAATCTTCTATATAGAACACATCAAAACACCTGTAGTCTCCAGTGGAGATTACAGGTGTTTTTTTTGCATTCTCATTTTTTTCACATCCGTTACTTCAGATGATTCCAGTTTAGATCCTGCCTGTATTTTTTAAGTAAAACTCCGCTGATTCAGCAATGTGTGCAAGGTCGTCCTTATTTTCACCAGATACAGAATACGTTACATCGAGTTCATTAATGGTTCGTTCAATCATATCATTATCCTCAAGCATGTGTGCATGCTCGGTTAACGCCTGTACTCCCTTAATTGTCAGAATATACTTTCCACGGGAGAGGCGTTCAAACCAGCCATAATAGTTTTTTTGCAGAATAGCTGCTGCAGACCCTACGCCTGTCTGTCTGGCAAGGTTGGCCGGAGAGGCTTCTCCGTTTGTCCGCAGAGCGGATGCGACACGTAAAGCCTTCTCACGATATGCTGTGACCAGCTGTCTGCGTGTGCTGCCTCCCGTATTGTAGTCTCCACTGCGTTCGTCGAATTCCTTGAGCAATCGTTTCCGTCGAACGCCGCTTTTGCGGGCAACTTGATTGGCGCTAGTAGGGGGCGTCTGGGCGGAAGGTTCGCACAGTACATCAATCAGGGGAGCTTTGGTTTTGTAAAATGTGACAGTCAGCAGCCCCAGACCAAGTTGTCTGCATAGTGCAGCCAGTTCGCTCCAGCGCTGGTTCACAGCTCCGCGTTTACTGCGATTGCGCTCGACGGCCAGATACACGAACGGGCTAAGCTTCAAGCGCTGCATACCCTGTAACAACAGGGAGAGGTTAAATGTTTTTTTCATCTCCACAATGAGTGGTTCGTCCTGGTCCGATCTGACCCCTACGAGGTCACAATGTCTGACTTCCGCTTTGACGTCGAAGCCACGCTGCTCGAAGAAAGCCTTCACAGGCGAATATAATTCGGTTTCGTATTTTACTGCCATCGTCCGTGCTCCTTTCCAGAAGTGGCCTGTCTCTGACCAGGTGTTGTCCGTTATCCTGAATTTAGAACCCTCATTATATCATATTCGTTCTTTTTTTTCTGAAGGCACAAGATGTCTGATAGAACAGGGAAAAGCCAAAATTCGAAGCGGTTGATTGAAAAAAAGAGGTCAACTTATCCGAATTGCCGCATAGGTATGTAATACACTTTTCACAACAAAACAAGACGTTTGGACAGAGGGTGGCGGGACTACACAGGACCGCAAGATTGGTATTCAAGCAGGAGCCGCAATTCTATTGATTTCTTCATACCATTCGGAATGGTTGACAATCACACTAAAGGAGCCATGGGAGGTACCAAGCATGAATATTTTTGAACGCGTTGCGGAACATCGGGCAGAGAGTGACCGTTTGACATGGAACGGAACATTTGAAGATTATATTGCACTGCTGAGAGAGGACCCGACTCCGGCAATGACGGCTCACGCCAGAGTGTATGAGATGATTGAATCGTTTGGCGTGGAAGAAGTAGGTGGGCATAAGCGGTACAAGTTTTTTGAACAGGAGATCTTTGGACTGGATCGTTCGATTGAAAAGCTGGTTGAAGAATACTTCCACTCGGCTGCACGTCGTCTGGATGTACGTAAACGGATTTTGCTCCTGATGGGTCCCGTAAGTGGAGGGAAATCGACGCTGGTGACGCTGCTGAAGCGGGGGCTTGAACAGTTCTCGCGGACAGAGAAAGGTGCCATATACGCCATTGATGGATGCCCGATGCATGAGGAACCGCTGCATCTGATTCCACTGGAGCTTCGTCCTGAAGTGGAAAAGGAAATTGGAGTCCGTATTGAGGGTAACCTTTGCCCATCCTGCCAGATGAGACTGCGTACCGAATACGGTGGTGATATCAGCAAGGTGCCGGTGGAACGGGTCATTGTTTCCGAAGATAATCGCGTGGGAATAGGAACGTTCAGTCCATCCGATCCGAAATCACAGGATATTGCCGATCTGACGGGGAGTATCGACTTCTCCACCATTACCGAGTTTGGTTCCGAATCCGATCCACGTGCCTATCGTTTTGATGGGGAGTTGAACAAGGCAAACCGTGGACTGATGGAGTTCCAGGAGATGTTGAAATGTGATGAGAAATTCCTCTGGAATCTACTGTCGCTCACGCAGGAAGGGAACTTCAAAGCAGGACGTTTCGCCTTAATCAGTGCGGATGAAATGATTGTGGCGCATACGAATGAATCGGAGTATAAGTCTTTTATCTCCAACAAGAAGAATGAAGCACTGCAATCCCGGATGATTGTCATGCCGATTCCGTACAATCTGAAAGTGTCCGAGGAAGAGAAAATCTATGCCAAGCTCATTCAGCAAAGTGACATGAAGCATGTTCATATTGCACCGCATGCACTGCGGACTGCAGCCATTTTTTCCATACTTACCCGCTTGAAGGAAACGAAAAAACAAGGCATGGATCTCGTTAAAAAGATGCGCATGTATGATGGTGAAGAAGTGGAAGGATACAAAGAAGCCGATCTTCGGGAGATGCAAAATGAGTATTTGGATGAAGGAATGTCCGGCATTGATCCACGGTATGTCATTAACCGGATCTCCAGTGCTTTGATCAAGCAAAATCTTCAGTGCATTAACGCGCTGGACATTCTGCGGGCGATCAAGGATGGTCTGGACCAGCATGCCTCGATCACGAAGGAAGAGCGGGAGCGTTATCTGAACTTTATCGCTCTTGCACGCAAGGAGTATGATGAATTGGCCAAGAAGGAAGTGCAGAAAGCATTTGTGTACTCATTCGAGGAATCCGCAAGAACATTATTCGAGAATTACCTCGATAACATCGAAGCATTCTGCAACTGGTCCAAGATTCGTGACCCGCTCACGGATGAAGAGATGGACCCGGATGAGCGTCTGATGCGATCCATTGAGGAACAGATCGGGATCTCCGAGAATGCAAAGAAAGCGTTCAGAGAAGAGATTCTGATCCGAATCTCGGCATACTCCCGCAAGGAGCGCAAGTTCGAATACAGCAGCCATGACCGTTTGCGTGAAGCGATTGAGAAGAAGTTGTTCACCGATCTGAAAGACATCGTCAAGATCACAACCTCAACCAAAACACCGGATGCAACACAATTGAAACGTATGAATGAAGTCATTAAACGCTTAATTGAGGAACATGGATATACCGCAGCCAGCGCGAATGAACTGTTACGTTATGTGGGCAGTTTGCTTAATCGCTAATCGGCAACAAACCATTCCGGATCAGGCTCCTGATGTCTGCTGTGAGGCTCCTTCACAGCAGGGTCAGGGCCTTTTTAATTACATGAAGGTCCATATTAGTCTAAAAAGCTGACAAATAGGGTTAATTTTAAAGAGAATTAGTTCTAATGGTATATGTATATTTAGGTATTTTAGTCTATAATCAATACATATATTTACAATTTAAAGTAATTTAGTGTTTATTAAGGAGCTGACTGAACCAGATATGAGTAGTATTTCCGCAACAAGACAGAAGCAACTTGATTACATGGGATTAACCGCAGGGGATCTAAAACTGCTTGCCGATCATCGGCCTGTTTTTAAAAAAGTCGTTAATGAAGTAGTAGATCATTTCTACAATCATGTGGGAAATTATCCTGAATTGGTAGATCTGATCGCTCGATTCTCTACCATTGATCGTCTAAAAGAAACACAGAAGATGTACTGGTTATCGATGACAGATGGAATCGTGGACGACGCATATATTGAGCAACGGATTGCAATTGGGCTAGTGCATTCCCGTATTGGCCTGTCCGAAGATTATTATCTGGGTACCTATATGGTATACCTTGATATTGCAACGAGCATATTCCAACAGGTTATCCCTGATTCCTGGCATCTTGTTATTCAGGCGCTCAGCAAAATGTTTAATCTGGATTCACAGCTTGTCCTTGAGGCATATGAGAAGAAAGAAAAAGAAAAGTTACATCAGCTTGCCGATGACCAACAGCATACATTGCACGCGATTACGCAGATTACCCAAGAGCTTACAGGCATGATTAGTGAATTAAATGAGAGTGCAATGGCTATATCGAGTGTAGCCAAAGAAACAGCGGCTTCTCAGGATCAGGCCCAAGTTCTGCTCACCGAATTGACAGGGGAGATCCAGCAGATTGGAAAAATGGGTGAACTCATTCGCGAGATATCGGATCAGAGTCATCTTGTCGGTCTGAATGCAGCGATTGAAGCTGCTCATGCAGGAGAGTTCGGACGTGGCTTCGAAGTAGTCGCTAGTGAGGTGCGCAAGCTTGCAGCCAGTTCCCGGGATGCCCAGGGGAAGATTCAGTCTAATCTGGAGCAGATCATGAAGAAACTGAGCAGTGTGCAGCAGGAGTCGGATCATACGTCCAGAGGGGCACGTAGCCAAGCTTCACGCTCGGCTGAACTCGCTGTATTCGCAACAACAATGGAGAAACTGTCTCTGGATTTGAAGAATCTGGAACAGCAGGAATAGAGCTTAAAAGCATTAGGAACCTTCCATACCGTTTCAGGCTGTTTTAAGCTATAATGGGTAGACAAACCTGCCGATGTTATAGAAAATGCAGCCGGAGACAGGGGATTCGAAAGAGGTTGAGGTGATCAGATGGCTTCTATCCATGATGTAGCCAAGGAAGCGGGAGTATCTGTTGCAACCGTTTCCAAAGTAATAAACGATTATCCTGATGTAAGTGAAAAAACACGCAAAAAAGTCAATATAGCCATCGAATTATTGAAATATCAACCCAATGTGGTCGCACGTGGACTTGTCAAACGCCGTTCATGGACGGTGGGAGTGCTGTTAACAGTTCCGTTTACGAACCCTTTTGTGTCGGAGTTGCTGGAAGGGATCAAGACAGCGCTGGAGAACAGTGGATATGACCTGGTCCGGTTGTCTACTCGATTCGATGATCCGGCGTACTCGTTTATCAAACATTGCCGCAGTCGTAATGTGGATGGCGTTGTGGTATTCGGGGAAGGCAGAGAAAACGCGAGTATTCAGGAACTGGTGGATGCAGAAATTCCAACGATGTTTGTTGATACGGACATGTTGGGCAAACGTGCTGGTTACATTACTACGGATAACGCGAACGGGATCTCGATGGGTGTCAAACATCTGCATGAGCTTGGGCACCGCAAAATTGCCTATATCTCAGGGACACTTGGACCTGCAGTAGCCAATCTGCGATTGGAAGGATATCGGGAAGGGCTGCGAGAATGCGGCATCCCATATTCTACGGTATATCTGGAAGTCTGCGATTACTCATTCGACGGGGGGAGCAAGGCTGCCCGGAGATTGCTGGCACTTCAGGACCAACCAACGGGAATTGTCTGTGCTTCAGACATGTCTGCCTTTGGTGCGATTCATGAAATTGAAAAGCATGGACTGAGTGTACCAGAAGATATCTCGGTTGTCGGGTTCGATAACACGTATTATGCTGAGGTATTCAAACCGGGGTTGACCACGGTGAATCAGAATATCTATTCTATTGGCATTAAGTCCATCGAATATCTGATTGCCATGATCGAGAATCCATCTTATTCTCCTCCTGTGGTGACGGAACCTTCCAATCTGGTCGTCCGTCAGACGACAGCACCCTTAAAATCCTAAAAATGTAAATAGTAAAGATGTTTACGCGAAGCACAGCTAATAAGCTGTGCTTTTTGTCGTTCTATATCTAACTTGGAAACATATGGTTAATGGAGTGATGCAAGTCCTATAGTTTAACGGGTAAACAAAGTTTACTGGCAATCGTATAATGAAAGTGCTTACAATTTTCTGTCCATTAGCATCTATCCATCCTGAATAACGATCTTGTAAAAGGCTGGCACATGGCAGAGCAAAGGTTATTCTTCACAAACAACGAACCAAGGAGGAGATCGGATGCATTTGAGAAAATGGTGGAGCTTGTGCTTGTCGGCTGTATTGATCTTCAGTTTGTTCCCAAGTGTGGGAACAGGAGGGACACGTGCTGCGGCTGCGGACGTTAAGACTGGCGATGATGGAGTACTGTTCGAGGCTAATTTTGAAGATGGTGTGTTGGGACAATGGCGTCCACGTGCGAGTGAAAAGCTTGATATCGTAGCGCAAGCAGGTCACGACAGTACACGCAGCCTGAGAACCTCTTCCCGTACCGAAACGTTCCATGGACCCTTAATTGAAGTCATAGACCATGTACAGAAGGGCAGCACGGTTCATATTTCGTTTTGGGCCATGTACGATGAAGGACCGGACAGTCAGGTCATCAACGGTTCACTGGAGAAAGAGTACAATAACGACGCTTCAAGTCGAGAATATGCTACGTTTGCCTCTGCAACTCTGAACAAGGGACAGTGGAAAAAAATCGAGGCAGATGTGGTGATCCCTGGAGAAAATAGCGGCATCACCGGATTCCGCATGTATGCAGAGACACCTTGGAAGACGTCAGCGGAAGTGACGCCGGCGGATACGATTACTTTTTACGTGGATGATGTACTGATCACGGAAGCCGAAAAAATTGAAATAGAGCCGAACATTCCGAATCTAGTGGATGTTGTGGGACAACACTATGCAATGGGAGCGGCAATCGACCAGTCTGCACTGGATGCGGAAGATCCGCATTCCCAACTGTTGACGAAACATTTTAATAGTATTACAGCTGGAAACTTTATGAAAATGGATGCGATGCAACCTCAGGAAGGACAGTTTGTCTGGTCAGAGACAGATCGCCTGGTGAAGTTTGCCGAAGCAAATGATATGGAAATCAGAGGTCATACGCTGTTATGGCATAGTCAGGTGCCGGACTGGTTCTTTACCGATCCGAATGATGCTTCCAAACCTGCCACGCGGGAACAGTTGCTTGCACGGATGAAAACCCATATTCAAACCATCGTTACCCGGTACAAAGGAAAGGTTCATACATGGGATGTCGTCAATGAAGTCATCGCGGACGGAGGCGGCTTGCGGAATGAGGCCAGTAATTCCAAGTGGAGAGATATTATTGGGGATGTAGATGGCGACGGAGATGACAGTGATTACATTGAGCTGGCTTTCCGATATGCACGTGAGGCTGACCCTGATGCTGTACTGGTTATTAATGACTATGGAATGGAGGGCAATGGAAACAAGGTGAATGATATGGTGAAGCTTGTAGAGAAGCTGCTTGCCAAAGGAACACCGATTGATGCGGTTGGATTCCAGATGCATGTGTCGATGTACGGACCGGATGTAAAGCTCATTCGTGAGGCTTTTGAGAAAGTGATTGCTCTTGGTGTGAATGTACAGGTTACGGAGCTGGACGTTTCGATCTATTCAAGTAATTCTGAACTGGAGATGCCTGTCACAGATGAATTAATGTTGCAACAAGCTTACCGTTATCGTGAACTGTTCGACCTGTTTGACGAGTTGGGAAAACGCGGCGTAATGGACAGTGTTACCGTTTGGGGACTTGCGGATGATGGTACATGGCTTGACAACCATCCAGTTAAAGGACGCAAAGATGCACCATTGTTGTTTGATCGTAAATTGAAAGCAAAACCGGCCTATTGGGCACTGGTGGATGCTACCACTCTTCCGATCTATCGTAATGAATGGACAGCATTGAAGGCCAGCCCTTCTTTCCCGAATCACAAAGGACAGGAAGATATTCTTTGGGGTGCTGTGAAAGGACTCGAAATTAATCACCTGGCAGATGGTACATCTGCGGTTACGGGTGAGGCTCGTATGATGTGGGATGCGAAAAAGGTGAATTTACGAGTGGAAGTGAAGGACACCACACGTCGCAAAGGGGATCAGGTGCAGGTTTTCCTCGCGGAAGAAGTCAAGGGGACAGGCGCTGCAACTGCTGAAGCTGATCTGTCAGCCAAGAAGAAAAATCCGCCGTCTGCAAATGGTCAATATACATTTAAACGGGATGGCGGTAAAGGCAAAGATAAAAATACTTACAACGTACAGGAGACAAAAACCGGTTATGTTGTATACGCATCACTGCCTATGTCAGCTGCTTTACTTACCGAAGGCCAGGTCTTGTCTCTGGATTTTCGGATTACGGATGAATATGCTGCTGGAAAGACAGCGACCATTGTTTGGAATGATATTTCCAATCAACAGCCCGACAAACCAGCCAACCGGGGCAAACTGAAGCTCGGTTCTGTCTTGAAACAAACCAAGGTCACTTATGGCAAACCTGTAATTGATGCGAAAAAGGATAACGTCTGGAAAAAGGCTGCATCTGTTAAAACGGATGTCTGGGTGGTCGGAAACTCCGGTGCAACGGTGACTGCACAACTGTTATGGGATGAGAAATACCTGTACGTATTGGCAGATGTGAAAGATCCTTTGCGAAGCAAATTAAGCTCTAATGCACATGAGCAGGATTCGATCGAGATTTTTATCGACCCGAGCAAAGATCAGACAACATTTTATCAGGAGGATGACGCCCAGTACCGGGTCAATTTTGATAATGAGACTTCTTTTGGAGGAAATGCACGGAAAGAAAGTTTCAAATCAGCTACCCGATTAACAAGCGGAGGGTATACAGTTGAAGTGGCAATCCCACTAGATAGCGTTCGTGCTGAAGAGCAAAGATGGATTGGGTTTGATCTTCAAGTTAATGATGATGGCGCGGGAGATGGCAAGCGAAGCAGTGTGTCCATCTGGAGCGATTCATCAGGTAATTCTTATCAAGATACTTCCGGTTTTGGCAGTCTGTTACTGACTCGTAAATAGAATATTTAGTTGCGAATTAGAATATGAGAATGTTAGCTATTCAAGATTGTATATCTGGAAATAAGTGTTGATTTTAAAGGCTGGGACGTTTAGACTATATACATTCAAATAAACGGGTTCCAATGTATGATAACGGCTTCAACTAAGTCTGTTGTCACGAGTCAAATGATGCGGAGGGAGTGCCTGTCATCCAGACAGCGCACTCGCTTCTTTTTTACATTTTTGCATACATACGAAGCATTTCCCGGTTGAAAGGACAGAGTGAGTGGAGCACCTACATGGTACGTACAACTTAGAACTTGTTATTTTATCCTATATTATTGCATCGTTAGCTTCGTACGCAGCCCTTGACCTTGCAGGCCGTGTAAGTCAGGCTAGCGGAATGGCGCGGAATGTATGGCTTACCTGCGGTGCATTCTCAATGGGGCTGGGAATCTGGTCCATGCATTTCGTAGGTATGCTGGCTTTTGTTCTGCCTACGCAAGTCTCCTATTCTACCGGTAAGGTTGTTTTATCTGTTCTACTCGCTATTGTTGCATCGGGGGTGGCCTTGAACATTGCGGGTAGACAAACGGGCAGGATAAGCAAGCTGATGATTGCTGGAGTACTGATGACAGCAGGGATCAGCTCGATGCATTATGTGGGAATGGCAGCGATGTCAACTCCGGTTACGTATGAACCAGGCAGAGTGGTATTATCCATTCTGATTGCAGCACTTGCTTCCTTTGCGGCATTGTGGCTCATGTTTTACTTCCGTTATCATCAATCAAGACATACCTGGGTTTACAAGATGGGCAGCGGTCTCATTATGGGTATTGGAATCTCTGGCATGCATTATACCGGGATGTCAGCCGCACATTTCCATCATTCACATGGCTCGATGGTAAGTTCAGGGATGCAGATTGAGCCAGGCATTCTCGCCTATTTGATCGCATCGGGCACATTTATTGCTTTGGGCTTGACGTTGTTCGGCATATTTATCAATCAGCGAATGTCACAGAAAGATCGACGGATTCATGAGAATGAGCAATGGTATCAGGCCCTGTATCATAACCATTCGGATGCCATTATTTCAGTGGACAAGGAAGGTATTGTCAAAGGTATTAATGCTGCGGTAACAACAATCACCGGTTATCCTGAAACAAGGGTCATGGATCGCTCCATTGATGAAATTGTTCAGCAGATCGATATAGAATGGATCAGTGAATTCGATTCAATCGATTGGGATGATCATAAGCTGGAGCAGGCGCATTATATGGCTAAGATGAGAGATATACAGGGTGAACTTCTGGATCTTAGTATTGTTGTGGTTCCTGTAGTCATTGATGGTAACCATGTGGGAAGCCACATTCTGATCAAGGATATTACGGAGGAGAAACAGGCTCAGGAGAAGATTCGTCACCAAGCTTTGCATGATCCGTTGACGGGGTTGCCCAATCGGCGCAAGTTGGATGATGTGCTGGCTTGTACGATTAACGATTCAGCAGAAAAAGGGAATTCTTTTGCGGTTATGGTGATGGATATAGATCGTTTCAAGATGATTAATGACTCGTTGGGACACTCCATTGGAGATGTATTTCTAAGAGAAGTCAGCAACCGGATCATGAAAGCCATAGAATCTTCGGATCCCTTAGCTATGGAGAATGTCATGCTGGCCCGGATGGGCGGGGACGAGTTCACACTCGTTGTGACCCAGGATCAAGCGACAGAAGTAAGAGTGGCAGAACTTGCAAAACAGATTGTTGAAGCCATTCAGTTACCTTATCGACTGAAGGAGAATGATTTTTACGTAACCGCCAGCATTGGAATTGCGATGTACCCGGATCATGGAGTTGGCGTGGATGCTTTGCTGAAACATGCGGACTCCGCCATGTATGAAGTGAAGAAAAACGGTAAAAATGGTTTCCAATTCTACACTGCCCAACTGGATTCGGAACTATATGAACGCATTGAGCTGGAGGGTTATCTTCGTAAAGCGTTGGAACGCGATGAGATGGTCCTGTACTATCAACCACAGATTCGTACCGAGGATAGCCGCATGATTGGTGTGGAGGCTCTTATACGTTGGAACCATCCACTCAAAGGACTGCTCGCACCCAATGTGTTCATTCCGCTTGCAGAAGAGACAGGTATGATCTATGAGATTGGCAAATGGACGCTGCGCGAAGCATGCAGGCAGATGAAGCTCTGGCATGCCAGCGGTGGGCCGCTCATTCCGGTATCGGTAAACTTGTCCAGCCAGCAGTTCCATCAATCGAATTTGGTAGAACAGGTCAAGAACGCACTCTTGGAGACAGGGCTGGAGGCACGGTACCTGGAGCTGGAGATTACAGAGAGCATGATGATGGATGCCACGGTCTCTACGGCAATTCTGAATGAACTTAACGCACTGGGTGTCAAGATCAGCCTGGATGATTTCGGGACGGGATACAGTTCACTGAGTTATCTGAAGCATTTCCCGATTCACAAGCTCAAGATTGATCGTTCGTTTGTGACGGACATTACAGAGAGTCACAGCGATCAAGCCATTGTGGCGACCATTATATCGATGGCACAGAATCTCAAGATGGAAGTCATTGCGGAAGGCATTGAGACGAAAGGCCAACTGGATATTCTGATGCAGAATGATTGCCGGGAGATTCAGGGATATTATTTCAGTCGCCCACTGCCGGCAAGTGAAGTGGAGCATGATTTTTTTGTACCGCTGCGATTGCAGGGGAATGGTGCACCACCGGTACCATCCTAATTTTATGTATGCCAAGCGGCAAGTCCCCGTGTATGTCGGGAGCTTGCCGCTTTTTTTGTTTTTTTATGGTATGTCGCCATTCTTCATACGTGATACGAAGGTTCTCTTTTTTAAAAAGGAAAGGATTGTTGGAACCTCACATAAACTTGCGGTGGTGTTTCTTGCCATCATACGTAAACCAGATCGGTTTATCCTCGACACGTGTCTCCACATGTACGGTACGTCCCCAGAGGCGATACAGATAAGGCAGGGTGCGTTCCATATATTTCAGATCCAACTCAATGCCTTCATATTGATGTTTCAGCACGAGTTCCCCTGTCCGCAGATAATCGGCATCCTGTACAACCAGATAGGGTGATCCCCCGTTGACACGTGAAAATACGAGCTGATCCCGTATGTTTTCCCAGGACTTGTCGGTGATTTTCCAGTCCGGTCCTTTTTTCTCAAATACGTAGAGGTCCAGATCCTCGGTTAATTGCTTGGTCATGTAGTTGCGGATAAAGGAGGTATCGGAATCGAACTCACGCACCTCGAACATTTTGGCACGACCTTGACCGGGTTTACGGCCCCAACGATCCTGTTCTTCCCGGGTTGGGTTATCCCAGCGCCGTTCAATATCCTCGAAAATCTTCAGTCCCAGATAATACGGATTCAGACTTTGTTTGGATGGCTGCACCACGGAGGAGTTAAGTTTGGCAAATTCGATCGTATCCTCACTGTTCAGATCGAGCTCACGTATAATGCGTTGATGCCAGTAGGATGCCCAGCCTTCATTCATGATTTTCGTTTCCATCTGTGGCCAGAAATAAAGCATCTCTTCACGCATCATACTCATGATATCCCGCTGCCAGTCGGTCAACACTTCCGAGAATTCCTGAATAAACCACATGACATCCTTCTCCGGTTCAGGGGGAAAGTGATGGACCTGTATGCCTTCGGCCGGTTTTTCTTCGGTCTTCACATCATCAAGCGACCATAAATCATCATAGCGGCCTTCCGGCTTGGGTGCTTTCTCACCGCGCTGCTCCCGCATTTTCATCTCCATATAACGTTGTTTGTCCAAATGGCGGGGTTTAATCAGCTGTGGGTCCACATGTTCCTGAATTGCGATCACGGCATCGATAAAGGCTTCAACCGCTTCCGTTCCGTACTCCATCTCATAATTGCTGATCCGATCCGCCGTAGCAGCCATACTTTCGACCATATTACGGTTGGATTTGGAGAAGCGGGCATTGTTTTTGAAAAAATCGCAGTGTGCCAGGACGTGGGCTACGATCAATTTGTTCTGAATCAGGGAATTGCCATCCAGCAGGAAGGCATAACAAGGGTTGGAATTGATGACAAGCTCATAAATTTTGCTGAGCCCAAAATCGTACTGCATTTTCATCTTATGAAATGTTTTACCAAAGCTCCAGTGACTGAATCTGGTAGGCATGCCGTAGGCTCCAAATGTATAAATAATATCCGATGGGCAGATTTCGTACCGCATGGGGTAATAGTCCAGACCAAAACCATTGGCAATCTCCATAATCTCGGCAATAGCGTATTCTAGGTCGCGGATCTCATCTGTCATCTAACGCTGCCTCCTTCCCGTTTCTGGAAAAAGCTGCGCAAAGCTTTGTACACTTCGCCTTTTTCTTTGATCACATAATACATGAACTGATCCATTTTGATATGACGATAAGCCGACATCAGTGTACTGCTGCGGTTGTACTGATTCACTTCGCCGTATCCAAACATATTGCTACGCTTCATTAACTCCCCGATCAGCTTCACACACCGTTCGTTATCCGAGGTCAGATTATCCCCATCAGAGAAGTGGAAGGGGTAGATGTTGTAGCTGGAAGGTGGATATCGGCTGTCAATAATATCCAGCGCCTTCATATATACAGAGGAGCAAATCGTACCTCCGCTCTCGCCACGGGTAAAGAATTCTTCTTCGGTAACTTCCTTGGCTTCTGTATGATGGGCGAGGAAAACAATCTCAACTTTCTCATACTGACGGCGTAGAAAACGGGTCATCCAGAAGAAAAAGCTGCGCGCGCAGTATTTCTCAAAAGAACCCATGGACCCGGATGTATCCATCATGGCAATGATAACGGCATTGGATTGTGGAATGATTTTGTCTTCCCATGTCTTGTAGCGCAGGTCATCCGGACTGATGTGATGGATACCTGGCGTACCGGTCGTTGCATTGCGACGCAGATTCTCCAAAATGGTACGTTTCTTGTCAATATTGGACTGCATGCCTTTTTTGCGAATATCGTTGAATACCACCGTATGTGTCTCAATCAGGTCTTTGTCTTTCTGCTTCAGATCGGGTAATTCCAGCTCAGCGAAGAGCATATCTTCCAATTCCTCAATACTCACTTCGGCTTCCACAATATCATGACCAGGCTGATCGCCAGCTTTTTCGCCTTTGCCGGGTTTCTGAGAAGCAGAGGGATCACGACCGATGACGTCTCCGACCTGACTGTCACCGTCTCCTTGACCAACATGTTTTTGCTTCTGGTAGTTATACACAAAACGGTACTCATCCAGACTGCGGATTGGTACCTTGATGATTTGTTTTCCATCAGACATGATGATGTTTTCTTCCGTAATCAGATCAGGCAGATTCTGTTTGATGACATCTTTCACCTTTTGCTGATGGCGTTGTTGGTCCTGGTACCCTTTGCGGTGAAGCGACCAATCTTCCTTCGACACGACGAACGAGTAAGGCTGGTGTGAATTTGACATGTAGGCACCCCCATTGATTACGCGGCACAGTTTGGCCTGTCGGTAATTAAGTATATTCACGGGCGAGGACGATATGTGATGAGAGTGGATATAAAATGATACAATTACGCAAGTTCACCTCAGAGGTAAGGTGAGTCGTAAGAACAGAATTGCTCCATTTTTTACAGAAACAGTGAACAAGTGTGATATCCTTCCTATACAATAGGAGAAGTACATCTACTCCATTTCTAGCTTCATTCCTTTTCTCGATACTGAAAACCAGATTTCATGAACACGATCCAATAGAGATGCATGTAAAGGAAGGATTCATGTGAATAAAAAGGCGATCAAGGCTTGGATTATGTATGATTGGGCCAATTCGGCTTATGCGACAACTGTACTGGCGGCAGTACTGCCCGTATTCTATGCTTCGGTGGCTGCCGCAACGCTGGATACGGATACCGCGGCTTCCTATCTGGCCTATACCCATTCCATTGGCATGTTGTTCGTAGCTCTGCTAACACCGTTGCTAGGCACACTGGCTGATTTGTCAGGACGGAAAGGCGACTTCCTGCGTGTATTTGCAATTATAGGCGTCCTTGCTACATTGGGATTCAGCGCAATCGGTGAAGGGGACTGGTTCCTTGCTTCCGCGTTGCTGGTCATATCTACGATCGGTTTTGCAGGTGGTAACACCTTTTACGATGCAATGCTGCCGGATCTGGTACCCGTGGAACGAAGGGACATGATATCCTCCAAAGGTTATGCCTATGGTTATATTGGAGGAGGTTTGTTGCTTGCGGTGAACCTGCTGATGATTCAGCAACCGGGCTGGTTCGGGATGAGCAGTACACTGGCAGGCACAAGACTTGCGTTTATCTCCGTCTCGTTGTGGTGGTTGCTGTTCTCCATACCGATCTTTCGCCATGCTCCGAGACGGCCTGCTTCACCGGACATGCCCGGCTCGTGGAGAAGGTATACTGCGGTGGGCGTGCGCAGACTGCGGCAGACCTTTCGTCAGATGCGGCGTTTTCCCCAGTTAATCCGCATGCTGGTGGCTTTCTGGTTTTTTAATGACGGTATTAATACCATCATTCTGATGGCTACCATCTATGGAACAAGTATAGGCATAGGCACAGCCGACCTGATGCTCGCGCTACTGTTAACCCAGTTCATCGGTTTCCCATGCACTTTGTTACTGGGAGCGTGGGCACAGCGTTGGGGAGCAAAGCAGGTATTAATCGTTAGCTTATCGGTCTACATATGTATTGTGATTCTAGGTTATTTCATGACACAAGCGATCCACTTCTATGTACTCGCCGGGTTGGTTGGTGTCGTGCAGGGTGTGAGTCAATCCACAGCGCGTTCCCTGTTTAGCAATCTGATGCCGGCAGGCAGAACAGGAGAGTATTTTGGTTTTGTGAATATTACAGGCAAATTCTCTGCGATCTTTGGTCCATTTGTGTTTGGTTATGTTGGGCAGATCACGGGTTCCACGCGTTGGGGTATTCTGTCGCTCATCTTCTTTTTCGTCGCGGGAATTGCTGTATTGTTAACCGTGAAGGTACAGAAGGGGATGCAGGATGCTACACAGGCAGATCAGGAAGAAGAGCGAAATGGGAGTGTTGGAGCTCCTGGGAAAAGTTCAAATGTAAGGTTTACCTGATGGTTGTTCACCCGGTTTCATATTAAGTTTCTCAACGGATTACGTATGGCTTCAGGCATTGTTCCTCACAGAACATGTCTGGAGCTTATTCGCGTTTGTGCAATCAGAACATAATTGATCATGAATAAGTGCTTAAATGACAGACAACAGAATACAGTGAAAGAGTATGAATTTATGAAAAGGTGAAAATAAAAGATTGACATGATACATTTTGTATCATAGAGTAAAACTATAAATACATATTGTATCTGAGAGTTGTCGAATGTAACCAAGTGTTTTGCTTCATTCCCGGGTGAACTTTCGACGGAGTATTGCAAAACGCTGACCTATAGCGTGCATATTACTCGTTTTGCCAAACACAAAGGTAGAGTCTGGTCTATCCCAGCTACATATTTATACTAATGAACAGAGGAGAGGCTGCCATTGATCGATGCTCAAGGTAACGGACTTGTTTTCTTACTATGTGTTCCCCGCAGTGGTAGTTCCTTATCCACCGTCATGCTGCAAAATCATAGTCGTATATTTGCCACCCAGGAAATGTGGTTTCTGATGAATCTTGTCGATTTGAACAAAGCTGATTCACGTGCTTATGGTGGCAGCTCCATCATTCGTCAGTTCTACAATGCCATGGTATCTGAGGATGTCTTCGAAAAGGCGTGCAGAAGTTTTGCTCTTGAGATCTATAATGGATTCCTGGAAGGGAGCGGAGCAGACTTCATCGTTGATAAATCTCCACGATACTATTACATGCTGGAATGGCTGGATCGTCTGTTCCCTCAGTCCAAGCGCATTCATCTCCAGCGTAATCCTCTGGCCATAGCAGCATCATTCAAAAAGGTAAACCGCCACACAGGAGAAGGATTCGACCTGACTCATAGTCTGCAGAGCCCCAAATTAAATATGAAATCTGTAGATCTTACACTGGGTATGCTCCGCTTGAATGAGTATTTTGCCGAACCACATTCCAATGCATATGAATTGCAATATGAACGATTGGTTTCCAATCCTCAGGAAGAACTCGAGAAACTATGCGCGTTTCTGGGAATTCGATATGAACAGGGTATGGAGCAGTATGGACAGTTTCTGGACAGTGCCAAGTCTGACATGTTCTACAGTATGGGCGTGGGTGATCCATTCCTCTCTTCGCATCAAAAGGCACATCAGGGTTCTGTTAACAACTGGAAAAACATATTAGAACCGCATGAAGTTGAACTGTATTGCCGTGTGATGGGGGCAGATCTGTTCCACCGGATGGGATACAGTGAACAGCTGGCAGAAGCCGAACAATGGACGGGTGTACATTATGATGCAAGTCCGGATCAAGAGGTCATTGATCGAATCACGCATCAGTTGACAGCAGCGACAGGTTGCCAGTGGCAACCGCAATACCGAATGCAACCGGCAGATTCTGTCGTACATGATCCGCTTGGCAATCTTAATGACCAAGTTGTCGAGGAACCGGAAAAGATAGATCCCACACTGGCTGCACTGGCAACGATCAGACAGCTGCAAGCCGCATTACGGGCGGCGGATCATCGTCTTGAACGGGGTTACAGTGAGCGAGAACGCTTGAAAGTCCAGCTGGCTTCTGCTCAAAGCAAAATACAGCGTATCAAATCATGGGTACCATTTGGTCACCAGATCAGCGCCTGGGCTTCACAGCGCAAGATTCTACGGGGAGGCAAGTCATGAGCGCCATAGCAGGAATTGTACACAACGATGGTCAGCAGGCGCTATGGGAAGACAGCTGGCGTCTGTACGCAAGCCTGGGGCATGTCCCTGCGGATACAACAGGGGTGTGGAAAGGCAACGAGGCGTTCCTCAGCTGTCATGCCCAATGGATTACACCGGAATCGGTTAGCGAGAAGTTGCCTTTATATGATGAGGAAAGTGGTCTGACCATCACGGCAGATGCCATTCTGGATAACCGGGAACAACTGGCTGATCAACTACAGATATCCAGAGCTGAACTGGCAATGTTGGCGGATAGTGAACTGATCCTGCGTGCCTATCAACGCTGGGGAGACGATGTGGCTGTCCGATTGCTGGGGGATTTTGTATTCGCGATATGGGATGAGCGGAATCGAAAACTGTATGCAGCGAGAGACATTACAGGCATGAGAGCTTTTTATTACCGACATGATGGTTCACGTTTTGCTTTCTGCACACTCATGAATCCGTTGCTTGGGCTTGAAGGGGTACATAAAGAACTTGATGAGACTTGGCTGTCCGAATTCCTTGCCATTCCTGACATGCATGATTCAGCAGATATCAATTCGACCGTATATCGGGGAATAAGCCAACTGCCTTCTGCACATACACTTGTCTTTCGGGATGGGAGACTGGAACTGAAGCAATATCATCGCTGGAATGAAGTCGAACCTCTGAGGCTTAAATCCGATGGTGAGTATGTAGAAGCGTTTCGGGAGGTCTTTGGGCAGGCGGTTGGATCGCGATTGCGAACTCACAGGCAGGTGGCTGCTGCTTTAAGTGGCGGACTGGACTCGGGAGCCGTGGTTGGTTTTGCTTCCGGAACACTGAGAAGTCAGGGCAAACGGCTGCAGGCCTATAGTTATGTTCCCGTACCGGATTTCACAGATTATACGTCGAAAACGTTGCTCGCAGACGAACGGCCCTTCATACGTTCAACCATTAATCATGTCGGCAATATCACAGAGAACTACCTTGATTTTGAAGGCAGAAGTCCACTCAGTGAAGTAGATACCTGGCTCGACATTATGGAAATGCCCTATAAATACTTTGAAAATTCATTCTGGATTCGCGGATTCTATGAAAAAGCGAGCCAGCAAGATGCAGGCATCCTGCTCACAGGCGCACGTGGTAATTTCACGATCTCCTGGGGGCCGGCTCTGGATTATTACGCCAGTCTACTGAAAAGTGGCCGCTGGTATCGCTGGTTCCGTGAGATGCAGCAGTATAGTGAGCGGACCGGAATGCCCTTCTCCCGTATAGCTAAGATCACCGGGAAAAAGGCATATCCGGAGTGGTTCAAGGCTCAGTCCAAAGGAGCAAGCCAGGCCGCGTCCGTGCAGTTGATCCATCCTGATTTTGCTCAAAGAACAGGTGTACTGGAAAGACTCAAATCCATTATTGTTTTGCAGGGCGGTGCCCAGGCTGATGCACTCAAAGTACGTGCCGAGAAATTCAATAACCTGGCTATTGCGAACAAAAACGGTGCTGTAGCTACAAAATGTTCTCTGCGTTACCGCGCTTGGGAACGTGATCCGACAAGTGATGCCAGAGTCATCCGGTTCTGTTTGTCCGTTCCGATTGAACAATATGTGAAACAAGGGACGGATCGTTCATTGATTCGCCGGGCTACTTCACCGGAGTTGCCTGACAAGGTCAGATTGAATCAACGGGTACGGGGTGTGCAGCCTGCAGATTGGTTACATCGCATCATTCCGAATTGGGATGCCTTTACGGCTGAGTTACGTGCTTTGTGTTCTGACAGCAAGGTTGCTGGCATATTAAACACGGAGCGTATCAAGTCTGCCCTGGCCAATTTTCCGAGTCCAAGACCTGAACTTGCTTCGCATCCAGATCTGCGATTGATGATGCATAGTCTGATCGTCTATCGGTTCATTCGGAAATTCTGATATAGCCCGGTGAACTGTGGGCCCGGCTTTTCCTTACATTTGACTCATGATAGGAGGTGAATACGATGCAAAGGGAAAAAAAGGAATGGCAAGAACCAGCACTGGAAATATTGGAAGTCAACCAAACAATGGCGGGCACAGGTTACAAACATATTGACTGGGTTACGGTTCACGATGCGGATCTCTACGGAACTAGTTAGAAAGCTTTACCATATGCCATCATACTTAGAACTGCGAAAAGGAGGTGAATACGATGCAAATGGAAAAAAAGGAATGGCAAGCACCAGCTCTTGAAGTGTTGGAAGTCAATCAAACAATGGCCGGTACTGGCTACAGACAAATTGACTGGATCACGGTTCACGATGCGGATCTGTACGATCCAACTTCCTAAGTTATTTAGTTCCAAAATGTGTCATCATACTTAAAGGGCGGAAATGCAACAAATCCAGCTTTTCGCCTCCGCCCTTATATTGAGCAACATGAATATAAGGGCTTTTTTTACATTTTATTACGAAGGAGGCGTCGTTCATTGTTAGCTGTGCATTATGTGGCGTATGGTCTGCGCTGGTCGAGCCAAATTCGAATGCCTGAACTACAGATTGCACCCAAGGATGCGGAGACTGATTTTGATGTCGTGGATGTGCACATCGAGTCTTCAGATCTGACCCCATTGTGGGAGGATTGGGATGTAGGCAACGACAACTTTGTGGCACGGGATGGCAGCCTTTTTTTCAAAATCGAAGATGCAGGCCTGTTTCTAATGGAGCATGGAAAGCGTATCATTGTATCCCCTCAGCCTGGAGCGGACGAGAAAAAGGTCAGATTATTCATCCTGGGCACATGTATGGCTGTCATTATGATGCAGCGTGGTATTCTTCCATTGCATGGCAGTGCTGTGGTTATTGATGGCTGGGCTTACGCATTTGTCGGACATTCGGGGGCAGGAAAATCGACGTTGTCGGCTGCACTGGCATCACGTGGGTATCCGCTTCTCACCGATGATGTTGTCGCACTGACCTGGGATGCCGGGGGAAGAGCCATCGTATCACCTGGTTATCCGCAGCAGAAATTGTGGCAGCCCAGTCTGGATGGTTTCGGCATGAAGGAACAGGATTATGCCACGGTTCACGCAGAGATTACGAAGTATGCGATACCTGTTCAGCACTATTTTCATGAGATGGCCGTACCACTTGGTGGAATATTCGAACTTGCTCCCCAACCGGAAGAAAACCAAACATCTGTTCAACTGGTTGAAGTGACGGGGCTAGAACGACTGCATCTGTTATGCTCGCATACGTTCCGTGGTGGACTCGTTGCAAGACAGGGGCTGGCACAATGGTTGTTTGAGACGGCTTCAAGACTTTCAGCAAGTGTGGAGATTGGCAGATTGGTCAGAACGGGTGCTGAGTTTACAGCATTTGAGATGGTGGATCGGATCACAGATCATATACGTAAAGGAGTGCATACAGGACAATGACAGCGACTACGCCGATGAATGTGGAAGACCGGGTAACCCGGAAGGAAGGCAATCTGGTCAGTGATATGGGCAGTGAGAAAGTCATGATGAGCATTAGCTCTGGAAAATACTACAATCTGGGGAGTACCGGTGGACGAATCTGGGACCTGATCGCAGAAGAACGCACGCTGGGTGAAGTTGTTGAGGTACTTGCTGCGGAGTACGAGATTGAGCCAGATGTATGTCGTGAGCAGGTGGTGCAATTCCTGGAACATCTGTCCCGTGAAGGTTTAATCGACGTTACTCGCGGAGTGTAGAATCATGTTGCGAAAAATAAAGGCTTATCTCTCGCTCCCGCGGTCAATGCGTCGACTGGTATGGGAGGCCTATATCCTCCTTGGCTGGGCACGCATACAGAAGGCTATGCCATTTGCCAAAATCGCGCCAGGGCTGGGTACGCCTATGGTAGAAACACCGATGACAGGACTTGATCGCAGCGAGGTCATTACTATACGGAATATTTCCAAAGCGATTTCGCTCGCCAGCAAATATACGTTATGGGAAAGCCGCTGCCTTGTAATGGCGATTGCCGGGATGAAGATGCTTGAGCGACGCAAGATAGAGAGTACGTTATATATGGGGACTGCGCGGAATAAGCAAGGACATATGATGGCTCATGCCTGGCTGCGAAGTGGTAAATTGATCGTGACCGGAGCTGATACTATGGACCAATATACGGTTGTCGGTGTGTTTGGCAAACGGTGTCCGGAGAAGGGATCTGGGGAGATTGTCTATGATACATGAAAGTGAACTCTATTCATCAGGGTTTCCAAAGGAGCTTAAGCTGATTTTGAGCATGATTAGAGGTGATCTGACGGCTCTATCCCCTGAAGAACTCAAGGCGGGTTTGCAAGGAACCGATTGGCAGCTCTTTCTGCGGCTTGTCTATCATCACCGCTTATACTCTGTCCTTTATTTGAAAATGAAAGAATTGAACTCTGCAATCATTCCTGCAGATGTTATGGAGAGTCTGAGACAACAATATACGGTCAATACGTTCCGCATGTTACATCTGACAGCTGAAATGGAACAGGTTTGTGGAGCTTTTCGTGAACGCGGTATCCGCAATATTACACTAAAGGGACCAGCGCTCGCCCATGATCTCTATGGCGATGTATCCATGCGAACCTCCAAAGACCTGGATATCCTGATTCCGTTTGATGATGTGGAAGCAGCTGAAGGCATTCTGGCTACCCTCGGATACGTATCCAAGGAAGGGGAGCGGGCACCTACGGTGCGCAGCTGGAAATGGCGGGAACATCATATCTGTTACACCCATCCGGTCAAAAGGACTCAAGTGGAGATCCATTGGCGCCTGAACCCGGATTCGGGCAAAGAAACCGATTTTGAATTGCTGTGGAAACGCAGCCGGTTCAGTTCATACACACAGACACCTGTCCGTATGCTTGAACAAGAAGATCTATGGGCCTATCTCGTAACCCATGGTGCACGACACGGCTGGTTCAGACTGCGCTGGTTACTGGATATCGACCAGATGATCCGCAGCATGCCACTTGATGTGAAGAAATTAGAGAGACGTCTGAAAGCGGAGGGACGTTTATCGATCGGTTCGCAGGCTCTTCACTTAGCCTCAGATCTGTTGAATACGTCGCTGGATGTAGAGTACAGGTCCTTGATGTCCTTGAGTGACCGTACAGGCAAGCGATTAGCCAACGAAGGTGCAAAGTTCATGAACGACATGCTGGAAAGTCCGGCTGATATGAAGTCTTATCCATCGTATCTGTTTAAACTTCGAAGTACAAAACAGAAATGGTTTTTCTTTATTGAGCGTTTATATCCAAGTACATGGGATGTGGATCAATTGCCACTTCCACGTTCTTTGTTTTTTCTATACTTTCCGTTACGTCCGTTTCTCTGGTTCTGGCGGCGAATTAAAAGGTATACGGTGACGGAAAGGGGTAAAGTATGATCTCGGAATTAAGGTATTTCATGCGAAAGTTGCATCATGTCACGGGGCCCATTTTATATTGGAATCTGCTAGGGATGATCTGTATCAGTCTCATGGAAGGGATCGGTATCTACATGCTTGTTCCGATGCTGAGTCTGATTGGCATATTTGAGATGGGCTCCACAGGCTTAAACATTCCCTGGCTTGGCGAGGTGTTGAATCGTTTTTCTGATAATAGCCAATTGTTACTCGTATTGTTCACCTTTGTGTTGATTGTCTCCGGACAGGCCTGGATGCAACGTCTCCAGACGATCCGCAATACTCGAATCCAGCAGCAATTTGTACGAACGCTGCGCATGGAAACCTATGCTGCTATTATTATGGCGCAGTGGTCATTTTTTCTCCAAAAACGAAAATCCGATTTCAACCATATATTAACGACTGAACTTGCACGTGTGAGCCAGGGAACGAGCATTATGCTGCAAATGGCAGCCTCTCTGATCTTTACGGGTATTCAGATCGGTCTTGCTTTCTGGTTATCCGCCAAATTGACGGCACTTGTGCTGGTCTGTGGATTGTTATTATTTATCGTCTTACGAAAATTCGTCAAGCGGGCCAAGCAGATCGGAGACCAGACCTCTGAATTCTCACAAAGTTATTATAACGGCATTACCGAGCATTTTAACGGCATTAAAGATATTAAGAGCAATATGCTTGAGCGCTCACACATGAACTGGTTTGAGCGCATGTGCAGACAGATAGAACGCAATGTCATTCAATTTAGCCAATTAAACAGTGGGACACAGCTGATTCACCGGATGTCCGCGGCAATCATCATTGCGGCATTCATCTATCTTTCTCTCCGTGTAATGACGGTGCCACCCGCAAGTCTGCTGCTCATTATCCTTATCTTTTCCCGGTTATGGCCAAGGTTTACGGCGATTCAGTCCAATCTGGAGTACATCAGCTCCATGCTGCCTGCATTTCGGGTAGTCAGAGAACTGCAAGCGCAGACGGCGAAAAGTCGTGAGATTAGTGCAGAGATTGCTTCGGCAGGAGACGTTGGAACTGATGGGATTCAACCTATGGAACTGAAGGAATCTATCACCTGTGAGGATGTCTGCTATCGCTATGAGGGAAGTGATGCGTACTCATTGAGAAATGTGCACGCTTCGATTCCAGCAAGGGGTATGACCGCAATTGTGGGGAAATCCGGAGCAGGCAAGAGCACGCTGATAGATCTGATTATGGGCCTCGTAAGGCCTGAATCTGGTCGTATTCTGATTGACGGAGTGCCTCTGTCAGAAGAACGATTATTGAGCTGGCGAAGTTCCATCGGATATGTCTCCCAGGACCCATTCCTGTTTCATACGAGTATTCGTGAGAATCTGCGTCTTGTTGATCCAAATGCAAGTGAAGAACAGATGTGGCAGGCTTTGCAATTTTCCTCCTCTGCGGCATTTGTACGGAAGTTGCCTCAGGGTCTGGATACGATCATTGGTGATCGGGGTATTCGTCTATCCGGGGGTGAACGTCAGCGATTGGTGCTTGCCCGGGCTATGCTGCGTAATCCTTCTGTATTGGTACTGGATGAAGCAACGAGTGCGCTGGACAGTGAGAATGAACAGTACATTCATGAGGCGTTAGAACGGCTAAAAGGACATGTGACCATTATCGTGATTGCACACCGATTGTCCACGATACGGACGGCAGATCGTGTAATTGTGCTTGATGAAGGTCGGGTGATTCAAGAAGGCGGGTACCAGCAGTTATCTACAGATCCGGTAGGGACGTTCAGAAAGCTTCTTAATATGCAAGCGGGTGTCGTGGGGCAGTAAGTGAGTAAGTAAGTGAGTGGACATTAGAAGACGTTCAAACGCGATGGTAGAGCATGTGTATCTTCTTCTCTGTATTCATTTATTGATGGTATAACCAGCAATGGGTTCACGTAAAAGAGGCGCGCCACGATGGGCGCGCCTTTCATGTTGGTGGTTCGTATATTGACCAAGGATTAATGAACAACAGCTGTTTTCGTAGGAAGCGGCAGTTGAAGAGCACCGATCTGCTCCAAATGCTGTACGATCTCTTGCACGGCTTCCTCAATGGACCATTGCTCTGTATCGATAATAAATGAAGGAGATATTGGTACATCATAGGGGGCGGAAATGCCTGTGAAATGCGGGATATCACCATTGCGGGCTTTTTTGTATAGACCCTTGGGATCACGACGCTCACATTCTTGAATTGAACAGCGCACATAGATTTCAATGAAATCATCTGGTTCAAATAACTGTCTAACCATCTCCCGATCCTGTTCATGAGGAGAGATAAAAGCCGAAAGTACAAACAACCCGGCATCTACCATTAACTTCGATACTTCTCCAATTCGCCGCAAATTTTCTTGACGATCCCCTGTTGTAAAACCGAGATCACGGTTCAGTCCATGACGTACATTATCCCCGTCCAGAACATAACAGCGTACGCCTTGGTCGTAAAGATACTGCTCCAGGGCAAATGCAAGGGATGACTTTCCTGCACCTGATAACCCGGTGAACCAGATGGCACGACTACGGTGCCCATTATGTTTCTCCCGGTCCTGTCTGTTGATGCTGGATGATTGCCAGGTTATATTGCGCTCTTCCTTCGACATGAGTATCCCGCCTTTTCCCTACCATGATATGTATAATATTTTAACATATTTACAAGATTATAGCACCTTACAGATTTCTTCAAAATAAGCGTGAATCGACAAAATATCGGGTATAGATGTAGTACATACATAAGCATTATGCATATATCCAAGGAGTTTTTTGCATGAAATGATGTAAAATGCTCACATCGCAGGAGGAACAATGTCATGAACGAAAACATACAAAACATACAAGTTGGATTCAAATGCCCGGATTGCCATCAGGAGGTTCGAGTGGAATTTATAGATGAACAGGTCAGCACAGTTCGTTGTAAAGGTTGTGACAGAGCGTACACCCTTTTGAAGCCAACCATTGGTGATGAAATTCTTCTGGATTGGGAACAGGAGGCGTTATATCACAAGCTGAGAGCAGAACGATCTGAACTGGATAATCATAATATGTCTGCCTTGATTATCAAAGTTATCGAGTTGCTTACATGGCGTGATCGGGGAGATGGACAAACTCGTGCCATACAGACCGTGAGGGAATGGCTTGCCTCCAGTGGCAAACCCCAGACCTTGCTTGAATTGTTCTATCAATCTCCGCCACAACCTGAAAATAAACGTTTTGATCGTTAAGGATTTACATACATTAGCTGTTCCTGTGGCATATTACCTGAAGGTGTTCGTGTGTGCAAACGACTAACCGAATTTTCAGGAACAGGAGCGGATGGAATGAAGCGAATGGTTCTATATATACTGGTGACACTGTTATCCATCAGTATGGTGCCGGCACTGACTGAAGCATCACCGGTTACCGGAGCGTATCACTTTGGCTTCAAAAAAAGTCAAAACGGTCAACTGCCCTCCATTGATCAGGAAGGCTTTAAATCGATCTTACAACATAACGATGCCATTTTCCTGGGGGATACGAAGCAAAAGGAGTTGTATCTCACGTTTGATAACGGGTATGAGAATGGATTCACACCTGCCATACTGGATGTTTTGCGTACCAAAAAGGTGCCAGCGGCTTTCTTTGTGACAGGTCATTATCTGAAAGATCAGCCTGAGTTGGTCAAACGTATGGCGGCTGAAGGTCATATTGTCGGTAATCATTCATGGAGTCATCCGGATATGACCCGCATCTCCAATGAAAAGCTTAGAGAGGAACTTGAGAAGGTCAAGTCAGAGGTCAATCGGTTGACGGGTCAACAAGCGCCCTTTTTACGCCCACCGCGCGGGATTTTTAACAATCGTACGCTTGCAGAGAGTCATGCTCAGGGTTATGTGAATGTGTTCTGGTCTGTTGCTTATAAAGATTGGGATACCAATGTGCAGCGTGGCGCACAATATGCTCATCAACAGGTGTTGAAACAACTCCATCCGGGCGCTGTCATTTTGCTTCATTCGGTATCCAAAGATAACACGGAAGCTCTGGGTTCCATTATTGATGAGGCCCGCAAGCAAGGATATGCATTCAAAAGTCTGAATGATCTGCGGACCAAAAATTATTGATCTGTATCGTAATGAACAATGGACCAAACGTAAGTCATCAAAAAATTTAGCGAAATATTAAAGGGCATCCTGAGCGATTAAGCTCGGAATGCCCTTTTTAGTTATAACGGTATGCCAGTCCAAGTATGGATGTACCACATACAGATCCAGAAGAAAGGATTGGGTAATACGATACGATGTAACGTGTAATACTATAAAACAGTATTATAGATGATTCCAATTGTTTTCGGGCCGCAATGACTGCATACTACACAACCAGCAGTGGTTAGTTCAACTCGGGCACCGGTTTGTTCCTGCAAAGACTTCTGCAAGTCAAGCGCATCCTCTTCAGCCATGGTGTGCACAACAATCAGCAGGTCTGGATCGATCTGATCCTTATGGCTGAGCGTATTATTCAGCATTTGTTCCAGAGCTTTCTCCCGTTTGCCGCGCACTTTATAGGCAGGTGCCATCTTGCCATCCGTTACCCGGATGACAGGACGAATCTTGAGCAGGCTTCCAATCAGGTTCTGCATGCCCGAACAGCGTCCGCCTTTATGCAGATACTCCAGTGTATCGATGACAAACTCCGTGCGTACATTTGATTTCATTGCCTCAATCAGGTGTGTAATCTGATTCAGCGTCTGACCTTTTTCGGCTGCATACACAGCTTTCATCACCATAAGAGCAATTCCTGATGAAAGATTCTTTGAGTCAATGACCGAAATTCGACCTTCCGGGAACTCGGAACTCGCTAGTCGTGCATTTTGATAGGTAGAAGAAAGTTCAGAAGATAAGCTGATATATAAAATCTCATCCCCTTGATCTATGTAAGGTTGAAATGCCGTTATGAAGTCAGCGGGGGAAGGTGCAGCTGTTTTGGGGAGACGCCCATCTTGGCTAACACGTTCATATAGCTGTTCAGGTTTAATCTCAGCACCGTCTTTCAGTGATTCTTCACCGAACACGACATATAAAGGGATGATTCCGATATCGTGCTGCTGGATCCATTCTGGAGCCAGATCACTTGTGCTGTCCGCAAAAATTTTGATTCGTGACATGTCAATCTCCTTTAAAAACAATGATTTTGGCAAAAAATATAGATTATACTTATGTGTAAACCCATTCATTTTAATTATAAGGAAACATGACGCTGATGCAAAGCGTTACATCAGCGTCATGCCTACCAAGATAAGTCCAACGAATAACAGAATCATGATCCCATTTAATATGGTTCCGATAATGGCAAAAACTTTCTTTCGATTCTTGAGGACAAGACCAATAATTCCGACGATGCCTCCGGCCAAATTGAGAATCAGGCAGACCAGAATGGCTAATGAAGCCAGAACCACTGCTGGATGCAAGGCGATCTCTTCTGTCTGCAACGGGGTGAGAACTCCGATGGACTCGTTTACAGCCATTGTGGCAATAAAGAATATCAGAATATAACCCAAGATTGCAACCAATCCAATAACAAAGCTGGCGATCCCAGGTCCGGAATGTTTCAGTGGTATCATTGGTTGCCTCTCATGATCTGGCGGGTAGGCTTCATACCCATTGTTATTGTATGGATCTGCATGGCCAGGGTTCTGATCCGTGTTGTTATAACCTGAATTATAGGAATCACGATTATCCATAATGTTGACTTGCCTCCCTTAATCATCGTACTGAGTGTTATTAACCTAATCGATGAGTAATTACTAGCTTCATCCCATCTTCTCGGTACTAAAAACCAATCTTTTTGAAATTGCACTTAAAATACAACGATTACATACCTGTTTACTTTTCCATAAATATCGATAAAAATCAAGGATTTACGCTTGTTTCCTACAATTTATAGGGCAGGGATAGAATTGTTAAGTATAAACAGACATATGATCTTTGAAGCTCCACCCCGACTGGTAAAGGAGGAGGGGATTCGCTACAATAATAGGAGGAAGAGTTGAATTAAGGGAGAGAACTTATATGCAACGAAGATGGATGATGCTTGGAGCTGTAATGACCATGCTATCAGTGGCGATAGGTGCGTTTGGTGCTCACATGCTCAAGGATACGATTGGACCGGCGGCCATAGCTACATATGAGACAGGTGTGCAATATCATATGATTCATGCATTGGCTTTGCTCATTATTGGCTTGACCGCTGGTCAACTTGGAGGATCTACAAAACTGAAGTGGGCAGCACGTTTGTTGTTTATCGGAATTATCGTGTTCTCAGGCAGCTTGTATGTGCTTAGTATTTCTGGCATCAAGATTCTGGGTGCTATCACACCGATTGGTGGGGTAGCCTTCATAGCCGGATGGTTGTTATTGGCATTAGATGTATGGCAGCGAGGTAAGGATCGCTCCTGATCGGTCCAAACAAATCTCGGAGGGTTCAATCCTGCATGAACCATAGAACTAAAAAAGCAACTTGCGTTAGAATGTTCCGTCATTCTAACGCAAGTTGCTTTTTGTTTTAATCCGATGAAGTTAGTTACAGAAACTCATCGATTTCATTGGTTCGGAACGTATACACTTGTTTTTCATCGACATGGTAGATGCTCACAATACTGGTATCACGATCAAAATTCAGAATACGGCAAGGAATGCTCTGATGTTTACCGTTCTTGTTATTGACAACAATACGGGTGAGTTTATTCTCTTTAATGAGCGTGTCAATCCACGCGTCAAACGAGTTTCCATCGGAAACATTGGATGTTTGGGTGGCAGGCTTTTTCTCGCTAACCGGTTTTTCTTGTTGATTCTGTGTTTTGACTGGAGCAGGTGAGGCAGGTGTCTGAGCTGCAGTGGACGCCTTCTGTGCTGCGTTGGCTTTTTTGCGTTCGTTGTGAAGTGTGACGAAAGAGTCCTTCTTGGACTGGAGTGTCGCTTCAATAATTTTGCCTAGCTCTATGCCGGATTGAATCCGAAAGTCCGCAATTTGTTCTTCATTGTTTATGAACTCCAACAGGGACTGCAGTGCCAATGCATTTGAGCGGCTCTTAATAAGTATATCGACATTAAATAAAAAGCCGATGTCCTCTTGATTGGATAAGGTTTCTTTCATTCATCCCAGCCCCGTTAAAAAGTATGTCAGCTCAAAAAAACGCTTCAATTCACTATATCATTAAAAAGGAAATTATCATAGTGCTAGAGACGCAGAAATATGCCGATTCGAAATGAATCGAGTCCCGGAGTGTCCCTTGATTTCTCCCCAGAATAGAACAAATAATCTTCTTTTTTCATCCCCTGATCGTCCTGTTTGCCTGCGTCAGTCATGCGGGTCTACTCTATAATTTATTTAATCAGGACAGGAATCAACAGGGGGAATCGGGAATGGGCAATGCATATCAGGATCGATTGAGATACGTTTATAAAATTACATCTTCCAGAATTAGAAAAGCGGATTATAATCTGCATCTTACTTATCAAGAAGCGACAGTAAATGGAGAAGTGGCATCTATTGGAAACCATCAGGTATTTCGTTTTATCGATCGTATTCGAGGCTATAAGGAGAGGGAACAAGATCTGGCTAGAATCAAGCTGGAAATAGAGCGATTAAAAACCTTGAAAACCAATGCTGAACATAAAAGAGCAATGAAGAAATTGCATGAAGAACTGAAAAATCTGAAGTTTGCCGATGATTACTTGCTGTTGGTCATTGAAAATAATAAAGACTATGACCGGCTGAATTCATCGAAATCCTTCTCTGTTAACGGCAAAAAATATAAGCGGTTATTGGCTACGACAGGTGGAGCCAAAAGTTCGACAGTCATCTATGTGAGTGAGGATATTCATCCGCTGTTGGAGAAAAGATTGAATAACGGCAGAGATCCCAATAAAGAGCTGGTTCCTGCCAAACTGGAGGCATATAAGGCCCTGGCTTGCAGTACAAGCACGCCTGTGTCACATCCGGAACGGGTACTGGTTGTTCATGATTGTATAACTGAATTTGGCGCAGATATTATTCAGATTGATGATACCGAGACAGAATACCCTCGCATTGAGAGTAGGAAAAATGAGCCTATTCAGATGAATATGAGTGACGGATTTGGTCTTATCTCTCCTGCACTTAGTGAACGATGGGCAACCGAGCTGGGACATGCATATATCCCGGGTGGATTTTGTATTCGTAATAGCTTCTGTAAAGGGATGGTATTTACATTTGATTATCACGAATTTGCAGATCGAGTTGCAGGCAATTATATGGTGGACGATGCCTGGGGTAATCCTGTGGATATTCGTGAGGTAGACCTGATCATCACAACGTCCATGCTCAAACTATGGAGCTCATACAACAGTATCGATGATTACCTGTTATGTTGCGGTTATTATGGCTACACGTTCAGTGTAACGAAGGTTACACCCGAAGAACTGGAGGATGAGCGTCATTTAAATTACCAGTTTATTCAGTCACTCCAATTGGATGATAACGAGATTGGTGAACTTATTCGTCCCACGATAGACTCGATTAAAGATGTACTAGGTGAAGACTATCGCAAGGCACTGTTATTTCTCAAAGGAATTCACATCCATGAGAACGATTATAGAAATAGTCCAGATGATTATATTAAAGGGTTGATGGTAGACCGACGACTTATAGATGATCCTTTTGTGCGAAGCAAAATTCATACCTTAATACGTAAACGAATGAATGAAGCCAAGATCGGAGTTCTAAGAGTGAAAGGCAATTTCAGCATTATAGCTGGCGATCCCTATACATTGTGTCAGAGCATATTTGGTTTGCCTTTAACAGGATTGCTGAGTTCAGGTGAGTTCTACTCCAAATATTGGAACGGACGCCATGTGGACCGTGTAGCTTGCTTCAGAGCTCCGATGACTTGTCATAACAATATCAAGGTGCTTCGTTTTCAAAATACAGATGAGATGCAGCATTGGTATCGTTATATGAACACGGTCACGATCTTAAATTCATGGGATACGACGACGCATTCCTTAAATGGTGCAGATATGGATAGTGATCAGGTCTTAACTACAGACAATCACACAATTCTTGGGGCTATTCAGGAGCTTGATGCGATTGTATGTGTACAGAAAACCTCAGCCCAAAAAATTCCGGATGAAAAGGATCTAATTCAGGCCAACAAAGACAGCTTTGGTGATCTGATCGGTTTTACAACGAACAAAATTACGTCGATGTTCGATATTTTAGCCAATTATGAGGAGCAAAGTGCAGAATATCAGGAAATGATGTACCGAATTCAATGTGGTCAGCATTATCAACAAAATGCCATTGATCAGGCCAAAGGTATTGAATGCAAAAAAATGCCGAAGCACTGGTATGATATTCGCGCTGCGGTAACGGACGAGTCTGCCTTGAAAATGGTAGCACACAAGAAGCCTTATTTTTTCATATACAATGACCCGGAACAGAAAAAAGAATATACCACCTATATAGAAAAAACGAGTCAGAAGTGCTTGCAGTTATTTGGCATGACTGTGGATGAGTTGTATTCGAGGAAGGAGCTATCTCCGGAGCAGGAACAGTTCCTGGCACAGTATGAACAGAGAATGCCTGTATCCACAGCACCTTCTGTGATGAACCGGTTATGCCATCAAGTGGAAGATGAGTTCAACAAGTTAAAGTTAAATCAGAATGAAAGTCCGTTTGATCATACGATATTGATGAGTACCAAGAAATATTCCCAGGCTCGTTACAAAGAGATTCAACGATTATATCAGATCCATAACGAAGAATTACGTAGTTATATGACTAACTTGCGCAAGAGTAAGGTGAAAAAGGAAGAAAGATCTGCCCGATGGCAGTTGTTTGTTTCACGCTTTAAGGAGCAGGCGCTGGAGATCTGTAATAACGAAGAAGATCTGTGCAATATGATTGTGGACATGTGTTATCGAAATGTCGAGAAATCGAAGCAATTTGTATGGGATGTGTCGGGAGATCAGATTATTCGCAATCTGTTGCATAGCAATGAACACATCGTCCATTATCCGGTTAGAGACCCGGACGGCGATATTGAGTATGCCGGAAGAACCTTTAAAATGACCCAAATGCATGTGAAGGAGCAGCGCCCTTGAAAATCATTCTAAATGAACGTCATCATGCCGAGCAAGCAATTGCACATGGGAAAATGGATAAGAAGCCAACCAAAACGTTGATTTGTTTAGCTAAATACGGGCTTGAACAGGGGAAGAACGCTGAAGATGCATATGCGTTGTTAAATCAGTTTATGACCAAGTATTATCCAGACTACAATGCTGTCCAGTGGGATACATTTCTCAATCGGATCATTAAGCAGTCGCAGAAGTATATCAAGATAAGGGAGGAGACAAGCAAGAGCACGCTAATCGAGATTGATCATGTACCTGTAACACTCGAAGAACTTCAAAAGATCAAACAACTTAAAAGTAAACGACTCGAGAAATTGGCCTTTGTTTTACTGGTCTACAGCAAGATTAATAATCGAATCAATGAAAATGATACGTACTGGATTAATAATGAATGGAAAGAAATCTACGGTGATAGTCAAATGGCCGTAAGCAAAAAAGATCAGGGGTTATTGGTACACAAACTTATTCAGTTAGGGTACCTCAAAGAAAGTCAACGCGTCGATTCAACTAACGTACAGGTTTTGTTCGCTGCGGAGCATGGTGAGGTTGCCTTCCAGTTAGTTCGCTTCGATGACTTTGTGTTGGAGTACTCTCGCTGGAAAGGAGAAAATATCAAAAATTGTACCGTATGCGGAAAACGGATGCTGGCAAAATCGAACCGAATGAAATACTGCAAGGAATGCAAGAAAGCCGGTAATTATCCCATTAGAAAACTTCTTTAAAGCTAGACACAGCAATGCTTTGCATGGTTGTTCAAGAATTTCTTTAATGATAAGCCAGAGACAGGTTTCCTAGTTATGGGGGAGGTATCAACTTGGAAACAGTCTTATGAAGAAAATATGCTACATAACGCTTAGGTAGGTGAATTATGTCAAATGGGATAACTTTAGCACATGTAGAGTCATTAATTAGAGAAGCGGTGAAACATAGCAGTCCGGGACAGCCTGGGGACACTGGCGAAACTGAACTCGCCATCAAGCGTGCACTGGAGGCAGCTAGCGAAGCCTTGCAAGCTGCCGGAAAAGCAAAAGAGGCTTATCAAACGACTCGACTTGTGTACCAGAGTCCAGTTGCTGATTTTGAGGAGTTAAGTGTGCAGTACCCTTCTCCTGAAATAGGCTGGACGGTACAAACGTATAAGGATGGCAAGAGATATCGATATGACGGTAAGGCATGGGTAGAGATTGATGTATTTGGTCAAAACCTTCAGGTGGTTAATTCCGATGTGGATGGGCTCATGAGTACAGCTGAACACTTGAAATTAAATGAGATTCCATTGGAAGTACAGGATCGTGTTATGGTCTTTTGCAAAGAATCACGGGTTTACCCGGAAGTACTGGGGATTTTAGCCCCTTTTCCATTCGATGGCGAGATTTTACATGTAAAGGGCTACTGTGGAGTTTCTGGAGATACTGCAACTGAAATAAGAATTGAACGATCCAAGGATCTCATTCACTGGCAGGATGTGATGGGGAGTTCACTGAAGTTTGAAGTGCATCAACATCAAGATGACGGTGAGGCTACATTTGGGTTGAAAAAAGTGGAGGCGGGAGATATCTTCAGAATCAACATCATCGAAGCAGGTTCAAACATTCAACATCTTACGATTCAATTAACGATCAGAACATAAATAAAAGGAGATGGAATATAATGACACAACCGATTATTACATGGATGGACGCAACACACAGCAAGGAGATTGTAGCACCGTTTGATTATGGTGTTATTGATGCAGATACCAAAAGTGAAATTCGTATTTTTAATGTGTGGAACAATAAGAATGGTGCTTCGGACGTATCTAAAATGGAAGATTGCACGATTACAACGCGAGATATGACTGGTGGTACTGGAGACACGGAGGCTCATGATGTAGAAGTGGTGAAGAATAACTGGTTCCACGTTCAGGTTGATTCCTTGGGAGAGACAGATTTGGAAGAAGAAAGTTCTCGTATCGGCAGGGATTTTTCCAAACCCATTGGAACAACAGGCAAGACAACCAAAGATTATACAGGAACCGCTTATGCAACACCATTTGCACCGGGACCGAAAGAAATCCTGGGCGTGAGTAACAATGGAAATCCTCAAGATGCGGCTGGTAACTATGTGACCCTTTCCATTCAATGTGTAGTACCGCTGAATGCAAAAAGTGGCAAGCAACAGTTCAAAAAACGTATCTCCTATCGTTACGTGTAAAAAAGAAATAATTATGTGGACAGGCTATTGCAGCCTGTCCTTTTTATTAAAAGGGGGAAATGCTGTGATTCTAGGTAATACACAATTTACACGCTCACCTGTATCTCAAGCTTATGTATGGATTGCTGATTACTATGATGGTACTTATTTAAGCGAATTCGATTTGCAGACACAACAATCAAACAGTTTTTATAAAATTAACAAGGAAAAGATGGTCTCTTTCGGATTGATCGGGCAAGGATCTCACGTGTATCACAACGTTGCCAACGGTGTATTTCATATTAATGCGGATAGGTACTCTATATCATACGTATGTGACGATCAAGAATACCCGCTAACAGGTAGGACCTTTCTATATAGTGACATTATTCAGTTCAAGAATGTTTCTTCAGATGTGAACATGAGTGGCCACTCAGGTCCTGGGGGCTCAGGGGCTTTCAATAATACAATTGAATGTTTTAATTTCGGATACAAAAAAACAATGAATTTGAATGATGTGCAGATTAACTTTCAGTGTGTGTGTTCACTGCCTTTGAAAGAAACGGCCTTTCTCCAAATTAAAATTACCTCAGATCAGGACCTGCCTGGGCAATTGGTTATTCGTAAAAATGGCTTTGTCATAGATCAAATCATAGCTCCTCTGAAGGCAAATCATGCAGGAATCATAAACTGGGACATTCGTTGAGTTGGATTTTGAGATGAGATAGGTGGTGAAAGTATGGCGATTCAAGAAATTGCATTAGATATAGATCTATCTGTAGGTATTTTTCAAGATACGATATTCGAGGATCAGAAATTGAAATTAAGAGAGTTGAGTCAGGATGCGGACGGGAATTCAATCTATCCAGCTAATGGATCTTGGGAGTCCACCGCGATTCGAATTCAGGACAAAATCGCTTCATTTAAAGGTGTGGCTGCAAGTGTAGACGCATTGGGAGGAGCATCATTCAAAATCTACTGGAGTACATCTGAGGATGGCTTTGAGTGGGGGGCGTATGAGGAAATTTTAGCAGATGTGACTGCCCCTAAACCTCCTGCAAAGTATGCGAAGGTGAAAATTGAGATTGTTACTGAGAAAGAATATTCGAATTTCTACATAGACGATTTTAATCAGAAGGGGAAATACAGTAATCCCTTTATTGAAAGTGAATCGGGTTCACTGGGTTTAAAGAAAATATATCAATTGAACATGGAACGAGCCTTGGATACTCCAACAGGGATGGTGCTAAGTCAGAAGGTTGAAAAAGTGAAATTCAAGAAATTAGATAGGATTAGAGTGAGTAAGGGGTGATTTTATGGCAGTTCCAGCGACTACAGGGCAGTTAAGAGAAAAACTTTCTGAGATGGAGATCGGAGATTATATTGTCTGGAAGTACGACAATACAATAAGTGGATACATTTTCGGAGGAAGTACGGCGGGTTATACAGAAATTCCGCTAACAGGAAATCCATTAGCCAGTATGCCTCTGAAATATTTCTGGTATGCCATCAAAGTGGATAAAAGTTTGTTAATAGCAGATAGAATTGTAAGTAACTCGATAACGTGGGATTGGTTAAATTCCAATAAGTTCGTCGAAGGTTCGCCACGCATTATAAGTGAAACATCAGGTGTTGTGCGTTGCCCAAGTGGGGGTGTTGCATATGCCGATTCTAGTGGAAATAAAGTTTTAACTACAACTAATACAGGGTATGGAGCTTGGCCTACGATAAATGAGTGGGATACATATGTTGTTAAATTCCCAATGAATAAGATTCTTTCTGGAAAATCATTGAATGATGTATGGAACTTTAAGTGCATGACATGGTGTGAAGAAACGACAATATCTCTATCTGGAACAGTACCCGGAGGCTGGACAACGGGTGGCAGAACAGTGCGTTCTGAAAATACAACAAACAGCAAAGATAGATTTTGGAGTACAGCTTCCAATTACTCCAATGTAGCAGTGGGCTTTCGTCCGGTATTTGAATATAAGGAGGTGTAATGATGGCAGCTGTAGGAGATCAAATAAAAGAACCGGAGGCAGGATGGAGGCGCTATGATGATACACATTCAGGATTTAAGTATACAGGAAGTTGGTACAAAGTAACTGGAGATAAGTATTTTAATGGCAGTGTGAATGTAACAACCAAAGCCGCAGATAACAACTATGTTTCATTTAGTTTTTATGGAACGAAGATTAGGATTATATCTGACATTGCACAAGATAGGCATTCTGATAATACGATTACTGTAGATAGTGTAACTGAATCATTTAATACATACAAATCGGGAACTGCTGTATTAAATGCAATCGTCTATGAAAAAACGAACTTAACCCTTGGATTTCACACAGTTACAATTACAGTAGGGCATAATCGTACTAACTTCATCATGGATGCTATAGATATTAATGAGTCAGGCTATCTGAGCGGATACGCTCTAACTTCTCCAGAAACAGGTTGGAAGAGGTATGATGATAATATATCCTCAATTAAATATGTTGGAAGTTTCATTAACGGTGTTGGTGCTGGTGCATACAATGGATACTCTAATTACACTTCAACAATAGGTGACAAAATTGTTTTTGACTTTGAAGGAACTAAACTTAGAATAATTGTAGCAAGATATACCAATCGAAGTGATTTAGTCGAAGTTTATGTGGATGGCGAGTTGCATGGGACGCATTCACAATTAGGGTCAGAGCTTGCACAGACGCTTCAGGTTGAAATTGTTGGATTAACCCAAGCAAGACATCGAGTGGAAATTGTCAACAAGGCCAGCGAATCAGCGACAAATGCAAAGACAACCTTTATGGCGCTTGATGCCATAGATATTAATTCTGATGGTAGATTATTTCACCCTGATGAAGTCACAAGCATAATTGGGCTTGAAGTTGGGAAGCGTATCAGATGTCATTTCCAAGCTTCTACTTCTGGTGTGTTGGGTACATTTAGTGGCTTAGGGAAGGAAAATTCCTCGTTTATACCCACATCAGGTTCTATCTCTACTCCAAATGGAGACTTTTATTTTATAGTAGTTGAAAATTGGAATGGAGATTTAAGATTAATCGCAGATAGAAATGTACAGAATCTAATCAGTTGGGATGCTCTTAATAAGGATGGTATGGTATATGGTGTAGATACTATCTTTGAAAGAGAGTTAACTCCAACAGAGCTACAGGGGACTCCCTTTGCAAGTACTTCACTTGATGCATCAAGAACACCGGACAAAGCATTTGATGGAATAGTTTCAAGTAGTTCAATCTATTGGTATAGTGATGCTGTGGCAAGTGTTCAATGGATAGGATATGATTTTGGAGCAGGGAAGGAAAGGGTTATAAGTAGAATTGGATTATATGGATTTAGTCACACATATAACTACTCTCCTAAAAATTTCATCATTCAAGGAAGCAACGATAACGCTAATTGGATAGACTTCAGAACAGTAATTGATTCAGGTGTTTCGGCAGGAGTAAGCAGTACTTTCGATTTTAATAACGATAATGCGTTTCGTTATTATAGGATCTATGTAACAGAATCCTATAGAACTGCAACTGTAGGTGTTGTTAATACAGGTCTTGCAGAGTTTAAATTTTGGGAGTCAGACCCAATCATCACCACTAAGCCGTTATCAATTAGACTTTTAACTGGTGGCATATCTCCTACAGACAAAGATAACGAGTGGGATAAGTATATTGTGGGTTCTACGTTGGATGGTAAGATAACAGCAGGAGAAAACAGTCTATGGAATTGGCATGGCATGGCATCGTGGACTTCTACAACTAATATTGCTGGCTCAACTCATAGAACTGGACGAGGTGGTATTAGTGTGGGGTCGAGTGGATATAATCCAACTTCTTATACGACATTAGCTACTGCTACTGGTTTTAGACCAATGATAATGTTACCAAATCTGCTTATGATAAAGCACTTTTTAAATAGTGATGGATCGTATAAGAAGTACGAAGTAGACAATGCAACGTGGAAGACAATATCCGCAACTTTGCCTTCGGAAGAAACTTTTATTAATGATGGAATGGATGATTTATCGGTATTAGATAGGAAAGACGAAAATATCGTTCAAACCATGACTGCTAATGGATCACTTGGATCAGGTAAGTTGTTCAAGGCAAGTATTGATTTGAACAAGTACTTTGAAATAACAAAAATAATTGTGAAGTAGGGCTTGAATGTTCTACTTCTTTTTGTTTGTAAAATAATGATTTTAATTAGAAAGGAGATGGGTTAATGGCTGGAAAATCAAAGCCCAACATATTAAATCTAGGACAAGAAGCTTCATATCAAGTACTTTCACTGGTGGGGTCTCAAGGTTCAGGTGGAACAGTGCAGTTGCCCGGTTTGTTTGATGGAAATAATCCAAATGAATGGAACACTCTGAAAGTAATGTATTGGCAGACTGCGGATAACTTCATTGAGATAAATATATCAACTCCAAAAGTGAATATTTGGAGATCAGGAACCACTAGCTGGAAGCAATACATAGGCTCATTAAAAATTAAGTATTGGAATGGATCGTCATATGTAGATGTAACAAATAATTATCTTCAAACAGTGACTCAGATTGCTGAAACACAGTGGGAGAAAACTATATTGGATCTTCCATCGGGACGATATAGATTTGAATATGGAACTGCATTTAGATTGGATTCCGAATGGTTCATTGAAACTGCAATTTCAAGTAGAATCTTACTTTCATCAGGTGATAAATATTATTCGATTACTGAAAATCAAGGCGCGCACTTCGGAACTGATTCTAATATATTGATAAGCCCTGCAAGCAAATACATGAGAAACAATCATGGAACCGCCATAATGTTTCGCATTAAAACTATGGAATCAACTGGTCAACTATTCAGAAGTCGGAATGATACAGGAGTAATTTACACTATACAACTTAATCAAGGAGGATTTTATGTATCACTGGCAGGAGCCAGCAATGGGACATTGCAATCAGCTAAAACTGTAAATGATGGATTATGGCACGATGTCGTGGTTTATTTTCAAACAACTAGAAATAGTTCTGGAAACACAATGCATATTTATATCGATGATCTCACAAACCCTGACGCTACTCGGACTAGTATGGGACAAGCCAGTCAAATTGCTGACAGCGGAACAATGCATATTGGCAGTGGTTCAGGCAACACAAATCTAAAAGATATCATTTTTGTTAGCGGATATGACTCTGGAACTGGGGAGCAATATCAATTGGAGAGATACGACAATATCACAAGGAAAATGAGCGCGTTCTATCGATTTGAACAAAAACTAGAAAATAATGTTGTTATAAATACTATAGGAAGCGAAGACTATGGCATAGCAACCAATGTTACCATTGAAGTTCCTATAGTAAAAATGTTAGACGATGTAAACGAGAGCGCCATTATGAAGTATGGCATAGATGGTGGAATTGAACTAACATCGTTTGAAGAAATGCACGATATCTCCACTAATACAAAGTCAGTAGGATCAGGCAAAACCTTTGAACACACAATTGATATGTCAAAGCGCCGAGTGGACAGTGTTTCGCTTGGTTAAATTTACGAGGAGCACATCTATACGGTATGTTCTATTTGTTTTTGAAAGGAGATGATTTAATGGCTATTCCGAAGTTGTATGGAGAAAACATTATCCCTATTATGACAAGTAATTCAACATTAGGTTACACGTCGAGTGCGAGTAGTTACTTCGGATCAGGAAATGACCCATTTGTGGCGTTTAACGAGTCTAATAGTGAATGGGCAACACGCGGAGTTACAGGTTGGATTGCGATTATGTTACGACAATCTAAGAAGGTAGAAAAATATTCACTGTTAGCGACAACTGGTTCCACTATAACTGCTGCACCTAAGAATTGGACTTTTGAAGGTTCCAATGATGGAACTAATTGGACTGTACTGGATAAGCAAAATAATCAAATTTTCGCTAAAAGTGAGAAAAAGAATTATGAGATAGAAAATCAGATTAGCTATACCAGATACAGATTAAATATTACAGCAAACAGCGGGTACTCTAGTTTCACTCTTGTTGGTCGTCTGGAATTGTATGAAAGAGCATTTTACAACAAATTCTTGATTTCATTAGAAGATAATCATTATTCAGTTTCACCCTTAAAGCATAGCGACAGCACTGTAATTTCAAAGATGACATCCAATACAGCTCCTTCGGGTGTGGCAAGTGCAAGTAGCACGAACAGCCCATCATTTCCTTATAGGGCATTTGACGGAGATGCTAGTGGAACGTGGTATGCTACAGCATCATTTCCAATAACTTTACAGTATGAGTTTGCTCAGCCGAGACTTATTGGGAAATACTCATTGATTGGATACACAACCGAAAACAATTCTAAAACGTGGAAATTTGAGGGTTCAAATGATGGGGTTCATTGGATAACTTTGGACGAACAAATAAATCAGATTAATTGGACACTTGGAGAGGTCAGAAGCTTTTCATTTAAAAATACAACCAGTTTTAAAATTTATAGAATTAATATATCTAGCAATAATGGTGGTAGTATAATACAGGTTGCAGAATTGTTAATGTATGAAATATTGGAATTTCCCAAAATGAAGTTTTTAGATACTATGTCAGAATTAAACTTCTTGAATTATGGGCGCAACACTAAAGATGAAATAGATATGCATTTTGAATTAGAGATACGTTCATTTCAAAATAGCAACAATAGTATATTAGGGTCAGGAAAAATATTTAAACACAACATGGACAGGTCTAAGCATCAAGTACACAAGATTATATTAGGCTAGATTTTATGAGTACATCTATATGGGGTGTTCAATTTATTTTGAAAGGAGATGCTCCAATTATGGAAATAATCTCAGTTACATTAAACCCGAACGATATGGGTTCTGGATTCACGTTATCTAATGGTAACCTCACCATAGTCACCTCAACTGATTATCGTGCTATTCGTGCTACACACGGTAAGTCAAATGGTAAATGGTATTGGGAGGTTAAATATGATGCTGGAGTAAAAAACGTTCATATTGGAGTATCCAACAAATCATTCTCTTTAACAGGGAATATTGTTGCAGATAGCTCAATGTGGAGAACTTATTATGGGAATAGCGGCAACAAGTATCCAGAAAATTCAGCATATAGTACAGTATGGGATGTTGGGAATGTTGTGGGTGTTGCACTTGATCTTAACAAAGGAACATTAGAGTTTTTTAAGAATGGTGTTAGTATCGGCGTTAGTCACACTAATGTAAAGGAATTAGGAGAAGTTTATCCCACTTTGGGATCATTTAGTTCAAATAGTAAAACTGTAACAATCAATTTTGGTGCGAGTCCTTTTGCATATAGCGTTCCTAGTGGATATAAAGCTTACAATTTGGTGTACTCTTATAAGTTCTTGATTTCGTCAGAGGGCCAGCACTACAGCATTACAAATAAATACAAAGATAATGCTATTCCTGCCATGACATCTAGTACTAGTCCAAACGGTATTGCTGATGCAAGTTCGTTTTATACAACATTTTACCCATGGAAAGCATTTGATAGAATTGTTGATCCAAATGGATGGGTTGCTAATATCAATGTTCTAACTGGATGGTTAAGTTATGAATTTGATTCAGCTAAAACAATCTGCGCCTATTCAATTCAAGCAGGAACCACTCCTGTAAACAGACCTCCAAAAACTTGGACATTTGAGGGTTGGAATGGATCAGAATGGACTGTATTAGACTCAAGAATGAATGAACCAAACTTTGCGGGAGAGGAATATCGTCTCTACGAGTTTACAAATAAAGTTGCTTATAAAAAATACAGGATCAATGTAACTGCCAATCAAGGCGCGGGAGACTTCTTGGCGATTGGTGATTTAGGTATGTATGAACTTGATAAATACATATCTTCCGTAGACAATTTGGAAGCGAGTTTCCTTAAACATGGACTGGATAAAGGAATGATTATTGACCTAGAAGATGAATTCAGCGAAAGAAGGTCGTTGGTTAAAGATAGTGAAAAAATTGGTCCAGGGAAAGTCTTCAAACAAAAAATCAACACAACTGAAATCCCAATCAAGAAAGCATCAATTACATGAGCTAATAAAATGAACTATATATTTAGAATATAGAAGGGGGATGAGATAATGGCAACTTTAGGTCAAGCACTACCGCTTCCAGAAGAGGGTTGGAAAAGGTACGATGATACGAGCGATATTTTCAAGTACTCTAGTGGATTCGTTTTCTCTCCAAACGCTGTATATTACAACGGAACTTCTAGGCTTTCATCGTCAATAAATTCAACCGTAGAGTTCCAATTTGAAGGTACTAAGATTAGAATAATTGGTAACAGTCATAATATGGGATCATCTAATATCTCTATTATGATTGATGGAGTTACTGAAATTTACAGCCAATATAACCAAAAATCGGTCCTCCAGCAAGTATTGTTATACGAAAAAACATTAAGTAGAGGGATTCACACAGTTAAAATAACAACAAATGACGCTTCTTACGTTCTTTTTGATGCAATAGATATTTATGATAAGAAATACTATAATACACTTTTTCATTTTAGTGGGTCATATTACTATTATTCAAATGCATGGAACAAGATATCTAACAGTACACCAACGGAGCAAGATTACATTGACTATGGGATGGACGACATCTCCACCATACCTGAATCAGTATGGTTACAACTCACTGGCGAAGTTGAACTGTGTTACTACACGGATGACCTAACAAAAACAGAAGCCTCCTTCAACATCGAAACCGAACCCTTCACTCTTGAAGAGGAATGGGCAGACAAGGATATTGAAGTGCTTTATTATACTGATGATCCAACAATAACAGAATCGGTAGTTTCAATTGAAACTGATCCCTTTACCCTAGCCCAAGAATGGGAAGACAAAGAGATAAAAATCATTGAATACACTGATGACCCAAATCAAACCGAATCAACGATTACAATTGAAACTGAACCTTTTACCATCTATGACGAATTAGGTGACAGTGTAGATGTTCTATACTACACGGACGATCCATCCAAAACATCAGCGGAACTGAATATTACAGCTAACTACTCCCCATTGGATGAACTTGAGGGAGATTTTGATGTGGTTACGTGGACGAATGATGAAGAGGTAATTGCCGGTAATCGGGACATGATGCTAACGTATCACGCGCTACCGTTTGAGCAATTAATTGTGCAAGCAACAGACATAGCACTCTATGGAGATCTGAAAAAGATTGTCGCTACGAAAGTAACGGAGAACAGTCCGGAAGGTACATTAAGAATGGCTGCTTCGTTCGACTCAGGGCTCACATGGAAGACATACCGTTTCAACAAGTGGTTCGATATGGATATGAAGTATATAACCTTATTCAAAAGAAAAGGAATGAATCTGGACACACTCAACGCGATCCCTGAAAAGGATCTAATCGGTTTAACACGAATCGCCTATTATTTCGATAGCAGTAAGCATTATGAAAACAGCTATTTGCTTGACGAAGTGAAGATGGTCGTTGATGCACCGCGACATGCAGTGGAGTTTAGAGATATGTCACTGCAACTGTTAAACACCACGGCCACAATCAATCTGACCTTCTCTGGTAACAAACTTACAGGTGTGCTGGATGATGCAGATCAGGGCAAGGTTAAATACCGCGTCTTGTTGAACGGTAAAACGTATTATCCGGCGGATGGAAATTTTACGCGATTAGTAGCTTCACCATTCAATATTGAACTCAATATCGACGAGAGAAATGTTAATTTTGGCGTAGAGAATATATTGAAGGTTGAATTTCAGGACTATTGGGGTGCCGTAGAATCCAGGGAAACCAAGTTTATCGGATCGTATTCTGGATTAATGTTTATGGATGAGTCTGGAGACTTTCTGTCAGATACCTTTGGCGGAATTTTGAAACAACTCGATTATGGGGTGATCATTGCCGGACAGACGACGTTAACGAAGAAAGTCAGAATCAAAAACATGCTCGGATATGCTGTGGATCATGTATACCTGGAGATGGATAAGAAATTCGAAACGGACGGTGTTGAAGTCCAATTATCCAGACAGGCCGATCCGTTTCTTCCAATCGATTATCTGACCTATGGTCTGATCCAACCGGAGGATAGCATCGATTTTTATATTCGCATCGCAACGGATATTCATGCCAAGCCGAACCCGAATGGTAATTTTGAAATGAAGGTCACAGCAGACCGTGTATAGCTCTCAATACAATGAGACAGGAAGTGAGTGGAATTAATAACGGGGAGACTCTATTAGATAGTGTTATACATATTAAAAGTCCGGAAAATCGTTTTGCAGCAAAGTATATCCTGTACAATCAAGTCGATGAAGAACTGTCTTCGACTCTAATAGCTGCTACAAGAAAAGTGTCCGAGATCGTCTCTAGTGTATCCGTACGTGTCAGACGGTCAGAAGAATTGAGCAATTCGCTATATGTAATGTACAAGGCGCAAGGAGATCTGAGCGCAACCATTCAAGCGGCATCCAAAGTTGATCTTGAAGGCATGTTGTACGTTCGGCCACATAATCGTGCACATGGCAAATATGAATTACTGGAAGCACCGCGTGTAACTGTTAATCTTAAGCCTGTTGCTGATGCAACCACGCGAAGTCAAACTCACTTGCAGACGATCAACTTTGGTGATACACAGCGTATGATGATCGGCAGAGACGAGATGGAACAATTCGAATCGTTTATACATTTCGGTGATCTGGATACCAGAATACCCGATTTGTTACATTTGGAAGAAGCTAAATTGAGGTTATATTACACAGGAACTCTGGCACCAGGAGCACACATTGAGCTGCATCAGCCGGATACACTGTGGCGGGAGTACGGGATTACGTATGCGAACAGACCTCAGTCCATTCAGCTCTTATCGTCCAATTATATCATTGATACGACTGAACGTTATGTTGAGTTTGATATGATGGCATTAATTCAAATGTGGATAGAAGGTATTCTTTCGAACGTTGGAATGGTTATTCAGTCTAGCGGTAACACGCCGATATATTTCAACACTCGTGAGTCTTCCAAACCACCTGTTTTGCAGATTAGATATATCACTTCTCAGATCTATTCCATCGGTCGAACCGAAATTGAAAGTGAAGTTTTTATTTATGGTGTAGGTCGCAAGGATATAGCTTCAACGTTAGTTGTACACAGTGATATTGGGCTGGACTGGCTCAAATCTCAGTTGTACGTCCACCGCTATGAGGATCACATGCATCATGATATACCTCAAGTAATCGCAGTCAGCCGTCCGGACTTAGATGTAGATCTGATAGTAGCTAAACGTATAGATGCGGAACTGGATTCGAACATCTCTATTGCTGAAAGTAGGACAGAAGAGAAGGAAACATGGGTTGCTGTTTCTAAACCCGAGCTTCATTCGCAGTTCATTACTGCTATACGAACAACTAAAGATACAGACGGTAATCTTGCCGTTAGAACAGGTCTGGACGACGAAAAAACTGTAGAAATCGCAGTGTCTCATCCTGACTTACCTTCAGCTATTACGGTAGATAGACAAATGTCTCTGGTCAGTACGTTAACGATATCACAATTGTTTGAAGATGAACGGGTTACGAGTCTAATTGTATCCATACCTGATCTTCATGCTTCATTGGAAGTCTCCAATTATATAAAAGCAACTTCAACGTTGGGGTCTTTGCTAACGGTCATGTACGACGGTGATTCGACTTTCATTTCGGAGATTAAGGTTAATAAGCCTGATCTGAATAGTGTTCTTCAAGTCAGAGCATTAGATCATGATGAGAGAGCAGGGAGTCTTGAGATTCCTTATTTGGAAGAACAGCCTGGGCAATTATATATCTCCAGACCTGATGTACTTTCCAGCATTGAGGTCAAGTACATGGATGTATTGGATGGCCACATTAGTATCAAAGAAAGAGAATACTTGGACGGCTATCTTCAGGTGCGAGAGTGGAAGGATATGCAGTCTACGGTAGATGTGAGACAGATTGAGGATATGGCTACTGAAATGACAATTTCCAAGCCTGATCTGGCGGCTTATGTCCAACCGAGAGTTATTTCGAATGAAGAGTTAGGTTCGATCACAAGTATCCGTAAACGGGATGCCAGTGACTTAGTGACCACAGTAATTGTGAAGAGTCCAGGGAATCAAGCGTATTTTTACATTTTATAAAATGAGTTAATTATATAAGGGGGCATTTGCCCTCTTTTTTTGCGTTTAGGCTCTTGCCCAACTCTAAGCATCTGTACTTTATTATGTAACAGTCCTCTTCTCGTTATGATACAATGTGTTCATCACATATATTAAGGAATGAAGACCATGCGTCAAGAGGACAGCGTATTTGAACAAATTATGAAGCAGAAGAGATTGAGGCCGATTAAGTCTGAAACTGATAATCTTCAAGTCAAATCAATACATAAAAAGAAACTAGCTCATGAGCCGTTCAGTGAATTGGATGTCCAGTTCAAAAAGTCGGTAGCTGAATCAATAGACCGCAGTGTACTTCATAGACGTGTACTGGGAATTAGAAGAGAGTTAACGGAGATAAGACGATTAAAGAATGATGAGCATACGTTTTAAGGAAGGGCCACTTTGACTCACTTTGGGTGAGGTGGCTTTTTATATTCCAACTAAAGCATTTATCTACAATCTAAGTCTGCGAGAAGAATTACCAACAATATATTTGAACTGTAAGTACCTACATTTTCTCAAACACGGCAGGTGTCCACACGACAATCCAGAATGAGGCATACAATTATCGTGACCTGTGGAAGAGGAGGTGGATCGGGAAATTATGGTGACGATGGAGCCCATTATAGTTGGAGAGCATGTATTGGTTGGGGTAGAAGTCAAGCTACCGAAAACAACGTTGTTGACCATTAACACATCCAAAGGATATATCATGTGCGGAGCACTCGACGTGGGATTACTTAATGAGAAGCTCGGGGATCGAAAAATTATTGCAGCTCGAGCGGTTGGTGTGCGTACACTGGAGCAATTGTTACATGCACCTATGGAGTCGGTGACAACAGAAGCCGAGGCCATGGGCATTACGGTTGGCATGACGGGTGTAGAGGCTTTGTTGAAAATGATCTAAGCACTAACAAAAGGGCTCCCCATGTGGGAAGCCCTTCTTTAGCGTCTTAGTTTCTAATACAGAGCCGGGCACATCAGTAGCTACTAGCTCTATACACGAACCTTTTTCTTGAATACTCTTATTAAGTTAAGCTTCTTCCTTTGCGAACAAGGCAGCCAGATTTTCTTGGAAAGGAGCGCGAACAACGCCTTTTTCCGTGATAATAGCTGTTACATATTCGTTAGGCGTTACGTCAAATGCTGGATTGAATACCTTGATACCTTGCGGTGCGGTACGTTTGCCAAATCCTTCGGTCACTTCCTCCGCAGCCCGTTCCTCAATCGGAATAAGATCTCCGGATGGAGTAGACAAATCGATGGTTGACAATGGGCTCGCTACATAAAACGGAATATTGTGAGCCTTGGCAAGCACGGCCACGCTGTATGTTCCGATTTTGTTAGCTACGTCACCGTTAGCTGCAACACGATCCGTTCCGACGATAACAGCTTGAATCCAGCCTTTGGACATCACCATGCCTGCCATGTTATCACAGAGCAGCGTAACGTCAATGCCGGCTTGCTGTAACTCAAATGCAGTTAGGCGTGCACCCTGAAGTACGGGACGAGTCTCGTCTGCAAATACCTTCAGGTGAATGCCACGTTCCTGTGCGAGATACATTGGAGCAGTTGCCGTACCATATTTCGCAGTAGCCAGTCCGCCTGCATTACAGTGAGTGAGAACACCCATGCCATCTTCGAATAAAGGCAGTGCATTCTCGCCGATCATGCGGCATACTTCTTCGTCTTCCTTCTGAATTAACAGAGCTTCTACTTCAAGAGCATCATTGCCCTCATCCAGGCTCAGGCCGGATTCAACGACCTCATTTGCTTTTTGCATCATGCGATCCAATGCCCAGAACAGGTTCACCGCTGTTGGACGGGAAGTAGCCAGATGAGCACATATGGATTTTACGTGGTCTAACCAACCTTGAACGGTTGTTCCGTCATATGATTTGGCACCCAATACAACACCAAATGCAGCAGCAATACCAATCGCCGGAGCACCGCGTACTTTCATGGAGTGGATGGATTCCCATACTTCCTCGGGTGTATACAGTTTCAACATGAGGATCGTTTCGGGCAGCAGACGCTGGTCAAGCATTTCAAGCTTGTCCTTTTTCCAGATGAGAGAGGACAGAGGCTGATATTCAGGGGTTGTCATGGGTGATTCCTCCGTTCCTTATGTTAAGCCTTAGTAGTAGTAACAGCTGTGGATACAATATCCATTACTTCGCCGATGGTATTCAAGCGACGATTGTTCTTGATCAATGCTTTACCAATGGACAACGCTTTACGCTGAGCATGTTCACGTTCAGTCGCATTTGGAATGGTATCTATATCTGCCACGTGAGCGAGTCCCACGATACGACGAACCATTTTGGCACCTGCAAAGCCGATCGAATCTCTGAACAATTGTTGCACATACAGATCCTGATAGCCTGACGTTTTTGCCATCGGATCAACGAGGTCGTGAACCCAGAGGGCACGGAAACGAGATTCGAATTCAGTCCATACATCACGAACCATATTCAGCATAAGCGTCTCACGCTCACGCAAAGCAGTCTCATCCTGAATCCATCCTGGCAGGGATGAGTAATTCAAGAGCAGGTTCGCAAGGACTGCACCAACATCAAATCCCATGGGGCCGTAATATGCAAATTCGGGATCGATGACCTTTGTTGATTCAGGTGTAACAAAAATACTGCCTGTATGCAGATCTCCATGAAGCAGTGCCTGCCCATGTGTCAGGAATTTTTCCCGTAGTAATGCCACTTCAAGGTGAAGTTCTCCATCTGTGCGAAGGGCTTCAGCCTCGTCTTCAATGGAAGCATCATAATTATTTTTCTCGGCGATCCGGTAGGGTTCATCAAAGATCAGATCCTCCGTTATTTTGCATTGGTCCGGATTAATGAATCTGCCCTGTTGTTCCTTCTTCAATTGCTGATCCATGCCCAAGTCTGAAGTGAAGAACAGCGTTCTTGCCATGAATTCCCCAATGTGCTGAGCAAAAAGAGGATAGGAAACACCTTCGATCAGGCCCTTACGCATGATCACATGATCACTCAGATCTTCCATAACGGTTAACGCGAGGTCATTATCGTAATGATACACTTTGGGTACCATCCCTGGACACAGACGGTACTCTTCTTGAAGAATTTCACGCTCAATTCGGGCACGTACGAGAGAGAGTGGCCATGATTCTCCAACCACTTTCGCATAAGGAAGCGCCTGTTTGATAATGATACTTTTATCGGAGTTCTGATCCGTGATGTGGAATACCAAATTCAGATTGCCGTCGCCGATCTCGTGACAATCCAGATTTGCATCTGCCGCAAATGGACCCGGTAATGTTTTGGCCAGTTCAATTGCATCCTGGGGGGTAAACGGGCGATATTGGGACAAAGGTGCCACCTCCATATATATGAAGAAACAGGAAAACCCACTTCTTTGCTTGGTATATGTCAGTATATCGGAAATAGCGCTGTTTTTGAACTTTTTTTTGAGACAAGTTAAGTCGATCCTGATTCGAACTTCCGGTTCAAGGGTAAAAACAAATAGGCCGGACGGCTGAGAGAAACGCCGTTAACAAGCCTCTCCACTACATGTGGTGACACATTATTAACTCTCTGTTATGCATTGCGGGACAACCTGCTTACCACGGCATGACAGACTAATTTTAAATAAAGGATGGGATTAATATGGCTACAAAAAACAAAACAGATCAGGCAAAATCGGTGGAACAAGTACTTAATCGTCAGGTAGCTAACCTGAACGTATTGTATGTTAAAATCCATAACTATCACTGGTACGTTAAAGGACCTAACTTCTTCACGTTGCATGTGAAATTCGAAGAGTTCTACAACGAAGTTACAGTACAAATGGATGAAATCGCAGAGCGTATCCTTACGCTGAAAGGTAGCCCGGCGGCTACAATGAAAGAGTATCTGGAGCTTTCCTCTATCCAAGAAGCAGCAGGTGGAGAAGACGCAAAAACAATGGTGCAAAACCTGATCGAGGACTTCGCTACACTTTCGAATGAATATCAGGAAGGTATCGAAGTTGCAGATGCAGCTGAAGATCAACCGACATCCGATATGCTGACAGGTTTCAAGGCTGACCTTGAGAAACACATGTGGATGCTTCGCTCTTTCCTGGGTTAATATAGCCAAGATTTTGCCTAATACAAATGGTCTCTTACGTAAGCTTTCTGAGCCCGGATCATGTTGTCAGAAACGCACTGAGCGTCTATACTGCTGACAAGAACGATAGGGGAGGGAACCGCTTATGTTAGAACCAACGATACCGGCTTTAAAAGAATGGGCATCTGCAATCAAAGCACTGGAAACGGGTCGCCAGATTATGGTGATGCGCAAAGGTGGTATTGTAGAGGAAACCCGACATTTTGAGCTGAAAAGCCCGGCGTTTTACCTGTATCCGACTTATGAACATCAGCGTAAAGAACTGATTAAGTCCTCGGATCAATCCTATGTTGAAGAATCACTGGCCGAATGGGTGCCCGAAGCTTCGACAATCCGTATTACTGCATATGCCGAAGTAACGCAGGATCTGGAGATACGAGATCAGGAGATGCTGGATCGACTTCTTGACTTTCATATGTGGACAGCGGATTTTGCCGAAGACCGTTTGAAATGGAAACGGAAAGATCCGCTCCATGTATTGATTTTACGTGTGTACCTTTTGAAAGAACCGATGGAAATCCCCGTACTGCCTGAATATAATGGTTGCCGTTCATGGATTTCTATTCCGAATGGTCCGGTGCCGCGCGAAATGACGCCGGTGGTGGACGTTGCGGATTTTGACGAACAGGTACAGAAGATTAACGAGATGCTCAAATTGTAAATGGTAAACGGAGGGACTTGTCCATAATTTGGATAAGTCCTTTTTTTAGATTAGTATACAGCAGAGGACATAAAAGCTTGAATTGCCGTGATTTTTCTCACTGTACATTTCTGCGTAAGATGTTTTCTGATTTGATTCAATTTGTCTTTTAATATAGAATCAGAAAGAATAATGTTTCCTGTAAGGACCAACGTTCTTAGGAAATGACTTGATTATCATTGAGAATCAGTTTAGAATTATTCTAAAGTGTTCTTGCTTTGAAGATTCGAGTACAAGAGAAATTCAGGGGAAGCCCTGTTCAGATATAATAGGCGCTTTTTCGTTTTCGACAACAACATCAATTTAATCAATGGAGGGAAACAATACACATGGCTACGAATTTCGTCATTGAAGGTCTGAAAGCGACGATCGAAGGTAAGGAAATCCTGAAAGGCATCAACCTGGAAATGAAAGGTGGAGAAATCCACGCAATCATGGGACCAAACGGAACAGGTAAATCCACTCTGGCTTCTGCCTTGATGGGTCACCCTAAATATGAAGTAACAGACGGTAAAATTACGCTTGATGGTGAAGATGTATTGGATATGGCTGTAGATGAGCGCGCACGTGCAGGTCTCTTCCTGGCTATGCAATACCCAAGTGAAATTGCAGGTGTTACAAACTCCGACTTCTTGCGTAGTGCAATTAACGCACGTCGTGGCGAAGGTAACGAGATCTCCCTGATCAAGTTCATTCGTCAAATGGAAGGTAAAATGAAAGAACTCGACATGAACCCTGAGTTCGCTCACCGTTACCTGAATGAAGGTTTCTCCGGTGGTGAGAAAAAACGTAACGAGATTCTGCAAATGATGCTGCTTGATCCGAAAATCGTAGTACTTGATGAAATTGACTCCGGTCTGGACATCGATGCTTTGAAAATCGTGGCTGACGGTGTGAACGCTATGAAGAGCGAAGATCGTGGCTTCCTGATCATCACTCACTACCAACGTCTGTTGAACTACATTACGCCTGACTATGTTCATGTAATGATGCAAGGTCGTATCGTGAAATCCGGCGGACCTGAATTGGCTCACCGTCTGGAAGCGGAAGGGTATGACTGGGTAAAGGCAGAGCTGGGAATTACAGACGAAACTGTAGGCCAAGAAGCGTAAAGACAAAACGGAGGAGGATTAATCAATGACTACACAAACAATTCTTCCGGTTGAATCTGAAGCGCTTCGCGCCTTGTCGGAAAGCAACAATGAACCCGGCTGGTTGACCGAACAGCGGCTCGAAGCTTTAAGGCTTGCGAGCGGGCTTGCGCTTCCTAAACTGGAAAAACAAAAAATTGAACGCTGGAATGTCAGCGAGTACGGAACATATAAAACAAGTGAAGCTATTTCTTCTTTGACAGAAGTACCTGCTTCTATCAAAGATCTGGTTCAGGATCAAGCTGAAGGCAGTCTGGTTATCCAGCGCAATTCCGGTACGGTATACTCCAAGGTGTCTGCTGATCTGGCAGCAAAAGGAGTCATCTTCACGGATCTGGCTACAGCGGTTCGCGAACACGGCGATTTGGTAAAATCATATCTGAACACAGCGGTGAAAGCGGATGAGCATTCTCTCGCTGCATTGCATGCGGCACTTTGGAATGGCGGGGTCTTCCTGTATGTTCCGAAAAATGTCGAAATCGAAGTACCACTGCAAGCAGTGTTGCTTACAGATGACGCATCTGCAACTTTTGCACCTCACGTGCTTGTGGTTGCAGAAGCAAACAGTTCAGTAACTTATGTTGATAACTATGTATCTGGCGAATTGTCCGCACCTGTTTTCCATAATGGTGTTGTGGAAGTATTCGCAAAATCTGGTGCTAAAGTACGTTTCGCATCGGTTCATCAACTGAGTGTAAATGTAACTGATGTTTCATTCCGTCGTGCAGTGTTGGAGAATGATGCTTCCATCGAGTGGATTGTAGGCGAAATGAATAATGGCGACACAGCCAGCAACACGATGACTGTGCTTAAAGGTAATGGATCAAGTTCTGATTCCAAAGTCATCGCTGTAGGTTCCGGTTCGCAGAAAATCAACTACACCACAGAAGCTCGTCACTTCGGCAAGAATACACCAAGTCAGATGATTACACGTGCAGTTATGCGTGAAGAAGCTTCTGCAATCATTAACGGAATCACGAAGATTGAGAAAGGCGCTACCAAAGCCGATGGACAGCAGACAGAGAAAGTGTTGATGCTGAGCCCTAAAGCACGTGGAGATGCGAACCCAATCCTCCTTATTGATGAAGATGATGTAACAGCAGGTCACGCGGCTTCTGTTGGTCAAGTCAATGCCGAGCAGATTCATTACTTGATGTCGCGCGGAATTAACCGTACGGATGCCGAACGCCTGATCATCTATGGCTTCCTGGCTCCGGTGGTGGCGGATATTCCTCTGGAAGCACTGCGCACCCAATTGCAGTCCCTGATTGAGAAGAAGCTGGGTCAATGAACCCGTCCATTCGCGAGCAGTTCCCGATCCTCCACCAGGAAATCAACGGACACCCGCTCGTATATTTAGATAGTGCTGCAACTTCACAAAAGCCTCGTGCTGTGATTGAAGCGGTTAAACATTATTATGAGTATGAGAATTCCAACGTACATCGTGGTGTTCATACCCTTGGAAGCCGTGCAACGGACGCTTACGAAGGCGCACGTGAGAAGGTAGCCAAGTTTATCAATGCACGTAGTACACAGGAGATTATCTTTACCCGCGGGACAACGACAGCCCTGAATCTGGTGGCTTCATCATACGCCCGCGCCAATTGCAAAGAAGGCGATGAAATTGTTATCACGCAAATGGAGCACCATAGTAATCTGATTCCTTGGCAGCAGGTTGCCAAGGAGACAGGTGCAACATTGAAATACATTCCGCTTCAGCCTGACGGTCATATTGAATTGGCTGATGTCGAGAAGACGATTACGAACAATACTAAAATTGTAGCAATCGCTTATGTATCCAATGTTATGGGTCTGATCCATCCTGTGAAACAAATTGCTGAAATTGCACACCGCAATGGTGCTGTCATCGTTGTTGATGGCGCACAAAGCACACCTCACATGAAGGTGGACGTTCAGGATCTGGACTGTGATTTTTATGCATTATCCGGTCATAAAATGTGCGGACCAACCGGAATCGGTGCACTCTACGGCAAAAAGGCGCTGCTGGAGTCCATGGAACCCATTGAGTTCGGTGGTGAAATGATTGATGATGTGGGTCTGTACGAATCCAACTGGAAAGAGCTTCCCTGGAAGTTCGAAGGCGGAACCCCGATTATCGCAGGTGCGGTAGGGTTGGGAGCTGCCATTGATTTTCTGGAGCAGATTGGTATGGATGAGATCGCACATCATGAGAGTGTGCTGGCAGCTTATGCAACAGAACGTCTGTCCGAAATTGATGGGTTAACGATCTATGGCCCAGCCAAGCGGCATGTGGGTGTTGTTACCTTTAACCTGGGTGATGTTCATCCGCATGATGTGGCAACCGTACTGGATGCGAGTGGCGTAGCTATTCGTGCTGGACACCATTGCTGTCAACCGCTAATGCGCTGGCTTGAAGTTAGCTCAACAGCTCGTGCCAGCTTCTATCTATACAATAACGAACAAGATGTAGATCGGCTTGTCAGCGCCTTAATCCAGACAAAGGAGTATTTTGGCGATGCAACTTGATGATCTGTACAGACGTGTTATAATGGACCACTACAAAAACCCGCGTAACCGCGGAACATTTGATAATGACGCTGTCACGGTGAATTTGAACAATCCAACGTGCGGCGACCGGATTTCACTGCAAATTTTGCTGAAAGACGGAATCGTCCAGGAAGCCAAATATACGGGTGAAGGCTGCTCCATCAGCATGTCGTCTGCATCGATGATGACAGAGGCCGTCAAAGGCAAAACGATGGAACAGGCACTCGATATCGCTAACCGTTTTTCCTCACTGATGAAAGGTGAAGAAGTCGATTTCGACGATTATGAAGATCTCGAAGCCCTATCCGGTGTGAACAAGTTCCCTGCACGCATCAAATGTGCCACTCTGGCCTGGAATGCATTACGCAAAGGGATTGACGAAGAGAACAAAGTACAATAACGATAGGGAGGTAGAGCAAGATGGCTAAAAAAGCACCAGAAATGGAAGAGTACAAATATGGTTTTCGCGACGAGCACAAATCCATCTTTCAAACCGGTAAAGGTCTGACTGCAGAAGTGGTTACCGAAATTTCCAAGATTAAGAACGAACCGGAATGGATGTTGGAATTCCGGTTGAAATCCCTGAAACAATTCGAAAAGATGCCAATGCCGAAATGGGGCGGAGATCTCGACGGATTGGATTTCAATGAAATTCAGTATTATGTGCGTGCTTCGGAGAAACAAGGTAAAACATGGGAGGAAGTTCCTTCTGAAATCAAGGAAACCTTTGATAAATTGGGTATCCCTGAAGCAGAGCAAAAGTTCCTTGCAGGTGTATCGGCTCAGTATGAGTCCGAGGTTGTATACCACAACATGCAAAAGGAATTGGAAGACCAAGGTGTAATCTTCATGGATACCGACACGGCTCTCAGAGAGCATCCGGAAATCCTGCGTGAATATTTTGCAACAGTTATTCCACCAGCAGATAACAAATTTGCTGCATTGAATAGTGCGGTTTGGTCCGGAGGAAGCTTTATCTACGTGCCTAAAGGCGTTAAATGTGAAGTGCCTCTGCAAGCCTACTTCCGGATTAACTCTGAGAATATGGGACAATTTGAGCGTACACTCATCATTGCGGACGAAGACAGCTTCGTTCACTATGTAGAGGGCTGTACAGCTCCAATCTACAGCACGAACTCACTGCACAGTGCGGTTGTTGAGATCATCTGTAAGAAAAATGCTCGTGTTCGTTACACAACGATTCAAAACTGGGCACCAAACATCTACAACCTCGTTACGAAACGTGCGGTTGCAGAAGAAAATGCAACGATGGAATGGGTCGATGGTAACATCGGTTCCAAACTGACGATGAAATATCCAGCGGTTGTACTGAAAGGCCGTGGAGCTAAAGGTTCCGTACTTTCCATCGCTGTAGCTGGTAAAAACCAGCATCAGGATGCAGGTGCGAAAATGATCCACTTGGCTCCGGATACAACATCTACGATTGTATCCAAGTCCATCAGTAAACATGGTGGTAAAGTAACGTACCGTGGTTTGGCTTCCTTTGGACGTCAAGCTGAGGGCGCGAAATCCAACATCAAGTGTGATACACTCATTCTCGATAATGAGTCCACATCGGATACAATTCCTTACAATGAAATCATGAATGATAACATCATGCTGGAGCATGAAGCTACAGTCTCCAAAGTGTCTGAGGATCAACTCTTCTACCTGATGAGCCGTGGTCTGACTGATGCAGAAGCAACACAGATGATTATCATGGGCTTCATTGAGCCATTCACGAAGGAATTGCCAATGGAATACGCCGTTGAGATGAATAGATTGATCAAGTTCGAAATGGAAGGCTCTATTGGTTAATCCAATGCAGCGCTTTTTGAAGCGGTGAAGTTGAAGCTAGTTGCTGATGCTTAGCGGTAGATATAGTTTTATGTGATCGAATACCCTCTAAAGCAGACTTTTTAAAAAGTCTCTCTAGGGGGTATTTTTATTAAAAAATCTGGGGATAACAGCGATCAGAAGGTTATTCTGTCATCGGAGTGGCAAGTGTAAATATTCTTTAGTTCAAATTGTATATTTACAAATGAATAGACCAGCGTTATTCTTCCATTAATGAATATTACATATATTTGAATTGATTAAAATATAAGGGGGTATATGATGCGAAGAAGTATAGTTAAAAAAGGAGCAGCCTTGGTATTGTCTGCTGTTGTTGCCTTTACGAGCTCTCCTTTATTTTTATCCTCGGCGAGTGCTGCAGAAGGTGGATCGGTATCGGGTTCATTTAAGGTACTTAGTTACAATGTAGGTGGCCTTCCGGATCTGGTATCCAGCTCCAACCCCAAGGAGTACACCGTTCAGATTTCCCCAAAATTAAATGACTATGACATCATTAATGTGCAAGAGGATTTTAATTATCATAATGAGCTGATATCCCAAGTCACTCTGCCGTATTTGACGACAACAAGCGGAATTGCGGGTTTTGGTAGTGGGTTGAACAGTCTGTCCCAATATCCATTCCGTGACTTGAAACGTATTACCTGGGATAAGCGATCTGGTCTTTTTGACAATGGAAGTGATGAATTGACTCCAAAAGGATTTACAGCAGCTACATATGAGATCACACCTCAGGTGAAAGTGGACGTGTACAACTTGCATGCGGACGCAGGTAGCGATGATAAATCGCTTGAGGCCAGACGAGATAATATCAGACAACTCTCCAATTACATAAAGGAGCACTCGGACGGGAACGCTGTTATCGTATTCGGGGATACCAATACACGGTACACCCGTGCGGCTGATAATATAGAGCTACTCATGTCTGAGAATGGTTTAAGAGATCCGTGGATCGATTTGATTCGAGGTGGGAGTATTCCCGCTGATGGAGACGCCCTTATGGATGCAAGCAATTTAAATGGACCCAACTATGAGATAGTGGACAAAATTTTGTATCGCGGAAGTAAAGCGTTGTCCCTTAATGCACAGAGCTTTCGGTTAGAAAATCAAACGTTTGTTGACCCGAGTGGAAAGCAACTCTCCGATCATTATCCGATTACAGCGGAATTTGTGTACAGCACATCTTCTCAGTACCAACTAAGTTCAACAATCGGAGGATCTGGAGGAACTGGGTTTAATGATCTGAATCAGATTCCCGATGCCAGACCTAGCTCAGTAGTGCTTAATTCAGGCAACCGTGTAGACGGCATTTCAACGCTGTACAGGGATGGAACGAACCTGGCACATGGTGGTCAATCCAACATTGCCACACTGAACTTGGCAGACGGAGAGTACTTAACCGAGGCAACAATTGGTCAGGGGACACGTAATGGAGATAAACGGATCTTTTACGTGGAGTTGTCCACCAATCTTGGGAATAAAGTTGAAGGCGGACAAAAGACCTCGGATCAAATCAAACTTGAGGCACCAGCAGGGTGGTATATAGCCGGATTTTATGGAAGAGCAGGACAGGAATTGGATCAGCTGGGGGTCATCTACAGACCTCTGAATTAGGAGTGTGTAGTGGTGGAAATAAAACATAGTATATGTAACTGATAGAGGAATCATATTAGCATAGCGCGCCGCTTGGGATATACGTTGGAGAGACCATTTGGTTTCCCTAATAATATTCTGAGCGGTATTTTTGTTGAATAAAATAAGACCATTAGCACAAGCCATTTCATAGATTTTAGCATTTAATGATAGAAAAGGATGTGAGTGTATGAGCGTGAACCCTTTCGAGGGATATCGGATTACAAGTTCATTCGGCTATCGAATTCATCCTATTCATGGTGGACAGACATTTCACCGCGGAATTGATCTCGTGACAGAGCCTTGGAATGGCCCCGTCTATGCCTTTATGGAAGGTAGGGTACGTTTTGCTTCCGAAGGAGTTACAGGCTCCGGATTCGGTGGTTACGGGCTTACAGTTGCCCTTCAAGATCATCGTGGCTACTTGCATTGTTATGCTCACCTTTCGCGGATTGCCGTAACCGTTGGGCAGCGTGTGAAGCGAGGGCAGCTTATCGGTAATCAGGGAAGCACGGGTCAGAGTACTGGCCCGCATGTACATTATGAAATTCGTAAAACAAGTGCGCCATCGTACGGGTATACAGCCAGCGAAGATGGTGTAACGGAACCGGGTGCCTATCTACAGGCCGAATACGGAACTGCATCTCAGGAACAGGAGGCTCCGCAGATGACCACTGAGCAGAAGAAAGTGTTTGAAGCCATGCAGAAAACGCTGGAGATTCAAGGGGGATGGATTCAGCAACAGGAGCAACTTTCCAATATGGATTGTCCCGCATGGGCGCAGCAAGCATTTGATTATTATCGACCGTTTATTATGAATGACAAAGGCAGTTATGAATTTTGGAGATTACTTGTTATCATGTACCGCAAGGAAAAAGGCATCCAGGTTCATTCGGAGTCCGACATATAGATCTCTGCAAAGAACAGGGAATAACAAAAGGCTAACCCACTCAGGTAGATGCAGACAGACAACCATTTATCAAATGTTGCCTGTTCGCCCGGTTCATTCCAACGGAAACGTCATATGTTAGGGTATACCTGATGAAGAGGAGGCAATCACATGAGCGAAGTAGGATATGGCTGTGGTGGCAACGTAGGCGGAGTAGGCGGCGTTGGCGGATACAATATGTTCACAAACACTGGTGCAATCTTGGTACTGTTCATTCTGTTGGTTATCATCACAAAAGCATTCTGCGTGTAATCCAACATGATCGAATCGGAATAGACAAAAGGGAAGCCGATGATGGCTTCCCTTTTGTCATATGCCAACCTGTGAGTTGGTTATTTCAGTTACTATGGGGTTCTTCGTATACATGCTGTGTACAATGAACAGTTACTGTACATAAATCTCAACGATAGCAATATCTCTTTCTTTCGCTAAATCGATAAAGGCCGTAGAGGTCTGAACGAGTGGTCGGAAATAATCCGCAGGATTATTCATCACAATGAGTCCCGTCTGACCCGTGGTGAGCAGAACCCTTTTACCGATAAAATTAGGCAGCATGTGCTTGATCAGTTCCTGCGTTGCTTCAGCATTTAACTGACCAAAGCTGAGACTGTACAGCTCACACAGAACAGAAATCAGTTCCTGTTTGGTCTGGTATACCCGATTCGTCGTCATGGCGCTGTAAACGTCTGCTACAGCAGTTATACGGGCATATGGGTGGATCTCGTCTCCTCGCAGTCCATGAGGATAACCACTCCCATCCTCGCGCTCATGATGTTGAAGTGCAACCATTGCCAGAATTTCATCCTGCGTGGATTCTTTAATGATATCGTACCCATAGAATGTGTGTTTCTTCATTTCGTCAAATTCTTCCGTGGTCAATTTACCAGGTTTATGTAAAATCTCAGAAGGAATCTTAGACTTGCCGATATCATGAAGATATCCTGCTTTGGCTACCGTTAGACATTCCTCGGGGTTGTAACCCATCCAGCCGGCGATATAAAAAGCGAGCATTCCGACTTGCAATGAATGGTTGTACGTATAATCACTATCCCCGTCCAGCATAAGCAACAAGGAGACAACATCTTTTTGTTTTTCCAACTGTTCTGTTAGGGTAAACAAAATCTCATCGACCTGTGTCTCATCAATAAAACCCTTCTCCATCGCTTGTTGAAATAGAGATTCAGTACCTTTGATCGTATCGTTAAACAAGTTAGTTAACAGACGGGATTGATCGGAAGGTAAGGTTTGTGCATCAGAGTGTAGGTCGGATGTTGTGTGTTCTACATCTGCGTACTCGATTCCATGTTGCAACAGTTTGGATAGGTCATCTTCACTGAGGGTGGAACCTTTCATCAGCATGTGGAGACCCGAACTGTTGTATACATCATTTTTTAACAGGTCACCCGGTTTAAGATCAGTAACATGCACTCTCACGTATAAACCACCTTTTCTCGACTAATATCGACACATATAATTATAATAACAAGAAAAAAATGGGTTGACAACGACTTATTTACTATTAACCCACTCTACCTAAAAGGTGTAAAGACTCATTATTTAGTTCTCCATGGGGTTCCATGGTCCTAATTGATGTCCCTTCCATTCAGATCCATCTTCCCAAATTTCCTTTTTCCAGATCGGAACGGTCTGTTTGAGTCTCTCTATGGCGTAACGGCTTGCATCATAACAGTCGTTGCGATGAGGCGAGGAAACGGCAATGACTACACTAATCTCTGCCACATCCACTTTGCCAATTCGGTGACTGATTGCACATAACACACCAGGCCAGCGATCCGAGATTTCCACACCAATGGCTGCCATCTGAGAAAGAGCCATCGGCACATAGGCCTCGTATTCAAGATGAACGGTGCGCTGTTCACCGGTCATTTCACGAGTTGTACCTACAAAAGTAAGAGCTGCGCCGTGATTCGGGGTAATCACTAGCGCCGTTGTTGCTTCCACGGACAAAGTGGATTCTGTAATTAGAAATAGGCCATCTTCAGTCCGATGCTCTGGAACGGTAGAGCGAAGCTTTTCATCGGATATATCCGTACCATCACCTCCAGAGACGGGAGGGATCAACGCAAGTTCATCTTCTGAGCTAAGTATAGTATCGGCAGGAGCGTACTGCTGGTTAACTGCCAAAAAGGATGTCCTTATCTGAGAAGCTGCCTCCGGGTAGGCCAAACTCAGTTTTTCTTTTAAATTGGCAGCGGTTGGAATGTCTCCAATGTACTCAAACTCCAGAAGGGATGTATTTAAACGTTCTGCAATGCCTGCAAATAGTTGAATTGTCAATTTCATAGATATGACTCACCTCTTTTTGATCTCTAAACCCTATAAATATATCATAACGACGCGGAAAATGTTATGCTTATCCATTAGAAGAATGAACGTTTATTGAAGAGCAGGGGAGGCGGTGTGATGAGCACCAGGGAGAAGCAAACGTTAACGATTCTGCACACCAACGACATTCATAGCCACTTCGGCTCCATGAGCACCATCGCCGCTATGATCAATGAGGAACGTGACCTGGGTGGCAACTTCCTTGTAGTGGATATCGGCGATCATATGGACCGGATGGCCGTTGAGACAGAAGGGACGCTGGGGACGGCTAATGTTGATGTTATTAACCTGACGGGCTACGATGCCATTACAATCGGTAACAACGAAGGGCTAACCTTTACGCCAGATCAGCTCTCACAGTTATACGCTGGACTTCTGTGTCCTGTGGTATGCGGCAATGTTGTGGAGCAAGATACTGGCCTTCCGCCAGTGTGGATGAAACCTTCTCTGATTATGGAGAAAGGTCCATTTCGCGTTGGTCTGCTGGGGGCAACTGCCCCTTTTACCACGTTTTATGAACTGCTTGGGTGGGATGTTCTGGACCCTGTGGAGTCACTAAGAGCTCAAGTGGAAGCATTACGTGATGAAGTGGATGTAGTGGTTGTTCTTTCACATCTGGGGCTTTCGACAGATCGGAGACTGGCAGAGCAGATTACTGGAATTGATGTTATTCTCGGTGGACATACCCATCATGTTCTCGAAGAACCCTTAGTCATTGGTCAGACCGTGCTGGGCGCAGCCGGGAAATTTGGTCAATGGCTTGGGAAAGTGGTTCTGGAACGAACAAGTGTGGGAGAACCTCTCCAACTGGTAAGTAGCGGTTGTATGGCTGCCAAGAGTATATTACTGGATGATCAGGTCGCGCTGGCAATCGCTACGAATCGTACGGAGGCTGAAAGGACACTCAATCAGACGGCAGTGATAACGGATCGGGTGCTGCCCATCACGTATGACCGGGAATCCCCGTTTGCAACCTTGCTTGCACAAGCTGTACGTCATTTCACGGGGGCACAGCTGTCTCTGGTGAATGCAGGTCAGCTTCTCGGAGATCTTCCACAAGGTAATATTACAAAAGGAATGTTGCATTCCCTATGTCCATCTCCTATAAATGCTTGTACAATATGCTTGAGTGGAAGTCATATTCGTGAAGCACTTGAGCAGTCCTTGTTGGACGAGTTTTCAGGTAAGCCCATTGTGGGATTTGGTTTTCGTGGTCATATTCTAGGCACGTTATGTATGGACGGAATGGAAGTTCAATACAATCCAGATGCGCCAGCCTATGAGAAGATCCAGGCCATATCCATCAATGGGGAGCCTATGGACGAACAATGTGAGTATATCGTTGGGACACTGGACATGTTTACGTTCAATGTGGGGTATCCCCCTCTTGCTCATGGAACCCGTACGCTCTATCATCTTCCGGAATTCATACGCGATTTGCTGGAAACGGAAATAAAACGACCAGGGGCTCTGGACGACAGCCTGCGAGCCCGCTGGCATCAAAGCTAAATTTAAAGTACTTGCCTTCTGCTGAAGCGGCGGCTAGTGGTAATTACATCTACGGAGCGGGAGAGGATAGGCTGTGCGTTTAGTACATATAAACTTATTGCAGCCTGGCATGAAGCTGGGGAAACGTATTTATAGTGAAGAAGGCCTTGTATTACTTAGTGAAGATGTAGAGCTAACCAATCGATTGATTGGACGCCTTAAGGATCTCGGAGTCGGTTATGTGTATATTAAAGATGCTGCGACAGAGGACATCATCGTTCCTGAAATGTTGCAGGAAGAGACCCGAAGGAAAGCACTGGTCGAGATCAAACAGCAATTTCAGAGCATGTCGGGAATGAAAACGAAGAATCGGATTCCTCATTTCGGTAAAGCGCTTAGTGGTGTGATGAATGCGATTCTGGAGGACATCGGCAGCCAAAAGGAAGCCATGATTATGCTGATGGACATGAACTCCAGTGATTTTGACCTATATAACCATTCTCTGAATGTATGTGTGTACACGCTGGTTCTTGGTGTCGCTTCGGGTTATACACGCCAGCAATTAATGGAGATTGGTCTGGGCGCTTTGTTGCATGATATCGGCAAAACACAGATTGCACCAGAAATTTTGCATAAACCTTCCAGATTGAGTGACGAGGAATTCAAAATCATTCAGCAGCACACTACATATGGACACCGTATTCTCAAAGATGAACCAGGTATACCGCTTCTATCCGCGCATTGTGCATTGCAGCACCATGAACGAATTGATGGCAGTGGATATCCCTTTGGGCTAAAGGATAAAGAGATTCATGAGTATGCCAAATGGATTGCTCTTGCTGATTCGTATGATGCCATGACAACGAATCGAGTCTACAAGCAAGCCTTGCTGCCACATCAGGCCGTAGAGGTGCTGTATACGGGCTCAGGAACGCTTTATGAACAACGAATGCTGGAGAGATTCAGGGATTGTGTAGCGATCTACCCCGTGGGTCTATCGGTCACGCTCAGTACGGGAGAGGTCGGGGTGGTCGCAGCGATTCATCCACGTGTTCCTCAACGTCCACTTATCCGGGTGCTCAAGGATGCCGACGGCCAGACCTTATCTTCGCCCTACGAAATTAACCTGTCTACAGCACTGTCTGTGATGATCACAGGTGTAGAGGGTGTGGAGGATACACCTTCAGCGGCTCAAAGTGAACAGGTGGAAAGCTGAACAACTTGAAAGATGATTAGCGCTCATGTCGTAATATCCGGACCGTTTCGTAACTCGGTCCAGAGTTGCCTGAGCGTTTTTTGTCATGTAATGGACAGGGTCTGCGTATGCCGGAGCATTCAAAATTGTGCTATGATAAAAGATAACTCCAAAAAGAGAAACACAAGGTATGATGTAAATAAAACTTTTTAGGTTAATAAAAGGAATAAGGTGAAGAACAATGACCATGCTAAACTCAGGATCGGTACAACCGATGCCTTTATCGCCAACGAATGATCCATGGGATCCGATCGGCTCTTTGCGTACATATGGACGCCATGTGCTGACCAGTGTAGAAATGACCGTGACACATCTGTGTAATATGAGATGTGAGCATTGTGCCGTGGGAGATATGCTTACGATGCGTGAGGCGCCGGCTCTTCCGCTCCCTCTGATGCTGAAACGGTTGGATGAAGTGGAGCATCTGCAGACGATTAGTCTGACGGGTGGCGAGCCAAGCTTTAGCCAGAAAACAGTGGATGAGATGATTATCCCGCTGCTCAAATATGCCAAGGAACGTGGAATTCGTTCCCAGATCAATTCGAATTTAACGCTGGATATCAGTCGATATGAGCAACTTTTACCTTATCTGGACGTTATGCATATCTCATTCAACTATCTGAATGCTGACGATTTCCATCAAGTTGGATTTGCGAATAGTGGCAGACCTGTGAAACGTGAAGTCGCGGTGAAGATGTATGAGAAAATGATTGAAAATTCACGCAAACTGAGTGAAGCAGGCATGTTTATCTCTGCGGAGTCGATGATTAACTTCCGTACACACGACAAGCTGGATGGTATTCACCAATTGATTCGTGAGATGGGCTGTGTTCGTCATGAAGTGCATCCGATGTATAATTCGAACTTTGCTTCGTCACTGCCCGTGTTATCACTGGATCATATGAGAGCAGCGATTCATCGTTTGCTTGATGTGCGTGACAAAGATATGTGGATGTTATTCGGGACCCTGCCATTCTTCGCGTGCAGTGCAGCAGAGCAGGATCGGGAACTGATCAACCGTTTATACAGCGAACCAAATGTGACGGTACGTAACGATCCGGACGGACGCAACCGCGTTAACGTTAACATGTTCACGGGTAATGTGTATGTGACGGATTTTGCGGATATCCCGGCGTTTGGCAACATTCGTGATCGTAAACTGGATGAAGTGTTCCATGAATGGTCAGCTGAACATCCGTTGAATCAAACGGTCAATTGCCATTGCGATATTGCATCCTGTTGCGGACCAAACCTGCTAGTGGCAGATATGTATTACAAGGGTGTAGATTTCAAATCGAGAAAGGCAATCACACGTTGATATTCCAGGTGTATTCCTGAAATAGATAGAAAAGGGGAGTTTCAACTTGGATATTCATACCGAATTTCATCTTGGACAGCTGGTATTTAATCTGGTCTGTGTCTTTTTGCTCGTATTTTTGAATGGCGTATTTGTTGCAGCGGAATTTTCCCTTGTGAAAGTAAGGCAAACACGTTTAACTCAATTGCAGAGTGAAGGAAACCGTTTGGCTGGTTATGCACTGAAGGTGAATAGTAAACTGGATTCCTATCTATCGGCAACTCAGTTCGGGATTACGCTGACATCGCTTGGACTCGGGTGGCTGGGAGAACCGGCCATCTCCGAATTGCTCGTTGAGCCACTCATGTTTAAACTTGGTGTAGGAGATACAGGGCTTATTTCGACCGTGTCGGTCATTATCGGTTTCTGTATCATTACGTTTCTGCATATTGTGTTGGGTGAGCTTGCACCTAAATCGTTAGCTATTCAAAAAACAGACGGAGTGGCATTGTTTTTATCTGCGCCTTTGCTGTTGTTCTACAAAATCTTCTTCCCGTTCATCTGGGTACTGAATGTATCGGCCAATGCATTGCTGCGTCTGGCGGGTATCGAACCTGCCAGTGAAGGCGAAGCTCACTCGGAAGATGAACTTCGTATTCTGATGAAGCAGAGTGCTAAAAGTGGTGTCATCGATAAAGATGAGATCAAACTGATGGACAATATCTTTGATTTCTCCGATATGTTGGCACGTGAAGTCATGCTGCCACGCACAGACATGGATTGTCTGTACACACATATGTCTTTGGAAGAGAACCTGGAGATCATTAATGCAACCAAACATTCCCGGTATCCCGTAGCAGTAGAAGACAAGGATGAGATCATTGGATTTATACACATCACCGATCTGTTGCTGGCTAAACCGGAGCAACAACATGATCTGGCTTTACTCGTCCGTCCAATCTTAAACGTTCCTGAATCCATGGAAATCAGCCATGTGCTGCGTCTGATGCAGAAGAAACATTCTCAGATGACGCTGGTTGTGGATGAATATGGCGGCACAGCTGGATTGCTGACTGCGGAAGAAATTCTGGAAGAGATCGTTGGAGACTTGTATGACGAGTTTGAGGATGAGCGTCCGCATATGGAACGCAGTGGAGATTCCTTTTCCATTGATGGTCGTTCGCTTATTGAAGAAGTTCATAAGTGGACCGGAGCCATCATTGAGGATGAAGAAGTGGATACCATTGGCGGATGGCTTTTTAAAGAGCTTGGAGGTAGTCCAGCCAAGGGCAAAACTCGGGAGCTGAATGGATACGTCTTTGAAGTGGAAGAGTCTTCTCGTTTGCGGATTACTCGGGTTCGAGTGTTCAAGCAATCTGTTCCTCAAGACATGAATTCGGAAGATCAGTCATCACAATAAATAGACCTCTGAAAGTACCGCCTCTGTGGTGGATTTTCAGAGGTTTTTTTTGATGTGTCAGCTAAAAGGGGATTAACTTACGGAACAGAAACATATGGATATAGAGACGGGAAACAATCGTTTGAAATGTATGTTGCATACAAGTAAACCTTGAGAAAGGAGCGTAGTTCTATGAAAGATCCGCAGCTTCGTGCTTATGTCCCGTTTGTGGGACCGTTTGATCCTTGTCCACCCGTAAAAATTCGAACGTATCTGGTTCCTCCGCAATTATTTATTCCATTTCAACCTATGGGTTGGCCGCAGTACAGCCCGGCAGAAGCCTTAAGAATTGGAACGTTGTGGCCTGCATTATACAGCCCTTATACACCAGCAAGATCGAAAGGGAGGAAGGTGGAATCGGATGGAGCCTGAAGTGCCCAAAGCCTGTGATGCAAGGTATTATGAGCTGTTAGAGGAGCTCCAGGCACTGGACTTTGTATTAGTTGAGCTGAATCTGTATCTGGACACCCATCCGGGGGATTTTCAGAGTATTGAACAGTACAACAAATTCAGTCAGGAGCGCATGAGAGTTGCACATGAATTTCAACAATTGTACGGACCGCTGATGAACTTTGGTCATGCATTCTCCAAATATCCATGGGAATGGTCACAGACACCGTGGCCATGGCAAGTGTGAAACAATCTCCTCGGGTTTCCGTGCAAAATTGCCACGCCGGGGACTCGGGGAATATGCCAGCAAGATTGATTTGATTCAAAAAGGAGGGCTCTGCATGTGGGTGTATGAGAAAAAATTGCAGTATCCTGTTCGGGTTAGCAAATGTGATCCTCATATGGCAAAATTGCTGGCTGAACAATATGGAGGAGCGGATGGTGAGTTGGCAGCAGCTCTGCGGTATTTGAACCAGCGGTATACAATTCCAGACAAGATTATCGGGCTGCTGAACGACATAGGCACGGAGGAGTTTGCTCACCTTGAGATGATTGCCACCATGATCTACAAGTTAACAAAGGACGCGTCAGTGGAGCAACTAGAAGAAGCGGGCCTCGGGCCTAACTATGCTCAGCGCGATTCTGCTTTATTTTACACGAATTCCTCAGGTGTACCTTTTACTGCAGCATACATTGCTTCGAAGGGTGATCCTATTGCGGATTTGTACGAGGATATTGCGGCAGAAGAGAAAGCCCGGGCTACATATCAATGGTTAATCGATCTGACCGATGACGTAGATCTGCAGGATAGTCTGAAGTTTCTGCGGGAACGGGAGATCGTGCATTCCTTACGTTTCCGGGAGGCTGTGGAGATTCTGAAAGACGATCGGGATACGAAGAAAATTTTCTGAATATTTGATATAGAGGCAGAAGTTCAGCAGTCCAGTAGGGCTGCTTTTTTGTATGAAAAGATAATAAAATTAAATAAAAAATTTTTAAGATTAAATTACATATAATAATATAATTTACAAATATTGTTGTTAAATACACTGACATATTATACACTGAAATTGTAGTTAAAAACTCTATTAAGGAGATGATCATTTTGAGACTTAGTAAAGTTCTTATGTTGACTGCATGTTCCTTTATTCTGACCACTTCCATTTCAAGTGGAGGCGTGTCTGCGGCAACTATCCAACCGAATACCAGTACAAGTGTATCAGACGTAGTAACTCCTATGCTTGAAAGTAAACCTTTTACTGTGGTTCATTATTACCCTGTAGGTTTTGGAGTACCAAAATATCTTACGGACTATAAAACGCCAGACGGTTATGTAGGCACCTTGGTGTTGGTTAGTTATCATACGGTGGATGGAATTGTTGCTGCTAGATACGATGGGACCGTTTACAGATAATCAGAAATGGTAGATTAAACTTCGTCTTCAGATTCTTATAACAACGATTTTATAAAAGTTTTAAAAGTAGCAGTTCTCAAGATTGAATAATCTTGAAACTGCTACTTTTTATTCAGAACATCTTTTTTAGTTAAATAAATACTACATCAATTAAATAGATACTACAGTTGTATGCTGACGGTTTCTTCACCAGGGCTTACATAATTAACACTTACTTTATTGGAAGGCACAGAGTGATATCCTCCGGTTTGTCCACTGCCCCAGCTGCTATATATCAGATTGCTTCCTGAATAGTAGCCTACAGTGATATCGTGCCAGCGCACATTTTTAATGGTTGAACCTGTGTTCATATTCTCGGGTTTTTGACCAATGGTGGTCATTCGTTTTACTCTCATCCCTATACCGCTTTTATCCCAGCCACTTACCCCGCTTCTTACAATCGTCGTTGTTAGTTGTTCGCCAGTCGTTGTGATTCCTGATACTGCCAACGTACATTCATTGGGATTAGTCACATAAAATTTCATATAGATGTCCTGATTTGAACGATAGCGAGTATTACTCGGAACCATCGATCCATTTGCTAGCGTCGTGGGGGACCAATTATCAAAGGCTGTGCTGTATTGTAAACCTGCATCTATCCCATTTCCGTTAGATCCCCAACCTCCCAAGTATACATAAGGAACATCTGTCGAAACATTACCTTTTACGTAAGGGGCACCTGGGATGGTTACATACGTACTTAACCAGTTGTATCCATTATTTGAGAAAACTCTTCGATAAGGACCGGAACCTCCGCTTGGATTAGGTACTTCGGCAGCGGGCGAAATTTGTGTGTCATCTTTAACGGCAGATGCTGAAAAATCATTCGTGGGTACTCCAGGACCGACAAGTTCTTTTCCGGATGCACTTTCATAGATATTGTTCTCAACCAGATCATATACTTCTGTCGTCTCTTTAAGTTCCGACTTGTTAGAGTAAATGACACCGTCTTCTGCGACATAGATGACATTTTCTCGATCTTCTTCGTCGAGCCGGGCCATCACGTCAGCAATGACTTCTCGCTCATTTCCTGTGATTGATGAATCGATATTGACTTCGATACTTTTTTTTAGTTCGTTGTTCATGGTGATCGTGTCCATATTACCATCTGCGAATACAAGATTGAATGGAGTTAATAACAAAGCTAAGGATAATAATGAAGTTAGCGATTTTCTTATCTTCAATCTAAAAACTCCTCTCTCAAATGGAATGTGTGTTGAATAACTAGCAATGAATTTTTAACTACGTCGAATGCAGCAACTCAGGATAATGGTAGATCGTACTTGAACATAAACATCTCCTTTTATGGATGTTAATTACTACTAAATCATATCTTTTGTGTAATAATATGTAAGTGACTATTTTCACAATAAAAGGTAATAAATCTTAAATGAACGTAATAGGTGGAAAATGGAGAGACAAAAAACCATCCCCAGTAGTGGTACCAGAGATGGTTTTATTGGATTTTGAAGTGTATAACTAGTATTCAACCACCATGGCAACATTTTGCCATCCGGCTCCGACGGTCCAGAATAACACTTTGTCACCACGCTGAATCTGCCCGTTTGTAACCGCTCGATGCAAGGCAATGAACGGACTGCTGGTTGAGGTATATCCGAACTCATCTCCGATATAGACAGCAATGTCATCACCGATGCCGACGTTCTCGGATACTGCGCGAATGTTACTAATAGATAGCTGGGAGAAGCAGGCGGCTTTGATCTCGTCTGGTCCAATCTCGTTACGTGTCAGCAAAGTACGAATGGACTCGGAAGCGGCATCCACACAGATGGAATCATCAAATGGGATGAATTTCACATGAAAGGCACCCGCATCTACACCTGTTTTGCCCAATTTCGCCAAGCCTTCTGCAGGAAAAAGAGAATTACCATACACACAGGTATCCGTCTGATAGATGGAATCAATGAAACCGACAGCATGTTCATCCCGCTCTACAATAACCGCCGCTGCTGCATCACCGAAATTGGCAAAGTATACGGGATCATCTGGACTGGCATGAGGAGCCACGTAATCGGAGCCGATGATTAATGCCCGGCGAATTCGAGGATTGCCCAGCATCTGCCGGCTAACCTGTTCGAAAGCAGCGGTCATGCCTGCACAGTTCGCGTTACTGTCAATACAGATCGTGTGAGAAGCTCCGTTAATCAGGCGATGGATCATCAGGGAATTCGTAGGAAAGATGTATTCTGGCGTTTGGCTTGCATAAGCAATCAGATCAATATCTGCACCGGTGAGTCCGGTTTTCTCCAGTAGATTACTGGTTGCCTCATAGGCCATGCTTAGTGAATTTTCGTCATCGTTGTCAATTTTATAACGTGTATCACGACCAAGTGCCTGTAACAATCCACGAATATCTACACCTCTTGCATCAAAATGTTCAATATAAAAATCATTGTGCACCTTGGTTGCTGGATGATAGATATCGATATCTACAATACGAATTCCGGCCATCTTCATTCTCCTCTTGAGCGGAAGGGTGAATACACAGCTTGTCCGCCTGGTTTATTAAGTGGTAACGGTAGATATGATTTCGAGATTGTCCAGACCGACTGACCGGCCGAGCCGGGACAATTGCATTTTTAGAATCGCGTTGTTCTCGAGGGTCAACACGACTTTTTTATATTCATCTTTTTTGAACAATTGAAGGCAGCCTTCCAGAAGAGGAACAATCTCCGGAGCAGTAACATTCAACTTTTTGCAATCGATGTTCAGGTCATACTCCTTGGTGTTAATAGAAGCGATCGTATCCTGATAGGCCGAGATGGAACGCAAACCGTCTTCTTGAGAGAAAGAACCCTCCAGTTCAATGTTTAACACCTTGTTTGGAACGTCAGTCTTCAGAATGAAATTTCCCATGTTTGATCTCTCTCCTTTAAATGAGTTAAGGCTATCCTGCTAATGGATACACAGCCCCATAGGGCCTCTGCTGAAAGCTTCTAAGATGAGAGCTGGTTCGAAGGATAATTTAACCATATTATAAAGGTAGGAATGTAAAAAGATCAATAAAAAAGTCGAATCATGTATAAAAATGTAGAAAAGTGAATTACTGTATTTCGTCCAAGGTGACAAGCAAAATATTAAATGCACTTATAATGCGTGGAGCACCCACACATGGTGCCAGATGTAGCAATATTCCCTTGAGCTGATCCACCGTCACTCCCACGCTCAGAGCCATGGTGTAATGCACCCCTAATTGTTCATACTGGCCTTGGGTGATCAACGAAGAGATGATAGCAACTTCCTTCCATTGATCCGAAATCGTGGTGCGCTGAAAAATATCCCCGTATGCCGTCCCCATAATAAATTCCGACAATTCGGGAAAATGTTCTTTGATGGGGGCGAGGGCTCTTGCACCGTACTCCCCAGAAAGCTTCGCGAAACGGTCTAGTCCCTGAGTTACATGTTCACTCATGATCTGCTCCTCCTAATTCAAAGTTACGGTGCGGTGAGCCGTGGGTGGAATTTCATCTCGATCGGTCAGAAGCTCAATAACAGTTACCTGATTCAACGTCTGGGCTGTGTTCAGCGCAGATGAGAACTCAGCAAGAGTTTCTGCTCGAAACGCAACTGCACCGAGAGATTCGGCGAATTTGGCTGCATCCATAGGAACTTCGTATAAAGTACCATCGATTCTGCCCGTTGTTTTTTCCATTCCTTTGAGTGCCATGTCCAGTTGTTTGTTGTTAACAACAATGAAGATGACGTTCAGATTGTTGCATACCGCGGTATGGATCTCCGTCCCAAGCATCATGAAACATCCATCCCCGGTGATACATACAACGGTCTCTTCAGGTGAAGCGGCCTTTGCACCTATCGCCATACCAATGGCGTTCCCCATGCAGGCAAAGTAAGCGTCAAACACAAAGCTGCCTGGTTTCTTGACTTTATAGCGCTGGACCGCATGAAATCCATGGCTGCCATCATCAACAAACAGCTTATGATCGTACGGAAGCAGATCGCTCATTCCGTCTAGCACAGAAGCCAGAGACAGTTGGGGGAGATCTGGTAAAGGGACCGTGTAATCCATGGGTGCAGTGGTTCTCACAGGAGTAGGGAGGTCTTCTAATGTGCCCAGCAAATATTGCAGGTTGTCCTTCAAATCACCGGTGATATGTAAGGTTTGAGCGCTCAGAATCTTGCCTACAAATGTAGGATCAGCGTCAAATTGAATGAGGTGTACCGGATGATGTTCAGGCTTCAGATTGCAGAGGGTCATGTCACTTAGACGTGAACCGAGTACGATATAAAGGTCACTTTGGTTCAACATGTCGTCTGCATGCGGGAAACCTCCAACACCACAAGGTCCATGGTATAGGGGATGGTCCCACGCAATCGCTCCTTTTCCACCAGGAGTAGTAATGACGGGAATGTTGAACGATTCGGCCAATTGAAGCAATTCATCATGGGCTCTGGCGCGACTTACACCTTTACCAGCAATAATTAAAGGGCGGTTGGATTGTTGAATGAGAGGAAAAATGCGATTCAGATTAGATACGCTAAACAGAGGTTCCGTTTCGGGAATAACAATCCGGCATTGGAATAACAATTCAGTCTGTACGTCAAAAGGAATACAGAGGTGAACCGGACCTTTATTAGGGCCGAGTGCAATGGAAAGGGCATGATTCAGCAGTGTGCCGAAGTGATCTCCACGCTCAACCAGTTTGCTGAATAGTGTAGCAGGTCTGAACATTTCGGCCAGATCAGCCAGATAGGAAGAAGAATCCTGACACTGGGGGAGCCCCAGTTCCTGAATGGATTGATGACCCGTAATAAACAGTACAGGCAGATTGTTGGCCTTTGCATGGGCTGCTGCAGTAAGCAGATTGGTTCCGCCTGGACCGGATGTGGCAAAGGCAACGCCGAGTTTACCTGTCTGTAATGCATAACCGGATGCGGCAAAACCTGAGCTGGATTCATGACGGCCTGGAATGAACTCTAATCCGTAATCCACCATTTTCAGTACAGCAGGACAGATGGATTTACCAATAATACCAAAGACATGAGTAACGCCTAGATTACGCAGAGTTTCTGCCAAATAGTCCGCAACTGTTCTCATGCGGGACACCTCGCTTCATGAAATAGGTTATTAGAACCATACGCATATTCCATTTATTGAATGCAAGTTACAGTCTAAGGTTGTAAGAGGAAATATTCATTGTTATTAGGAAGAGTATCTTTTTTTGTGGTTTTTTGTCAACCTGTTTTTATGAGTCTGAATTCCTGATTCTTAAGTTGGTAACGCTTTAAGTGTTGCTGGATAAAGTGAAAATAATTGGTTATATATCCCTGCAACGAATTACCCAATCGCAACGGAATTACAAATAATGTAAAATGATGACTGTAAATGAAGAATTTCAGCCTCTAATAGCAACTTGAAAGCTAGAGGTTTATTTTTTTTCGTAACAACGCATCGCATTCGCAATTCTTTGCTTTCTGCTATACTGGAAAGGAATTGGGAGGGGATGGGATGACAGTCATCAAGATGGCTCTGATTGGGCTGGGTAAAATGGGATTACATATGGTTCATCTAATCGAGAATACAAAGATGGATACAAAGATTGAGATTGTAGCGGTGTGTGATGCGAATGAGGACGGTTTGGCGTCTTTTGCAGCTTCTCATCGGGGAGTTAGGACGTATACGGATTACAAGCAATTGATGAATGAACATCAGATTGATCTGCTGTATATTGCAGTTCCGCCTAAATTTCATTACCCTGTTGTCATGGAAGCACTGGAACGCAAAATTCATGTATTCTGCGAGAAACCACTTGCCAATAGTGTAGAAGAAGCCAAAAAGATGCTGGATGCAGCAGAGCAGGCGGGCGTAGTTCATGCCATCCACTTCTCTATGCCGCATGAACCTTCCGTGCTGAAGTTGCAAGAGATGATTGAGCAGTGTACAGTGGGGGCCATTCGCAAAATAGATCTCATTTTGCAATTCCCGCAGTGGCCACGATCATGGCAACAGAATGCATGGATTACGAGCCGGGAACAGGGTGGATTTATTCTTGAAGTGGGGATTCACTGGATTCATATGATTCAAAAGGTGTTTGGAGCCATCCGGGTAGTGAGCACTCAGGTTCAATATCCTGAGAATGGAGACTGTGAACTAGAAGTACAGGCTGCAATGGAACTGGAAGACGGGACTCGAATTCAGTTAAATGGCATCTCTCAATTTGCGGGGGAAGAACGTGTATCCATGGTGGTGTACGGCACAGAAGGCACGATTGCCCTGGAAAATTGGGAAGATTTGAAGACGGGTCTGGTGGGGCAACCACTGTCTCCAATAGAAGTGCTTGAATCCGCCAGTGAATTGCCGGTTCTTAAACATGTTATTGCCCGTATACAGGGCAAACCAGCTAAGATATATGATTTTAACGATGGGTATCAGGCACAATTGATACTGGAAGCGCTACGGAACACGGAACAATCGAGATAAGAAAAGGAGTGTTTAGGTTTTTTCATATGAGGTGCCCGGTGCACCTTTTCCTGATTCAGCTCTCCTTAACACAAAGAAGCATTGCAGAGGCTCGGGTGAGTCTGTCTGCGATGCTTCTTTCCTTTGATATATGCTCATGATACAGCTATTTAGATACTCGATTACTAGGTTGAGTCGGATTATGCAAGCTTGAATCGCTTAACCAGCTGATCAAGTGCATCGGACATTTCATTCAACTGCTTGGACGTGTCAGACATTTCCTGCAGAGAAGCAAGTTGTTCCTCCGTCATCGCAGATACTTCTTCTGTAGCTGATGCAGTATCTTCCACAACAGCCGATACTTCATTGATTGACCTCATCACAGCCTCACTACCGGAAGTTAACTCCTCGACAACAGTAGATACCTCCAGAACTTCACCACTGAGGTTATGAATATGCTGAGTAATGGTTGAAAAAGCATTACCTGCATCCTCAATGGTCCGCAACCCTTCATTCACATGTAGAGTGCTCTCATCAACCACCTGCACCGTACTTTGAACACCTGCTACCACGGTTTCCAATATACTTGTAATCTCTTTGGCTGATGTTGCACTTTGGTCTGCAAGATTACGAATTTCCGCAGCAACGACAGCGAAGCCGCGTCCATTTTCGCCAGCGCGGGCAGCTTCGATTCCAGCGTTAAGTGCAAGCAGATTGGTTTGTCTCGCAATACCCGACATTGAATCTGCAATGTTGATCACTTGATCAGACATCTTCGAAATTTCATTAATGGCTTCCTGTACAGAGAGGAAGGATTGCTCAATGGAACTCATTTTACCTACAGCATTATCAATGCGCTGTTGCCCATCCACAGCAATGGATTCGGTACGAACTGCACGGCCTGCCACGTCACTTGCCGAGGAGGCGACACGATTAAGCCCATTGAGGGATTGCTGCATCGCAGCTACCATGGTTTGCGTAAGAGCAACCTGTTCATCAGCGCCTTCAGCCACGCGTTCCATGGCAGTGGCAACTTCTTTTCCTGCAAGATGGCTATCGGCAACCCCTTTATCCAATCGATCCGAAGCTGTGCTCAGAATCATGGCATTGCTTTGAACGTCCAGCATCATTTGCTGCAAACCAGTGAGCATTGTATTGGCTGCCTCCGCGAGTTCACGAGTTTCGTCTTTCATTGGCGTAGCGATTCTCAGTGTCAGGTCACCATTGGAAGAACCGATGTCATTCAATGCCTGCTTTACGGTACGAATGTTTCTAACAATGGCACGTGACAGGACCAAAGCAGTAATGAACGAGATAATGGCCACAACGATAAGTGCCCCATACAGTTCCAAGTTCAGTAGTGTGTTTTTTTGCTTCAGTGCTTCTGTACGGTTATCGGTTAACGTATGCTCGTTGGTTCGAAACGTATCGAGAGCAGTCCGAATCTGGTCCATGTCTCTTTTACCTGGATCATCTGCGAAAAAATCTCGAATGGCCTGTGTATTATTGGCTTGGCGAAGGGCGACCATAGGTTCACCAGCGACCTGGACCCAGTTCTCCATATTAGTATGTATGTCTTCCAAAAGTGCAAGTTGAGCCGGATTATCCGAAATTAAAGCAGCAAGTTCATCTCTGAGTGTAATAAGTTGCGCTTTTCCTTGGGTGTAGGGATCGAGATAATTGTCCTGACCCGTGATGATGTAACCGCGTTGACCTGTTTCCATATCTACCATGTTTCTTTCGAGTTCATAGGTGAGGGCATGTACCCTCATATCGTGATCGACCAGAAAATCCAGTTCCCGTTGGAGCTGACTTGTGCTGTTCTGAATCAGCAGGATGCAACCAGCCAGTACAGCCAGTACGAGTAAATATCCTAATCCGATCTTATAAAAAATCTTAAAGGTCTTACGCTTTTTCATGTTTGTTATTCCTCTCTATGGGGTATATGTAGTTGTCGAAAAAAGCGGAAATGTCATAATGGTAGGTCTTTAGATTAGGTGTCTAAAGCACTATTTTTTAGTATTATACGTAAAGAAAGTTATTTTGTATATAGTTTGTTTAACTATTATATAACGTTTGGCCTACTGTGTATAAGGTTAGAGTTAATGATGTTTACAATCGTTGGTTTACACGTTCAAACGTTATGTTTATCATGGGAAGGGAACGATTCCAATTACACATACATATCCCAATCCGAAAGGAACATTGGACATGACTAAAGAGAAGATATTGCTCAAACCGGAAGCGATGATTTTTGACATGGATGGTACGCTATTCCAGACAGAGACCCTGTTGTTGCCAGCTTACCAGCAACTATTTGATACATTGCGTGCCGAAGGGCATTTTGAAGGAGAAACTCCACCCGAGGAACGCATGCTGGGAAGTTTGGGCATGTTGCTCGAAGATATATGGAAAGTGGTTATGCCTGAGGCGTCGGAAGCGGCACATCGCCGTGCAGACGAACTGTTGCTTCAACTGGAGATTGAGGGGCTTGATCAAGGAAGTTCTCAATTGTATCCGGGTGTGAAGGAAACGCTGCAAGCATTAAAACAACAAGGAGTGCGTCTTTTTGTCGCAAGTAATGGGCTGGAGGACTATGTGAAGGGTGTGGCGTTTGCACACGAGATTATGCCTTTCTTTGAAGGGGTATACAGTGCAGGCCAATACAAGACTCCCTCCAAGATTAATCTGGTGCAGATCCTGCTTGAGAAACATCGTATTCAGGACGCATGGATGGTAGGGGATCGCTCTTCTGATGTGGAAGCGGGTAAAATGAACGGTCAGGCGGTCATCGGCTGTGCCTATGCCGGGTTCGGACGTGATGAGGAGCTTGCAGACTCAGATGTGCTCATCTCTGATTTTACAGAACTGCTGCGTCTGTATGATGAAGCAGAGTAGCCTCTACGCTGTATAAGTATACTGAGAGATTTAAGATTACGAACCACATGATATAAACCTGTAGACTCAACGGAAATTCGTTGAATACAGGTTTTTTTGTATGATCATGCAGTCACATTCTCCCCTGTAGAAAGTTGATTTCCCTATCCCGCTTTCCTTCATATTCCCTCTATACTTCATTCAAAAGCTATAGGGGGTTCGATTCTGGTGAAACCATCCAAAATACATGCCTATATGTTCATCTTTCCAAGTCTTTTTTTAACTGTTGTATTCGGGATCTATCCGCTGTTATGGGCGCTGCGTTACATGTTCTATGATTATCAAGGCATCGGGACACCTGTCTTCATCGGGCTTGATAATTTTGGACGAATTTTGCGTGACGGCCAATTCTGGGATTCTGTAGGCAACACGGGTGTGTATGCCCTGGGCAAACTCGTCGTTACAATTCCACTATCGTTAACTCTGGCGATTATTCTGAATCGTAAATGGAGAGGGCGATCCCTCTTTAGGGCGATCTATTATCTTCCCACTATTTTTAGCGCTTCGGTCATGGCGATTGTATTTTTTATTATTTTCAACTCTTATAACGGAATATTGAACCAATTGCTGCTTAAGTATCATGTGATCTCCGAATCCATTAGCTGGCTGGGGGCTGAACATGCCATGTTAACAACCATCATCATCGCCATCTGGGGGGCTGTGGGCAACTATATGTTGTTGTTCATTGCGGGTCTTCAGAGCATTCCTGAAGAGTTATATGAGGCGGCATCGCTGGATGGAGCGAGTGAGTTTCAGAAACTGCGGAATGTAACGATTCCGTTGCTGGGTCCTGTCTTGCAGATGATCATCATGCTGGCAATTACCACGGCGCTGAAAGGTTACGAGAGTATTATGGTGCTGACGGAAGGGGGACCGTATGGCAAAACAGAGGTGATGTATCTGTATTTGTTCAAACTGTTGTTTCCCGTGTCGGCTGACACACAATCACTCCAGCAGCTCGGATATGGCAGTGCAGTCGGTTTCACAACGGCTCTCATCGTAGGGGCTGTGACGCTCATTTATTTCCGGATATCCAAAAAGCTCAATGATGTCTATTAATCCCATTCAGGAGGAAACGATGATGACTCAAAACGTACTTGCTCCCTCAGGGTCTCCCCAACTCATTCGCTGGACCAAGCGAACGGTACTTTGGCTGTTTTTGATCGCAATCGCTCTGCTGTCGCTGTTCCCCATCATACTTGTATTGCTCGGTTCCTTCAAAACAAACCAGGAATTGACCGGAGGAGCCACCATCTGGCCGAAGATTTGGCAGTTCTCCAACTATGCTCAGGCTTGGAAAACCGCCAATTTTTCGGGTTTTACGATGAACAGCGTGTTTGTTAGCATAAGTACAACAGTTGGTACGTTGCTGGTAGCTTCGATGTCAGCCTACGCTGTGGATCGAGTGAATTTCAAAGGGAAAAAGGGGTACACCCTGCTCATGGCATCCACTCTGTTTATTTCCATAGGCGCAGTTGTGCTGCGTCCGCAATTTGACCTCATGGTCAAGCTGGGGCTGAATACCACGTTGTGGGGCGTTATTATTATACTGATCAGCGCTCACGCTGCCACATACTTTATTCTGATTGGATTCTTCAAGAGCATCCCGCGCGAACTGGATGAAGCGGCGATGATTGATGGCTGTAATTTTTTCACCACATACTGGCGAATTATTCTTCCGCTCCTGCGGCCCGGACTCGCCGTTGCAGGTCTGGGTGTATTCCAGAGTTCTTGGAATGAATATATTCTTCCATTTGTGTTCACCATGAGCAATCCGGACTTGCAGACTTTGCCGGTTGGGCTGGCTAATCTGCGATATGGCATCGGAGCTGCGGCTGAGGTCCAACTGATGATGGCCGGAGCCTGTCTGTCCATTTTGCCGCTGCTCATCGTTTATATTTTTGCCAACAAATCATTCATGCAGGTGACCTTGGGAGCTGTGAAAGGATAGGCGTGAGCACAATCATGGAAACGGTTTTACGGGTAATTCCACTGTGCTATACTCATTTTAATTCACAGCGGACGGGCCAAGCCGTGTTCAAGGAGCGAGCGCCGATGATATTCGACTTTTATAAAATGTCCCTGAAAAAAAGAATACAGCTGTTGTACATTTTTCTTGTAGTCTTGTGCATCAGTGTGACCGGGATATGCTCTTATCTCTTTGCTGCACGAAGCATTGAGCAGAATGCACTTGAACTGAAACAAAGCATTCTGAACAAATCAGTGCAGGTTATGGATGAACATCTAAGGCACATTGTTGTATCCTCTTTTTCTTTTATGCTTAATGAAACGTTCACCCAGGTCATGAAGGACGTGGGAAAAAATAACACATCTCATTATTATCAGAATCTCTCGCTGCTGCAAACGTCGTTTGCGCAATTGAAGCTCGTAGAGCCACTGATTGATACCGCTTATCTGACAACACCCATCGGTGATTTTTTCTCGACCAAAGATTTTCCGAATCGCAATAACTCGTTCGACAGGGAATACGGACGCTACGTGAAGCTGCAAGGCTGGAATACGATGTGGTTTGGTTCACATCAGAGTCAGTTATTCCAATCCCGAGGAAATGTGTTATCTCTGTTGCTCAAACCCATTGTGATCGATAATCATACCTATTCCAATGTCTATATGGTCGTCAATATGAAGGAAGAGGCGATGCGAGACATTCTGACGCAGGATCTCATGAATAACCAGATTCAACTGTTTTTGCTGCACAAAAACGGAAATGAAGTCATTCGGCCCAGGTCCCGAAATTACGATTTCATTATGGAGCCTGACTTTACCCAACAGTTTAGCCGTGACGATGCTGGGAATTTCATCTACAGGAACGATCAGGGAGAGGACATGCTTGTTAACTATTCGGCATTGTCGATGAACGAGGATTGGGTCATGGTAAGTGTACAGTCCAAGGCTGACTTGTTGTCTCCTCTACAAAAGATACGCTGGCTGATTATCCTGATTATGTTGTTTTGCATTTTACTCGCACTCGGGTTGTCCAGGCTGCTGGCCTCCGCTCTGCTGAAGCCACTGAACAAATTGCGACGCCTAATGGTTGAGGTGGAGTCCAATGATCTGGATGTACGGTTTCGCAGCAAGTATGAAGATGAAGTCAGCGCCGTAGGGCATCGTTTCAATCGGATGTTGGACCAGATTCAGATTCTGTTTGAAGAAGTACGGACAACGGAGCAAGACAAACGGCGGTTTGAAGTCAAGGCGCTTCAGGCGCAGGTTGATCCTCATTTCCTCTACAATACGCTTAATACGATGTTCTGGAAAAGTGAGAGCGGAGAGAAGAAGGATGTAAGTGAGATGATCGTTTCCTTATCCTTGTTATTCCGTCTAGGTCTGAATGATGGCAAAGACATCACCAGTGTGGAGCAGGAGATCAAACATGTCGAACAATACATGCAGCTTCAGCAAAAATGTTATGAGGATCTGTTCATTTATCGGATTGAGGTGGGTGACCCGTCTTGTTACGCTGTCGATATTTTAAAAATATTGCTCCAGCCCTTGGTCGAGAATTCCATCCTGCATGGATTCAATGACAAAGAAGATTTGGGCGTTATCCTGATCCGCATTGATCGTCAGGGTGACACACTACGGCTGGAGGTGGCTGACAATGGATGTGGTATGGATGTAGCCAGTATCTATGCTGAGGAGGCTCCTGACGGGGGACGCAAAGGTTATGCCCTATCCAATCTCCATGGCAGATTAAGCCTGCACTATGGGGATGTGGCCTCGATTGTATTTCATAGCAGTACAGATGTAGGGACAACAGTTGTTATCACGATTCCGATCACCTGAGGAGGGGCAGTATGGGCCAATTGACGATGTGTGTTATGGATGATATCCAGGCAGTTGTAAGGGGCATATCTTCAACTATTCCGTGGGAAGATCATCAGGTTCGGATTGTAGGCACGGCGAATAATGGAGAGCGCGGTTGGTCCTTGTTGCTGGAGCAGCAACCCGACATCGTGATTAGTGATATCCGGATGCCCAAGTTGAGCGGGCTGGAGCTAATGAAGCGGGCATTGGATGCCGGACTGCGAGCCAAATTTATTTTCATCAGTGGTTATTCGGATTTCCAATATGCACAGGAGGCCATCAAGCTGGGTGCATCCGACTATTTGCTCAAACCGTTTACCCCTGAAGAAATACTCGGTGCGGTGTTGAAGGTAAGACAGGTGATTAAGGAAGAACAGGCACAGTGCAAACAGTTGGAACAGTTGGAGCAGAAGGTGGAGAGCAGCAGCCAGTACGAGCGTCACAGCTATCTACTGGGTTTGTTGCGTCATGAAATCGGGGGATTCCTGAATGAAAGTCGCTGGAACGAGCTGCATATTGATCTCGATTCATCCAATCTTCTCGTCATGGTCATCGAGGTGGATGGATATACGCGATATGGTTACACGATGCATCTGGATGCCGAAATCGTTCCTTTTGCGGTCCAAAATATTATGGGAGAAACCATAAACCGCTACACCAAGGGCGTTGTTTTACGGGAAAACCGATACCGGCTCGCAGCCATATTTAACACACCAAGCCACATAGATGTCTCCGAGCTACTGGAGCAATGCCGCCAAAATGTGGAGCGATTCAGCAAAAAAACAGTCTCGCTTGGTGTTGGTACAATTGCCCGCAGACCACAGGAAGTCTGGACGTCCTACGCACATGCAGATCAGGCGATATCCTATCGTTTTTACAGTGAAGGAAATTGCATCCTCAAGTACGCTGAACTGGAGAATCAGGCCTGTGTGGCTCCGGTGTATCCTTTGGAGAAGGAGAAAGAGCTTTTTTACGCACTCAAATGTGGTAATGAGAGTACCTGTCACCGCATCATTGATGAAATTCTCGAAGAATGGCAGGTTTCCGAAGGTTTTCCCGAGCCGCTCACGATGATTCGTTTGCTGTCTGGATTGGCTTTTGCCATCTACCGTGCCTTTTGTGATGAGATTACAGCAGAGGAACGCTTGCGTCTGGAGGCCGACCTGACAGTGCTTGAGGCGATGCGTTCCTTGACGTTTGAGGGCTGGAGGGGATATATCAAGCATTTTAGCAGTATGGGTTGTGAGATTATGGACAAAAAACGACTCACCGATGTCAAACAGGCGATTAGCAAAGCGCAGGAATATATCAGTCTGAATCTTGCAGAAAATCTGACGCTGCATGCCTGTGCCCAATCCGTGCATTTAAGTCCAAGTTACTTTGCCAATGCCTTCAAAAAGGAAACCGGCATAACGCCGATTCAATATATTACCAAGATGAGGATGGAAAAAGCAAAAGAGTTGCTGGTTGCAGGTGTACAGGTGCAAGAGATCTGCCAGAGGCTGGGTTATGAGGACAGGCCTTATTTCAGCGGTTTGTTCAAGAAATATTGCGGCATGACGCCAACCTGCTTCCGGCAAATGTATGAGAACTGAAAACAGATACGGATCGTCATTTTTCCCACCATGCAAAGTCAGAATGTCCCTCACCTCCATGAAAGCGTAGCGATTATCATTACGTTAACGGATAACCAAACGGGTTGTCCAGACAAGCATAAGGGGGCATATCAATGGTTAAAAAGTGGATGGTGACTACGCTAAGTGCATTACTGGCGCTAAGTTTGGCAGGTTGTTCTGCTGACAGTGGTACTTCGGCAAATAGCGAATCTGGGACGAGCGGGGAGAATGCCGGAGGGAAAACCAAAATCATATATTGGACACCGGACCGCCATGATGCTGATTTTATGAAATCCAAGATCGATGAGTTCAACCAGACGAACAAGGACAACATTGAAGTGGAGATGACCGTGATGGGGGACAACTATCCACAAGCGGTCGATATTGCTTTTGCCAGCAAGCAGGCACCCGATGTGCTGCAAGTTAATGATTTTCAGACGTATTATCAGAAGGGGTATCTCGCCCCGATCGATGGATATATGAGTGATGAGATGAAAGCCGTATTTAAAGACAGCTTGATTGAAAATAAAAACACGATTGATGGAAAAATATATTCCCTCCCCAATACAGGGCAGGTCTGGCGACTTGTGTATAACAAGGATATTTTCAAAATGGCAGGGATCGAGAGCCCGCCAAAAACGTTGGCTGAGTTGGTTGCAGATGCCAAAAAAATTACCGAAGCTGGTAAAAGTGAAGGCATCTATGGCTTTGCCAGCCCGTTCAAGAGCAGCAGCGGCTTCTGGAGAGCAGCCAATACGATTGCAGGTGCAAGCAATAATGTTGGTATCGATGGTTACAACTACAAGACTGGCCAATTTGATTTTGGGATGTACAAGGATATTGCAATGGCACTTCGCCAGATGAATCAGGATGGCAGCATGCTGCCAGGGGTTGAAAGTCTGGACATCGATCCGCTCAGAGCCCAGTTTGCTCAAGGCAAAATCGGAATGTACATTAACCACTCCGGTGAACCAGGGGTATATAAAGATCAGTTTCCTACAAAAGAAAATTGGGCAGCCGCTCCTGTGCCAACAAATGATGGAACAATCAAGGGCGCTTCACAAGTCATCGGGGGCTCCTACATCGGCATCAATGCAGATTCTGCCAACAAGGAAGCGGCATGGAAGTTTATGGCGTATGTGTACAGCACAGATCTTCAGAGTGAATACTACGAAAAAGGATACGGAATCTCACTGATTCCTGCTGTATTAAGCTCTGACAAAAAACCAAGCATTCCGGGCATTGAAGGTTTCCTGCCCAAACGTTATGATGCCATTTTCCCGGCAAATCCAAGTGTGGTGACCGAGAGTTCACTGGAAGGCACCAAATGGGGTGAGGCTTTCTCAATCTTTGTATTCACGGGTGGCGATCTCGATGCTGTGATCAAAGATCTGGATACAAGGTACAATGCGGCTCTGGAGAAAACCAAAGCGGCAGGGTTGACCAACATAACTGCTGATCCTTCGTTTGATTCTTCCAAACTTCAGGGTAAATTGTCCACAGAAGACTAATAAACGTTCATAGCGGCCGTGGTTTAACTACTTCGGTCGCTTATTCACAAGGAAAGGGGAAAGCAAAATGATTATTAATCATGCGTCTATCGATGCACATATCGTGAACGAAACGAGTTCCCGCAAGATCTTGGGTATGGGCGGTACATTAATGATGGTGGAGGTTACTTTTGCTAAAGGTGGTATTGGAGAAGTTCACTCCCATGATGCGCACGAGCAGGTCAGTTATATCGTCAAAGGCAGCTTTGAGGTTCAGGTCGGTGAAGAAACTCGCATCTTAAAAGCAGGAGACAGCTTTTATGCCGGCTTTAACGTCCCGCATGGGGTCAAGGCACTGGAGGACTCCGTCATTCTGGATGTATTTACCCCGTTCCGTCAGGATTTCCTTGAGGCATCCCAATGAGCGATTTTTACCTTTCGGCAACGGATCTGCAACGGGCTGCCCAATATTATGAAAAACATTTTCCGGAAGAAGCCCGAAATTCGCTCACGATTGCCAATCGTGCCATCCTGAATGAATTTATCGTTCCTTATACCAACGATCTGAATCGCTGGATTCCGATGGGGACACCTGTGGACTGGCTTCACAACCCGACCAATGATCTGGAGTTCACATGGGGCATCAATCGACACTGGCATATGCTCGATCTGGGCAAGGCGTATCTGATGAAGGGCAATCCGCTATATGTAACAGCATTTATTGACCACTTCCGTAGTTGGAGACAGCAAAACCCGGTACCTGTAAATCTGGTTTACGACGAGGCTGTGTTCTTTCAAAAACCCGGTCCGTGGCGCCTGCTGGAGACGGGGCTACGTGTACAGTCCTGGATATCGGCATATAAATATATGGAAGCGAGTTCACTGATAGACGAAGGCTTTCAGGCGGAGTTTCGACAAGGTCTGGACGAGCACGCCGAGTTTTTGACCCGTTACCTCGGCAGCACGGAAATCAATCATGCTATTATGCATATGCAAGGGTTATTCATGATTGCTACGTTCTACCACCAGCACCCGCGAAGTCCATACTGGCGTCAAGTGGCGATGGAACGTCTTGAGCTGTGTTTGCTGCATCAGTTGGGTGAAGAAGGAATACAGGTTGAACTGACAACACATTACCACAATGCCAGCATCGAGATGTTTGGCACGCCTTATCGGTTGGGCGAGATTTCAGGGCATCCTTTCTCGGCATGGTATGCCCGCTGTCTGCGCCAAATGACTGCATTCACCGAGGCGCTGATCCGACCAGATCATCAGTCTACCGGTATTGGTGATTCGGATTGGGTTGGCGATGGACGACAACGACTGACCTTGCTTGGCGCGATCCTGGACGATGATGATTTGATGGCTCGCGGAACGGATAGCTCGGAGTGTCTCTGGTTGCTGGGTGTGGAGAAATATGAGCGATGCCTCCGACTACAGGCTTCTTCTTCTCCGGCGTTGTCGACCCGAGCTTTCCCGCAGACAGGATATTATGTCATGAGGGACAAGTATCAATATCTTTTTTTTGATGCGGCTGCCATGGGCGGAGCACACGGACATGCCGATGCGCTGAATGTGGAGTGGATGTGGAAGAACCAGCTTTTCTTCACGGACACCGGACGTTATACGTATGAAGAAGGGAAATGGCGTCGGTACTTCAAAAGTACGCGGGCGCACAATACCGTCACGGTGGATGGTCTGGATCAGACACCCTATCTCTCCACACAGCAATGGGGTGAACCGGAGGCTCAGGCCACAACGTTACGTTGGGAGAGCAATGACAGCTATCACTTCATTGATGCTTCGCAGGATGGATATACGCATTTGTCAGATCCAGTTACACATCGTCGGTGGATGCTGGCAGGGGTGGAAACCCCTATACTACTCATTGTGGATTGGCTGGAGGCTGAAGCAGAGCATACTTTGGAGCAACGTTTTCACCTGCATCCGCAAACGGATATTGCGTTGAGGATCAATGAAGCTGGAGAAATGACGGCGGATATGAGCTATGAGGCATCCTCTATAACGCTGACGATGCAATGGGTTACGGCAGGCATGGGAAAGGGAGCCTTCGCGTTGACGGAGCAGCCCGGCTGGGTATCTGAGGTGTATGGTTCCAAGTCGGAAACATCGGTCATCCAGGGCAAGGCTGATTTCTCGGGTAAAGTGGGTATTCTGACGTTGTGCCTGCCCGCGGATCATACAGACCAGGTTACACGTGTTACCACATGCCAACTGGAACCTGACCTGATGAGATTGTCATTATCTTATGTGCAAGGTGAGGAAAAAGGGTATATTGTGATTGACAACGACACGCTGCAATGGACGAAAGAACAGAAATAAAAACAGTGAAGCAGGAGCAGATGCTCGCACTTGGCGAACATAGACTCCTGCTTTTTCTTCACTCACTTGGCTTTCCTTTTTCTTTTTACTCTGGGTGATTTTTGCGTAACGGGCCTAGGAATGGCTGGCTTTCTGGCCGTTCCGGGAGGTCTGTTGCGATATACCCATAAGGCATACTCCAGCGGCTGAGTGATGGCTTTATAATAGATATCCCGCTCCCCGATGCGAGCGAATACTTCACGTGCAGGTTTGGGGTTAACTTCAAGCAGGTAGATACGCCCGCTTCTGTCAATCGCCAAATCCAGTGCCAACTCACATAGGTCCCCATACGTATCTTCCAGAAACGAAGCAACATCAATACCGAATTTCTCTGCAGTTGTGTTAATTTCTGCCCGGAGGTCGTCATCTTCGATCCATTGCTTCATGAGTCGGTCCATCGCTATTGCCTGACCGCCGCCATGCAGATTGGAGGTCACGCTTTTTTCTGCACCCATGCGTCCAGCACATCCAGTAAGCTCCCATTGTCCTTCACCGTTCTTCTGAACGAGCATGCGATAATCATGCACACGTCCATTCGGAAGCTGAAGTTGAATGCCCTTTTGTACAAGATACTTGTCTTTCATGTTCCAGTGCTGGAGCAACGCGCCAAGTCGTGATAAATGAACTTTACGTGGAGTGATGATACGACGCTTCTGATCCCGCCCCTGAACAAGCACCGTATTAGCCTCGCTACTGCTGCGTTCAATGCGCAGAATACCACGTCCACCTGTTCCATTAATGGGTTTGAGATAAACCAGAGAAGAAACTTTGAGCATCCGGTTTACATCGGACATATCCTGAAATAGAGCGGTTTCCGGCAGGTGTTCACGAAAGTTAGCTTTTTGTAAAAGGGTCTGGTGGATGGTCCATTTATTGCGCAGTGGCCTGTTCAGAAAGAGCAGATGCCCATATTTCTCGCGAAAAGCAAGCAATTGCTGGAACCTTCGGTTACGCTGAATTCGGCAGCGATCAAAGATCAGGTCCGGGAATGATCGCCACTCCCTGGACCAGCCTTTTCCTTCATGAAAAACCATGGCTTCAATTTGTTTGCCGCCGGGGTGTACGTCGGCTGGTGTGAATACATAGATATCGAGTCCCCGCTTGCGCCCTTCAAGAATCATTCTGCGATAAACGCTTCGTTCTTCAAGAGCGCGATGTTCATTTAAGTACAACGTCATAATGCCCAGAACAGGTGAGGACACAAACAATCACCTTCTTTTTGCAGTATTCCTGTCTATCATCGTTTGGACTGACGGGCAAGATAAGCGCTGTAGTGAAATATACGTTCCAATGATCGCCGTCTGATCTGTGGTTCATCAAACTTCATGGGCTTTGCATTGGCTTCGAAGAACCAGAGTTCCCCTAGGTCATCAATGCCCAGATCCATGGACATTTCTCCGAGCGTGTAACCTGATCCCCGTTCTACCTGTCTTGCAATCATTAATGAAGTGGATTTCACACGTTTCATCAGGGTTGTTGACATTTCTTCGCCAAAAAGCTCGGTCAGCAGCTTCTCAGGGTCTTCTACGCTCCCGCCGCGCGGCACATGCGTTGTAATGCTGCGGGAGCCAGCAAGTCTCGCTCCTACACCGGTTACGCTCCATTGGCCCTTGGTGTTCTTTTGTACAAGAACACGCAAATCGAAGGGGCGTTTACGAGAGGATGCCAGTTCAATGCCTTGTTGCATGATATAGGGCGTATGTCCGGTTTCTTTGCGAATTCGTGCCCATAACTTGGCAAGTGTAGATGCTTTATAGGTCGTGCTCCTACGTGTGGTTTGTATTTTGAGTCGATAGGGAAGCCGTTCTTTTTCCTGGAATTTAAGCATCATGATTCCTTTACCAGCTTTGCCGCTCTCGGGCTTAAGGTACAGATAGGGATACGCCCGTAGAACGGCACCCAGAGAAGAAGCACTCCGCATCCGCCGAGTATAAGGGATCAGTTGCTGAGTCGATTTGGATTTCTTAAGCCATTCGAACAGATCCCATTTGTTGAAAAAGAATGGGTTATACAGTTCGATTCCTGATTGCATGCATTCATCAATTTTACGCTGAACGGAAGGTTTTCCTTCGTCCTCCCGGTTGGGAATACGATTGTACAGAACATGGGGAAGGGGGAAAGGTTGTGAAACCCACTTTCCACTCCCCTTGTTGTACGTGTATCCTTTTACGGTGGGACCACTCACGTTCAGATCCCGAACAGTTACAATGTAAACCACGTATCCCATGCTCTCGCCTGTTTGTAAGATATCCTGAAAATTTTGATGATTTCCCCTGAACATGCGCTGTTTATCATGCATGGTCAAAACAGCAATGACAGGTTTGAAATCATCATGAAGGCTCATCAAATTTCTTCCTTCTTCCGGAACTTGCTCAAATACAGGCAGTGTTCCAAGATGTGCTCCACCGACGATTTGCCCTCCACCCGGAGTGAAGGGTGACGGAAAATGGAGCGCCCGGGTTTGGCGTTCGCTTCGAACATCCATACATGTTCCTCCTGATCAATGCCCAGATCAAAGCCAATCTCACCAATCAGATGCTGGTGCTGGGTTTCAATCGCCTGGGCCAGTGTAATAGCGACGGATTTGGCATGCTGAAGAACTTCTCCCGCACGATCGCCGAAGTTGCGACTGAGCGCCTGCTCAGGAGTCATTAGGGAGCCGCCATTTTTGATGTGTGTTGTGACGCTGCCACGTCCTGCCTTTTTGGCTCCAATCCCGACAACAACCCATTGATTGTTACCATTTTTGTGCATGTGAAAACGAAAATCAATTGGACACTCATCAATCTCAATTAGACGTATTCCCTGCTGAACTACATATCCGCGTAGCTGTTTGCCATGTCTTCCCTGAAGCATACGCATCAGACTGTTGAAGGACCCAAAACGCAGGAGTGCATTACCACCTTTTTTGCGATAACGTGCGAAATATCCACGTTTGGGCGAATAAGTCAGGCGGTAGATCCCGTTCCCCAGACTTCCTGCAGTAGGCTTATAGTAGACGAACTGATGGCGTTCCAACATTTCCTTCATCTGTTCAACGGAAGGGTTGGTAATCGATTCAGGGATATACCGTCCTGCCGCCGGCTCGTTCTCCAGCAACGTATAGATATCCGATTTATTGAAGAAGCTCCAGTTGAAGAACGGAATTTTTCGGCGAACAAATCGTTCCCGCAGCTGGTTGATTGCTGGTGAGAAGTCTGAGCGTCTGCTCGGTAATCGGTTGTAGACAACATCGGGCAGAGGTACCGTTCTGCGGGTGAAGCTTCCGTTATCATTCAGGAAAAAACCCGATACCGTCTCGTTCTGCCAATTGATATCCCGAGGAGTAAATGCGTAAATGTAGGATTTACGGCTACCTTCACGGAGTAACTGTTTGATGAAACCAGTACGAGAACCGAATGGATTCGTGCTCGTCGCAGGCCCATCAGAGAGTACGCCGATCAGTGGACCTAACTGGACCTCATCATTTTGCAAATTACGGAGATAAATACTGCCCCGTTTGGGAACGTTCATCATATTACGGATACCTGAAGCGAGATACAGATGTTTACCTGCTTTTTTGATTGGTTTGATCGTTGCAGGTACCCGGTCACGCCCGAAGCGAAGGTGCACCGTTTTTTTGCCGGACAGGTTGAGGCTCTTCATTAAAGCGTTGGATACATAAACCACTTTATCCGGTTGCTTGGTGAAATGCAGATTGCAAAAGGTCAAACTCATGATTTATCCTCCTATCCTGAAAAGATCCTTGGGCTCCATGGCAAGCGGGCGCTGCGGGCCTCAGCCGCCGTGAATCGGGATGGGTTTCAGGCCAGCTTTGCTGGATGTATTCGGCAATTTCATTGGACGAATGACGTCCGTGAGAACATGTTGTTGCAACAGATAACGGGCATAGGCAAGCGGCCGGGTATAAGTCAGGGTATGCATGCGTCGGTCGCCCGCTTCTGCGAATGAGGTGCGGCCTGGTTTGGAGTTGACTTCAATTAGCCAGAGTTGGCCCTCTGCATCTGCTCCGAAATCAAGCCCCAATTCGGCTAACCTGCCGAAACGGCTTTCCAGCAGGGTGGGGATAAGAGTAGCAGTCTGCCGGATGCTCTTCAGCAGAGTTTCCGTGCGGATCGTTCCATATCGCTGGAGCAGATATGCGTGGGCAGGATATGCTTTACCCCCACCGTGAAGATTGGACGTGAGTGACCCTTCAGGTCCTTCCCGTACCATACATCCGGTTAGCGTCCAGCGACCTTGCCCATTCTTTTGCATTAGAGCCCGTATGTCGAATGCTCTTCCATGATGGCTAAGCTCCAGATATGGCTGTACGATCATCTTACGCTCAGCCTGATGTGATGCTAGCCAGGAAGATACAGCCTGGGTATGGTTGAATGTAAGAAAAAAGGGTTCATTGTCCTTGTTACGCCCCTCCACGACCCATGTTGATGGAGTCGCTCCCTGAGACAGGCGAAAGGTATTTTTGCCATGAGTCCCGGATACCGGTTTGAAGAACAGTCCTTTGGGCCAACGGTCCAGCCATGTTTCCCAAGGAATATGCGATCCGATCCGGGTTGTGGGAGCAAGTTGAGACCTCAATTCAGGATTTCGGGACAACACACGATGTACCTCCCATTTTCCTGGAAGGGAAGCAGACCAATAACGGTGTTGATCTGTGCCGTTGGTTGGTATCCATTCCCTAAGCTGTTGTCTGACGTACCTGGAGATAGGGCGAAGACAACGATCCATAATGAGATCGACTGCAGGAACAGGTACCGAATTCCACTTCCCTTGATGATAGACATATCCCCATTGAAGAGGGAGATGGACTGCATCATTCGATATCGGAATCACAATAATCTGAAGGGCGTATCGCATGCTCCCCAAACTGAGACGACGGCAGAAAAGTTCATCTGTAAAGGGAGGTGAGCCTTCGGTTGCACGTACCAGAATGGCCAGTATCTTGGTCTGAGATGATGGAAACATTACGCTGCACCTCTCCTCTATCAGATTTGTTTCCAATAGGGAATAACTTTTCAAAAACCCGCCAGGTACGTAGAGTATTCAAGCATGGCTTTGACGGAAGGGCGGATCTTGCTCTCACTCAGTGGTGTATTATCATTCTTGGATGGTTTGGAGTTGACTTCGAGCAGCCATACGCGCCCAGTGGTGTCCAGAGCCAGATCAATACCAAGTTCACCAAAATGAGCAGGGATGGCACTCTCGATCCCTTTTGCGATATCCAGTGCTGCGGTGTGCAATCCTGCATACGCGGAAGCTTTGGCTGATCCAGACAACTGTGTTTTGGCAACAGCATCCTTGACGGTGCTGAGACTTCCACCCCGTGCCAGATTGGATACGTAGTGACTCCCGCCTGCAATCCGGGCGACGATGGAGGTTACACTCCATTTACCTGTACGGTTTTTTTGCACGAGCGCACGGAAATCCACGGGTCTGCCACTGTTGTCAATGAGAGTCAGCCCTTGTTGGATCTGATAACGCGTTGTTTTCATTTTCCCAGACATACTGGCATACAGTTTATCCAGAGAAGTATACGTTTGTTTCCGGGTCCCCCCGACGCCAGTCGCCAGAGTCAGGAAGCTTCCGTCTGTCTGACGTGAGACCCGGATGATCCCTTTGCCCAAAGAACCGCGTACGGGCTTCAGAAATACAACCGGATGTCGGTTGCACATCGTCTTGAGCATGGCGGACGTCTTGAGCAAATGAGACTCGGGAAGAACTCGTTTAAGCGTTGAAATGGACTTGAGTGCGTCAAACACTTCGTTTTTGTCCAGAAACTTTTCATTGAAGGTTTGCGTGCCGTAGAGCGATTTTACTTCTTTCATAAAATGCTGTACGCTAGGTTTGTTCTCAAGCTTGCGGGACGTTAGCCGGTTATTGACGACGTCTGCTACAGGCAGAACAGTCTTTTTCCAGCCGTCATCATACACCCAGCCTTTCATATAACCCGTTACCGCTCCAATATCCTCCGGTGTGAAAAAGGATACATAGGCGCCTTGCTTACGGCAGGCGTTCACCAGTTCTTGACAGAACATCGTGATGGAGCCAAAGGGCCGATCGGGCTGATCGGGATAATCCTGGCTAACCAGTACACTGATGTAGGGTCCAAGGCGAAGCGTACGGCTGGCTGAACGATAGGATACCCTCAGGACCGAACGTGGAACGAGACCGGTCTTGGTGGCAACTGTCTGATTGATGCGCAGCCCGTCATACCTTGGTACCGGAATAACAGTGACTTCGCGGCGGAAAGAGCCAAATTGCAGCTGAAGCGGCCTTCCTGAAGGGATTTTAAGCGCCTTAAGCACCCCTTCGCCCAGCATGATGACGTCGTCCTGCAGGATGCCCGAGCCGGTAACCTGAATCGTTACTTTTTTAGTGGACATCACGGATCTCCTTCCGGGCGGCAACTTGATGTCTGATCTCGAAGTTGAACGGCATCTGAACATGGCATGTGCTTCATCATATGAGGACATATAACCCTTGGTGATTGACCCATATGGATTAAATGCATTTGATTTAAGGCAGGTTATGGATGGCCTGTTTCAGATCGTCCTTGTTTGACAGGAGAGAAAAGCGTGTATTAACACGGATGAACAAACCAATCTGAGGAGGAATAATAGTGAACATTTATGACAAAGCCAATGATTTGGCCAAAGCACTGAGAGAAAGCAGCGAGGTGGAAGAGATTACTTCCGCGATGAAGCTGATTGAAGCTGATCCGGATGCAAAAGCAATGCTGGATAACTTCCGTGATCAACAAATGGAATTGCAACAACGTATGATGAGCGGGGATATGCCAGCTCCGGATGAGATGGAGAAAATGGAGAAACTGTTTGAAGTACTGAGCTTGAATCTGAACATCCGTCGCTTGTTTGATGCGGAGCGTCGCCTTAGTGTCATCATTGAAGACGTGAATAAAATTATTGCTGATAGTCTGGGTCATCTGTACGGTGGCGCTGAAGCGTAAAAAGGTAGTTCAAAAAGGTTGTCTTGTTTTTTTTACCTGAACCTTTCATATTGGCTCCTTATCGTTCATAGACTAGACATATAGAGTCGATCAAGAACGAAGGAGCTGTGAATGGTGAAGAGGTTGAAAAAAGCAAAACATGTGATCTATCTGCTTATTGCGTTGTCGATGCTGGTCATTGCACTGCCGCGGATTTCCTTTGCTGGAGGAATGGACTGGGTTAATATTTTTGGCATCGTATGGGTGCTGTTCTCTTTATTAATCGTTGGTGCACATCTGCATTTTATTCTCGGTGTGGATGAAGAGAAGAAGCGTGCACTGGAAGCCGTCCGCCGGGCGAAGCTGCGGCAGTGGGAGATGAAACTGCTGGACAAGCAGGAGCGGAGCGAGTCTGTATAAGGTGTGGAAATACATTCTGCACGTCAGGGCCAACAGCGTTGGTTCTGCCTCTGGAATAAGACCGGATTACCTTGCGCATAAGGGGTCCGGTCTTTTTGGTATATAACGGATTAGCGTACAACATGGAAGAGTGAACTCATTCGGTGCCATTCCCCTGAGAGCGGGATAGGATATGGGGTTATTTTCCTAAAGCCGTGTTATAATAGATACAGTATAGTACAGATGCATCTTCGGGGGTGGTACAGTTGGACGGACAGGAAGAGAACGTAACGAAGCATGAACAGTTACTTCAACATATTGAACAACTGAAGGTTGGCAGCAAAATATCAGTACGTGGACTTGCACGGGAGTTGGGTGTAAGTGAAGGGACAGCATATCGTGCGGTGAAAGAGGCGGAGAACTTCGGGCTGGTCGTGACCAAAGAACGAATTGGAACGGTGCGGATCGAGAAGAGACCTCGGGGCATGTCGGAACAGTTGACCTTTGCTGATGTTGTGACCATTGTGGAAGGCCATGTGCTGGGGGGGAACGAAGGTCTCGCCAAACCGCTGCACAAGTATGTGATTGGTGCGATGAAAGAACAGGCAATGGCCCGTTATATTGACGCTGGAAGCTTGCTGATTGTGGGTAACCGTGAAGATGCTCACTCGCTTGCCCTCGAACAGGGAGCGGGCGTGTTGATTACGGGTGGTTTTGGGACAAGTCGTGAAGTAAGAATTATGGCTGACGAGCTTGGGCTACCGATTATTTCATCCAGACATGATACATTCACGGTGGCTTCGATGATTAACCGTGCGATCTTCGACCGGCTGATTAAGAAAAAAATTATGCTTGTTGAGGATATCATTGGTCAGAAACCTCGCTTGCAGGTATTGAAGGTGACCAGTTCAGCCGCAGATTTTCATATGTTGGTTTCAGAGACGGGTGAACATCGCTTTCCAGTCGTGGATGAATGGAACCGGGTCATCGGGATTGTGAGTCTGAAGGATGTCAGTGAGCTGAAAGAAGATCAAAGTATTGAGAAATGCGTGGTACGCCGCCCGATTACGGCTTCATTGCAGACATCTCTTGCTTCTGCTGCCCAGATTATGACTTGGGAAGGAATCGATTTTCTGCCAATCGTGGATCGGAACCGCAAACTGATTGCGTCCGTCACACGCAAGGAAGTGCTTCAGGCCATGCGGGATGCACAGAAGCAGCCACAACTGGGAGAGACGTTTGATCATCTGATCTGGAACGGGTTTGCCGAGGAGCGCGGTGAACAGAACGAATTGTTATTTCACGGATTCATCATTCCTCAGATGGCAACGGATCTGGGTACGATCTCCGAAGGTGTTCTGTTGAATGTGATGACTCAGGCTGGCCGACGGGCAGCGTGGGATGTTACAGGGAACGACCATGTGGTGGATAATGTAACGACGTATTTTGTTCGACCGGTTCAGATTGAGGATCAGATCCTGGTTCGACCGTTAATTCTGGAAACCAGTCGTCGAACGTGCAAAATGGACATTGTGGTTACCCGTGAAGGCAGTGTGGTATGCAAAGCGGTAATGACATTGCAGTCGATTGACCATGCCTAGCAGGGTACGTTGCCTGGGCATAGACAAAGAGAGTACTCCCTGATCGAGAAGCTCTGCCGTTGCGCTGTCGCGCGGTTCTGGCTTCGCTTAATGAAGGGAAGTACTCTCTTTTTGCAGACAGAACGATAACACTTCAACGAATCATGCAGATTGTCCGGAGGTTTTACCTGATCCATTACTGGACCGTTGTTGAAGCCGCGCATAATAACTGCGGTTACGTATTCCGGCAAATACATTATACGCACCCATAATCAGAAATAGCGCTTCCACAACCACAGATAAAGTGGAACCCGTGAAGACAAACATCAGGATCAGCGCAAGCACAACAAGCATGCCACCCATCCAGATATTCGTCCACGAACGGTACAGACCGGCGCTGGCAGCATCCGAACTTCTGTGTGAACGAATACTGTTCAACGCTGCAAAAACCATGGTAACAGCAAAGATGGCGATTAGAGCATATTTGAGTACATCAATGAACACAAAGACGCAGCTCCTTTTCTGGAAAGCATTTACTGCCCTTATTGTACCATGCAGAGATGCAGACAAGGGCAGTTTTTTGCTGTTACGCAGGAACGTGCATGCGAATCTGTACCCAAACTTGCAGTACGCCTTCCATAACCAGCATCGTTTTGACCTGAACGGTGTACTCCTTTTCCCTGACCGAGTACACTTTCTGATTCAGCATGATTCGCGTCATTTTACTATACTCATCAATGTTGAATACATCTCTGCCCCGAAGTACCTCAAGTTCGTCTCCGAGCTTCTGTAACATCACTTTCAGAGAAGCCTCGTCTGGCCCCTTATCCGATTCTTCTGCACGGACCTTGATTTCCTTGATAACGGTTTGGCGTTTACTGTATTTTTTCAGCGTTTTGATATCCTCCTCATTCTGATGCAGCTGAAGCTGCAGCTCCTGATTGTTCAGCCACAACGCATTGTAACTCAGGTGAAATACGCCATTGTAGACGACACATCCAGCGATCATTCCCAGAACAAACACAGCGGTCATTCGCATCAGCGGGCGGTAACGGGAAAATGGCGGAATTCTCATGAACGCTGTTCCTGTCTCATATTAGCTCCGGCCTCCGCCGCACACCCATTTCACCAGCTCGGTTCCCATATGAGCGCCCATAAAAGCAGAGATCAAATACAGGATTTGTTTGACCGCCGGAGACAGGTTACCATCCAGGAAATTGCTCTCGATGACACGCATGGGATCTATTGTGCCGCCGACAGCGGCTGCGAGTGCCCATATCTTTATTTTCCCAGAAATATCGAGCATCGTCTGTGTCGGAGGCTGAAGAGAGATCACTGCTCCAATACCTCCGATCATCGCGCCGCCCAGCACGATTCCAAACGCAATAAAGAAATCAAGAATGGCTTTGGACAAAAATGTGCTCACTGGCAACACCCCTTTCAGACCTAGCAGCACACCTCCTGTCTTCGGTCTGTCACAGGGGGAGCGGCTTGTACTTCTATTGTATGGGCGTGCCCCCGAACGTTATGATAAAATAGAATAATAAAGTCTCCTTTTAAGAGGTTGTTACAAATTCTAATAAAGAGACTCCATTTTTTATTTATTTAATTCATATATATGAGATAGATAGGGTAGCAGACGGATCAGAAGATCCGATGCTGTGACTATCTGCGGCGAAAGGAAGAAAAAAACATGAGTTCTTTTGTGCATTTGCACGTTCACAGCGAATACAGTTTGCTGGACGGCGCTGCGCGTATTCCGGATCTCGTGAATAAGGCTGCAGATCTCGGAATGACGACACTTGCGCTGACCGACCATGGCGTGATGTATGGTGCAATTCCTTTTTATAAAGCATGTATGGAGCGAGGCATCAAGCCGATTATAGGGTGCGAAGCATACATGACAGCAGGGTCCCGCAAAGAGCGGGGAAGCCGCAAGGATCAACCGATTCATCACTTGATTTTGCTGGCCAAAAATATGACGGGTTACCGTAATTTGATGAAATTGTGCTCCATTGGACATCTCGAAGGTTTTCATTACAAACCCCGTGTAGATATGGAAAGTCTGGCTGCCCATCACGAGGGCATTATCTGTCTAAGTGCGTGTCTGGGTGGTGAAGTACCACAACATTTGCTGCATGGAAGAGAAGAAGAGGCGAGACGTGCGGCGTTACGCTACAAAAATATCTTTGGTGACGACTTCTATCTGGAACTTCAGGATCATGGGCTTTCCGAGCAAAAAAGGGTAAATCCGCAGTTGATCAAACTGGCTGCTGAGCTGGAGATCCCGCTTGTAGCGACCAATGATGCGCATTACCTGTCGGAAGAGGATGCTGAGCTTCAGGATGTGCTGATCTGTATCGGAACGGGCAAGACGGTGGATGATGAGAATCGGCTCCGAATTGGAACCAATCAGCTCTATCTGAAAAGTGAAGAAGAGATGGCTCGTTTGTTTCCTCATGTACCGGAAGCTCTGGCAAATACCGTTCGCATTGCGGATTCCTGTGAGTTGAAGCTGGAATTCGGCAAATCGATTTTGCCGGAATACAGACCGCTTCCTGATGGACTCAGCCCTTCGGCGTATCTGCGTCAGCTGTGCGAAGAAGGAATGGAGGAGCGTTATGCGCAGTCCACGCGTTGGACAGATGCGGAGCTTCGATCCGAACTCGAACAACGATTGGCGTATGAGCTGGGTATAATCGACAGCATGGGATTCTCGGATTATTTCCTGATTGTTTGGGATTTTATCGCCTATGCGCATAAACAAGGCATTGTTACTGGACCGGGCCGGGGCTCCTCGGCAGGTAGTCTGGTAGCGTACACTTTGCATATTACCGATGTTGACCCGATGAAATATAATCTGCTCTTCGAACGATTCCTGAATCCCGAGCGGATCTCCATGCCGGATATAGATATTGACTTCAGCGATGAGCGGCGGGATGAGGTCATTGATTATGTCGCTCATAAATATGGCAAAGCCCATGTCGCCCAGATTATTACGTTTGGAACGATGGCTGCTCGGGCGGCCGTGCGTGATGTTGGACGTGCACTGAATGTGCCTTACGGCGAAGTGGACAAGGCTGCAAAGCTGATTCCAGCGCAGCTCGGCATTAACATCGAGCGGGCCATGGAAGCTACACCTGAACTGAAGGCGCTGTATGAAACCAAGCCTAAGACACGTGAGCTGCTGGATATGGCGATGAAGGTCGAAGGTATGCCACGTCATGCTTCGACGCATGCAGCGGGAGTGGTTATCTCCCGTGACCCGCTGACCGATGCGGTGCCACTTCAGGAGGGCAGTGAAGGGACGGCGTTAACCCAGTATTCCATGGAAAACCTGGAGTCTATTGGGTTGCTTAAGATGGACTTTCTTGGTTTGCGTACCCTCTCAATCATTGAGCGGTGTGTACGCTGGATTGGGGAACATGGAGAAATTCCGGACTTCCGTCTTATTCCCGATGATGATCCGTTAACGTACGAGATGCTTGGGCGAGGGGACACGATGGGCATATTCCAACTGGAATCTGCCGGGGTACGCCGTGTGCTGAAAGAGATGAAGCCAAGTAGTTTTGAAGATGTAATCTCTGTACTTGCCTTGTACCGTCCGGGTCCGATGGAGTTCATATCCAAATACATTCAGGGCAAGCATGGACAGATTGAAGTGGATTACCCCCATGTGGATCTCGAGCCTATCCTGAAAGATACGTACGGCATCATCGTGTATCAGGAACAGATCATGCAGATAGCCTCCCGGATGGCGGGTTTCTCGCTGGGTGAGGCAGATTTGCTCCGCAGAGCGGTCTCCAAGAAGAAACGGGAAGTGCTGGATCTGGAGCGTGGACACTTTGTACAAGGCAGTCTGAAACAAGGGTATAGCGAAGAAGAGGCAGACCTGGTCTATGATATGATCGTCAAGTTTGCCAACTATGGCTTCCCGCGTGCTCATGCCGCAGCATATGGTGTGCTTGCGTTCCAGACGGCGTATCTGAAGGCGCATTATCCGGTTCATTTTATGGCATCCATGTTAACAGCTGTAATGGGCAGTCATCGGAAAGTGGCAGAGTACGTAGTGGAATGTCGGCGTATGGACATGGAGGTGCTTCCGCCGGATGTGAATGAGAGCGGTATTCTGTTTACACCTGTATTTGTGCCGTCCGGCAGCGCAGGAGCCGGGGATCAGAGCAGCGCATCGCAGCAGACTGCGGGAGCAGAGCCCAAGAGTGACGCCGGAAGCCCTTCCCAAGAACATGCCGCGAATGGTAACGGGAGTTCCTTCAGGGAAGATCGCGTTCATGAGCATAATGGGCATTCGGAACAAGCAGAATATGGTGAAGCACCTCTGCCGGATGATCCCGGTCCTGGACCCGATGAGGACAGTGGTGGATATGATTGGCAGGCAGCGACAACCATGCCTGAGGCATCCGACAACCGGAAGGAACCGGGATTGGTGGCGGCTTCTTCATTGGAAAATGGTAATGACGAAGGACAAGAAGCGTCTTCCTCTCACGAGGAGCATGGGGAACTGTCCTCTGCGGAGAAGAACGTTGCAGTGTCTAATGATAGTCCGGATGAGGAAAAATTAACGGGTGCAATACGATTTGGTCTGGCGGCTGTGAAAAATGTTGGTACCCAGGCAATGGAAAGCATTATGATCGTAAGGCAGGAGAGACCGTTCGACAGTTTGCTCGATTTTTGTCGTCGTGTGGATCTGCGTGTATGCAACAAACGTGTGATTGAATCGCTGATCCAGGCTGGAGCTTTTGACACATTACCTGGGCACCGGGCCCAATTGCTGGCGATGCTGGATGAGACTGTTGAGGCGGCTCTGAAATGGCGCAAGGAACGTGAGGATCTGCAGATTCAATTGTTCGACTTTGTTGAGACGCCAAACTGGGAGATTGAATATCCGGAAATTCCTCCTTATTCCTCAGGGCAGCAACTGGAGCTAGAGCGAGAGTTGTTAGGTTTGTATCTCTCTGGGCATCCGCTGGATGACTGTGAAGATGTGCTGGAATCGAGTGGGGCTGACCGGATCATGGAGCTGACCGAGGCTGCAGACGACACGATGACCGTCGCTGCGGGTATGGTTGTGTCCGTGAAGTCGATTACGACGAAACAGGGCAAAGCTATGGCGTTCATGGAGCTGGAAGACCAGATTGAACGCTGTGAAGTGGTTCTCTTTCCCGAGGTATGGCGGCGTAGCCAGCAGCATGTCGGGAAAGGTGAACTGCTCGTCGTGCGTGCCAAAGTGCAGCAGCAGGACGAAGGGTTTAAGCTGCTGGCTGAGGAAGTTGTGCCGTTGTCACCGGCGGCACTGGAGCAGCAGCTGCGCAGCCGCGACCGGCGCGTCAAGCCCGGCAGCGGCAGCTCTTCGCGCCCGGCGCAGGCGGCTTCGCCGCGGCGGCCAGCGGG